>CAYIFB010000052.1:0-1563 GCA_964362665.1 uncultured Gammaproteobacteria bacterium | reverse complement strand
GAAGATTTGACGTTTGGCATTGTTGGTTTACTGGCAATTGTATACTTTAACTATTTATCAGTCTACTGGCCCAGTATGCTGCGGACTCCGGCACAGAGTCCTTTGCGCTATGGCGTGGTCTACCTTTTGTTGTGTACTGCCTTGTTCAATATAAAACTTTCTAATCGCTATCTTCAGATATTGGAACTTGTTTTTTTTGGAGTTGCCAGTATATGGAGCTTGGAAACATTTCTCTATGTTTTGATTTCTCTTGACGCTTTCTATTTTGTGAAAGATATACTTTTTGCTTCGCGCTTTGACATTGGAATAAAATGTTTCGGCAGGCGGATAATGCTTCAAATGGGCATCGTGACAGTGCTATGGGGAGTGTTTCTAATTTGGGCGCGCACTGCTTCGGGGCAATTCCCTGACTTAAACATGTACCTAGATTATTTTCGGGCCTATAGTAATATCTCTTATGATGGCGGCACGATTGCTCCTCATGTTTTCCGCTCAGGTGCAGTGATATTTGTTTATCTATTCTCGATATTTGCCGTTTTCTTCGATAGTATTCAACAAAAAAGATTCCTGTCTCAAGTTGTGGCTTCAATACTGGTCGGAATGTCCGTTGCCGGCATTCTTCAATATGCTTATTATTTTGTGTATTATATTGATTACCATCTTGCTTTATTGTGTGTTCCCTTGATTTTTGTGCTTGCGCTTTGGGCTTCAATTATTTGGCATCAGATGGAGTTGCCTCTCTTGCTTCGCACGAGTGTTGGTGTCGTATTGATTATTAGCTTAACGATAAGTGCAATTGTGTCTCACCTTAGCTTTTACGAAAAATATTCAAATTCCCTCCTTTATATATCCTTGCAGACGTTTATGAAGAATCGATATGTTTCATTAACCAATCCGTATCAAGTATCTCCATCCAGTGGATCAGTGGAAAACCTCGTGTATTTAATCGAAAACTATGTTGGCAACGATCAACAAATTGCCATTTTTGCTGCGCCCGATGATCAAACCGAGGCGCTTTTTCTCACAGGTAAAACTGACTTATTAGGTATGTCGGAGCCGGAAATGAGTTCAATTTCCCCTGTTTATTCGGAGTTTGTGTTGCAAAAGGCAACGGAAAAAATGGGACAGCCAATGTATATTTTTTATGATAATGCAAAAGATGCTTTGATACCTTTGCAGCAGGATGCTTATCGGATCCTGGTTTCCAATATGGTCTACAAGGTTGTTGACAAGAGAAGAAATATTGTTGTACTGAAAAGGGTCGATTGATATGGCAGGCTATTGATTTTCGGTTTACGATTGCAAATTTCCCCTGCAAATATCGACTTGAGCCTACTGTAACATATGCTATCGTATATCGAACTATCGCTTGTCTCATAAATAAGTAGTCTTTTCGATGGAAATTGTGAGTAGAAAATATATTTCTGGTTTACTAAATTATGCGATACCATGTAAATCACGTTTACTAATGGAATAGCGGCGACGGTATTGGAAAAAATAAACTCCTGAGTCTGCGGCGGGCGCTTGGGCTGCGAAGAAATTTTCGCCGCGCTTTGCATTTTT
>CAYIFB010000051.1:0-1597 GCA_964362665.1 uncultured Gammaproteobacteria bacterium | reverse complement strand
TATTATAAACCGGCGCGCCTCCAAACGACTGCATTACATTACCGACAATTCCTGCAATGCTTTCTTTGTGCCGCTCCATGCCGAACAAATCGGTTGCCTCGCCTTTTGCAACCAATTGTTTTTTGAATTCCACAAGCGCCTCTGAAAGTTTTTCTGACGTGAACACAACAGATTTTTTCGTAACGCCTTTCTCCGGCAATTTTTCCTCGTCATACGCCTCTAAAGAAAGCCACGTATCGGCAAACGCTTTCATAAGCTCCAATGCGCTCTCCGCGTCAATATGCCCGCCTTCCGGTAAGAGAGCTTTTATGCCCTCCACCGCTTTAAGGAATTGCTCATAATTTTTTGCAATACGATGTTTGTTTATGGCATATCCATGGATGATATATTGCCGCAATGTCTTCGTCGCCCACATACGAAACTGCGTCGCGCGTTTTGAATTGATTCTATAACCAACTGCGATAATTGCATCCAGGGAATAGAATTGAAATATTCTCTCCACCTCTCTATTTCCTTCTTTCTGAACTCGTAAGAATTCCTTACAAGTTGCTTTCCTTTCCAGCTCTCCTTCGGAATAGATATTTTTGAAATGCAGTGTGATATTTTGAGGTGTTGTATCAAAAATATCCGCAATCTGCGCCTGCGTTGCCCAAATCGTCTCTTTGCCAAAATCCCCGCGCAGCTCAATCGCTCCGCTTTTTGCCTGATACACCACCATCTCGTTTTTCTTTCTCTTCTCTTTTTTCATGTTGGTATAATACCATAATGCAAATCCTTTATAAAAGCAAACGCCTCGTTTTTATCCGAGGCAAGTGTGTGTTCAAGCAGATAATAATCCAATCACTCCTTTTCATAATTGATACCATTTTTTATCAGAAATCTTTCTTAATTTTTCAACCACAGGAGTATTGTACATAAATTCTATACTCATAGAAACATCTTTGAGATTATTTTGCAAAATCTCCCCCCACTGAAGGAGTATTTCTATTTGAGGAGATGTTTCAGCAGGCACAAAACCACCTGTTTGCTGGGTACCAGGAGCAGGTGTTGGAAATTATACACGGGGATTTAATGCTTGACTCTGCGGATTATTCTTGGCTTCCGACATCATTTGAATAAGAGTATCAATGTAAATTGCTTTGCCATAGAAATCACTGATCAAATCTAAATTGTGAGTTTCTTTTAACTCTTTTATGAACAGATGAATGTTATCATTCCAATTATTCGTTGGTAGAAGTCTATCATATAACTTGTAAGATTTTATTTCTCTATATCTTCTAATTTTCTGCTCAGCATAGCGAATTTCCTGAAGAATTAATCTAGCTGCATTTCTTTTATGATCTTTCTTCTGTTTGAGATAAAGATAAATAGCAAGACCACCAACCACGAGTGTAACTAAACCACTATAGCCACTGCCGATAAAATCTGAAAAAAAATTTATAGATTGCACAATCATATTTTATTTCCATCCCTGCCCAATGACTTTAAATCCAACTTGTTCTTGTGGAATTTGTATCGGACCTTGAGGTGTTTGTTGAACCATATTCACCTGTTGTTTGCGGTATTCTACATCAATATCAAAATAGTTTGAGAACTG
>CAYIFB010000050.1:0-1646 GCA_964362665.1 uncultured Gammaproteobacteria bacterium | reverse complement strand
CGCGACCCAAAGGATGGCAATGTTAATAATGATACTAAAAAGACCAAAAGTAATAAGGACAAGTGGGGCAGTGATAATTTTAAGAATAGGACGAAATATAGTATGCAGAATTGCCAATACGACTGCCGCAATGATAAGTCCTTTCCACCCTCCGGCAAGGATAACTCCTGGAAGGAAATAGGATGCGCCGTAAAGTCCAACTGCGTTTGCGATAATTTTGCCTAAAAATTTCGAAAGAAATTTTACCATATTTATTTATGATACATTTACGTCCATAAAAGCCTATTTTAGCTTACCATAGAACGCTTGACAGTGCAACAAATGCTTTTGTTATGCACAGAATTCCATATATATTGCATATTTCTTAGCAAAGATATAAAATTGAGCCAATTTGATCCACAACACAGAAATTATAAAGACTTAAAGACTTATCCCCGCGTAATTGAGCGGTTTTGATGTATATATTTTACCTTATGGATATGAAAAAAAATATGTTTGAATATGGAACCAAGATCTTGCTTATGCTCGTAGTAATCATGATTCCGCTTTGGTTTTTGCCATTGCCAGTAGCGCTTGAGTTTGGGAGGGAGATAACATTTTCTTTATGCATCATAACTGCTTTTATTTTATGGTTACTTTCTTTGCTCACGCGGGGAGAAATCAAATATGCTTCATCGCCCATATTATGGGCGACCGGACTGATGATAATCGTGTTTGGTGCCAGCGCGATGCTATCACAGATCCCCCTTGTTTCACTGATATTTGGTAATCCGCTTGCTGAAAAATTTTCTTCCCTTGTATTAGGCATTCTTTTGATGCTTATTGCATCAAGTGTGTGTTCAAAAGGCAGATATGTTAAGCTTATTGTTTTTCTCCTGATTGGCGCAAGTGGTATTGCGGGACTCATTGCCTTTTTTCAACTTGCCTGGGGAGTGTCGCTTCTTGGACATTTAAGTTCATATGCACAAGGAACTACGTTCAATGTGGTGGGAACAATGAATGGGTTTGCTCTTTTTCTCGTTACCATGTTTGTTGTGACTCTTGGATTGCTTTTTTCTTCATCTGACGCGGTGATAAAAGCTCATATCCGATATGCCATAACCGCAGTCCTTGTCATTCTCATGCTTGATTTGATGATGATTCATTTTCGTACTGCATGGATCGTACTACTGGGATCACTCATCTTTTTTTTCGGTTTGATGTTTATGTATATGCGAGGATTCAAAACGCAAGACAAAAGAGGAGAAAAGGAGAATATCATAGGATTTGATTGGAGATATTCAATGTTAATTTTATTGATCGCGTTGTCGGTAGTCATGCTCGTAGTGAAAACTCCCATGTTTGGCTTTACCAAGCTTCCGGCCGAGGTGTCTCCTTCATTGACCGAAACACTATCAGTTGGACGCCGCGTCTTGCAAGAAGGGCCATTGACGCTTTTTTTTGGTTCTGGCCCTACGACATTCCATCTTGATTGGGCGAAATATCGTAATCCAGCAATCAATCAAACACCATTTTGGAATGTTACCTTTACCCAAGGATTCTCATGGATTACCACTATGATGCCAACGGTCGGAAGTTTGGGTGTATTCGTGTTTTTACTATTTCTTTGCCTCGCGTTGATTATTTTCCTGCGCCATCTTTTAAAA
>CAYIFB010000049.1:0-1713 GCA_964362665.1 uncultured Gammaproteobacteria bacterium | reverse complement strand
GTATATAACAATATATTTAATTTTCTTTTTTCTGGCTTCTTTCCAGATAGAAGTAATGTTTTTGCGAAATTCTTTGATTCCAATGGTTTTGATGGTCATAATACGTTTGATTAAAAGTTGTAACTTTAGTGTACACTTTTGTTATAACCTTGTCAAAGCGTCAACTATTTCTCTAAATTTTTCCGGTCCCAAAATTTCTGTAAATCCTAATTTTTCGGATTCTTTTTTGCGTTTATCGCTATGGCTAACTTTTCTAAGTTCGCCACAAAGCCCCACTTCGCCGAAAATAGTGGAATTTTTTGGAAGCACTTTTTTGAGAAAAGATGAAGCGATGGCCATTAATACGGCAAAATCCGCTGCCGGTTCCGATAATTTTATGCCTCCAACAACATTGATAAAAACATCATGATTTTGTAAATTTAATTTGGCATATTTTTCCAATACGGCGATCAAGATTTGTAGACGATTTAAATCAAAACCGTTGGAAGTTCTTTTTGGATAGCCAAAGGGACTACTGGAAACCAAGGCCTGCACTTCCGCCAAAAATGGCCGGCTGCCTTCGATAGCGACTGTGATGGCTGATCCTATAGCGTTTTCTTTACGTCCTTCAAGAAATTGCTTGGAAGGATTTTCCACTTCTTTTAGACCCATTTCGGTCATTTCAAAAATCCCAACTTCACTGCAGGATCCAAAACGATTTTTTAAAGCTCTAAGTAGTCTGAATTGCTGAAAGCGGTCGCCTTCGAGATGAATTACCGTGTCTACCAAATGTTCCAAAACTTTTGGGCCGGCTAAATTGCCGTCTTTGGTAACGTGGCCAATCAGCATTACTGCAATGTTACTGGTTTTAGCCAATTCCATTATTTGTTCGGTGCAATAACGAACCTGGGTGATTGATCCGGCCTGGGAGGGGAGATCTGCACTTGATATTACCTGTATGGAATCGATTATTACGAAATCTGCTTTTTCGGCGCGAATCGTTTCTAGAATAGTTTCGAGATTATATTCATTGATGGCGGTGAGTTTTTCTTCTTTTAATTTTAGGCGTGACGCGCGTGAGGCAATTTGTTCGATAGATTCTTCGCCGGAAATAATTAAAACTTTTGAATTTTTGGCAAAATTGTTGGCAATTTGCAGGGTAAGTGTGGATTTGCCGATACCAGGTTCGCCGGATAGTAACGTTAGACTGCCGGGAACAATGCCGCTGCCGACTGTGCGGTCAAATTCCAAAATGCCCGATGATAGGCGATTGTAGGAAGATTTTGTTTCAACCAGTGAAACCGATTTTTTTGGCGTGATTTTTCGGTTGCTTGCCGAAAGGGAATTTTTTGTGCTTCCTATATTAATAACGTCTTCGACAAAACTGTTCCAGGCGTTGCACTCGGGACATTTGCCAGTCCATTTAAGACTTTCATAACTGCAACTATTACAGATGTAAACTGTTTTAAGTTTCATAAAATATTTTTTTCAAAGATTAATTTGGGCACATTATAGGTGAGTAGTTGCTCACCGTCAAGAATTGTTGGGAATTATGGGTTGATTGGAGTGAGAAATTGTTGTTTAGGATGCCGATAAGTTCGCATAAAAATCTGTGCCCGGGTACAGATTTTAGTGCGAACTTCTGTGAGGCCGAAAATCTGGGATTCAATCTTGTGATAAAATTTCTATATATACTTTTTCATTTTGCTACTTTTCATCCAACCAATAAGCAAA
>CAYIFB010000048.1:0-1744 GCA_964362665.1 uncultured Gammaproteobacteria bacterium | reverse complement strand
GAAATACAGTCTCCACAATAAGCTCTCCGGTTAGAGTAGTCCAACTCCTGATGGTGGCCAGACCGAAAGTGCAAACTGCCGTACCCGCCGGCGTGTAACGCAGTTCCGGGTCGCGGGTCATATTGCCTATTAACTGGACTTTATTCAAAGATCTGACAGCCATATAAACTCCTTATATAAAATATGTAATTATTTTTTGGCAGGCGTTTTAGTTCTTAAGACTTTGGGTTTTCTCGGTTTCCTGTCTACTTTAACAAAAAGGTATCGGAGTACTTTATCTTCCAGCTTGAATTTCTCGACTATTTCTTTAACATTATTTCCTTCCATATCACAAGTCATCAACCAGAAGTTGGCAATAAGCTCTTTTTTGATGGGATAGACGAGATTTTTTTTGCCCAAGAATTTACTCTCAACCACCTTGCCTTTATCCGCGACCCATTTGGAGATTTTTTCCAAAAGTTTTTTTGTTTCCGCTTCATCTGTATCTTTGTTCAGAAGAAGAGTCAGTTCGTATAAATTTGTCATTACTTTGGGAGTATAACAAATCCGGGTTCAAATTTCAAAGAGAAAAATTAGTTTCCGATTTTGAAATCTACTACATCTCCGTCTTTCATCACATATTCTTTCCCCTCCAGCCTGACTTTGCCTTCCACCCTGGCTTTCGCCCAGCCGCCGAATTTAACAAATTCCGCAAAAGAGATGATTTCTGCCTTGATGAAATGTTTTTCAAAATCAGTATGGATGACGCCAGCAGCCTGCGGAGCTTTGGTGCCGAGGGTTATGGTCCAGGCTCGTGCTTCTAACTCTCCGCCTGTCAGGTAAGAGATCAGATTCAGTCTCAGGTAGGCTTTTTGGATCAGCCTTTCCAATCCGGATTCTTTTAATCCGAGTTCTTGAAGATAGGCTTTTTGTTCATCCGGTGGAAGAGATGCGAGTTCAGATTCGATCTTGGCTGAAATTTCCACTACATCTTCCTCTTTTATATTAAAATTCTTTAAATCCGGTCTTGTCTTGGCAGCAATTTCAGTTTCCGACATATTGAAAGCGTACAAAACCGGCTTCATAGTCAGGAGCTGTAAATCCCGGATCAGGAAGATTTCATCCGGATCATTAATTATTTGATCAGCCTTTTGTCCCTGCCCTAAACCAGTTTTTAATTTCTTGATGATTTCAAAGCGTTTGATTTCTTCTTTGAGAGCATTCATCCGTGGTTCCTGCTGTTTTCCCAGAGTTTCCAGATCTGCCAAAATCAGTTCAGTATCGACAATCTCCATATCCCTTTTGGGATCAATCTCCCCTGCCACATGAGTGACAGTCTTGTCGTCAAAAAACCGCAGGACATGGCAAATCAGGTGTACTTCGCGGATATGGGCCAGAAATTTATTACCCAACCCTTCCCCCTTCGATGCTCCTTTTACCAGTCCCGCAATATCGACAAATTCAACTGTGGCGGGAACAATTTTTGAAGTATTAACTAATTTCGCAATCACATCGAGCCTTTCATCAGGGACAGGAACTACCCCAATATTGGGTTCAATCGTAGCAAAAGGGTAACTCGCGGCAAAGGCCACCTGCTTTTTGAGAAGCGCGTTAAAAAGCGTGCTTTTCCCTGCATTCGGAAGTCCGACGATGCCGATTTTCAGATTCATTGACTAAGTTTTTGAATGGTTGTATAATACATTTATCACCATGACTGGACTAGCCTAAGGTTTCGACCGACCGCGAATGCCAGTCTTTTTTTGCT
>CAYIFB010000047.1:0-2012 GCA_964362665.1 uncultured Gammaproteobacteria bacterium | reverse complement strand
ACCATTGATAATTTTCAAGTTCATCAATTTCAATAAGATAGGCTGAGACAGGATTTAGATGGATGTAACGCGAAACATGAACAAGCTGTCAAGCTACCACAAACCTGGTTTGAATAGTTTTGAACACTTAAATTTCCCCTAGAAATTTTTGTAGAAATTTGGTAAAATAGTTTTATGGCAATAGGAAAAACAAAATCCTCAGATAAACAAACCTCTGATTATTCAGCCAAACATATACAAGTCCTCGAAGGGCTTGAGCCGGTGAGAAAGCGGCCGGGGATGTATATTGGGTCAACCGATATAGTTGGGCTACATGAAACTTTGCGAGAAATCATAGATAATGCAGTCGATGAGGCTTTGGCAGGATTTGCAAAAAATGTTTGGATAACCTTAAATGCTGATGGAAGCGCAACTGTTATAGATGATGGCCGGGGAATTCCAGTAGAGATCATGCCGCAATACAAAAAATCCGCACTTGAAATTGTTATGACCAAGCTTCATGCTGGGGCAAAATTTGGCGGTTCTGCCTATAAAATCTCAGGCGGGCTGCATGGGGTTGGAGCATCGGTTGTAAATGCACTATCATCACTTATGTGGATCGAGGTAAAAAGAAATGGAAAGATCTACAGGCAAGAGTACGAACGCGGCGTTCCAAAGACTCCTGTCAAGCAAATCCAATCGTCCAATTTCGGATTTCGAATTTCGGATTTCGAATTTCGGATAGATACTGGCACAGTGGTCACTTTCTTCCCAGACAAAAAAGTCTTTTCGACAACTACTTTTGACTTTGAGATGGTCAAAAAAGCAATACGAGAAAGAGCATATCTTATCCCAGGCCTTTATTTTCACCTATATGACAAAAGGGCAGATGTGGTGAAAGAAGTTAACTATTACTTTGAGGGAGGCATTGTTGCTCTAGTTGAGAAGATAAACGAGAATAAAGAACCAATACACAAAACAATATTCATCAAAAAGCACGAAAATGATGTGGAGGTAGAAGTGGCACTTCAGTACAACAATGGCTATTCAGAAAACGTCCAAAGTTACGTCAATGTAATAAACACTATAAATGGCGGAGCTCACCTAACTGGTTTTAGAATGGCTCTAACCCGCGCAATAAATGATTATGGCAAAAAAATCGGAAGTTTCAAAAACGAAGAAGATTCAATAACAGGAGACGACACCAAAGAGGGACTCTCTGCTGTTGTTTTTATTAAGATGCCTCAAGACAGAATCCAATTCGAAGGCCAAACAAAAGGAAAGCTGGGTAATGCCGAAATACAACCGCTCGTTCAACAAATTGTAAAAGAGGGTTTGAGTATATATTTTGAAGAAAACCCATCCGATGCTCGCAAAATCCTAGAAAAAGTTTATTTAGCAGCCAAAGCAAGATTGGCGGCAAAAGCAGCCAAAGAGGCAATCCTTCGAAAAGGCGCGCTTGAGGGATCAAGTCTCCCAGGAAAATTAGCAGATTGCCAAGAAAAAGATCCTGCCATTTCTGAACTTTATATTGTCGAGGGAGAATCAGCCGGTGGAAGTGCTAAGCAGGGAAGAGATAGAAAGTTTCAGGCAATCTTGCCAATCGGAGGAAAAATTCTAAATACCGAAAGAGCAAGGCTTGATAAGATAATCCAGCATGAGGAGCTAAAAAACCTAATTATTGCTCTTGGAATGGGAATAGGAGAAACTATAAAATTTGAAAAGCTAAGGTATCATAGAATAATTATAATGACCGACGCCGATGTTGATGGCGAGCACATAGAAACTTTGATTTTGACATTTTTCTTTCGGCACTTGCCAGATATTATTAAACAAGGATTTCTATACATTGCCCAACCTCCGCTTTATAAATTGCAAGCAGGCAAAGAGATTCGTTATGCATATTCTGATGAAGAAAAAGAGCTTGTCATCAAAAAAATCAGCGGCAATCAGCCCGCAAATCAGCGTGAAATCAGCGGTAAGTCTGATGGAGAAATAAACAGACCAGGCCGTAGAAGCACTATAATAAATAT
>CAYIFB010000046.1:0-2053 GCA_964362665.1 uncultured Gammaproteobacteria bacterium | reverse complement strand
CATCTTCGAAAAATTGGTTTACCAATTCCACAAAGCGATACGGCTACCACCACAGAAAAAGCAATAAAAATCGCGCAAAATATTGGATATCCAGTAATGGCAAGAGCAGGATTTGCGCTTGGAGGACAGGGATCTGGTGTGGCTCACAATAAAAAAGAGCTTCAAGAATTAGTGAGTCGCGCATTGGCTTTTGCTCCTCAGGTCCTAATTGAAAAGTATCTACATCACTACAAAGAAATTGAATATGAGGTAGTACGCGATAAATACGATAACTGCGTTACTGTCTGCAATATGGAAAATATGGACCCTATGGGAATTCACACTGGTGAATCAATTGTTGTTGCACCTTCCCAAACGCTTAACAATTTTGAGTATCAAACTCTTCGGAATGCCGCGATTAAAATTGTAAGAAGCCTTAATATAGTTGGGGAATGTAATGTACAGTTTGCGTTAAATCCGAAATTCGAATATCGAAACTCGAAACAATATCAAAATTCAAATGACAAAATTTCAAAACGTTTTGAACATTCGGATTTTGGAAATTCGAATTTGTTTCGTCCGTCAGCTGACGGATCGGATTTCGGATTTCGAGATTTTCCTATTGAGTACTTTGTCATCGAGGTCAATGCCCGTCTTTCCCGAAGCTCAGCTTTAGCGAGCAAAGCAACTGGCTATCCACTTGCCTATGTTGCTGCTAAATTAGCAATAGGCGCAAATCTAACAGAAATAAAAAACAAAGTTACCCAGAAAACACAATCTTGTTTTGAGCCGGCTTTAGATTACATAGTGGTGAAAATTCCAAGGTGGGATATCGAAAAATTCAAAGGCGCTGATGAGAAAATAGGAAGCAGCATGAAGTCGGTCGGTGAAGTTATGGGAATTGGACGAAGGTTTGAAGAGGCGTATCAAAAGGCAATAAGAATGCTTGATCTTGATTTTGAAGGCGCAACAAGCAAACTTCTTCTTAAAGACGGAAACTCTATCGCCAGCCTTCTTGAATTCCCAACTCCCAAACGCATTTTTGCCATAGCAGAGGCAATAAGGCAAAATATCTCAATTGAAAAAATCTATAAGCTTACAGGTATAGATCCATGGTTTTTGTATAGAATAAAAAATATTGTAGATGAGGAGAAAATGTTAATGTCATCCCGAGGAGTCCCGCTCAGCGGGACGACGAGGGATCCCCTGAAGTTCAGTATTATCAAATCTCATTTACTAATACTCAAGCGCCTTGGATTTTCCGATAGGAAAATCGGCGAGCTTGTTGGAACTTCAGGACTTGAAATAAGAAAACTTCGCAAAAAATACCGGGTCACACCCTCAATATTTAGCATAGACACTCTTGCAGGAGAATTTGAGGCAAAAACTAATTACTTATATCTTACCTACAACGGCAATCACCACGATGTAACGCCCATTAATAAAGATGGTGTTATAGTCTTAGGTTCCGGACCCTACCGAATTGGATCATCAGTTGAGTTTGACTGGACAAGCGTCAATACTGCCCTTCGTCTCAAAGATCGTAATAAGAAATCAATTATTATTAATTGTAACCCAGAAACTGTTTCTACAGACTATGACATTTCTGATAGATTATACTTTGAAGAACTCACGTTTGAACGCATTGCAGACATATACGAGTTTGAAAACCCTTATGGCGTTATTATATCTGTCGGCGGACAAACCCCTAACAATAGGGCCAGGTCGCTAAAATCCTATGGCTTTAATGTTTTAGGGACAGATCCTGATGATATTGATAGGGCAGAGGATAGGAGTAAATTTTCAAAACTCTTAGATCAGCTTGACATTTCGCAGCCAGCATGGGAAAAAGTATCCAATCTAAAACAAGCTATTATTTTTTGCTCCCGCGTTTCATACCCGGTTCTGATTAGACCTTCTTTTGTTCTTTCCGGGACCCTAATGCGTATTTGCCACAATCAAGACGATCTAACTCGCATAATCGAAGAAACTGCAATTGTTTCAAAAGATTATCCCTTAACTATTTCTAAGTTTATAGAGGATGCCAAAGAGATAGAGCTTGATAGTGTTGCTA
>CAYIFB010000045.1:0-2948 GCA_964362665.1 uncultured Gammaproteobacteria bacterium | reverse complement strand
AAATCAATTCCCGCTAAAGTTAGCGCTTGTTTCAAATCTAATCCAGCATTTCTCCAGACCAATTCAAATTCAGCGCGCCTTAAAACCTCTTCAAAATCCTGTGCCGTCAAAAAGCCTTTCAGGGCGATAATTTCCGAAGCAATAGCCAAAAAATCCCCGTCAAATCCTGAGATGATTGATTGTGCTTCGTTTTGCGCCCCTGAAATTGAAGAACCGGGATCTTTACCGTGTTTTAGGTCTAAAAACATTATTGTCGCCAGATCTCCTCCAAATCCCTCGGCCGGGCCAAAGACAGTATCGATACTTCCTGCTGCAGCGGTAGCCGGATCAACTTCTCCGGAAAAAAGGGTCCAACCCAATCTGGCTCCTTCCGGAATTACCGACAGCGCCACCATCCTGTTTCCTTTTTTTCGTCCCACTATCGCATGCTGAAGTTCGTGGGCTGCGGTAGTTTTTTTACCCGGATCAGGATATCTGACAAGAGGTATGGAATCAGCCATAGGCATATTTTCCGGTGCGTATTTTCCTCCGGTCATAAATTCTGCAGGCAACTCTGAAACTCTAACCGATTCATTACCAAATAATGGAAAACCAAGAGGCTCAACGCCCGGACCTGAACTCATAGGCGCTTCCATAACCGGCATTGGTGCAACACTAACTGATATCGGTCCAGTTTCAACACTCATTTGGGGTATTTTAAATCAGAGATTTGTATAGTGCAAATTCTTGGGTGATATTTTTTACCTATCTTCTAAGAGCTTTTAGAGCCATTTCGGCCATTTTACCCAAATTAGTCAAAGTTTCAGGTGTTAGTTCTTCCGATTGAAAATGTCCGACTAAATCAGGATAATCATATATTGTGGTTGGTGGAGAAGAAGGGGTTTTTCCTACTTTCGATCGTGATGGAATTAGCCCTATCAATGCTGCCTGTCGCGGTGTTAAATCCGGAGGACCAGGTGAACGGTCAGTTCGATAAACTTCTCCTTCTTGATCACCGCTCGGACTGATGAAAGTACTTCCTCCTCGCCGTTGTTCAAACGTTATAGCTCCGTTAACATTAGTTAATCGTCTATCCCCGCCATCCTGATGAAGACCGTGTTGATTTAGCAAAACCTCCTTCACTCTTCTATTTTCTGCAGCAGGATCAGGGACTAACTCCGGAGCTGATGGAGCTTGAAATTCGAATAAATCCATTTGATCGGATGAAGGTTCATGATCCGGCGATTTTCTTCGCATATATCGTAGGATTATACTAAGGGCTCGTTCCTAAATTATCTGTACGATTATTTAGGACTACGGCCCTTTGTGGCGCATTCTAATTGGATATATTATATTGGAATGCGCCCTAAAATTGCAAACCTTATCGCAAATTAGCTAACCCTTTAAGTTAATGATTTAACTTTTTCGACAATCGCTTTGGCACAAATTCCTTCAAAATCCAAAAGTTCTTCAGACTTTCCGCTTCTGGGCTTTTTGGTCACCGCCATTTTATAGATTTTTGCTTTTATGTCTTGAGCAAACACGTTCAATACCGCATCCCCCAATCCTCCCTCGAAATAGTGGTCTTCCACGGTAATGACACAGCTTGTTCCAACAGTTTTTGCAAGAGGACCTCTTGCAAATGGCGGTAATACAAGCATTTTTAAAGTCTCACTGTCTATTGGTTTGATAGAGTAGCAATCCACCACAATAACCTCAATCCCCTCTTTCACTAATTTTTCCTGTGCTTTTAGAGCTTCATAAAGGGTAATTCCTGCTGCTATTATTATTATCTTATTTTTAAGTGACTTAGGCAACTTATGAACTTTCGATCCTCCTATCGGAAACTCCTCATTAATGTCATAAATCACAGGCGTTGCCGGTCTGGTGGTCCGAAGATAAACCATTCCGCGGACTTTCGCCATTTCCTCGACCAGTTTGTCTGTAGCCACGCCGTCAGCCGGATATAAGACGCTGCAACCAAAAACTGACCTGAACATAGCGATATCCTCAAGTCCCATTTGGGAAGGACCGTCTTCACCAATTGACACTCCCGCGTGGGATCCGCAGAATTTGATATTGGCATTACCTATCGAAGCCATCCTGATCTGGTCAAAGGCTCGGGTCAAAAAGGCGGCAAAAGTGGAAACGAAAGGAATAAATCCGAGTCTCGCCATCCCGACTGCAGTCCCAACCATATTTTGTTCGGCGATAAACATTTCAAAAAACCTGTCCGGAAAATTTGCCTTAAAAATCTCGCTGTAGGTGGAATTTTTGACATCTCCGTCAAGGCTTACCACGTTTTGGTATTGAACACCAATCCTGCTCAATGCTTCACCATAAGCCTTTCTGGTCGCGATTTGTTCACCCTTTTTATAATTTAGTTTTAAGTTTTGAGATGTTGTTTTGAGTTTTTCAGCCAAAGGCTGATCCGCCTTTGGAGGAGAGTTTTGAGTTTTGAGTTTGATGTAATTAGGTATCTGTACTTTAACTCTTAAATCCAAATTAACCTCACCCAATTCCTGTAAAGCCTTTTCCAACATATCAGGGGGAACCGGTTTCCCGTGCCATCCGTCTTTATTTTCCAGAAATGAAATTCCGCGGCCTTTTATAGTTTTGGCAATTATCGCCAAAGGTTTATCTGATTTTTGTGCTAATGCGTCAGCGATTTGCGTAAAATTATGCCCGTCAATTTCTACTGTCTCCCAGCCAAATGACCTGAACCTGTCAGAGTATTTATGAACATCCCAGCCAAGTGAGGTTTCCTGGCTCTGGCCGAGCCGGTTGATATCAAGAATGGCAACTAAATTATTAAGATGGTAATATGAAGCGATATTGGCTGCCTCCCAGACATTTCCTTCCGCCATCTCTCCGTCACCAAGAAGAACGTAAACTATAGGTGGCAGGTTATAGGTGATAGGTTTCAGATTAACTGAACTAATAACTTTATTTTTTTTCTGAAACCTGAA
>CAYIFB010000044.1:0-3366 GCA_964362665.1 uncultured Gammaproteobacteria bacterium | reverse complement strand
TACTTCTCATAAAAAGAGGCCGCTATAGCAAACACTTTTTAAATATTTCCTTTATTTTTCTCGTTGCCGGTGCGGTGATTGTAGGGCCTGTTATCGCTGATAATTTTCCGACTGTAAGAACCGCCGGCATCACTTATGATACTACACAGTCCAGCGAATCTGCCTTTCTCAACTTGGAAGATTTAAGCACCTCAACGGTTATTTCAGACAAGCCAAGATTTGACATAATCGATTACGAAGTCGTTAAAGGAGATACGCTTGCATTAATTGCAGAAAAGTTTGGCATATCGATAGATACCATCAAATGGGTAAACAGTCTCAAGTCTGAAAAGCTGATGCCGGCTCAGATCTTAAAAATTCCTCCAGTGACAGGTATTGTCCATAAAGCCAAACCAGGAGACACTATTTATTCCGTAGCTAAAAAATACAAAGCAGAGGCTCAAAACATTGTTAATTTTCCGGCCAATGATTTTGCCGATCTGGACACCTTTGCCCTGAATGTCGGACAGGTTGTATTTGTGCCGGATGGTGTCATGCCCGAAGCTGCACCTATTTTCCAAAAAGCTCCCGTACCGCAGTTTATAGCCGGGGTAGGCGGTAAGTTTATCTGGCCAACCAATGGTATTATTACACAAAATCCAGTTTCCTATCACATGGCTGTTGATATTGCCAATTCCAGCGCTCCTCCGGTAGCAGCAGGAGATGCGGGAGTTGTAAGCTATGCCAATTGTCAAAGATACGGTTATGGCTGTCACATTATAATCAAACATCCAGACGGTTACGAAACTCTTTACGCTCATTTAACTGCTTATTACGTGTCTGTTGGGGATAAAGTAGGCAGGGGACAAGTGATAGGAAAAATGGGTTCGACAGGGCGCTCTACAGGAACACATCTTCATTTTGAAGTCAGAAGGAACGGGGTACTTCTTAATCCTTTGTCATTCCTCAAGTAAAACTAATATTACATAACTAATTTTTCTATCCGTTGAATTTTTTGGGTGATCGTATCTGAATCTTTGTTCAAAATTTGCGCTTTCTTCAGAAAAAATAATGACTTATTTAACTTTCCCTGACTGAAATAGATATCTCCAAGAAGTTCTAAAGACTGGTAAGAATCGGGACTGACGACGTATGCTTGGGTCAGGTAATTTAACGCTTCCTTGACAAGTCCCATCTTATACTCAGCCAAACCTAAAAAGAACAAAGTTACTCCGTTATTCGGATCCAGATCAAATGATGACTTCAGCATATTTTTGGCTCCGATTAAATTGCCCTGTTCAAGGTAAATAACTCCAAGATCGGTTAAAACTTGAGGTTGATTTTTATCCTTTTTCAAAATTAACTGATATTGTTCAATCGATTGTATTGGTCTATTCAGCCTGTAAAGCGCGGCGGCTAAATTATAGCGGGCATCGATAAAATCAGGGTCTTCTTTAAGGGCATTTTCAAATTCGAGAAGAGCCTCATTAATTTTGTTTTGTTTTAAAAACATGACGCCTTTAGAATCTTTTTGCAAAGGCGTAGACACCTCATATTTGATTATAGAATCTTGATAAGCTTTTTCTATTTTGGGCCAGTTTTTTTCTTTGGCATACACATCTAGAAGTTTTAATTTGACTGCGGTGTTGTTGGGATTTAGATCCAGATTTTTCAGATAAGCCTTTTTGGCAGATTCGACTTCCCCAAGATTCATAAATTCAGAACCTAGATTTTCATAAGCATCGGCGTAATTATCGTTTAAATTGACGGCGATTTGGAACTCTTTCAGCGCCGCTTTAGTATCTCCCTGATAGTGATAAACAACCCCCAAGTTGTAATGTGCTAAGGGTTTTGCCGGAGATTTATTTACAGTATCATTCCATAAAGTAGACTGATTTTGCCAGACGAAATTTCTCTGATAAGTAAGAAAGCCTAAAATCATTACCCAGATTGCAATAAACACGATCCATACAGTTTCAAAATGAGATTTTAACTTTAATTTCATAAAAAGTTGAAAGGCGATAAACTGTACGGTCAAAACAAGACCCAACGAGGCCAAATACAGACGGTGTTCATTGATGACATCATCAATCGGAGTGATACCTTCAACGCTCAAAGCAATGAAGAAGAAGAATATCCCAAAAGTAATTATTTGGTATTTTTTGCGATTAAAATAGGCGAAGAATACAAGCAGAACCAGGAAAATAAGATTTATAATCGTGGTTTTCTGGAACAGATTTTTAACAATAGGAAAGTCATAGAAGGCATTTTGATTGACAGGCACTAAAAGCAAACGAAGATAGGTGACAGTGACATTTATTTGGGTAAAAATATAGTTTTGGCGGGATATTTTTATATTTCTCAGGGCGCTCGGGGGATCGGAAATAGTATTTGAAATGACTCTTATTGGTTCGGAGATTGAGCCGCTTCTTTGCCAGGCAAAAGTCAGAAAGGCCAAGAGGAAAAAAGGAAGAATATAGATAATGCGTTTCCAAAACCTGGTTCCAGTTTTATATTGATTGAGATATTCGATAAGCAAAACAACAAAAGGCAAAGAATAGGAGATTTCCTTGCTGAATAAGGCTAATACAGCAAAAATCAGAGAACCGAAAAAATAAAACCAAAATCGCAGGGATATAAAATGATAGGATTTAAGTTTTTTAATTAGTATAGACTTTAGATAAAAATAAATTGACAGCAAATAAAACAGGGAAGCCAGGATTGTATAGCGTTGGACAATGTAAGAGACTGCTTGGGTTTGGATCGGATGCACTGCAAAAACAAGTGCAACAGACAGCGGAAATACCTTTTTCATGAAGTCATTTTTCTCAAAAAGATTAAAGAGCCTGATTACCAAATGGATGAGAAAATAAACAATAATGATATTGGTTAAATGAATAAAAATATTAAACCAATGGAAAGCTGAACTGTCCAATCCTGAAAAATGATAGTTTAACGCAAAGGTGAGATTGGTTACGAATCTTGTTCTGGATATCTTATAAATATTGCTGAAAATGAGCTTTTTTATATCGCCGTTACGGGCGATGGAGTAGAAATCATCAAAGACAAATTCTGCCTGAATAATGTTTCGGAAACTCAGTAAAGTCATAAAAATAAGAAGAGAAATACATAGTAGAGTCAGCTTGTTATCCCTGAGGAAGTTTTTCAGCATGAAAGTAGAATAGATTTTGGATATTACGTGGTGGACCCGAGGGGAATCGAACCCCTTTCTTCTCCATGCCATGGAGGCATACTACCGGTGTACTACGGGCCCTTCAGCCGCTTTGCGGCTTCAGGACCACGTTCTCGTCTTACGACTCGAATGTGGCCCAAGAATTGTTAGTATAACATATACCAAGGTGTGCGAGTTTCGAATATAATGAGAAC
>CAYIFB010000043.1:0-3863 GCA_964362665.1 uncultured Gammaproteobacteria bacterium | reverse complement strand
GCAAAAAGGTCGCTGACCTTTTTGCCCATTTCGGGCATATCAGGGCGGTGGGGGTGAGATTCGAACTCACGATACCAGTAAAGGTATAGCAGTTTTCAAGACTGCCGCCTTCAACCACTCGGCCACCCCACCGCTCTAATCTTTTTCTTTTGCCCGCTCACGCACGTCTCCTTGTCGCGGCTAAATAATATCACATCGGGCACGTCTCGGCAACATTGCCGGACTTTGAGGATCCATGCTCCGTCGGCTCCAATGCCAAGCCCATTTCATCCCCGACTGCTTTTATAATATACTCAATGCTTGTTTGAGCATCATCAAATGTCACGTCTACAGAACGGTTTTCGTAGCGCACCTTCACCGCCTCAACGCCCTTGACTGACATGATGATTCCCTTCATGGTGCCCGGAATAGACGGGCATCCGATGCGGGACGGATGGAGTGTTATTGTGTTGATCATAGGGTAGGAGTAAATAAGATATTAAATTATAAAAATGTTCATAATTAAAAATTCTTTGAACTCATAGCGAGTAAAACCTTTTCCTCTGCTGTCATCCTGAAACGTTGTGAAGGATCTCTTGCGGCGCAATAAAGAGATTCTTCGCGGAGTTTATGCTGAGTCTGTCGAAGGGCTCAGAATGACATTTTGGAGATTACTCGCTATAAGTTCTTTATTAAGAACTCGGAACAGGGATAGTGAACATGATGTTTGTTCCTTTATTTTCCTCGCTTGTCACGCTCACGGTTCCGCCGTGGGCTTCAATGATGTTTTTCACTACATAAAGACCAAGTCCGCTGCCGGATGTCTGGAATCGCATGGCGTTTTCCGCCCGGAAAAACTTCATAAACAGCTTGCCGATCTGATTTTTAGGAATGCCAATGCCCGTATCGCTGATAGAAACGTGAAGATATTTTTTTTCTTCCTTCACTTTTACCGTAATTGTTCCTCCCGGGGGAGTGTATTTAATCGCATTATCAAAAATATTATCAAGCGTAATATTCATTTTTTCTTCATCCAACGCTACAAGGGAGAGACCTGACTGCACATCGGAAAAAAATAAAATGCCTTTTTCATCAATGATCTTCTTATGGCGGTCAACGGCATTTTGCATAACTTGCCCAAACGGCTGTTTTTTAAACCGCAGTCCGAATCTTCCTTCCTCAATGCGCGCGACATTGAGCAAGCCGTTGATCAGCTCAATCATCCTAATGGACGACTTCAGACCGTCCTCAAGCATTTTTTGCTGATCTCCGTTGATCTCGCCAAGCTCGCGATCCAAAAGTGCGTTAAATGACCATCGTATGCCCGTGACAGGCGTGCGTAACTGATGGGCGGCAACGGATACGAACTCCGACTTGCTTGCGTCCAGCGCCATAAGCCGCGCATTGGCTTCCGTGAGCTCAATATCCCTGCGCACAAGTATTTTCCCCACGTCATAGTTTTCTTTCAGCAGATCGTTTGACCTCTGATTGAGCTTGCGCAAGCGCCTATTATTGATAATAATCAAAACCGCAGCGCCTATAAGCAGGAGCAATAAAACGATCGTGATGCCAAAAAGTATTGGTTGGTTTCCGAATATATCAGGAATGATCGTATTCATAAAAATATTTCGGACAGGCGAGTTATGCGGCAATATGCTTACTCCCCAACCGCAAACAATACCACAGTTTCATTGTAAAATCGGGATTGTATTTTTTTTACATCGCGCGTTTCACCGCCTATGGGCGCTTGTTCGCCGTAGGTATAAAAACCAAGCACAGGCACATCACTACCCACGATATCCATGATCGCGTCAATTTCTTCTTTTGCTTTTTGCGCAAAGAGTTTTTCACGCGCAATGCAGTTAAAGATCAAAAGAAACTTCGGTTTTGCGTTCTGCAATTCAAAATCTTTCATCAAATGATGGGCGGCATCTTGCGCCGCTTCAATTGCTTTTTCCTTGCTGCCGATCATAAGCCGGATCTCCGATCCTTCCGGAATTTCAGCGGCGCAGGTAATCGCTCCCTTGTCATCAACGGTAATCGCGTCACGAATGAGATATTCTTCCAAATCGGGCATTTTAATGCCCAGCGGATACGTGATCGCAAGCCGCGCCAGCGGTTCTCGCTTTAAATCATCCGCTTTGGCGCCAAAATAATCTTCGTAAATGCTTATGGCGGGTCTGCCGTCAAGTTCATAAAGAACTGCTCCTGTTGCCTTCGTTACTTTCATCGGCACGCCGATCGGCACCCAGCCATGGCGCACGCCCATGCCAAAAGAAAATTTGCCCGAAAGCCCTACGCCCGCCACAGCTCCGCTCACCACCTCGCCGTCATTGTATTCAAATGTTTTCTCAAACGCAAAATCATCTCCCGCAGCGCCTCCGACAACCGGAAAATTTTCTCCAAGCACATCAAGCACGCCCCGCACGATATCGGCGCCATTGCCCACGAGCACATCGGGAAGCATGATAAATGCGCGGAGCGAATCTACTGATTTTTCTTTTACTTCGCTCGCGACCCGCTGACCCGCCGCGCGCGCGTTTGTCTTAATATCAGATCCAAGTCCGTTGATAAACCGTATTTGATCCGATTTGATTGCCATTACTGCCACTGATTTCTCGGTCGGACCCTCAATGGTAATTTCGCCCGCGTCAGAACAGCCGATCCCCGGCGCGTTTCCGCTCGCTTCGCGGATGCCGCGCGCCAATTCATTTTGATCAAACGCGACAGAAGCAAACGCAATGGTAAAATCCGCTTTATCCGCGCCCATTTTTTGCATTGCCATTCCGCATGCTTCAAGTCCCGCCAAATACGAATCTGTTTTATTTTTACTTAAACCCACTCCCGCGAAAATAGCCATAGTAAGGAAATTCGACGAGTCTCAAACGCGAGAAAAAAACATTTTTTTCGCGCGTATGATAGTAATCGCCGATTATTTTTTTAATAATATTTTTACCCTGGTGACAATATCGCCCGGTGTCGCGTGCGCCTTTACAATATAATCCGACGCGCCCTCCTGAATACCTTTTTGCATGTCTTCTGCCTGGCTAAGATTGGAAATGATAATAACCGGAGTTTTATTCCATTTTTCATTTGCCTTTATTTCCCGCAAAAACGTAAATCCATCCGTGCCGGGCAGAACAATATCAAGAAGTATGATATCTATGGGCTCGGATGTTATGATGGCGCGCGCCTGCTCCACGTTACTCGCGCGGTATGTCTTGAAATGCTCTGATTCAAACTTACGCTCAAGAAGCTCTACAAGAAAAATATCATCTTCAATGATAAGCACATGAGCGCCCGGCGCATCGCTCTCCACAGGAGCCTTTTTCCCGTCTGCTTCGCCGCTGAACAGCCGGGCGACTTTTGAAACAAGTTCGTTCGGATCAAAATTGACTTTAATCAAATAATCACGCACTCCCAATTTAAGCGCGCGGTCTATCTCCACGGGCTGACCCGAATTGGAAATAATAATAATCGGAAGTCCCGGAATAATTTTTTCTTCATTCAGTTTTTCAAGAATGCCAAATCCGCTCAAACGGGGAAGCATCATATCAAGCAAGACCAAATCGGGCTTTTCGGATCGCACGAGCTCAAGACCGATCATGCCGTCAAGCGCCGTTTTGACCATATATCCGGCTTTTTCCAGCTTACGTACGAGTAAATTTACCATTACCTCCTCGTCTTCAACCAAAACAATAATTTTTTTCTCTCCATTGGTATCCATATATAGTGGTAGCGAACAAAAAATAATTTATTATGCTCTCTGAAAGACAGGCTTTTACGCACCTCAACTATACCATAATCCTTTTGCGAAGTGTAGGAAGAATAGACTTGTCCCCTTATAATTTTCGTTACGAGGTTTTCATATTTCGAGCGAGGCG
>CAYIFB010000042.1:0-4246 GCA_964362665.1 uncultured Gammaproteobacteria bacterium | reverse complement strand
TTGTCAGATCATCAATTAAAAAAAATACTCTAGCAATCGTAGAAGTATAGGCGTCATCTGCCTGTAGTTTTTTGAAATACATATGCACGGCTTCATAATGGGTTTTCGCCTCTTTGCATTGCATTCATCGTGAGGAGTAAATTGTTACTCCTTGTTCCCCCCCCAGCCCCCCCACCTGCACCTCCTTTATCTGGGCCGTTTAATTTAATTGGTTTAGCTCCTGTTAGTCCTCCTTCTAATCCCATATTTATTATCCTTTCAAATTAATGTATTAATAATGCTTTACGGCTCGAAATAGACTGTTGATTCTTCGTAAATCCGGAAGGTCTTTTTGGACAGATAATTTTCAAGTTTACCGTTTTTGACAGTCTCATCCTCATTACCTTTCAGATATTCCAAAGGATAGTGTACATCGAGACATCGCGGGCGGATGATAAAGCGGGTTATTCCCCCGGGAAAAAGTTGGCCGTTTTTGACAATGTGCAATATCTGATGGCGGGTAAAAGTCGGAAAAATTACCAGAGTCCTCATCTCTTTTTGATTTTCATAAAGGCTCGTTATATCTTCCAGATCCACATCATCTTCAATTACTTCCCGTGTAATATCCTTTTTGTATAAATCCACGATTTTATGAAGAAGTTTTACTTTGTCAGTGAGTTCTCCATCAGCCGCCACCCGGTAAATTGAACCATCTTTGAAAACAATCGCGCAAAGAAAACCCTCCCCTTCATCGCTGATATACCTTCGCTTCAGATATTTTTCCCCGACCATTTTATAAGAAATTCCTGTAATTTTAGAGATTAACTCCAAAAAATCATCCTTTTGTATTTTATTAAAATGGCTCCAGGTGGAAAGATCCACACTAGCCTGATCGTTATAGTCCAAAACCTGGGTCAAAATGCTTGGAACTTTCATAAGTTTCATGGCTGTAAACCTGTTCATACCGTCAAGCTGCACGTAGCGGTCACCCTCAAGATGAGTCACTAAAATGGGATTGAGAAGTATCTGGGATTTTTTGAGATTTGCAACCAGTGGCTCGGCGCGGCTGGAATCGTATTCTTCATGAGGCAATATTTTATCTAAATCGATGACTTTCAGGTGAAAATATTTGGTTTTCGAATTCATACTTTTACTCCTCGATTCCGGGGATCAATGTATCAAAACATATCAAATTACCCGGCTGTTGATAACTTTACCCTGTAAAAATTTTACCACATCTCCTGCTGCCATCAAACAGGCTTTTCTGGAAGCCTCTCTCGTCTGGCCGGAAATATGGGGAGTCAGAATACAATTAGAAAGTTTCATCCAAGGGTTTGGAGTTTGTAACGGCTCTTTCCAAAAAACATCAAGCGCTGCACCCGCAATTTTTTTATTGACAAGCGCCTCATACAGATCATCTTCAATTACTACTTCACCCCGGCAGTTATTTATCAGGTAGGCAGTAGGCTTCATCAATGACAATTTATCATTATTAATAAGTCCCCGGGTTTTATCATTCAACCTCACGTGGAGCGAAACAATATCGGAGGTTTTCAAGAGATTCAGCAGCTTTTCCTCCTCATCATGGCTTCCCACCACTTGGACATTAGCACCAAATGCCCGCACTAATGCTGTCACTTTCTTCCCCACATAGCCGTAGCCGATAATACCAACTGTCTTATTGTAAATTTCTTCTCCCATCAGCTCTTTTTTGAGCCACTGTCCTTCATGCATGGACTTATTAGCTTTGGGAATCTGGCGAAGTAAAGACAACATAAGACCAACTGTCAGTTCAGCCACAGCTTGAGCATTGGCTCCGGGAGCATTGATGACTGCCACTCCATACTTTTGTGCCGCAAGCTTATCAATATTATCCGTACCGCTTCCGGCACGGGCAACTATTTTCAAAGCGTGTCCTTTTTCAATTACGTCGACGGTAACTTTAGTTCGACTGCGGACGATCAAGGCTTCAACATCTTCAACTTTTTGGAGTAATTCGGGAGGGGTAATTTCCGGCAAATAAAGAACGTCAGCTTTTTTCTTTTGTAAAAATTCTAAAGCATCGGAATGGATTTTGTCGCAGATAAGTACTCTCATAAATCTTGCCTTGACTTATCTAATGCGGTAAGAACTTCGTCTAAATCCTTTATCTCCACAAAACCCATGTGAGCTACCCTGATGATTTTACCCTTGGTGTCTCCCATGCCTCCGGCAAGCACTGTATCGTATTTTTCCCTTAATACTTTCAGCCACGCATGTCCGTCAATTCCATCAGGAATTAGGATAGATGTTACGGTCGGCGAAGAATCTGTATCACTGACGAATAAGTTCAGACCGATTTTCCTGATGCCTGATCTTAAATAATCCCTGAGTTTCAGGTGGCGCGCGAAAATATTCTCTTTTCCTTCTTTTTTCATCAAAAGTAAAGAAGTGTCCAATCCGAAAATCGTTGCTACAGCCGGCGTCGCCGGTGTCTGGTTTTTGAGGGCAAAATCTTTATACATAGTCAGGTCAAAATAATATCGTGGCATAGTGGACGCTTTGTGTTTCTCAAACGCTTTTTGGGATACCGCAATCATGGAGAGGCCGGGCGGCGCCATCCAGGCCTTTTGCGATGCGCTGACTAAAACATCAATGCCAAGCGCGTCCATCGGCAAATCTACTGCCCCAAGAGCACTGATGCTATCGACCAGAAGCAGTGGTTTATCGGGATGGGATTTCACAAGCGGGGCAAAATCAGAAATTTTATTTAAAACTCCTGTTGCTGTCTCATTATGTGTAAAAAGTACGCCCTTCACCTTTTCTTGAGTACTTAACACCCGATTTACTTCTTCTTTCGTAACTGCAGTTCCGGAATTAAATTTTATTTGGACGACGTTGGCTCCAAAACATCGCGCGACCTCTGCCCACCTGTTACCAAATTCCCCGACGGTAAAAGAAACAATTGTCTCACCGGGTGAAAAAAAATTTACAATCGCAGCCTCTAGTCCCCCCATTCCGGATGAGGTCAGGAGAAAAATATCGTTTTCAGTCTGATAAAAATACTGGAGATTTTCGATAACTCTTTTTTGAATTTCCTCGTAGGATTTACCCCGGTGATTAATCATCTGCATGGAAACTGCTTTTAATACTTCGGGAGGAAGAGGGGTAGGTCCGGGAACACGAAGATTAGATGGTTTATATGCCGTCATGAGTATGTATAGATTAGCATTTCAATCCGATTATTGTCAATGATAATGAACCCACAAAAAATCCGCCCTTAAAAGGACGGATTTTTTACTGATTGAGAATTTCTTGATCCGCCGCATCTTAGCATTCGAACCCGTCAAACGGGTCTCATGCTGCAATTTGCTGGCGGACTTCATTCGCTTTGCTCATTTCGCAACCAAAATGTGGTAGGAAAAACTTGAAAATTTATAGCACACTTGTCCGTATTGGATTTCTAATAAATAAGATTTCGTGCGGACTCGTCATTATAAAATAGAAAGGAGGTGATCCATCCCCACCTTCCAGTAGGGATACCTTGTTACGACTTAGTCCCCATCGCCGGGTTCGGCTTCATCCAGCTAGGCTGGACATTGGCCGCTCTCGACTTTGTTGGCTTGACGGGCGGTGTGTGCAAGACCCGAGAACGTATTCACCGCGACCTGCTGATTCGCGATTACTACCGATTCCGAGTTCATGGAGTCGAGTTGCAGACTCCAATTCCAACTGAGGCGAAATTTCAGAGATTTGCTTGGCTTCGCAGCCTTGCGACTCATTGTTATTCGCCATTGTAGGATGTGTGTGGCCCACGGCATAAGCGCCGTGCTGACTTGACGTCGTCCTCACCTTCCTCCCCGACAAAAGTCGAGGCAGTCCTGTTTGAAAATTTAACAAACAGTGAGGGTTGCGCTCGTTACCCCACTTAAGGGAACACCTCACGGTACGAGCTGACGACAGCCATGCAGCAGCTTTGCTATCATCCTTGCGGATTTCTCCCTGTTTCTAGGGAAATAAACGATAGCATGTCAAACCGTGGTGAGGTCTTTCGCTTCGTCTCGAATTAAACCACATGCTCCACCGGTTGTGCGGGTCCCCGCCAATTCCTTTGAGTTTTAATCTTGCGACCGTACTCCCCAGGCGGAGTGCTTAACGCGTTAGCTTACGTCACCCCTAAAATTTGCCGACGAAAATATCGTAAGCAAATTTAAGGGGCAACTAGCACTCATGCGTTTACGGCTAGGACTACGCAGGTCTCTAATCTGCTTCGCTCCCCTAGCTGTCG
>CAYIFB010000041.1:0-4380 GCA_964362665.1 uncultured Gammaproteobacteria bacterium | reverse complement strand
AAATATTTTTGAAACGCATTATTCAACCCACGATTTACAAAACTGGCCTGATGATAAAAACACTGTCGGACAAGCCATACTAGTGTTCAACAAACGGACAGAAAAAATAGAAGTGTGTGTATTAGACCGAAGTATAGATCCCGGTTTACCCTGTGATGTGGTCAATACGGGTACAGGAGTAAGAGTTCCAATATCAGGGGAAGTTTTGCTGGCAGATCAGATCAGGGGTGAACAAAGAGAACGAACCGCAAAAAAGAGAAAACGATTGAAATTAAAATTAGCTCCTATCGCTTTGGGAGCCACTGGTTTGGCGGGAATTGCAGGAGGATATCTTGCCCTTCAACAATTTTCCCCACGACCAGTTGAGGCTATCACTGTACCTGCACCTCTGCCATATACAGCCACTTTACAGGTGGTACGCTTTGTGCCCGGAGAGGGATTGGTAGCAACATATATTAATGAGTCTCCTGATTCACCGATATTACAGGATGGTGAATCTATAGTCGAAAGAAGAATCTATGGACGAGATTTGCCAATAAGTATTCCAGAGGGAATTGGAAATATTCAAAAAGAACAAAAACCATTTGCACAAACTTTGATTAATGAAGGTTCTGCAGATGTGACTTTGGATCCCGCCAATGCTTATATTCCCCAAAACGTCCAATATCTGGACAGCACACACTTTATCATGCCCGGAATCGGCGAAAAAAGAATCATTTATGATGAAAAAGGCAATAGGATAGAGCTTTTAGCAACGCCAAATCAGATTCCTGAAGTATTGCAAAAAAACGGGGAAGGGGTTATCGTTACTTTCTTAAAAACTGCAAATCCTGACGGAAGCGGATTTTCATATCCGGATTTAGGAAAAAACAGCGATGGTACTCCGATATATGCTGTAGATGAAGGAGGATACCTGATTTTGGATAAAGATCAAGACCAGCCTATATTCCGTATTCCTTTCCACGACGATATGCCACAACTTTTGATCAGGGCTGACCGACAGGTAGTAGGGTTTGCTTTAGACCAAGAAAAGTATCAGGATATATTTCTCGTTAAAGATCCGGAAAATAATGTATTTTATGCCAAAGATGTTGCAACACGCGCAAAATTTGATGATAAAGTCAAACACTTAAACGAGATCCAGCAACTGACACCGGATACAACTTTTAACCTGGTAAACCCTGATTTTGAAGAAGCAAGAGCGTTTACTGTTTCTGACGATACATTAGTTTATAAGGATATATCCGGTGAGATTTCTTATCCGGATTTTGGAACGGATAAAAATGGAGTTCCCTTAAAAGCACGTTCAACCCCGTTTGTCTGGGGGACAATAAACAGTAAAAATATTTTTGCCATTCCGTCTCATGATAATATGCCTGATGTTTATGTCTTGGAAGACGGAACATTTTTAGGAGCTGGAAATCCTGCGCCGGGACTTATCAGTGATCCAAATACAGCGGTGTTTCGAAGTAATTTCCAAATTCAAATTAATATCAAGGATCTTACTGATACGCAATTATTACAAAAAAAATTGACAGAAACAGGTGGGGCAGAGGTGAAATTATCTGACTTTCGTTACGAACCGTTCGAGATGATTACAACGGATGGAAAATTATTTGCCCGCAAAGATTATAAGATGACCCGGCTTTTGGCAGATACGGATGCGTTAAGCGTTAAAGAGGGTTATGTGCCTCATGTTTATCAGTATTTCCAGGTAGATGGAGACGGTAAATCACAACCTACCGACCGGTTTTTTATCGTCAATCCCTTAACCGGGAAAATGGAATTTATTACCCGAGGTTTGCTTGATCTTGATGGAGATGGAGCTTGGGAACAACCTCAATTTGTTTTAAGAAGAGTACCGGTTTATAGGCCGACAATAGGTGATGCACGAGTTAGAACTGAAATGGAAGTATTGTGGTCAAGATGGACTCAAGGTAATTTAAATGCTGACGCCATCCAAATCGTTGATCCGGATAAACCCAATATAATTTCCGGAATATTAATTCCCAGAGGAATAGAGGAAAAGAATGGCAGGAAAATAGTGAAATACTATGAAATGCCTCAAAAAACTGACTTCACTTATCAAAGACAATTATTAAACGGTGTCGCAATTACCGAACCCCTTTTTGTACTCTCTGATCAGATGACGCGGAGTAGCTTTCTGACGTCTGATACTGCTATAAGCGATTTAGGGGAATATAGCCGGGGACGGGATCCCAGAGTACGTCCTGATACGATTGAATATATCAACACAAAAGGGGAAGTGGCAGCCTATGCGGTATATCCCGGAATTGATTATGAAGTATTGATTGATCATGGTATTGCCCATCCAAGACCTCCGAATGTGTTTGTGACCATAAATGCTCAAGGAAATAAGGTTTTTGAATATATAAGCGATGCAGCGGGAAAAGATAGGAATCAGTCGGTAAGATTTGATACCTTGCCAACTCTTTCGCATTTGCAACGAGCAGAAATAGTTCTTGCCGGAAGAAGTGATCAATTAGTCCAAATCGAAACAGGACTTAGTGAGTCGCCTGAATTTAAACCCGGAAACGCTTCTTTATCCGTAGTTTCATCCCAAGAAGAATTTATCGGGGTTAATGATCTTGTCGAAATACAGGATGATTCTCTTTCAGATTTACCAAAGCTCATTTTAGGTTTAAAGGCATTGGAAAACCAAGGATTTTCTCCAGATAGTGATATTTTTCTGAATTCTTTCCATTACGATAAATTTCAACATAAAGTAAGAGATACTGTCAAATTGAGCGTAGCCATCAAGGAAATTCTAGAGGATGGTCCAAATAAAGAGACTTATTTGACAAGTCTGTTGGAGCATGCTCATCTGGATTACCTCGCCGGCCCTGAGGCAAAAATCGAAAAATTAGATTTGATATCTGCAAATCAGCAACTTCGCAAGATTGCCAATCTAGGTGACTCTGAATTTATTTTGGGGGATGATGGAGTTTTGCATTTTCGGACATCTGCCTTTGATATGACAAGACTTGTCCAAAATGTCATACAAGGTCAGACATTAAATCAGCAAATGTCGGATTTAGTTAGGTCTGTAATCATAAGAAATGGTAATGCAGTTGATGTTTCATATCCTACCTCAACTACAAACCTTACCGAATGGCATTATTTATTACAGGGAGCGAAAGATTCATATACGCTTGAAGTGCATCAACTAAACGGTAAAACTCTGGTAGTATTTGGAAGAAAGGGGGATAGTAGTGATGGGGTGGTATTGGAACAAAAAATAAAAGAAACAATCAGTCATCTGTCTGGTCAAAGCGCGGGAGTTGAACAGGGAAATGTGGAAAATTTATCCGCAGTACAGAAAATAAATACGCAGGGTTATGAGGCATTGACTGGCGATGAAGTGGCACAAGTTTTTTCTACACCGCAGCAGCAGTTTATTTATGATTTATCTCGAACAGTCAATGGATTATTAGATGAAAATGTGACTGATAAAGCGGAATTTGGCAGGAGATTGAAGGAAAAATTAAGTGAAAAATATGGAGGTATTGTGAATACAGAAGAATTTGAATCGGCATTACGAATTTTTAGTGAGGATTTATATGGAGTGAAAAACCAGCCGGTACAGTGTATGGATTTTCTCTTTCTGGTGCAGGAAGTGTTTGGTCCGGGAGAAAATGTCCTTCCCCAACTTTCCGGACAGATAAGGGAAACACCTGATGAGGCAGGCTCGATAAGAGTAGATGATGCAAATGATTTGGTGGATACAGATTTTGATCCTAGAACTTTCAATCCAACTGGTGAGCCTGATACAACGTATTTTCACAATAATATAGAGATCAGAATAACTGATATGTCGCAAATTCGTGAAGGTGACTTTATAGTCATAAAAAATCTTGGAAAAGGACATGTTGCTTACGCAGTAAGAACAATGCGTGACAGGGATGGAAATCCGGTCATAATATTAGCACAGTCGAATAAAAAAATGTCGATAGGTCGGCAAACGAATGACGGCAGGCCGGATATAATAACTGTAAATAGAGATAATTTTGAGTTTCAGGTAGGGATTTATGGAAGTGTTTTTGTCCTGAGAAATCCCAAATTTGTATTGCCTCAACAGGAAATCGCTGAAAATAAAACACCTGACAATACCACGCAGGGAAGGTTGAGTGACAGACAAAAGACTGATCAACGCGTTTCTTACATCCTTCCTCCCCACATAGAATACCGTACCAATCCTCAGACGGGTTGGAGAGATTATTATGACACGGTAAGAGGTAGATTCGTTACCAGAACTGAACTCGCAGAAGAAATCGAATGGGCAAATAACCCAACTGGCGTAGTCTCTACCCCACAATTGGTAGTAGATGAAGCAGGACAAAAACAAGCCCATGATGCCCA
>CAYIFB010000040.1:0-5210 GCA_964362665.1 uncultured Gammaproteobacteria bacterium | reverse complement strand
CAGGCCGCATCGTGAATACTCCTCAGATTACGGTTTCAGGCACAGTGAATGAGACCGTTACTTCAGTGACCGTCAACAACATTGCTGCTCAGATTACGGGCAAGAGCTTCACCCTTTCAAATTTTGCCCTTGCCGAAGGGGTCAATGCCATTTCCATACGCGCAAAAGACCGGGTGGAAAATATCGGCACAGCAAACGTTGCCATAACCCTTGATACCCAGTCTCCATCCGTGAGCCTTACCATCCCGTCTCAGGCAGGGGCGGGGGCGAGCATAAGAATTGCCGCAGGCGCAACAGACAATCTCGGCCTTTCCCAGAGCGAGATAAAGGTGAACGGCTCAACGCTTAAGTCTTCGCTTCATAATGCAGAACCGAGCGCTTCAAGCTCTCTTTCCTACACCCTTTCTCCGGACCTTTTAAAAGACTCCCTTGTCCATATTGAGGCAATTGCCTTTGACAGCGCAGGGAATATCGGCGCACAGGCCGGGGATATCCGGATAAGTGAGGGCCCAGCAGGATCGGGCTTTATCCAGGGAGAGGTCTATGACGACACAAAGGGGTTGAGGCTTGAAGGCGCGGATATCAGCGTGCCCTTGTCTTTATCAGGGGATGTTTCCGCTTCCACAGTCCCTTTGCCCGACGGCGCGACAAAGGGGGCGGATGATCGTTATTATATCCGGACCCAGTCCGGCGGCGACTATTTCTTTGAAGCCCCGGCAGGAGATTACCTTATCATTCTCGCAAAGCCCGGGTTTACTACAATTGAGCGGCTTGTCACGGTAAGGCCTGAAAAGAACACGATTGTCATTGATGCCAGGCTCACGCCCATAAGCAGCGTGCAAAATCTCATCAATGGAATCGGCGGCATTGCAAAGGGGGACTTATCCGCATCATCCGCATCCGGAAGCCAAGGCCAGGGGACAAATGAGATCGAACTTATCGTTCCGGAAAATGCGCTCACAGAAGAGGTTGATATCAGACTTACCCCTGTAAGCAATCAAGGGCTTGCCGGGCTTTTGCCCGGAAACTGGTCCCCTCTTTCGGTTATTGATATCCGGAACGCAGGGACAGGGGGCGCGGGTCAAGTGTCAAAGGTGAACTTCGCCGTGCCTGCATTGCTTAAGATCCCCCTTTCCCCGCTTCTTCCCATTGCCCCTTCTTCAGAAATACCATTGACCATCTATGATACCGCAGCCCATCAATGGGTTATGACAAATCCCGGCGCGGTAACGAGCGACGGAAAATATATCACCGCTCAAATTTCATCCACGGGTCAATACAACTTTGTAATTTCAGATTCCTGTTCCCCCGCGGAGCCCGCCTGTTTTATCCTTCCTTCCGAAGGAAGCCCTTTGCCAAAAAGCCTTGAACAAGCGGCAAATCCCTCTGCCGCGGAGCTTACTGCATCAGGCAAAGTAGTCCCTTCTGCAGCGCCCCCTTCAGCAGGGCTTAAGGCAAAGGGCGAGATCGCGATATCTCCGTTGCCGAATCCGGGAACTCCTCTAAGCTCAGGCCTTATTGTCAATGCCACGGTAACAGAGCGTTTTGACCTTTTGTCAGGCAATGTTGTCTTGCCCGCAGCCTATGTTCAGGATTTGATACTCTACCGCTATCCGTGCCTTACCAATTCTTCAATCCTTTCAATCTCCCCATTAACAGGCGACGCAGCGAATAAAGGGGTGTTTACCACCTTCCCTGTCACCCCGTCGCAAGAATATACCATTATCGAACTTATGCTCGGAAAGGTAGGCGTCCAGATTGCGTTGAAAGATACAGAGGAAAACGGCGTTATGGTCGGCGCGGAAGGAGCGATGCTTTTAGACGCTGACGGAAACGTGCTCACCATTCCGCAGGGCGCGCTGACTCAGACCGTGCCTGTAGAGACGCGCACTGCGGAACCTTCAACGTTCGCAGGCATTGTGGGCCCTGATTTTATCCTTCTCCGCGCAGTGGAGATAAACCTAACGCGCCAGGCCCTGTTGTCTTCGGCAGAGATTTCCATACCGTTGCCTTCAGGGCTTGACCTGCGCTTCCCCCTGGTTATTGCCCGGGCGATTGAAACAGGCGGGGTAAAAAGGCTTAAGCTTGTTGGCCTTGCCAGAGCCGCAGGCTCGCTCATCACCTCGGATGTGAACGGCTTAAACTGTTCTAACTGCTTAAGCGGCATTACTGCTTCAGGCACCTACTTCTTCCTCCAGGCAAAAACCCAGCTCGGGTTTGTAAAAGGCATTGTTACCGATGCGTCAGGACTCGCATTCGGCTCTGCCCTTGTCTCGTCAGACACGAGCTCGCTCGTTGACTTTACCGGCGCGGACGGCAAATACTTCGTCACCTCGGCCGTAAGCCCCTTTACTGCCTCTGCCCTTGACATCGCAAAAAATAATATGGGAACAGGCCAGGGCGCAATTACCGCGGCAAATCAACTTGCAACCGTAAACCTCCAGATAACGGTTACGCCTCCCCGCGTCCTCTCTGTAGCTCCTTCGGACAATGCAACAGGCATAGATACGAAGACATCCATTGTTATCACCTTAAGCGAGCCTGTTGACAAGACAACGGTTACAAGCTCCACTATCACGTTAAAGGATTCTTTAAACAACCCGATACCGGGGGTCTTTTCCATAAACCCGGACGGAGCTGTCATAACCCTCTATCCTTCAGAGCTCTTAAAATCAGAGACAGGGTACGCACTCTCTATTACCAGGGGGATCAAAGACCTCCAGGGGTATGCAATGGCTGCGGACCTGTCATCTCACTTTACCACAAAGGATACCACACCCCCTCTGCCCCCTGCCGCAGGAAGCATAAGCTCCACATTCCCGGATGCTGACGGATTTGTTACTATTACCGCAACACAGGGCTCTGCGGAGCCGACCGGCACGGTCCTCATCATCAACGACACAAGCGGCGAGATTGTTTCCGTAAAGCCCGCGACCAACGGCTCTTTTTCCGGCAAAATCCAGGCCCAGCTTGGAGATGAGATAAAGATCGTTCTTATGGATACCGCAGGGAACCAGACCTTGATTTCCTTCGTCACCTTCAAAAGCGACGACGGCAGATACCTTGTAACCGCAAAAGGAGGAACTGTAGAAGGAGAGGGCGGGCTTAAGCTTGAAATCCCGGACGGCGCATTGCTCGGTCCGACCATAGTAAAGATCACCCCTGTTATAGAGTCCGAGCTTCCCCAAGATAATCCTGTGCCTCAAGAGGCGCGATTCCTCGCAGCGGTCAATATTGACGCTGGAGGCGCAAATTTCCAAAAAGAGGTGAAGCTCTCTGTGCCCAAGCCTGCAAACATGCCTGAAGATGCAACCCCTTTTGTTGCCCAGCCCTCGGTGCACACCAATGCGGACGGAACGCAGGAAAAGGTTTACGTAATCCACAACAGCGCAAAGGTCATAGACAATCGCCTTACCACCGCAAGCCCTCCCTTTGACGGGATATACATAGGCGGCATATTCGCCTTTTTATACACCGCTTCTCCACTGGACGGCCCTGTTATCATCTCAGGCTATACCTACCGTGACATGGACGGCATGGGCGGGTATCTGCCGGGCACGCTCGAAACATCGGACAAGCCCATAAAAAATGCAGTTATCAGAAGCCCCGGGGCATACAATTTTATCTCGTATTCAAATTCCGAGGGGCGCTATGCGTCATACGGATTCAGCGTAAAGGATGTGTGCAGGACTTTCTCGGTTTCAGCAACGCATCCACAGACAATGAACAAACTCACGGCAAATATCACCACATGCGATGTGCCGTATACAGTGAACAACATTAATTTCAAGCTTGCGGATAAAAACACGCAGATACCCGATCATACCGCGCCTTCGATATCCATGAACCTTCAGATTGTCCCGGGCCAGGCCCCTGATATCCGCTTCATTGCAGGCACAGTTCCGGTTGGAGGCGAACTGGAAGTCCCTGTAACTGTTCTGGATCAGCTTATGGGCAATGTGACCATGAGCGTCAGCTATACATCAACAGCAGCGCTTTCTCCGCAGGTCTATTCAGTGCCGATGGAGCTTGCCAGCACAACGACCCATACCTTTATTTCGGTTGACAATCCTGTCCCGACTTACACATATGCCTATACCCCAGCATTTGGCTTCCCAATTGCAGGCTCACAAACAAAATACATAAAGCCCAATGCAGCCGGTGTATATACCTTTACCATCGAGGCAAAGGATGACGCGGGAAATATAAGCGCGCGGGGCATGACCATCAGGGCGGTTGAGCCCGGCATCCAACCCGCAGGTATGGACGGCCCGCCCAGAGTTGATGAAATACTTCCCTCAGACGGCTCAAAGGATATCATGGTCACCACGCAGACCGCCATCACCTTTGATGAGCCCGTGCAAAACGTAAATGAAGATACGGTCAAGCTATTTGACATGGGCCCGGTAAACAATTTATACACAACGCCTCTTCCAGTATCATCCATTGTTTATACATCAATAGAAGCAAACCGGGTTATAGCAACGCTTCAGCCAAAGTCAAATCTTATGTTCGGCCATAAATACCAGATACTCATAACAAATGGCATAACCGACGCAGTTCCGAACAGCGATGCAACCTGCGCTGCGCAAAATCCTTCCCAGCCCGCAAACTGCCTCCTGCCGCTCGTAAGTGAATACAGCGCAGTCTTTACAACCAAAATACCCCAGGTGTATGACCTGACCCAAGGTACGTTTAACGGCGGAAGGGATATAGACCTCTTTACAGACCCCATAACAGGCCGCACCTTTCTTTATGTTACGGCAGGCGTATCAGGCTGGCGCGTCATAGATGCGAATGTGAAAAAGCCTACCGAGCCGTTTGTCGTCTATTCGGCGGGCGTTGCGACCACCAACTACAGGGGAGTTGCAGTCGAGCCGAACGAGATGCTCTTGGCCATTACCGAGGATATTCGGTTTGCAAGCGGCGAGCAGTTCGGCTACATACGATTCTATGACCTTTCCACAGACGAGACAACCCAGCCCGCATTAGTCAGGGCAGCAAGCCCGGCCATCATTGCCAGAGAAAAACTTGCGGAAGCATATTCCGGCATACCCAATAAAGTCGCGCTTTCAGGCAAGTTCGCCTATGTATCAACGGTAATGATAGGGCTTCAGGTAATAGATATCGAGGCGGCAAAAAAACGCACCGGCCTATCAGACGGCTCAACCATTGTAGGTATCTTTGACACCAACGGCCAGGGATTCAAA
>CAYIFB010000039.1:0-5667 GCA_964362665.1 uncultured Gammaproteobacteria bacterium | reverse complement strand
TTTAAATCCGAGTTTGAAACAACCAGTTTTTATAAAAAATTTATTAATCTTGTTATCGAAAATGCCCGTAAAAATAAAATAGAACTGGTTGGAGGAACAAGTTTTGGCCTAAACCAGACGAGGATATATTTAACCTCTCTATGGACGGATTACGGTGACCCTTTTTTAAGAATTGCGGTGGGATCTGAAACCAGACTGGAAATGGAAAGTATCAAAAAGGTGTTTATAAATTCTATCCTGAAGTTTGACAGTAAAATACCAAAAGGAGTTTTGACGGAGATTAAAAAATTAAAAAAAAGACTGCATCTGGACCGGGTGATTTGATTATTTTCTTTTTCCCCACTTTTTGATGGCATTTTCGTATGAAGACGGCGTGCCTATATCCACCCAACGGCCTTCAAAAAGAAAACCGGCTAACTTCTGTTCCCGGGCGAGTTTCGGAAAAATATCCTCTAGCAAAGAGATTCCCTTTTTGGGCAAATAATTAAAAATTTCTTTATTAAAAACATAAATTCCGCAGCTAATCAGCTGGGAAGTTTGCCTCCCCTTAAGAGGCTTTTCAATAAATTTGGTGACTTTAGCTCCGTGCAGGGCAACCTCCCCAAATTGTGAGGGGTCGACGACTGACGTCAAAGCAATAGTCGATAATGTGCCTTGCTCGTTATGAAACGAAATAAGGTCTATCAAATTTATATCGACTAAAATATCCCCGTGAATCACCAAAAAGGTATTGCCGGTGATGTGAGGTTTGGCTAAATTCAAAGCTCCTCCGGTCCCGTGAGGTTCTGTTTCAGAAATATAGGTAATTTTTACTCCGAATTTTTTTCCATCGCCAAAATGGTCTTTGATTTTCTCGCCAAGGTAACCTACGGACATAATGATGTTTCTGATGTCATATTGGCATAAAAGTTCGACTATATATTCTAAAATAGGTTTTCCTCCAACCGGAAAAAGACCTTTGGGCATTTCAAAGGTATAGGGACGCATATTAAGTCCCCGGCCTCCGGCCAGTATGACCGCCTGACTGACTTTGGGAGTCAAACTTTGAGTAATGAGGTATTCTATCGCGTGGGACCGGTTGCGAATCTTCGTGCCGTCAATAAATCTGTCAACACCGGCGAGGACTGTTTTTTTTAAAGTTATGGTCAACCGTTCTCGATCCATTAGTGTAAATTATACATTATTTACCAAACCTTCGCTGACGGTAATAGAAGTCTTCTATCGCCTGTCTGAATTTTTCGGGAGTAAAATCCGGCCAAAAATCATCGGAGAAAAAAAGCTCAGCATATTCAAGCTGCCAGAGAAGAAATCCTGACAACCTTTTTTCACCTCCGGTTCTGATCAGCAAATCCGGATCAGGCTGTCCGGCAGTATCGAGAAAATTACTAAATTGCTCAATTGTTACATTGTTCCATTGTTTTGGGGACTGTCCCATTTTTTTAATCGCTCTTATAATTTCGTCGCGACCACCGTAGCTTAAGGCAAAATTTACGGTAATTCTATTGTTATTTTTTGTTTTTTCCATCCATCCTAAAGTCATTTCCTGCACATCTTTGGGAAACATCAATAAGTTGCCGATAATGTTTATCCGTACGTTTTTTTTATGGAATCCGTCAATTTTTTTATGTAAAACTTTGCGGTATAAATTCAGTAAAAAATTTACCTCATCTTTACTCCGCTTCCAGTTTTCGGTAGAAAACGCCCAAAAAGTCAGGTGGGAAATCTTCAGTCTTATCGCTTCGTCGATGATTGGCTCAATACGCTCTTCCCCTTTCTGGTGACCCACAAATGAAGGGAGGTGCCGCTTTTTTGCCCATCTTCTGTTGCCGTCCATGATAATGGCCACGTGTCGGATTTGCTTTTTTTTGTCTTTCATCTTTAAAATAAATGGCTTTTTATAATTTTTGCTCCCTCTCCTGGCTTACTGATAATAATTTGTCTAATATTATGAAAACCTGCCAATTTTAGCTTCACTTTTGCTAAATCATTGCCTTGACAAAGTATGTGCAAAGCCTGGCCGGTATTCAAGCTGAAATATGCCTCTAATCCTTCTTTTCTCCATTTGACGATTTCCTTCATAAAAAATAATGTTTCGGGAAGAAGGTAAATTAAAGAAGGAGTTGACGTGAGCATAATGGAGTGAAGTTCCAATGCTTCGTTTTCAGCCAGAAGTCCAAAAGTACTAAAGTCTTTCTCCGCTAAACTTTTTTTAAGTATTTTTATTTTACTTTCTATTTTATCAAGTCTATTCTTAAAAAAGGGGCTGGAAAAGGCCAGTTTTTGACCTTCACTTGTTGGAATATCTTTCTTGCAATCGCTTAAAATTAATACAACATCTACAATATCCCACCAGTCGGGCGGATAAAGGGAATAAGAGAATGAATCACCGCTTGTTTTGCCTTTTTTCCACTCCACAAACCCGGAAGGAATTGATCTGCAGGCTGATCCTGACGCAAGTCTAGCGAGAATAGATAATTCTTTTTCCGAAAGTTTTAATCCGAGAGCATATGACGCGGACAGAGTCAAAGCAGCAAAGCCTGAGGCTGATGAGGAGAGGCCAGTGGACGGCGGAAAATTGTTTTGTGAAACAACCCTGGCTTTTAAGGTTATTTTGGCTATTTTTCTAATCCTGTCCAAATGAGACATTACCCGTCTGCTTTCTTTTTCATCCTGCTTGCCGTCAATCATTATAGAGTCGGATTTAAATTGACTGTCAAATTCCACAGTGGTCGTAGTAAGCAGTCCGTTTAAATTCATGGAAATACTGGAATTGGCCGGTAAATTTAATTTCTCGTCAACTTTTCCCCAGTATTTGATAAAAGCTAAATTGGACGGCGCTACGGCTGTTGCTTTCATGTTATTTTTGCTCCTTCTACAGAGGTAGATAAGCTGATAATTTCTCCGCCTGCTTTTTGTAAAGCATCTTCAATTCTTGATCTTTCATCCGCATTCGCTAAAACAATTATACAATCTCCCCCGCCTGCTCCTGACAGTTTGGCGCCGTAAGCTCCGTTTTTGAGAGCTACCTCTACTAATCTGTCAATTCCGGAAGTACTAACTCCCAAGTCTTTGAGTAAAGTCTGGTTTTGATTCATAAGTAGCCCCAAAGCCTGCCATTTTTTTTCAAGAATTGCCTGTTGGCCTATTTTTACAATATGATCTATCTCCTGAAAAATTTCATCTGTTTTTTGCGGATCTTTACTTCGAGTTTCTGCCATCTTTTCTATCATGGTTTTCGTATCAGCTTTCACGCCGGTAAATACGACACTTAAAGGCAACGGATTTGAGGAAATTTTATCCGCTTTTTTAGTTCGTCCGGAAAACAAAATATTACCTCCGTAAATACAGCTGGCTATATCAAATCCTGAAGCTTTTTTCTGCACATTTAAAATTATCCGGAAACAAATATCAAATAACTTTTGCTCTGTGAAGTTTATCTTTAAGAGATATGCAAGCGCCTTAATGGTGGCAACAACTGTCGCGCAAGACGAACCAAGTCCATACCCTGTTATTTCACTTTCTGTTTTAATCCGGAAACATTTATTGCTTTTAGCGACTGGCCGGAAAAAGGCCAAAGTTTGTCTGATAAATGTCTGATCAGATGATTGTGGGGTCATAATTTCATCCTTCCCGCCTTCTGTCAAACTGGCCTCAACGGTCAGATATTTGTTGACCGCAGTTACAAGACATGAATATCCGTATAATACGGCGTGTTCGCCAAGTATCATCAGTTTACCCGGGGCTTTTACGGTCACTTTATTTTCCGTCATATTGATTTTTCCTGTTTTTCAATCCTAATTCCTTCCTCCCCCAGCAAAAGCGGAAAAGATTCAAGTTTCAGTTTTTTGGTCAGAGCGTAAATTTTGGAAGGGGTAGGATGGAAACAGATCAACATCCCGCTGGCCTTTTTGTATCCTCCTCCCCCGCTGACTTTGGCTACACCGCCGATTTCCCGGATTTTATTGATAATGTTTTTCACGTATGGCCCGACAACTTCCATTTTTTCCAGATTTATTTCAGTTTTTTCGATAGATTCCTGTAAATCTTTTAAATTATTTTGTTTTAAAGCCATCAGCATTTTTTTGGTTTCTATCTCCTGACTGTAAAATATTTCTTCCATCTTCTTTTTTTGTTTTTGATACAAAATACCCAAATTTTTCACCATCTCCCCGGTAGTTTCGAGAGGACTGCCGGAATCAATAAAAATAAAAGGCGGGAACTTGTACTGACTGATCGGCAGACTCCAGATGGATTTCAGAAAATCAAATTCTTTCCTGTACCAGATCAATCCCCCAAAAGTAACAATAGTGTTGTCTGCTCCTGAAGGATTGGCATGTTGGCTTTTTTCGACTATGAATGAAAGTTCATTTATTTTGAGAGGATTCCAGATATTAAGTATTCCTTTCATCAAAGCTCCGATTACAGCAGAAGACACAGAAGCTGAAGAGCCAAGACCGCGGTTTGGCGGAATGTCTGTAGAAATCTCCATTTCTAAAGATGGAAGCTTATCGATTTTAAAATTTTCCCTGAATACTTCAATGCTTTTTCTGACTAAATGCTCGTCTTTAATATTGGCATTGATGATTTTAATATCATCTGCTCTGCGGTTGGGTTTTCCGGAAGATCTGACCGTCACGTAAAGTCTGCGGTTTATGGCAGTGAGAATTGCCGGAAATCCGTAAACAACCGTATGTTCGCCGCTAAGAATTATTTTACCCGGTGTAGAAACAGTAATTTGCATGAGGATTTTTTAAATAGGTTTAAATTTCACACCATATGGAATAACGCCTTCAACGCCCGGATCTTTGGTGCGCCTCAGTATGCTTTTTACTTTTTGTCCTATTATGAGGTTTTTTTCTTCCCATTCCACTAACTGGGCTAAGTATTTTTTACCTTTTTCAAGTTCAACTACCGCGACGACATATGGAGCCTGCGATTCGAATCCGGCCGGCGGAACATAAATTTTGGTCCAGGATAATATTTTTCCCGTGAGACCTAAGATTTTCTGGATTTTTTTCTGGTTACGCCAAATTTTGACCGGTGAAAACATGACTTTCAATCCTTTTGCAAAATATGAATAACGGCTGTTGCTCCGCTTCCTCCGACATTATGAGTTAGTCCTGTTTTGGCATTTTTCACCTGTTTGTTCCCGGCAACGCCTTTCAACTGGCGGTAAATTTCCACAATCTGCTTCACTCCTGTTGCGCCAACCGGATGACCTGCGGCTTTTAGCCCCCCTGATGTATTGACTACAGGACAGCCAAATCCAAGGGTTGTTTTTTTCCGGCGGATAAAATCAGCAGATTTGCCCCGCGGAAAAAATCCCAAATCATCCATGGCCATAATTTCAGCAATTGTAAAACAGTCATGAACTTCGGCAACATTAATTTGTGCAGGAGTTACACCAGCTTGCCGGTAGGCTTTTTTAGCGGCCAGGACTGTTGATTTTAAACTGGTTAAATCAGACCGATCAGCAACCCCTAGTGTATCTGTAGCAACAGAGGAAGCAATAATATTGATCTTATCATTATTTTTACTCTTGTCAGCGGTACTTAAGATTACCGCTGCAGCACCATCGGTTATAGGTGAAAAATCGAGAAGTTTCAAAGGTTAAGCTACGACCGAACTTCGCATCACCTGTTGCACTGTCAAAGGAAACCTGAATTG
>CAYIFB010000038.1:0-6019 GCA_964362665.1 uncultured Gammaproteobacteria bacterium | reverse complement strand
AGAAGGTCCCAAGGGTCCGGCTGTTCGCCGGTTAAAAGGGTACGCGAGCTGGGTTCAGAACGTCGTAAGACAGTTCGGTCTCTATCCTGTGCAAGCGTTGGATACTTGAGAAGGTCTCTTGCTAGTACGAGAGGACTGCGAGGGGGGAATCACTGGTGTGCCAGTTGTGGAAGTTTACTTCTGCAGCATGCTGGATAGCTACATTCCCTTAGGATAAGCGCTGAAAGCATCTTAAGCGCCAAGCCTACTTCAAGATAAGGTATCCTTTTAGACTCCTTGTAGAATACAAGGTTGATAGGCGGAAAGTGTACGTATCGTAAGATACTTAGCTCATCCGTACTAATCGGTCGAGAGTAAATTTTAAGGCTACCACGTCATACGTGGTTGAAAGATCGTATATAGTTCTGTTCACTTTTCAAGGAGCTTGAAAGTTTTAAGGCGGAGCCTTTCGGTCTCTGGAGCGGTGTGGCACTACTTCTTTCCATTCCGAACAGAATCGTAAAACACGCCAGCGCCGACGATAATTATGCCGCAAGGAATAGTGAAAATAGGTCGAGGCCGGAGGACTTTGTCTTAAAACTTTTATTGTATTTAGCATTTATTAATGCTAAAATATAAAAAATCAAATCAAGAAAGGCGGTAGAATGTTAAGTGACAAAAAAACAATTGACAGTCAATAAAAAACTAAAAACAAAATCTTCTAAAACTCCTTCTACCCTAAAGGAAAAAACACCTATTAAGCCGGCTAAAAAAGAACCTCAAACCATGGATGAGCTTCTTTCTCAATCAGGAGATATTGACTATGGAGTAAAAAAAGGCGATATAATTGAAGGATCTTTGATTTCTGCTTCATCTAAAGAGATTCTGTTTGATATCGGCAAAAAAAGCTATGGAATTGTTGCTGAATGGGAACTTGATCAGATAAAAGATTACATCCATAATCTTCAGCCGGGAGAGAAAGTCGCCGGTCACGTCATCTCACCGGAAAATGACAACGGTTATATAGTTATTTCCCTGCGCCGGGCAAATGTGGAAAATCGTTGGACGCAACTAACCCAAGCTAAAGAGACGGGGACGGATCTGGAAGTTACAGGACTAGAGTCTGCTAAAGGCGGTATTTTAGTGGATTGGCAGGGGCTTCGGGGTTTTATTCCGTCAACACAGCTTGAAAGCGGTCATACCATCTCACCGGCATCTTTGTTTGGCAAAAAAATTACCGTGAAAGTACTTGAGGTTGATCATGCTTCAAATAGATTAGTCTTTTCGCAAAAAGCCGCAGCGATGGGTGTCACGCCTTCAGTTCAGAAGAAGATGCTCGATAAGGTAAAACCGGATGATGAATTAAAAGGAGTGATTTCCGGTATTGCCCCATTTGGAGTTTTTGTGGATATTGAAGGTTTGGAAGGATTGGTTCATATATCCGAAATTGCCTGGGAAAAAGTAGAGAATTTAAATAATCTCTATAAGGTGGGAGATAAAGTTGAAGTACTCATATTGGATGTTAACAGGCAGGAAGGGAAGCTCAACTTATCCATTAAACGCCTGACTCCTGATCCCTGGAAAAATATCTTAGACAGATATCCGTTGGAGTCAACAATTTCAGGCAAAGTTGTGAGGTCTGCTCCATATGGAATATTTGTCCAAATTGAACCAGGGATAGAAGGGCTACTTCATATCAGTAAAATTATTTCTGGTGAAGAGCCGAAGATAGGCAGTAAAATTGATTGCATCATCGAAAATATTGATACCGTACGGCGCAAAATTTCCCTCACTCTAGTCCCCAAAGAGAAACCGGTGGGATATAGATAAATTATCCAAATTTCTAATTTCCTCAGGAGTATGTATAATAAGTAGGAAATGAAATCCCATTCTTCCTTTATCTGCCAGCAGTGCGGCTACAAAAGCCCTTCTTTTTTAGGCAAATGCCCGGAATGCGGCAATTGGAACAGTATGGTGGAAACTGTGGAAAAAGAGGAAGGACCGGCTTGGGGTAAGAAAAATACACGCGAGAAGAAACTGAATAACCAGGCAGTCAGACTAACGAGCGTGCTGACAACTAAAGTGAACAGAATTTCGACAGGACTTAAGGAGGTTGACCAAGTTTTAGGCGGAGGATTGATTCCCGGATCCCTAATTCTTCTAGCCGGTGACCCGGGGATCGGCAAGTCCACTTTGACATTGCAATTAATAGCTCGCATCGGAGGGTTGTACGTCTCCGGTGAAGAATCAGCTGCCCAGATCAAGCTAAGAGCCCAAAGGTTAAAACTGAAAACAGAAAAAATTCTGATCATGTCAGAGACTAATGTCGAATCGATGCTCGCGGAAGCTACGTCCTATAAAGATGATATCAAACTTCTCATTATCGATTCCATCCAGACTTTATGGAGCGAAGAGCTCTCCGGCGCACCCGGAGCCATAGGGCAAGTGAGGGAATCTACCCTGAAACTCATGGATTTTGCCAAAAAAGAACACATTCCGGTGATTCTAATCGGTCACGTAACCAAAGAGGGGACAATAGCCGGTCCTAAAACTCTAGAGCATATTGTAGATACAGTACTTTATCTTGAAGGAGAACGGTTTCAGACTCTAAGACTTTTAAGAACTTCTAAAAACAGATTTGGTCCAGTCGATGAAGTAGGAGTTTTTTCCATGGAAGAGGCAGGGATGAAGGAAGTGGATAATCCTTCCGAACTTTTTCTGGGGAAGGATAAAAATGCTGCCGGTTCAGTGGTTATTGCAACTCTGGAAGGATCAAGACCGTTACTCGTTGAAGTGCAGGCCTTGACTGTTTCCACCCAGATTCCAATTCCAAGGCGTGTCGGCAACGGGATCAATAATAACCGTCTGCAAATGCTGGTAGCAATTCTACAGAAACATCTCCGGCTTCCATTGGGAAATTTTGATATTTTTGTCAATGTGGCATCCGGTATCAAGGTTTTCGAGCCGGCGGCGGATTTGGGGATTTGTCTGGCAATTATCTCATCCTTCAAAAATAAACCGTTCCCGGGGAAAAGCGTGGCGATAGGGGAAGTGGGACTTCTAGGTGAGATCAGAAACGTCATTGGAGTCGAACGCAGAATCAAAGAAGCCCGCAAGCTGGGTTTTACGAACATCATTAGTCCAAAAACTTACAATAGCCTTATAAAAGCAGTAAACGAGCTGTTTTGATCTTCTATATCATTAAAAACCTGACGAGATAGTCTACCCCCGCAAATATTATCCTCTTTTGGGAGATTTTTCCATCCGAGCCGTTATCCACAACTTAAGTGGATAATTTTTTGGACTGTTGTAACAACCTATAACTTCATTTAATTACTATAGGTATAGACTTTATTAAGGCATTTAAAACTATAGGGTATTGACAAGAGGGTTTGCACGTGCTAGCATTTTTTTAAATAAGGAAAAATATATGATCAAAGACTTGTTTCAAAAGTGGTTTGCACCAAAAAGAAAAGCTAACATCAAACGGGATTACGAGTGGGAAAAATTTCAATCAGTGGCTAAAGACCAGTTCAGAAGACTGAAAGATAAAGGATTAAGCATTCCTGTAGTGACACTTTAAGTTTAAAGCGGGTTACGACTACGAAATTAAAAATAAAAAAAGAGCATCACTATCGCTAGCGGGTTACGACTACGATTAGTAATGCTCTTTTATATTATGGTAATGACCACTTTTAGAGAGCAGAAGTGGTCAATGCCTTACACATCTTTAACACAGTTTCCCAAAACAAGTCAAATTTTTTTTCGTGCGCAAAAAATATCAATCTATTTGTCCCAGTAACAAAATTCATCAACCATAAAATAGTGTATATTTTTATTTTAATCCACTACCAATAGAGATTTATAAGTCGACTGAATTTAAAATAGTTGGGTTATCGCGGTAAAGCTTGACAAACTATTATACCGATGATAGAATGGCGCGTCAGAATAGATCTGCCTATGAATTATTCAGGCAAAAAAATAATTTTAAGCGTATTTTCTTTAATAACTCTGGTTTATGCTGTGGGTTTCAGTAACCAGAGTTTTTTCGTGCCAGTGGTCAGATCAGCCTTTGGCTGACTTTGCTCGTTTTTTAACTGGTAATCTAATTTTTGGATGGGGTTTATCCTGTAAGGAGATCAACAGTAGCTCAGAATAATTTCTGATGAAATTTTCTGAGTGAAGGTTTAGGACGTAAAATTGCAGTTTAAAATCAGTTTCTTGGATGGGGGATCAACAGTAGGGCAGGCTGCTGATCTCCCTTTCGAGAAACCGATGCAATTTGTACGTCCCAGGCTGCTGATCTCCCTTTCGAGAGTTAGATTTGTAGACTAAGAGCCCGTTCATCAATAACCTGAAGGGTTATTGATGATTACGGCTCTTTGTGCCGTATCGAATACCATATACAATCAAGTTATCATCGGATGCGGCCTAGGGGATTTTTGCTTAATAAAAAGATTTTATTTTGTATATTTTAGTGTTTCCGCTTTGGAAAACTATTTCTCCCACATTCGCGATACCTGCCTCATTCAGATTTGGATATTTTTCCCTCTCTAAAGTCCCAACAAAAATATAAGCTACAGAATATTTCCGCAGTATATTTTTAACTGTATTTAGATCATTGCTTTGATAAATTGCTGCTACCTCCGGAATTCGTTTACCGGCTTCATCATAACTTCCGCGCCAGAGCCATTCATGGACAGGCCACCCGATAATTGTCGGCAGTCCGGTATTGGCGGAAACTCTGGCATAATCTGTGTAGGATTCTCCGTTGGCTTCCGCGATCACCGGTTGGCTGTTACATTCACGCGGTGTGGAGTTCTTGCAGTCAATGTTATTTCTTAGCCAAATAATGGCATTGTAGTCATCAGGATACTGGTTTTTCAACCACATTAGTCCATCCAGTCCGGAGTAGACTTTCAGATTGCCAAAATATGAATTGACGGCAAAGTTGGGATAAATCGCCACGAGAAATAAGGTAATGATGCTGATGATACTGAAAATACTTTTCATAAATCCCCAGCTGACTGCATTTTTTATCCGGTAAATAATATAGATAGTTGAGATTCCCAGCATCATGAAAGCCTGATATCCAAGCTTAAACATCGTATTTGCCCGGTAGTGCGCCGGATAAATATCCTTCAGATAAAAAAATTCGGGAAATATTAAAAGGAGTGTGGAGATTATTATTATAAGGAGCACAAAAGAATCCGCAAGTGAAAGATGATGAAAAAGTTGCAGGGGTTTTAGAAGATATAAGCCTATTTTTTTCAGGAAGGTATTTGAAGTTTTGGCAGATTTTTTATAATCAGCGGGTTTATTCTCGTGATTGCGAATTTTAGGAATCAGGATAAAAATAAGAAATCCTATGACATGAAAATAGAAAAATCCCCAAAGAATTGTCAGCATATAAAGAGGCGATTTTTGGCATTTGCCGACTTCAAATAGCAGGGGGCCGATTTTACTCCCCAAAAGCGATTTTGGCGCGCACAAGACACCAATTCCTGAAGCAAATGGTTTGAAATTCAGGGAAAATGGCAGGCTTGCCAAAAGAAAAAAGAATAATAAAAACAGCGATCCTGAAAAAGTCCGGTAAAGGGAACTGAAAAAGGATTGGCTTTCTGTATATTTTGCGGAGAAATTTAAATATAAAAAGACCATTCCGGAAAGAACCATATAAATTAATCCATCCCAAGCATTGGTCATGTACATGGCAGCCAAAAGTATGCCCAAAAAAAGCAGTTTACCAAGAGGGAGAGATGTATGATTTTCAAAATCCGTAGCAAATTTAAAATTTATCCCAGAGGATGGTGTTTCATCTTTAGGATCTGCTTTAGATTGAAAAGTCTTATTTTTATCTATGATAATGGAGAGAAGTAAGGCCAAAGTCAGAAAAACAAACGGAATATCGGAAACATGTCCATGAAGGTCAGAAACTACAAAAGAGTAGGAAGGAAATTCATGGAGGGTAAAGGGGATAAAGCGCGTGGCATTGGGATACCAATATCTTTCCGGGTGATATCCGAACGAGAGTTCCCAG
>CAYIFB010000037.1:0-6684 GCA_964362665.1 uncultured Gammaproteobacteria bacterium | reverse complement strand
GAGGGAGGCTTCAGTTGCCCAGGCTCTGCCGGTGAAAGCAAATCCTAAAACCGAAATGACTAATAAAACTTTCAGGTATTTCATTGTGCAGGTATTGTAATATTGACGCCAGTTGCCTCTCCCAGAATATTTTGGCCGCTGGTTTTTTCTAAGACTGCAGTTTTATCGCTACCGGTATCAAAGGAAAGGCTTCCGCTGGTGTTCACCTTCGGAGTGAGCGAACGCACAGTGAAACTCGCCGTAATAGTATTTTTTATACTTCCTTTGGCAATTTCGGAAAATGTAAAAGTTCCGTTCAACTTATCCAGTTTTCCTCCGGTTGTTATAAGCTGGTCTCCCGAGGAAAGAGATGAGGGTAAAATAATAAATTTATTCTTGTCGTATTTGATGACAATATCCATTCCTGACACCTCAACCGGTGAATTGACGAGGACACTTACTTTACCGGGAGATGTGAATTGCAGGCTTAAATTTGCCGTGGTAGAGGAAGCCTGGCTTTTCTGCTGAGTAAGACTTCTTTTTTGTCCAAGGGTTACCGAGGTTACAAGTATAGACAAAACCAAAACAGACAGTCCTATATACAGCGGAATTTTGCTGATATTTTTCATATCCTAATTATGGTGAATTTGTATCAGTCTTGTCAAGCGAATAAATAAATTTTTATTTAATATCATCCAAAGCCTTCGCGGCGCTTAATTCTTTCTTTTTTTCCTCTTCTGCGATTTCTGTCTTTTTTACATTTACCATATTCTCATCGCTGTTTTCCTCAATTTCCTTTTTAGCTTCTTCTTTGACCCGCTTTTCTGCTTCTTTCTCCGCTGCCACCAGTTTTACTGCCTCATATTTTGCTTTGAGGTAAGTCAATATTTCTGACTGCGAAAAACCTCCAAGAAGCATGAATGGTAAAATTTCCGCGACTTGCGATAATCCCTGCTGTTTCTTTTTCTTATCGGTACTATTTAAAAGTTCCAGCGTATTTTGCAGTTTCTTTTCCTCCACAATCAACCAATCAGTTCTGGTTTTGATGATTTCGGAAACTGGGACAGGTGCTTCCCTATAATGCTTTAGCCACATTTTTTTCACTTCTTCATAATCTTCAATCGAAATCTGGTCCGGAACTTTTTTAATATCCCTGGCGCTGGAAAGGCTGATCACTTGTTTTACTTTATCTGCCGTTACGCCCATTGACTGTGAAATTTGATTGATAATTGTGGGTTCATCAATCGCAGATGAACTGACAGAGGATATTATTTCCAAAACTTTATCATTTGAGATGTTAGTCTTTTCCGCAATCTTTGAAATATATTCGTCTGCGGGCGCCTGCACCGTATGCAGGTTTTCCAAAACTTCCCTGACTTTATTTTCAGACAGACTGGTTTTTCCAACCACTGTTTGTACCACACTCGCAGAACTGCTGGCCGCAAGAGCCAGGGATGATATCACCTCGATCGTCTTATCAGGTGATACTTTGGATACGCTGGCAATGGTCGATATAATTTGGCCGACAGGAACAGTCGACTGGCTAAGGTGTGTCACCACCTCGCGTACTTTCTCGACATCCAGATCTGATTTTTGTGCAATGTTTTCGGAAATTTGGGGAATAGTTAAAACGTGGCTTGAGACTGAAGACATCACCTCCATCAGTTTATCCTGGGAAAGTCCCGACTTTACCGCCAAATTGCTGAACATCCTTCCCAAATCCTTTTCCTGATTGGGTATTTCCTGGAAAATATTTCTTATATTTCCCTGATCGAGATTTGTAATGTGTGCAACATTGCTGATTATTGAACTGTCACTCACGACCTCCTGGGAAAATGCCGACAATATTTCAAATATTTTTTGCTCACTTAAATTAGAGCTTTGTGTCAATTTTTGGATGACTTCTGATGGAGGGGTGCTGATATCTGATATTGCTTGTAAGACGTCTTGAATTGTCTCGACAGATAAAACTAGAGAAGATATTATATTGTCAACTGATGAGGCGCTAAGCGTGCCTGATGACGGAAGCTTTGCCAGAATTTCCCGCGTTTTAGATTCTGTCAAACCGCTCATTTTGGCAATTTCATTAATCCTGGATTGGTTTAGACTGGAAGTTGAGGCAGTCGACGTCGCCATAAATACCGGCAAACCGGAACTCTTCCCTGGTATGCCGGATTGCCTGCCTCCCATGACCACCCCCGCGGAACTTCCGGCTGACATAATTTGAGATGCAATTGATTCTTTATGATCTGTGGCAGCATCCAGCATGGCACGCGCCAGATGGTCACCCTTTATAGCCCGTGATCTTAATTCCTGGCGGATATTGGAAAATTTCTCCCGATCGGATGAAAGCCCTAATTGACCCGGATTGGCCAGACGGCGAAGAGACTCTACAGCCTGGTTCTGCATGCTGTGATCCATTTCAAGTCTCGAGAGGTCGCGCAGAGAATTTACCGCCAGATCAAGTGACCGTGCCAAGTCTGAGGTGTTTTCATTTTGAATATTTCGGATATTTTCTACATTGGTAGTTTTAATTTCTTTGATTCTGTCTTCAATTCTCTGACGGAAAGGAAGCTCGGAGGCCATTCCCGCGGTGGTTGATGGAGTGACAGGCGATGCGGGAGCAGGCGGCATGGGATACTGCCTGATGCGGTCGAGAATTCCGGTCAGCGCCGCATTGCCTGTGGCTATCGCCTCACAACAATAATCCCTGAAGATACGAAGCAGGAGCCAGGGCAAAATCATCGCAGCCCAAAGCATGATGAGTGAAATCAGATATTCGGCAAAAGTATCGATATAATTGGCGGAATTCCCTGCCGTAACGATTTGGGCAGGCCCTCCGTATAAAATATTGATGGCGGTCCTATAAATCTGGCCTTCGGGCTTGTTCACGCGGGAAAAATCAAAAGCGTAGGGAATACCGGCTACCCAGATTTTAGTGACTGCCGCCAGAAACAAAGCCACCACCGGCCCGTAAAAAAGCCACTGGAAAAACACACCGATCCAGATCCATCCTACATTCCGGATTAGCATAAAAGGCATGAGAAGTGCGAGAAATGGAGAAAGGACAAGCATCAGCCACAAAATAACTGTTCTTAATATCAAAATTATCGACAAAATATAGTAAGTGAGGGTGGAAAAACTGATGATGGAAATTGATGTCCTGGCAGATTCGATATTTGGCAAACTGATATCCCTGTACCCGATAAAAGACGAGTAATTGGCATCGCTGTTGCCTGCTCCGGAAAAAATTACGTTAAATAAATCCTTGCCTCCGACATTTTCGATGAAAAACCTCATGACAATCTCGCTGGTTTGGATAAGAGCCAGAATTAGAAGATAGGAAAAAGTGACATACAAAAGTATTCCTCCCAATTTGAAAAATATGCCGGGGATATTAAAGCCGAAAATCGTCGGGCCAATGCCTGAATAAAGCGATCCTGAGCCCCCACGTCGACGGGAAATAATAAGTCCAAGACCAAATGCCACAAGAATTATGACGATAAAAATATAAACGATATTCCGGGATACTGCCCACATTTCCGCCAGTACCGGCGCGGTATGTACGCCCGGATGGGAAAATACCCAGAAGAGAAGCTGGCGGGCTCGCTCGGCGTTTTTACCGGTCAAAGTCACTTCCGGATCCAGCTGCCACGTAGCAGACATGGTAGCTCCGATTTGAGGCGATCCTTCGGCCAAAACTTTCTGTGTATTTGCCGTCAGTAAAGAGATGCTCAGGATAAAAAAGGTTGCCAGGAAGATGAAGGCGTGTTTAATCGTATTTTCTTTTCCACGAAAAAAACCGCGGGCAGTAAGAAATCCCATATTGATTTAAGATTACGAAATTCTCAATAAAGTGTCAATCGCGAAAAGATGTATGTGAAAAAAATGCCTTGATACATAAAATAGTCCAGTGATTTAAATCACTGAACTATTAATCACCCACTTCATCTAATAATCACGGATTCATACGATAGCATGAATGTGTGATAATTTTTGAGGCTAAAAATAATGATGTCATATTAAGGATATTTTGGTATTCTTAGGAAGCAGAATTGCCGGAAGAGGTTGTTTAATCCTAAGCAAAAAAGTGGTGTTTCATGTCTTGGGGAAGAATTTTGGAAGTCTTTTCGAGAAATGAGGAAGCCTCCAGTATTTCAATCAAAACCGGCTTGTTTGTTTTAGAAAAATGGACGATGATATTCTTTTCTTTTTCAGCGTAATCTATATGGTCTTTTGAAAACCACACCATCAAAACATCATCATCTTTATCATAGCGCAATTTCATATTCTATATCTTTCTTTAGTTGTTGGATAAAAAGTGATTATCGTAATTATATCATCTTCTTTTCTACCTTTAATTTTGTGACTTTAATTCCCAACTTTTCTAAATCGATAAATTTCTTCTCTGCATGTTTGGTAAACAAAATCTTCATAAATTAACTTTACCATAATTCCCTTTATTCACTAAATCGTCATCACGCAAAAAACAAAAACAGTTCAGTGGTTTAAATCACTGGACTATTTATCGTCTGCTCTCACTACCCCACCAAAACCTATAATTCAAGATAGCTTTGAAGATTAGGGAATACTGATACCAGAATGGAAGGGATAAAAAATGTTAAACTTTATGAAATCCTGCTTATTTGCGATACCCACTTATGAGTTATAAAATTTACTTTAATTTACAGGCAGTTCCACTACCATCGCCACCGGTATCACAACTCGAATTTGGTAAACTATCATAGCTACAGCCAGCAATATTCGGACAACCTGTATCCGATGACTGCAATTGCGATGCACACATCCAGTTGTTCCGATCACCCGGACAAGTATTTCCGATTGCTGGTGGGCTGGTCGGAGGAATTACACCACTTGTTGGTGCTTGTGCGCCTGGCGTATTATATGCACCACATCTCTGACTACCAATAGTTGCTTGGCAATCTTTATTATCCTGACTACCCCCTGTCCGTGATATAGTCTTTCTGCAATCTGTTTTATCATTATTTGGACAAGGAATATCTGAAAATGTATAAGCATCATACGGAATGTAATTGTAATTTTTATAACATTCCTCGCAGTCTTTTGCCTCCCATGATATTTGTGGTTGATCAGGATTCTGCTCATGAGCCTGTGCGTAATCTTTTGTGCAAGTTTTATTCTTCGCTGCCAGAGCCTCACATTCAGAACTACTTATTGTTTCACCTAACTTATCACCACCACCTGCAGCATTATATGGCGGATAATCATAATTATTTTTACATGTATCAGGTTCAACGTCGTTACACCCTAGAAGCAATAACGTTATTGTTGGCACAGCACCCCCCGTTTGTACCCCCACCTTCCCTCCGGAATTGAGATTGAGACGAGGTGCGGCAGAGCCTCTGTTTGCCAACTGCTGGCCGAGAGAATAAAGGACAACCGGAATAAGGGCGATAATGAGAAGAAAGAGGTAATATTTACGGATGAAGTATTTAAGTTCATCCCATGAAGGAAAGCTGTCCTTGTGATGTTTGACTACTTCGATATTGGGACTCACGTGGTGGAGGGGTTTTTTATCTTCCATAGGTTAAGTTTAGATAAAGATATACCGGATTGTCAAGTGGGTAAAAAAGTATTACTTGACAATGAAAGTAAGTCTTGTTATGATAAGTATTACTATGAATGGGCTATCTACAATTACACAAAAAGGACAGGTGGTCATCCCGATCAACCTTCGAAAAGCTTTACAACTTACCCCCTCAAGAAGAGTATCCTTTGAATTAAAAGGCAAGACTATCATTATGAAACCTGCTATTTCTATTGATGAAGCTTGCGGCATGTTTAAAACCAACATAAAAGCTACTCAGGCAGATTATGATAAAGCCATTGAAGAAGCTGTTGTGGAAAAATTTCGAAAAAAGCTCCGGCAGAAAGACTTATGATCTATCTTGACACAAGCGCGCTCATCCGTTTTTTCACGAAGGATAATTTAGCTTCCGCCAAAAAAGTAAAAGAGCTTTTGGAGAAAGAATCTGAAATTTCAATTAACGATGTTGTGTTTCCCGAATTGGATTATGTATTAAGAAAAGTTTACAACCTGCAAAGAAGTGATGTTGCTGTTGCATATAGATTTATTCTCTCCTGTCCGGAAATCAGCTGCTCAAAAATTATACATGAGGCAGCACGACTTTATGAGAAATCAAATCTAAGCATGGCAGATTGTATTATCGCGTCTGAAAGTCTAAAGGGTAAACTTGCCAGTTTTGACAAACAAATGCTGAATATCCCCGGGATCGTTAAATATTGGCCTTGAAATTATAAAACCAGTCATCTATCCTCTCTGTATCGATGATTCGAATCATTGATATATTCTTTTTAGTTAAATTTGTTCCAGAATCTTGTACAACACTATCCCGCAGGCTACCATGCAGTTCAGCGATTTATTGACGCCGTGCATGGGAAGTTCCACTATCTCATCGGCAATCTTGAGAACATCTTTCGACACCCCGTAGGTTTCATTTCCGACAATCACAACTATTGGAAATGTTGGTTTGAAATCTTTCAAGGGAATGCTTCTCTTATCCTGTTCCACAGCAATAATTTGTAATTTGGGATTTGTTATTTGGATTTTCTCAACTCCTTGAAAAGCAGTTGAGGCGTATTCCAATTCTACACTATTCCAAGTGCTGACAGAAGCTTTTTGTATCGACCGGTTGGGAGGCG
>CAYIFB010000036.1:0-6924 GCA_964362665.1 uncultured Gammaproteobacteria bacterium | reverse complement strand
ATCGAGTATTGATACTCGGTCTTTTTTTAGTTACAATTTTTTGTAAATATTGTGAGAACAAGGGGTGCAGAAATCAAATTCAAGCGTAAGTGTGCTTTGGTCGGCCAGACCATTAGCGTAAGTACTACTATCATATTCAACAAAAAGAATAAATTCATTTGTTTCAGCCTTTTTTTTAATGTGGCTTACGGTTATTGGGGAAAATCCATGCACTTCCGCTCCGAGATCAATATCCCACGCTTCCACCGTCACGTCAACAATTCCTGTGATGCAAGGATTGCCATCAACGCTTTCACACTGCCACTGCCCCTCAAGCCAGTAGTAGTCAGCCAGCGGATCTTCCGCGCAAACTCCAACATCATTGCAGACGAGGCCGAGCGAACACGGACAATCCTCAAGACAGTTGAGACAGTTTTCAGGCGTATCGCCTTCAAATGTCCCGCAAACCCCGTCGCCACAGTAGCCGGTGCTACTGTTGTCACCCTGCTTGTCCGCCAAAGCTTTAGCGTCGGCGGGAGGTAACTCGAAGGGTGCGTCCCCGCCGACTGCGCTGTCAGTTGAGCAGTTTCCAGACGGGCATGGATCAATGGTGTCCTGATCCTCAACGCTTCCGTTGCCGGTCGCGCTGTCGCAGGCCGTCATGATTGTAAAAAGAACAAGACAAAACATTGAAAGAACTGCTGACACGAGTTTCATTTCCAGCCCTTTCTCCTCAAGGACGCATTGTCCTTAACAATAATATGATAGCAAATTGAATTGATTTTGTCAAATTTTGCGGAAAGAGTTGTTTTGAACTATGATTTATATGATTATGTGCCGAAGGACGCATTCGTCCTCTGGCTGATTTGATTGACTATGATTTTTTTCAGGAAAAATAAAGATGGGGGACTATAATTTTCTAAAATTAACGCGTACAAGCGAAAATCGTCGAAAACTTGACAAAAAATGAATTGTTGATATAATATTGAGTTTTAGATTATGGCTTGCTATAGTTTATAGGGAAGTTATATATAATACTATACGTTTGCAGTAAAATGTAATTGTAAAGAGTATGAAAAGGGTTCGAGCAATAATTTTGGAAAACAACAAAATTGTTGTAATTAAACGCGAGAAACAAAATGAACTTTATTGGGTTTTCCCTGGCGGAGGAGTAGAACCGACAGATGACGACTTAGAGTCGGCGTTAATTAGGGAATGCGAGGAAGAACTTGGTGTTAAGGTGATAATTAACGATTTATTTTTCAAGCAGGACTTTAATGGTCAAGTGGAATATTTTTTCATTTGCCATATTAAATCAGGGAAGCTGGGATCTGGAAACGGCCCCGAATATCTAAATGGCGGTTTCTATGTAGGTTCTCACAAGGTTGAAGTGCACAAGGCATCTGAGCTAAAAAGTTTAAATTTAAAACCCAGAAATGTTAGGGATAGTATAGTGGATTTTTTAAACACAATTTATTTTAATGCCGATAGCGGTAATCATTTTGGTCTTTTTACTTGTTGTGATAAAGATTTTTTTTATAAAATAGACACGAATGAAAATATTGAGAAGGAATATATTGGTTATTATAAAATAAAGAAGCATTATCCAGTGCCGAAGTTGATTCATAAAATCAAATTGAAAGATAAGGGTGTCTTAATTTTTTCTAAAGTACCGTCAATAAGCAAGGATCGCGGGTTGCTGGTTGATCATGTCTCCGCGAATAATAAGATAGACGCCAGGTATTATAGCATTTTAAAGTTATATAGAAAGGTTTTTTTGAAAACTAAAAAAACGAGTAACGAAAAGAGCTGTAATGTCTTTTTTAGAGATAGAGTTACAAGCAGGTTGACTAAATTTTACAGCAACGAATACCTGGAAAAGTTTGATAATCTAGAAATTAAGATCAATGGAAGTAATGTAGTTATGCAGACTAGCGCTGTTTATCGCAATATTGTTGATTTTTTTAAGCAGAACAAAAAAACCATTACAATAATCTCTCAATGCGATCCGAATGATTTGAATATCGGAACCGCGCCGATTATATTGGATTACTTGGCTGGTGGCAGAAATCCGATAATGGCGGAGTTTGCTACTTTTTTTTGGTACAATTTGGTTCAGGGAAATTATCTGTCTTTAAGATATAATGAGAATGCGTTTCAAAATCATGAGAAAATATTTGATATGCAGGACGACGTTAATTTAAATGGCAACGAGATACGGCATAAAATTAGTCTTTATCGCAGACAAGCAATTATTGCATACTTTGATGAAATCATGGTTAAATTGCTGAAAAACGAGAAAAATATTAGTGAACTATACATAGAATTTACGAATTATTTGGCAATGAAGATTTTGGCTGTATTTGATATTAAACAGATGGAGGGGAAGGATCAGTTGCTTTCTTTTGCTTATTTGAATTACTTTTATGGTAAAAAAGTTACGTCGCTTTTGGACATCAAGAAATTAATTTTATCGTTATGGAAATAAATAAAAAGACATATATTAAAGAGGAAAATAATTTTTATAAAGGGATGAGGAAATATTTTGGTCGAAGGATAGCACTTTATTGTGTTACCGGAAGTTTGTCTTATGATCAGATTATATTAGGCTGGAGTGATATTGATGTATTGATTGTTATTAAGGGAAAATATAATAAAACGATGTTTTCGTATATTGAGGATCTACGGAGAAAAAGCAAAATAAAGATTGGAATTACCATGTATACACAGGAGGAGTTTTTAAGCGAAACATATAAAGATCCAAAAACTCATCGTTCAGTTTTTATGTTGCATAAAGGTATTTATGTTCCTAGAATTATTTCCACCTTGCTAAAGGTAGAATTAGTTGATATTTTTGACATGGAAACTGTTGAAATGGCCGAAGCGTCGATGATTGTTCATGATATCAAGAGAGAATTGCTTAACTTACCTGACTACAATGAAAAAAAGATACTTAAGGGAATCTACACAATAATGAAAATAATTTGTCAGCGGAAAGGGCATTTTCCTATTGGTTATGAAGAAACGGCTAGATGTTACAAAAGACTTTTTCCAAATTATTCATTTATCATTACGCCCCAAACAATTATGCAAAACAAGCTGGCACCGGGTTTGAGAACCGCAAAATATTTCGAGTTTTTGAATAATATTATAAACAACAAATATGCTCAGTTTCATAGAAGCAAAAAATAAAACAATTGTTGGCTTTAATACGGGGCACCATGGAGGCTGCGCTATAATGCACAAAGGAAAAATTGTGGCCGTATCAGAAGAACGTATAAATAGAAAAAAATATTCCGAAGGATATATTAATTCGTTTTTATATTGTTTAAAATCCCTGAACATTGGTGTCGACGATATTGATTTGTTTGTTTCAAGCAGTTATCATAAAAGACTTCCTTCAAATTTTTCTGGTTGTTTTGAGGCTTTGGGTATATTCAAAAGTAAATTTATTACTGTTGATCATCATTTAGCGCATGCTTATTCATCATATTTTATGTCCCCCTTCGACAAAGCGCTTGTCGTTGTTATTGATGGTTTAGGCAACGATTCAGATACGGAGAGCTATTATGTGGCGGAAGGACTAAAAATGAAAAAAGTTGGTGGTAACTCCAAGAACCGTTCTGTTTACAAGGGGATCGGGAGAGCATACGAGGCGTTCACGAATTTTTGTGGGTGGAGCGCGCAGGAGGCGGGAAAGATCATGGGTTTGTCCGCCTTTGGAAACGATAAATATTCAAAAGTAGAATTATATGATATTGATGATAAGGTCAGAGTTGCTAGTAGAGTTGAAGGTAAATATTATCGCGCTTCATTAAATTTTATTAAAAAGAACAAAGTTAATTTTGGAAATATTTTTTCTGGCTTTGATAATAAGGACGCTGCTTATTTTGTTCAAGATAGAACCGAGAAGATAATTATAGAAATTATCAATAGGTTGTATGAAAAATACAAAATTGAAGATCTGTGTTTAGCCGGAGGTGTTTTTTTGAACAGTATTATTAATCGAAAAATACTTGAAAAGACAAAAGTAAAAAGAATATTTATTCCTCCGTGTTGCGACGATACGGGGCAGCCACTGGGCAATATTCTTTATGGGCATCATGCGTATTTTGGTAATAAAAAACGTTTTGCATTTAAGAGTCCATATTTGGGAAAAGTATATTCTAATAATGATTATTTGGACGTGTTAGAGAAAAAGCAGGACCAATTTATTCTACCATACAAGGTTAAATGCGCGGATATCGGTTATAGAAAGTACGGAAATATTGAAAAAATAACTGCCAAATTATTAAGCAAGGGGAAGATTATCGGCTGGTTCCAAGGCGCTAGTGAAATTGGACCCAGGGCTTTAGGTAATAGAAGTATTTTATGCGCACCATATCCGAAAAAAATGAAAGATATATTAAACGCTAAGATTAAGCATAGAGAATGGTTTCGTCCTTTTGCTCCGGCTATACTGAGGGAATGTTTATTGGATTATTTTGATCTTAACGTGGACTCTCCGTTTATGCTGAAAGTAGCAATGGTAAAGAATCGCAAGGTAAGAAATAAAATATCGGCGACGCTTCATATAGACGGAACGGCTAGGATTCAAACCGTGACAAAAAAAATGAATGGTCGGTTTTATGATTTGATAAAATGCTTTTATAAATTTACAAATTTGCCGGTTCTGCTAAACACATCATTTAATGATTCTGGCGAACCTATAGTTGAAACTCCCAAGGACGCAATATCGATGTTTTGCAGTACGCCGCTGGATTATTTAGTGCTCGGTGATTATCTTGTATGGAAAAAATAATTTTTGATCTTGTCGGAGTAATAACCAAGGAAATTTTTTTTGCGACAAAGGTTTTATTTCCTGAAATACGCGGAAGAATTACTTATAATGAATTCAAGAAAAGATATATCTTGTACTGTGTTGGGAATATCTCAAATATTGAATTTTGGGAGAATATATTGGATTTGAACTCGGTAAAAGATTTCGAGAGAAGGTTTTTTCGTAACAAGGTTAAGTGCAATATAAAAGTTGTTTCATTGATTAAAAAATTGAATCAGGATGGGTTTGCCATATCCTTGGCCTCCGAAATGCCTCAAAAATGGGGGGATGTAATATTAAAAAACAACGGTATAAGAAAAACGTTTAAAAGGATTTATTACAGTAGTAATATAAAACATACGAAGCCGTTTTTAAAGTTTTATGATCGAGTCTTCAGAAATTTAGTTCGTCATAATGAAGAGAAAACATATTACGTTGATGATACTATCGATAATTTAATGGCGGTGAAGAAAAATTATCCAAAAGTTAAGACAATTCTGTACGGTGGCGCGGTTTCGGATATAAAATTGGTTGATTTTCACGTTTCATCGCCTGACAAACTCAAAAAAATATTTTATGACAAACAACAAAACACTGTTTATAAAACTTCACGGAACGAAACAAACAATCGTCATCGGAAATAATTTAGATTTTAAAATTGAAGAAATTGTTAAACGCAGAGACTATTCAAACGTTGTTTTTGTTGTTGATCGAATGGTTATCGAAAAATGGTCTGCTCGGATTAAGCAATTTCAACGGATTGGTCAAATTGTTCCGATCGAGCCGCAACCGAAGAATAAGGATTTTAATCATTGTAAAAGAATAATAAAAATATTGATAAGAAACAAAATAAATCGTAGGGGATGTCTGATTGCCGTTGGCGGAGGTTATGTCGGGGACATGGTTGGGTTTATTGCAGCAACATATATGCGAGGAATTGATTTTATGCAAATTCCTACGACGCTCATGGCCATGGGCGATCCTGTGATTGGGAAGGTGGCAATTGATTTTTCAGGATTCAAGAATTTACTGGGCGCGTTTTATTCGCCCGTGTATACGTTTTGTGATTTTAATTATTTAGAGACACTTAAAAGCGAAGAAATAGTGCTTGGCTTGGCTGAAGTTTGGAAATCAGCTTTAGTGATAAACAACAAAAGCATGATTGATCAGATAAATAAATTATTGGAAAGCGATTGCTATGATCTAAAAAAACTTTCTTTATTAGCGGAACGATCTATTAAAACGAAAAAGAGATTTGTTGAAGCGGATTGGAATGACAAGAAAGGTCGACACAAAGCCTTGAGCTTGGGACATACTTTTTCAAATTATTTTGAGAGCAGGTTTAAGATTAGACATGGCGAAGGAGTTTGTTGTGGTATAGTATTAGCGGCAATTTTATCAAGGGAGTTAGAAGAAATCGGTGTAAGAAAGCTGAACGAGATAATTAAGACCTATAAACTGTTCAATTTAAGACTTTCCGCTTTAAAGAAAATTCAAAGGAAAATAAACACAGTAGATCTGATAACTAAGTTAAATTTTGATAAAATAAACACAGTAAAAGGCCAATACCAATTTGTAGTCTTGACAATAGATGGATTTTGCGTTAAGGTTAGTGTGCCCAGGCGTATTATTGAGAAAGTTATTTTTAAATTCAAAAAATTGATGCTTGTTCCTTACAACTAGACAAGGGAGGCAACTATGAAAAACAGAGTGCGCGCAGTTATCGTCAAAGAAGAAAAACTTCTTGTTATCCATCGGGTAAAAGAAGGGTTGGAATACTGGGTTTTCCCCGGAGGCGGCGTTGAAGATAGCGAGACGTTGTCAGAGGCCCTTCGCAGAGAATGCATGGAAGAGCTTGGTGTCATAGTCGAGATAGGTGACGTTTTTATGGCAAAAGAATTTACTGCGAATAATATCGTAAGCAAGGAATTTTTTGTTAAATGCGAAATTATCAGTGGTGAATTGGGATCAGGCAAAGGGCCTGAATATATTCCCGATAGCGGATATAAAGGATCATATAATCTGGAATGGATACCGGTAAAACAGCTCTTGCGAATTCCCATAAAACCGGAGGAGGTAACAGATATGATACTCAAGAAGGCGCAGAATGAAAAAATTGGCGATTA
>CAYIFB010000035.1:0-8146 GCA_964362665.1 uncultured Gammaproteobacteria bacterium | reverse complement strand
TTTGGCCAAGTAAAGCGCCTTACGGCTATATCAACAACCCCAAAACGAGGGGAATTGATGTTGATCCTGAATTATCCAAAGTCGTCAAAAAATCTTTCCAGCTTTTTGCTGATGGTGGAAAATCGTTTGTGGAGATTTCAAATTTTCTTCATAAGTTTGGAATTAAGAAAATTGACGGAAAACCTGTAAAAGTAGATCAAGCCAAAAATATGCTCACGAACAAATTCTATTTAGGCATCATGAATTATGCGGGTGAGTATTATCAAGGAACCCATAAAACCTTTATCAGCAAAAAGCTGTTTGACGAAGTCCAAAAACAAATCGAGAAAATCGAAAAACCAAGGAACAAAGGTCATGATTTTGCTTTTTCCGGCTTGGCAACTTGCGGCGAGTGCGGGGCCGCAATCACGGCGGAAACCCACACGAAGATTTATCCCAAAACCAGAGGTGAAGTCCAATATATTTACTATCGTTGTACTAAAAAATTAAAGTCTTGTAATCAAAAATACGTCAACGAACCCGAACTTGAAGAACAATTAAGAGAAGTTATCCGTGATTGCGGCTTGCACGGAAAATGGGAACAATATTTTGAAAAATGGATTACAGAAGCAGAAAAAAAAGACAAACTTGAAAGTGAAACAGAAACTCAAAGACTCGATTCTGAAATTCAAGAAACCGAATTAAAACTCAATCGCCTTCTTGACGGATATTTGGACCAAGTTATCGAGCCAGAAATTTACAAACAGAAAAAGAATGAATTATTTGACGAAAAACTAAAGTTGGAGGAGAAAAAATCTCAAATTGAGAAAAATGGAACTGTTTGGCTCGAACCAGTCAGAGAATTCGTAAATTGCGCCTTACAGGCGCAAAAAATCGCGCGCGAAAAAAATAATTGCCATGATTTATCAATCATGGCAAAAAAAGTCGGCTCGAACTATTCTTTATTTAATCGGCGGCTCTCGGCGGACTTGAATTTTCCCTTTGCGGCGCTCGCATCGGGCGGCGGCGTTGCGAGCGCCGCACCCAATGATTTCGCAATTTCCCAAATGGTGCGCGCTCATGGAATCGAACCATGCGCCTCTTTCTTATCAGGAAAGCGTTCTACCAATGAACTAAGCGCGCTTTAATGTCCTGCTGCGTGCGGATTGACGACAGCTTGTACTGTATCCTCAACCGCACCAAGCAAGGCCGGGATCCCAAGAAATGCCAAAATCAACGATGTGATTATACCGGTTATTGAATTATCTTCATGGCCGCCATGTCCGTGTTCTGCTGACATAATTTATTCCTTTGAGGCGCGGAAGGGAATCGAACCCTTGCGATAGAAGTTTTGCAGACTCCCGCGTTACCACTTCGCCACCGCGCCCTTTCTACTTATTATCAAGCCGATAATTATTACTATTTGTATATTAATGATATAATAAGCACCGGTTTTTATCAGATATTTATATTTCAAGTAAAATATAAGACTATCATATTTTATCAGATATTCATAGATGGTGGCAAATGGCAATAAGAGTGAAATAATCGTCAGAAAATATGAATATTAAAAAATGGATTTCCAGGCATTATTTGGCATTCGGCGTTTTAACTGTGATTGCTGTTTTTCTGATACTCTCAGATTTATCAGTCAGGCGTCAGAGTGGTGCGAATCACCAACCGGAAATTGCCGGAGCCTCAACACAGAATATCGAGGATGATCCCGGTGAAGGTGAGATTAGTCCGACTCCTACTATACCGGATTTATATGCTTATCTTCCATGGGTTCCCTCAAACACACCGACTCCAACACTTATATCCAGTTCTCAAAGTCCGACATCCACCCCGGAGCCTTCTTCAACTCCAACTCCTCAAAATGATCCGACTTCTACGCCGATGCCCACGTCCTTGCCGACTGCGACGCCAACCATCACCTTGACACCGACTCCGACAATCTCCGATCAACTTCAAGGCAACCCATATGGTGTGATGCTAAGTTCTAATTCTTTAACACAGGCAGAAAGATTAAACATTGCCCAAACTTTGGGCGTAGCATACTACAGACCTTCGGATATCGATGTATCAGCCAATGTTGCCATATCATGTCAGGATTGCCAGGCTTTTTTATCTAATGGCGTAAAGCTTATTTTGACTGTCAGAAACGGCGGCGGCGGCGGAGTACCAAGTGACCCTCCCGATGATCTAAATCTTTATAAAAGCCAGATAGCTGCGGTTTTAAGTCAATATAAACCTGCCTTGCTGGTTGTCGAAAATGAAGAAAACTCCAATGCTCTTTTTTACAGTGGGACACCCGCGGAGTATCATGTAGAGTTGACTGCAGCTTGTGCACAATCACATTCACAAGGATATAAATGTACCAATGGCGGTTTGGTGAGCAGTTTTGTCGCGCTTCTGGTTGGGAACAGCTATTATGAGCAAGGTGATTCCAATAAGGCAAATGATTATTTAAAGCGGACTCTTGACAGTCAAACATACGCAATTTGGCTGAAAAATCCAAATGACCCTCAAATACAGGATCAGATCTCAAAAGGTAAAGCACTAATTTCCGGTTATAAAGAAGATGGGGCTGATTACATAAATTTCCATTGGTATATCAACGATACAGAGGCTCTTGATGAGGCGATAACTTATTTACATACGACTTCCGGGCTGTCGGTGGTATCCAATGAAGTAGGACAGCAGGGTAGTATTAATTCGTCTCAAGTGACCAACATCAGCCGTCAGATGTATTATTCTAAATTGCCTTTGGCGGTATGGTTTAGTATCGATATGCCGGGGGCAGACGGAGCTAAAGCATTAAATTATACCGACGGGACTCTTCGCAGTAACGGAGTTGCTTACAAAAATGTAATTTCAGAATATAAAAACGGGACAATTCCTACACCAACACCCTAAGAGCTCAAAGTTCTATCTGGATTTTATCGCCTTTTTTTACGCTTCCTTCAAGAAGTTTACGGGCCACCTGGTCTTCGATTTTTTCCGTAATGGTGCGGTTCATACTGCGGGCCCCAAACTGCGGGTCATAACCGAAACTAGCCAGTTTACGGATAAGGTCTGGCGTGATATCAACTGATATTTCTTTGGCAGAAAGCCTTTTATTCAGTTTTTCCAGCATCAGGCGGGCAACTTCCCTCATCTGGCCTTCAGAAAGCGTGGTGAAGACCACCACTTCATCAAAACGGTTGAGGAATTCAGGGGAATAAATATTCTCTTTTTGGACAAAGTCGAGAAGTGTTTTTTTCAATTCATCACCAGTTATTCCTTTGGTCAATGATTGCCTGATAAATTCCGCTCCGGCATTACTGGTCGCAATAATGATGGAATTATTGGCATAAATTTTATGCCCGAGGTAATCGGTGATATAACCTTCGTCAATCAGAGTCAGAAAAAGATTGTAAATCTGTTTATCCGCTTTTTCAATTTCATCAAGAAGAATGAGTGAAAAAGGTTTATCCCGAAGCCTTGAAGTCAGCTCCCCGGGAGAGCCGATTTTAATCGACCCGATAAGCCTTTCTAAGCCTTCTTCTTTCTGATACGCACCCATGTCAAAGCGCAGCATGTTGTTTTCATCGCCAAAATAAGCATGGGCAAGGGCTTTGGCTGTTTCAGTTTTGCCGACTCCCGTTGGCCCCAAAAAGAGGAAGGTCCCGACAGGCTTTTTGTCAGAGGAAATGCCGAGACGCGACCGCCGGATGGCAGAGGCTACCGCTTCGATCGCTTTTTCCTGATTGATAACGCGCTGGTGCATGATTTTTTCGATATTCAGAAGCCGGTCTTTTTCCGTCTTTTTCAGCTCGCCCATGGGGAGCGACAACTTTTCCGCAATAAACTGGTCGATAAATTGAGGCAAAAGTATTTGGCTGTTACAGCGGGTTTTAGCAAAGACAGCAGACTGGTCAAGTAGTTCTATAGCTTTACCAGGGAAAGGAGTGGAGGTAATATATTTTTCAGCATCTTCAATGGCTTTTTTTACACTGGGGTAGGTAATAAATATTTTATGCTTTTTCTCCATGACCGGGACGATACTAAGTTCCAGTTCCTCAAGAAGTACATCCATTGTCGGAGGATTAAGGGTGATTTTTTCAAAACTGTGATCAAGCTCGGAGTTCGTTTCAATAAATTTGTGGTAGGAGAATGAATCAGTGATGCCGATAAAGCCGATGTCACTATCGGCAAATTTCATTAAAACATCAGTCAGGTCTATCCGTCCGTCACCTGAGGCGACAAATTTATCTATTTCATCGATCGCGACAAAAATATTGCCTGCTCTTGAAGCTTCCGAAATTATTTCCGAGGCAACTCCTTTCACCTCCAGAATACTTGGTTTGGCAGATATGAGTGAATGCATGTCCAGGGAAAGAATCCGTTTATGGGATAATTCCTTGCGGCACTCACCGGACCTTATCCGGAAGGCCAAAGTTTCTACCAAAATGTGCCGCCCGACTCCCGGATCGCCGATCAAAAGCAGATTATTGGACTCTGTCTTCATGAGGATGCGTTGCATTTTGTCCAGTTCCTCGTCCCTGCCAATCAGGAAGGGGTAAGCCGTATAAATCTTGGTCATATCGCGGGAAAATTTGTCGAATTCGACGGTAAATCCATAAGCCCAGTCCACACCTATCCCTGACATGCTTTTTATTTTTTCAAGGTCAAAAATTATCGGGATATTTTTCTGTAAGGAGAGCTTATCGACCCATCCGGCCGCATGTTCCACGTCTGGCAATTTGAGATTATTGTCGTCGACGATTTTTTTAAAAGGCTCATAAAATTCGATGGTTTTCAGAAGAAGCTTATAAAAGCCCATATTTTTAGGATCAGCGCTGAAATTTTCCCAAAAGGCCGGATAATTTCCCGGGTCAGGGTGAGTTTTTAGCGAATTTAATATGACCTGCGGATTTAGCCCTAGCCTCCAGAAGATATCCTGAGAGGTTTTGTGATTGAGAATCAGAAGCGCCAGGGTTTTGAGGTTGTTTTGTGCCTTTTTAAGCATTTTGGGTACATGACTATCGAGAGGCTGTTGTCTTTTCAGGTAAAAAGGAATAGTTATAAAAGGAATAAGGCACCAGATGAGAACCGGCAAAAAGCCGACAATGCCAAGTATTATAAAAAATATTAACCCATAAAAAATGACAGTTCCTCTTAAAAAGATTCCCATGACCCGGGAGATGATATTAAAACTCACCACCCCAAGAAAATCGTCTAGGTGAAATCCGGGCTTCATATGGATGGTTTGCTTTTTCCAGGGGGATAGAAAAGTCCGCAAATGCAGGCCGACTGAGAAGTAGAAAATCGGAAAAAGAGTTACATTTCGCCACAAAAGCAATAGGCGACGTAAAACCTTCTGGTAATGCCAGTCAAAATAATCGGGCAGAGATGACATCAATTTAAGTATACAATAAATTATGCCGGTGAATCACCATTAAAATGAAGTTTCGCGGAAAAAATTTGTAAACATATCAAACAGCCAGTTTTTTCCTTTTTCAACTGTGGTTTTGCCTAAATCAACACCTTTTTTCGAAGTGTCAGCAAGGGTTGACTTGATCTTTTGAATTTCTTTTGCAATGGTATCACTCATTTTAGCGCCAGGCGTAGGTGTAGACGATGGGATAGGTGGAGGGTTTTTCTTTACGGTAGGAGTAGCCTCGAAAATTTTCGGGGGCGCGGTCGGATAAACAATACTTGTCGGTGGTGGAGGATTGGTAGGAGAGGGAACTTGGTAAAGAGTTGGGGATGGGCGAAAGATAAATGGCGTAGGTGTAGTAGTGGGTATCGAAGGACGTGAAGTGGGAGCAGTGGTTGCGGTTGGGACTTTACCATAATCATTGTCGGGATTGGCAAGTTCACTCGCGCAAAAACAATTGCAGGGGCCACCGGGTTCTGTGGTGTGGCCATAGTAAAAATTTCTTTTCCCGTCAGGTTCCATCTGGCGCCAATTGCTGACGATCTGAATATTGTTGCAGGCTGCATTGCCGGTACTGTCCCACCATTCTCTGAAACCTGACTGGTTTGCCGTGATACAACTGGCGCACTCAAAACTGACCTCGGGTTTGGTACTGAGATTACAGCCTACACCGCTTCGATCGTCGCCGTTGGTCGGGGGAAGATATCCGCAGTTTCCTGATTGTATTTGCACATTTCTTTCGGCGGCATTTGAGCGGGACTCCGTACTTTCTGTACCTAATTTAGTCGCCACAAAAGTAACAATAAGCATGAGTCCGAGAGAAAGAATTGCCAGAAGAGTGGCGATTTCACCTTTTTCTCTACGCTCGATTCCGGGGATCAATGTATCAAAATGGATCATATTATTCGAGTAAAAACGGTGCTAAAGATTCATAATCCGGTACAAATTGCTCAACAAACTTTTCGTAAGAAAAGGAAGGATTAGATTTGGAAAAATAATCCAAAATAAAAGAGGGTTTAGAGAATGTTGGTTTCTCAGCGGCAATAAATTCCCTGTAAGACGAATAGGGGTAAGTACGTAACCGATTCCGGGAATCTGCAGGATTCCCGGAATCTAACTTCGCTACCGGATTTTTATGGATATAGGCTGACAGATATAATAGATATTCGTCTGTCTCAATCATTTTTGCCTTGAATCTTCCTTGAAATAAGGGCCCCACTCTTTCATATTTGGTATTAAAATATTTTGCATACCCGAGTTGTACCGAATTCATAAATTGAATTATCGAAGATTCTGTCGTTTGTTTAAGAAGAAAGTGGAAGTGATTTGGCATCAGACAGAAACATAACATTTCAATACTAAATTTCTTAGTATTATCCTTAACTCTTTTTAAAAAGTTTTGATAATCCCGATCAGAAGAGTAGATGATTCGTTTTTCGGATCCGCGATTGTAGATATGATAGTAGTAATTATTGATAAATAGTATTTTACGATAGGGCATTAATAGCCAGAATACCACCTTTGATTCCGGGGATCAATGTATCAAACTATAGCTTTTAGCACGCTCGATTCCGGGGATCAATATATCAAAAGGGATCAGAAGACCGGGCTGCATTCGCCCTTGGTGGGGTTGCAGAAGGCTACCTGCAGACCGGGGGTGCGGGTAAGCTGGCTTATGAAAGAAGACATCTCTGTCGCGTCTATCTCTCCGCTTTTCCATTTGTCCATTGCCTGGTCAAAATCCGTATTAGCAGAGCCAGCGAATTTATTTGAAACATTACTCGCATCAATTCTACACGCGGGCGGTGTTCCTGAATCAAAATAAATAATAAATTTGCCGAGATCGGTGTTTGTTCCACCGGAATCTGCAGGCCACGGCCACTTTGCTGGATAAGTGCAAGTTACATTAATATCAGTTGCAGGAGATGGTGCTGGGTTCTGAAATTTTATCTTAACGTCAAACTTTACTTCTAAATGCTTAATTTTATTATCAGGAAGGATTGGGATGCTTTTAAATATCATGGTGTCAGGATAAATTGAATTTGCTATACGTACAGGTACTGTGGCAAAAATACTTTTATCAAGGATATCGGTGGTAGTATCATCTGTTTTAGTCGCTATAAATGACACATAATTATCAGCCTCATTTTTAATTTCTGCGTAGTAATGAATATCTGATGACTGGATTTTATCAAAGTAAATAGAAAATGAATAGACCATAGGGGGAGTTGTTGGTTCAGGGGTGACATTGGTCAAATCTACATCGATTTGATTTACCTTATTATAAGTGTTGCAGTATTTGACTATGGTTGGAACGATTGTATAGCTCCCAGTGGGTGTTACTTTTGGTGTGGGGAAATAACATATGGTATAATTTTCATCTTTGGCCAGGAGGTTATTATTTTCGTCTAAAATGTCTACATCGTTTGGCGAACCCACTTCTCCTACTAAGTCTACAACTAATGGCTTGTCTTTTCTGTTAGTGTCAGGTAAATCATAGCGATATAAAGTCACTCCATTTTGCTGTATAGGTGTATAAGTGGTTGAAAAAGGTAAAACACCGTAATTTGTATCATCAGGTCGAGTACTATAGTCCCAGTTATGCAGGTTTATATCAAGACTTTCTGGCTTTGGATTAAAAGGTTTAGTGGTGATTATTTTACATCCAGCATTGACAATAAGGTAGCCTCCTGGTTTTGGTACTGTGTCTCCTCCTCCCCCACCCGGACCAGCAGTTAAACCACC
>CAYIFB010000034.1:0-9080 GCA_964362665.1 uncultured Gammaproteobacteria bacterium | reverse complement strand
TGGAGATCCGCAAGGTAACGGGTCAGGCGGACCGGGATATAAATTTAATGATGAAAAAATTACCCGCGATTACAAAAGAGGTATTGTAGCCATGGCCAACAGCTGGCCTAATACCAACGGCAGTCAGTTCTTTATCATGCATAAGGATTATGAATTACCGAAAAACTATGTCATCTTCGGTCAGGTTGTCAAAGGTATAGAGGCGGTTGATGTTATTGCTGATGTGCAGACGGTCGATAACGGGTATAAAGAAAAATCGGCCCCGACAGAAAAGGTTACCATCGATAAGGTCACCGTTACAGAGAAATAATATTTTTCGTTAATCAACCGGCCAAGGAGAAACGACAAGAGGGGCGGTTTTTTTTATGGTGATTTGTTGATTAATCTCTTCAGTTATAAACGGCATAAAAGGATGCAGAAGGGTTAGACAAATTTTGTAAACATAGATGAGTATGGAAAGTTTATTAGTATCATTTTTTTGCAATCTTTCTTTCGACTCTTCGATATATTTATCCGCAAATTCATGCCAGATAAATTCGTATAAAAGTTCTGCTGCTTTATCAAAACGGTAATTTTCGATATTTTTAGTAACCGCTCTTTTCAACTTCCCCAGTTGAGAAAGTATTTTTTTATCCTCGGGAAGAAGTGATTTATGTGTTGTAGGAACAATATCTTCCAAATCAATATTATTTATCTTGAAATTTTCAATATTCATTTTGATGAGTCTTCCGATATTCCAGAGTTTATTAGAAAAATTTCTCATGCCGCGGATCTTATCGTCAGAAATCGCAATATCACTCCCCGGGGCCGCGCCAAAAACGAGTGAGAATCGCAAAGCATCTGCTCCATATTTATCAACCATGTCAATAGGATTCATTACATTGCCGCGGCTCTTTGCCATTTTTTGTCCTTTAGCGTCGACAATCCGGCAATGCAAATGAATAATGTTAAATGGAACTTCCTTCGCGCGATACAGTCCCATCATCATCATGCGTGCTACCCAAAAGAAGAGAATATCCCACATGGTATCTAAGACTGAGGTGGGATAGAAATACCGGAAGTCTTCACTATCCGGATACCCGAGAGTCGTTAACGGCCATTGACTGGATAAGAACCAGGTATCAAAAGTATCAGTCTCCTGTACCACCTTCGTACTGCCGCATCGTGGGCACGGTTTGTCGTTTAGCGCATAAGAGGCGTCAAGCGGCGCCATGAGGGTTTGGAGTCCTGTAATAATTTCATTAAACGAAAAGTCGTTTTTTATTTCACTGTAATTGCCGGAAACTTTAAGTCCGGTTTTAGTCACAAAAGAAAGATGTATAGAAGAATTACAATTAAGACAATACCATACGGGAATTCTTGGTCCCCAGACGATCTGCCGGCTGATATTCCAATCCCGAATATTTTCCAGCCAGCCAAAATACAATTTTTCAAATCGTTTTAAAGGTGCAATTTTTGTCTTGCCAGTTTTGACCGCTTTAATAGCAAGTTCAGCTAAAGGTTTTGTTTTTATATACCACTGCGGAATAGGAAGCGGTTCTAAAACAGTATTACATTTATAGCAGGTTGCTACTGTGTGGGTATATTTATTATCAACGTGATCCATAAGCCCTTTAGTTTGCATGTCTTCGGCGACCTTTTGGCGCGCTGCTTTGACTTTCATTCCGGCATAAATTCCGGCTAATTCCGTCAGCCGGCCGTTAAAACCAATCACCAGTTTCATCGGTAAATTATGGCGTTTGGCGATTTCGAAATCTGTGTGGTCATGCGCTGGTGTAACTTTGGCAACCCCGGTGCCGAATTTCGGATCGATTACTTCGTCACCAATCACGGAAACTTTAAACATTCCAAGCAACCCCTCAACCTCTATTTCTTTTCCTATCCACTTTTTATACCGCTTATCTTTGGGATTGACTGCCACGGCTGTATCGCCAAATTTTGTTTCCGGCCGTACCGTTGCTAAAATAAACGGCCCGTATTTCATGTAATATAGAGGATCTGTCTGCTCGACATGATTGATCTCAAGGTCGGAAAATCCTGTGCCACATTTCGTACAATAATTGGTTAGCCGTTTATCCCGATACACAAGTTCATCTGTATGTAATTTTCTAAAGGTATCAAGAACTATTGTGACAATTTCCGGATCCAAACTATATTTATATCGTGTCCAATCAAGAGAAAATCCTAAACGTTTCATCTGGTCGCGGTTGATATTTTTGTTTTTTTCCACATACTCGGCGATCATTTTGTAGAGAGTCTCCCGGTCAAAATCGAAACGGCTTTTTCCTTGTTTAGAGAGGTATTTCTCAAAGACGTATTGAGTTTCTATGCCAGCGTGGTCGCCTCCTGGCAGCCATAATGTCGGATCGCCTTTCATCCGATGGAAGCGTATCAAAATATCTTGTATGGTAAATAAAGCATGTCCCATATGCATAGGATCATTAGCGTTAGGAAGAGGCAGAAGTATAGTGAAAGGCTTTTTGTCCGGATCAATTTTGGGAGTAAAGAAGTTGCCTTTTTCCCAAAAGTCATACCATTTTTTCTCTATATCCTGGTGTTTGTATACTTTATCCATAATGCATTCTCAGCCAAAGGCTGATCATCCTTTGGATGTGGCTTATTATAAAGAGGAAAGCTCTAGACTTCAACCGGAAGTTGAGGATCGGCTTTTATTTCCTGCCAGGGGATAAGTTTTTGATGATAAAAAGCAAAGCTGGCGATATAGGCTGCGTTATCGGTACAAAGAGCCGGAGGGGGGATATGCAGATTAATTTCTGATTTCCCTGCCTCGCCGGCAGGCAGGAAATTTCTGATTTCTAAACGGAATTTTTCGGTTAAACGTTTATTGGCTGCAACTCCTCCGCCTAAAAGAATGGTTTTTACTTGATACTTTTTAACTGAGGATAAGGTTTTTTTTACCAGAACATCAGTGATGGATTCTTGGATTTCATTGGCTAATTGTTGAATTGCTAAATTGTTAAATTGTTGATTGGATTTAAGTTTTATCACCTCACGCATGACTGCCGTTTTCAGTCCGGCAAACGAGAAGTCTAAATTATCTTCATACATCATCGGTCGAGGTAGTCTAATTTCTTTTTGATTTTTGATCTTTGATATTTGATATTGAGCGGCTGCAGCCGCGATAACTGGTCCGCCCGGGTAACCCAGATTGAGCAATCTGGCAGTTTTGTCAAAAGCCTCCCCTGCCGCATCGTCTCTTGTTCCTCCCAACCACGTTATCTTTTCATGTGAACTGATTAAAAAAAGTTCCGTATGTCCACCGGATACCACCAAACCAATGGCCGGAAACTTCGGCAGATTTCCTGCAGTTAACCAATTAGCATAAAGATGAGCATGGATATGGTTGACTCCTACCAGAGGTTTATTGATCGCAAGGGATAAAGTTTTAGCGGTTTCCACTCCAATCAGGAGTGAGCCGATGAGTCCCGGACCTATAGTTACCGCGATTAAGTCTATATCCTCAAATAATTCTTTAGGGTGTTGAACTCCCTCGCCGATATCTGATTTTGCCTGGCGTAAAGCTTTTTCCACCACGGGAATAATAAATTCCTGCTGTTTTCTTGCGGCAACCTCAGGAATGATTCCGCCTGTTTTTTGATGAAGAGACAGTGAAGATGCGATAATATTTGATAATATCCGGCTGCCGTCTTCAATGACCGCTGCAGAAGTTTCATCACAGCTTGTTTCTATAGCAAGTATTTTCATAAATCGACTGGGCAGATTATTTAATCTAGTTCCATCAGCTGAGCAATTTTGGTGGTGGAATGCATTTCTACTTTAGACACAATTATAATTTCAGCGCCTATTTTGTCGGCCAGGGATTTTTTTATTTTTAAAAGAGGATCATTTTCGGTTACGCCGATAAAATTTGGAGAAATTTTAATAACCAATTCCTGATAATCATGGTCATTTTCCATATCACCAAGAAGAAGTATGTAGTCGACAGTTAAAAGACTTGCCAATACCTCTGCTCTTTCCAATTGGGTGAAAAAAGGTCGGGTAGTGCCTTTTAATTTTTTAACTTTGGCATCATTTTCCAGGATTACAATCAAACAGGACTGATTTCTTTTAACCGTTGTAAGAAATTTGATATGTCCTATGTGCAAAATGTCAAAACAACCACCAACGAGGATTATCGACTGGCAGTCTTTTTTTATTAGCGAAAGAAGTTTATCAATTTCTTTAAAAGGATAGATTTTATTCATCATTTAGTGCCTTTTAGAAACACTGCCTGCCACGGTTGATAATTTGAGAAAAACGACTGTTTATTGGTAACTTCGCCGTTTTTAGTGACTTTATAATCAAAATTTACTTTGGTTCCCCAAGCTTTCCAGTCAACCTGTCTAACCACACCGATCGGTAAAGTTGGATCATCCTGATAAAGATCACTAGGCGGCGGGGTTTGTGAATAGATGACGGGTTTAGTTATTTCTACCTGGCGACCGTCTTTCATACCGAAGAGACGAAAAACCAAAGTCAGATTTTGAGTATCAGTTTCCGCCTGTATGAGAATATGATGAGGGGTATCATTTTTAAACTTCAAATCGTAACTAGGACTGTAAACTGTTGCATCAAACCCGGGAGGCGAGTCTTGTTCATAGTAACCAACACGGTAGGAATGCGGAAATCTTTCAATGACGGGAAGTCCGGCATTTAAAGCGGCACGAAAAAGAGTTGTTGACACCTGACAAACTCCTCCTCCGTCTCCAAGCACAGTCCGGCCGCCTTTAATGACATAAGCTGGCTGGAACCCGGTTGATGAAGAAACATCCCCCAAGGCGTCATTAAATGAAAAAACTTCGCCCGGGCTAACTAGCCTGCCGTTAATTCTTGAAGCAGCCAGGGCAACGTTATGTATACGGCCATTAATTGATCCAGCAAATTTGGAATTGCCTTCAGCCAGAAGTTCCCGAATACCGTAGCTGTTGGAGCTTTCGGTAGTAATTTTAGGCTCAACATCTACAACAGGTAGATTTATAGTGATTTTATTTGACAAACTGCCATTATCTTTCGCCAATTTATAGATATAAGCGGTAATCATATCTTGTGCCTGTTTTTTGTTTAGCAGTCTGCCTGATTTAGATGTTTTGAAGGCGGTTACTTTACCATTTTCAAAATTAAAAAGAGCATCCTGTGGTGGAATATCAATACTGAGGCTCATATTATTGACAGTTTCATCGATTAAACTGGATTTATAAGAAATAACACTGGTTAAGTTAATGCCTTGGGTAATAGCGATCAATTTATGATAAGTGTCAGAGAAAATATTTCCTGTGCGGCCGATAGAGTATGCTTGTACAGCTGAAAGCTTACCGTCATAAAAAATTGCCAGAGTATTTCCTGAAAGTGTGGCTATTTTGTCTTCAAATTGAAGCGTGATGTCAAGATCGTTGAAAGGTTTATTTTTACTTTGAAAATAGCTTTCTATATCGGTTGGAGTTTTTCCGGCGAATGATATTTTATCTATCGTTACACCCGGATAAATTTTATTTAAATACTTATTTTCAAAATAAGTTATCGCGAATATAATCAAAGCCAAACAGAAAAAAAAGACACCGAGTGATATTTTGAAGATTCCCCTTTTAGACAAGATTTTTTTAATTTTAGGGGTTTGTTTTGCCACAGCTATCTAAATAAATATGAAGAAATACCCTTCACTGCTCACATTTTAGCGGGTATAACTCCTTCTAAACTGATTTTTAGATTTACTTAGAATCGAGTCAGAAGGATAGATTTTCTTGACCAGTAAATATAATGAGGTTATCATAACATAAGAATGAATAATTCACCAAGTGACGAAAATACTAACAACCCAACATCAGGCCAAGGCGGTGATATTTTTTCCGGAGCAGGTCAATCTGCCTATAATCAGGCTACTAATATTGAACAGACTCCGTCCCCTTACCCGAGCGCTTCCGAAAATAATTCCGAGCTTAGTACTGCGATTCAGGACAATTCTTCTCCGATTGGAGCGATGAGTGAACCTCCACCTATGTATTCCCATTCCAATACCAAAAAATACTTTATATTATTATTTTTTATTTTATTGATAACAGGAATAATCTTTCTTATTTTTAAGGTTTTAAAAGGTCCTCCAGCGCCTGAGGTGAAAAATACCCCAGTGAAGTTGACTTATTGGGGGCTATGGGAAAGTAAGGAAGTTTTACAGCCAATTATAGATGAATATCAAAAATCGCATGAAAATATAAACATAGAATACATTCAGCAAAATACCACAGAATACCGGGAGAGGCTTCAAGCAGCCATAGACCGCGGAGAAGGTCCAGATATTTTTAGATTTCATAACACCTGGACGCCAATGTTTATTAAAGAGCTTGATGTGGTGCCCGATAATATTTATAGCAGTGATGATTTTAAAAAAATATTTTATCCTGTAGCGCTTGATAGCTTGAAAATAAACAATAAATATTATGGTATTCCTCTGGAAATTGACGGCTTGATGTTATTTTATAACGAGGATATTTTGAAAGCTTCAAACGTGTCGATACCCAAAAACTGGACCGATGTCAAAGATGCGGTTGCTAAAATAACAGTCAAATCCAACGATAAAAAAATCGTTACCGCCGGAATTGCACTGGGTACCGCCGAGAATATCGAGCATTTCAGCGATATTTTAGGAATGATGCTCTTACAAAATGGTACACAGCTTTGGAATTCTCTGTTTACCTGTTCCCGTAACAATACTACCGACTGCGCTTCTGAAACCCTGACTTTTTATCGGAGTTTCGCTGAAGAGCCGATACATTCTTGGGATGAGACCATGGAAAATTCCATAACCTCGTTTGCCGGTGGGAAAGTAGCTATGATTTTTGCCCCCAGCTGGCAAATAGCGGCGATTAAAAAATTAAGTCCCGACCTCAAGTTTAAAACTGCTGTTGTACCCCAGCTTCCTTGTCAAAACGATGCTTGCCCGAAAGTCGGCTGGGCTTCTTTTTGGGTAGAAGGGGTTGCTCAAAATAGCCAGCATAAAAAGGAATCCTGGGAATTTTTAAAGTTTCTCTCTCAGAAAGAATCCCTGCAAAAGCTATTTGATCTTGCGACAAAACAAAATACTCTTTTCGGTGAGCCTTATTCAAGAGTCGATATGGCAGATTTATTAAAAACAAATACTTATCTGGCTCCTATTATAGAACAAGCTCCGTATATGAAATCATTTTATCTGGCTTCCAAAACTTATGACGGATCAGCAGGTTTGGATACCAGCATGATTACTTACCTGAAAAATGGTATTAATTCTCTTTCTACCGGAGTCAGTCCGGAAACTGCTCTAAAAACTCTTGAAGACGGTTTCAAACAAGTAATGGGAAGATATGGAGTGGTTACTTCTATAAATAGTGCGCCTTAAGAGTATGTCTTCCCAACTCGAAGAAGCGATACTAAAAACACTCTGCTATCATGATCTTTTTGATTATCCGCTTAGTCTGTCTGAAATTAACCGATGGCTGATAAAAAGCAACAGAATATTAACTGAAAAAAACTTCGAATCGCTTAAAAATCCTCTGATACAAAAAAAGCAAGGATTTTACTGTTTAGCCGGCAGGGAAATCATTATTTCAATTCGCAAAAAAAGAGAGATTTATTCCAAAGACAAACGTTTACTCGCAGAAAAACTCATTAATTTTCTGAAATTCATCCCCGGCATCAAACTCGTTGGTATTACAGGTGCCCTTGCCATGGATAATGCCAAAAACAAGGATGACATAGATTTATTTATTATCACAAGTGCTCGCCTTTTATGGACAACCAGATTAATGGTCACCTTATTTTTTGAATTACTGGGAGTCCGCCGCCGACCTTCTGAACAAAAAGTAAATAATAAAATTTGCCTGAATATGTATCTGGATGAAAATAATTTGACGCTGCCGGAAGTTGAACATGATATTTATTTAGCCCACGAAATACTCCAGATGAAGCCAATTATTGTCAAAGGAGATATATACTGTAAATTTATTCAATCCAATAACTGGATCCAAAAATATTTACCGCATGCTTTTGAAAACTCACTTCTTTCCGATAAAATTAAAAGTCGGCCTTTTTTAAGCCGTTTAATTAACAATCATATCTGGATGATTTTTCTCCCTATTGAAATCGTTTTGAGAAAAATACAAATTTGGTATATGGGCAAAAGAAAGACAATTGAAATTGCACAGAGCGGGATGATCAAATTTCATCCGTATAACGCCCGTCATTGGATATTATCAGGTTACCAAAAAAATCTTCGCCGATATAAAATACAAGACAACTTGACATGAGTTTCTGCAATCGTTATAGTGAGAAAACAATCATGAAAAAATTAATCCTGATAAGTTCTTTATCGTTGGTATTATCACTGGTTCCAGTTGTTAATGCAGTTGATAGTTCTTCTTCTGGAAAAAATGCTGTACTTACCCAGAAAGCCGAAAGGGAAGCTGATAAAAACGCGCTTCTCCAAAAAAAAGATGAGAAAAAAGCCAGCAGGGAAGCGCAATTTGATGAAAAAAAAGCCAATATTGTTACCAAAATCGTTACACAAGCAAAATTATTTTTCGAGAGAATAAATAAAATAATTACCAGACTGGATAATATATGGGCCCGGGTACAGACCCGAATAACCAAGTTAAAGGATAAAGGAGTGGATTTATCAAATTTGGATGAACAAATAGCGAATGTAACTACTAAAAAGCAGACAGCTCAAAACGCTGTCTTAAAAGCTCAAAATTTATTGACGAGTTTAGAAAGCACATCTTCACCTAAATCTTTAGCACAGGAATTTAGAAAATCATATACCGAAGTCAAAACATCCGTGAAAGATTACCATCAAGCAATAGTCACGGTTATCAAAGACCTGCAGAATTTAACATCAACAAAAAAAGCTACCGTAACACCTGAAATTAAATTATGAATACTGAATTACAGAGTCAACCGCCAACCACAACCCCGGATTCAACTCCTCCGGAAAGTGTAATTCCGGCCGTGCCTCCCATACAGGAAAGTATTATTACCCAATCGTCATCTTCTTCTCCCAAGAATAATTTTATGAAAATAATTATTATTTTATT
>CAYIFB010000033.1:0-9235 GCA_964362665.1 uncultured Gammaproteobacteria bacterium | reverse complement strand
TGGATTTATCATATAAAATTGGAGAGCCATTGGTTGGAAGAAAGTTTACCTATTACCTGTACCCGCTATGGATCGGAGAATTAGCGGAGCAGAAAAATTCATACGAATTGTCAGAAGAAAAAGAAGAACGTATGGTTTACGGTTCATATCCCGAAGTGCTTACCGCAAAAACCGATAGTGATAAAGTTAAAATTCTGGAAGAGAACGTATCTTCATATCTACTGAAAGAAATAATTGAGATAGAACATATTGGAAACACAAAACTACTGTTAGACTTATTAAAACTTGTCGCTTTTCAAGTCGGAAATGAAGTTTCATTAACTGAACTGGGAAATACACTCGGAATAGATAAAAAAACTGTGCAACGGTATTTATCGCTGTTTGAACAATCATTTATTGTATTTAATCTTCGCGGATTTAGCCGTAATCTCCGAAAAGAAATTACAAAAAAAAGTAAATATTATTTTTTGGATAACGGAATTAGAAATTCGATTATTAAGAATTTTAACAACTTAAACACCCGTGATGATGTCGGTGCATTGTGGGAAAACTACTTGGTTAGTGAACGGTTAAAAAAGCAAGAATATCAACATTTGTATTCGAATAATTATTTCTGGAGAACGTGGAATGGACAAGAGATTGACTGGGTTGAAGAGAGAGATGGAAAATTATTCGGTTTTGAATTTAAATGGAATAAAAAAGAAGTAAAATCGCCAACCCAATGGATATCTACGTATAGTCATGCAAGCTTTGAAGTGATTAATAAAGAAACGTTCATGGATTTTGTTACATAACTTATACGTTAGCATCCAAAGAATCCGAACATCGTCCATTGCTCGGAACAAAAACATAAACCCTCAAAAAAAGAACGTATTATTTTCTGTAAGTTATAAAACTACTTATCTTCCGGCAGCGCAGCGAAGTCGTTTTGAAATTTTTCCATCCATTGTTTTACTGTTTCGGAATTCATGTTCACGTGTTGATTTTTCATAGCTTCCATAGCATCGATATGTACTTTATCTCCCTTAGCAACCATTTCCATGGCGTGTTTTTTACTGCTCTCCATCATTTCTTCGGGAGTTTCTCCATGGATAAGCGCATCACACGGTCCATATAATTGTTTACATGTCATTGTTTTCATATTAATTGCCTCCTCTCATTTTGTGATTTAAATCACTTCAGAAATATTAACATACATACAAATTTCCAACAATGTTCTTTTTGGCGAGGTGAGTTTGATTCCATTTTCAATACATCGATTAGAAACAGATAAGAATATGGTCTAGTATTCGGAACCGTTTAGTACTTAATATTCTTTAAATATTTTGGTAGAATATGTCTATGTTTGGATTATTCGGATTAGTTTGGTTAGCGGTATTAACAGGAATGATGGTTTTCTTTTGGAAACTAAGAGGTGATGAAGAATTGGTAAAAAAAGTAATAAAGTGGCGAAATGATCTTCAGGGAGTTGAAACAAAGATAACTACTACTACAACAAAGTGGGTAAAATTTAGTGCAACATTAGGATTAATAATAGGTGTAGTTATGCTACTTATGTTTTTTTCAGTCTATTCTTAGAAATCGTTTGAAGTCAGAAAAAATCTTGACCATCCTTCTCATAAACGCTTCAGAAAGACGCCAAAATACAACCATTAAAAACCCGGAGTTGGTATTTGAGTTGTAGGATTAGTGCTTGTATAAAAATTAATAAGCGGATCTCCGAACGTTGAATTATTTCTATTGTCAGTCCATCCGATAAATACATTATTGAAGGAACTGGAAATAATTGGCTGGTCCTGTTCTGTGTTATCAGGAGCATTATCCACTCTGATGCCACTTGTTTGCCATGTGACTCCGTAGTCTTCAGAATAATTATAATAAATATCTGCCGCGTTAATACATCGCGGATAACAATATGGCTCTTGAATCCACACATCATATACACCTCCGATGTTATTTACAGCAAGCTGATTTCCATGGGCTTCATAGTTTGATGGAGAACTGTCTATTTGTTTATCAATGCCTTGCCATGTCAAACCGTAATCAGAAGAGTAATTGAAAAATGTTTTTCCGGTATTGCTAAAGTCAGCCAGTCCAGTTGTCCATGTAGCATAAACATGTCCCTTGTTATCTGAGGCTAATTTTATCGGATCGGTAAATATCCCTAGAGGGTTGTTGTCAATTCTTTTCTCACCTTTCCAAGTCGCCCCGTAGTCTGAAGAGTAATTTAAATATGCCTGAAAAACACCCGATCTAGAATCAGACCAAGCCACATAGACGTGCCCATTTTGATCGGTTGTCATGGTTGGTACTAATACACCCGCATAATTAGGGTTATTGTCTATGCGAACGTCAGCTGATTGCCAGGTAGCTCCGTAATTTGAAGAGTAATTGTAAAAAATATTGTTCCCTCCGGTGAGGCGTGAGTCACCCCAAGCCAGATAAACATGGCCCCGATTGTCATTTTTCAAAATAAGATTGTCGCCCACTTTGCCGGTATCAGAAGTGCTCACTTTTATATCTTGACCTTGCCAGGAAGATCCAAAATCGGATGAATAATTGAAGAAAACTTTAATAGTGCCGTTGTTTTCCCGGTAATCCTTCCAGGCCACATATACATGGCCTTGTTGGTCACACGTCATTTGTGGATATAAATACCCCGCCCCTTGGGGTATATTTGCTATTCGCTGATCAACGCCTTGCCATGTCACACCATAATCAGAAGAGCGGTTAAAATGCAAATAGCTGTCTGCTGAATAACCCGCATTGTATTGCCAGAGCAGATAGACATTTCCGGTATTATCGTTGCACATATTAAGCGCGTCATAACCAAACGGAGCAGAAGATGCCGGGATTAGTGTTTGTTTTCCTGCAAAGCTTCTGCCGCCATTGTTAGAACTTCGGAAAAGTAGTCTTGCAGAATCGCCTCTGGCATATATGCTTTCCATCCAGAAATAATAAACGTGGCCCTGAAAATCATTCGCAATAATCCTGTTGTATACATCAAAAGAAGAGGTTGGAGGCAAAGAGTCTACCTGTTTATTATTGAAAAAATAATTGTCATTGGAAATCTCACCAGCTTTAACAATACCCGGGAAAACCAGACCAATATAAAGTAGGACAAAAAACAAAAAACTGCGAGTATGGAAAAAAAGTTTTATCTCTTTCATCTCAGATACAGAGTAGCTTAACTTTGTTAAAAGTCAATACTTTCAAACTCGAGCAAAACAGTAATTTCTAGAACATCCATTGAGGCGGATTGAAAATGTTTATTGAAAACTAACCCCTTTTTTGCTAAATTGTTCCTGTGAAGAAACAATTACTCAAAGACACATTTGGCTGGGGGATTTTGCTTTGGTTCATCGGATATGTACTTGGAATAATTCTTTTTATGAAGGTGCCAACCACAATTCTCGGATGGATAATTATGCCTATCGGGACAGCAATCACGCTTTGGGTATTAATTAAGAAAGTTAAAGCAGATTCATTGCAGTATTATTTGTTGCTGGCTGTTATCTGGACCCTTCTTGCCATTGTTTTTGATTATTTTTTCCTCGTTAAGGTGTTTAAACCCGCTGACGGGTACTACAAGCTTGATGTTTATCTATACTATGTTCTGACCTTTGTTTTACCTCTGGTTATTGGTTGGAATAAAAAGACACAAAAATAACATATGAAAATAAACGCTAAGTGGCATTTGGAGAACAAAATGCCTAAAAATCCAACCCTTGATGAACGAATTAATTGGCACATTAAGCACGCTAAAAATTGTTTATGCCGGCCCATTCCTCCAAAGCTGCAACTTATAATTGATAAGCAAAGGTAGGGATTGAGGTAATCTATTTGCAACGAGTGCAACGAGGTGCAACCTCGTGGTTAAATGCTCAGTTGTATAGATTTGCATAGATTTGGTATAATATGCATAGAATTCTTGATTTACCTATGCAAAACAAACTTATCTCCATCGGGAATGCCGCACAATTACTTGGCGTTTCTATTGATACTCTCAGAAGATGGGATGCTGCAGGGCATTTACAGTCGATTCGAACAGGCGCACGCGGTCACCGGTATTATAGACAATCAGACATTGAGCAATACTTACAAGACGGGGAGGCTATAGCCCGGAATTGGGCACAAACTCCCCACCCAGTTGAACCGACCCCGAATATCTACTGTCAAACGCGTGATGTGTTTGCCGCCCGACTCGAGCAGTTTCAATTAAAACTTAGTCGTATTTCATCGCTTTCAACGGTATCACTGATCACTGCAGTTACCGGCGAGATTGGTAATAATTCATTTGACCATAACTTGGGTAATTGGTCTGATATTCCCGGCATTTTTTTCTCTTATTCTCTTCGAAGTAATAATGTTGTATTGGCAGATCGCGGTCAAGGAATTCTTGCAACACTCAAGCGTGTACGGCCGGAGTTAACCCGCGCAGATGAAGCGCTGAAAGTAGCATTTACCGAAACAATCTCCGGTCGGTTTCCAGAGACACGGGGAAATGGGTTAAAATTTGTCAGATCAATTATTATTGACAATCCATTTACGCTTTATTTTCAAACAGGTGATGCGTATATATACTTAAAACAGCATGACAGTGATGTAGTTGTAGGGCAGGCAAAGATCACGATCAGAGGCTGTTTTGCTACAATAGGATTTTAGGATATACCATGATCATTCAGTTAAAAAAATTCGGCACAATATTGATATCACGCCCTTCGGGAAAAGAGGCGTGGTTGGCATTTCAACCGGTGTTAAACGAAATCTCAGGAGATGAAGAGATTATTGTTGATTTTGAAGGTGTTGTAGTACTGACCCCCTCATGGGCAGATGAGTTTTTGACACCGCTTCGGGAGCGGTTTGGCGATAGAGTAAAACTACACAATACCGACAATCCTTCCGTCACTGCAACATTGGCAATACTTGTGAAACAATAGATGTAGCGCGCGAAGCATATTAATGAACAAGATGTGAAATGGGAGAAAAGAATACTTTTTTCCACTACAAACTTAAAGAGACCTGACGGTGATATCCTGTAGAAACGTATTCTGAAAATCTGTTTTTTCTCCTATCCCGGCCTTGCCGTCAGAAACAAAACGGACTGATAAGGGCTTTTTATATTTATTAGACAGTCCTTGAATAAGCGTCAGTATTCCGGCTACTTTCAGCGGGTCTTCATTTACACCGATGGGATAGGTATCAATGCCAAGGCCGCTGTGGAGTGATAAATAGATATTCCTTTCCAGAGAAAAATTGCCCTTTTCGTACTCAGAGGCCAGTTCCAGATCCTCCAGGCAGGGAAGCATCAGGCCGCAAAGACCAACGGGTTTGGGATTGTTTGCTTTGATGAATTTAGTAATCTCAAGATAAATACTGGTGGTCGCGGAATATGAAAAATCAAAACCAAGTCTTTTGATAAACCCGACAAAACTTCCTTTTTCATTATTAAGAGGCGCAATGGATGAGTCAATGCCGAGAAAGTCATGGTTACTTACGAATAACCGGTTGATTTCTTCCCAAACTGCTTTCATCTTTTTCAGCCAGTCTTCGATAGATCTACAACCAAGAGATAAATCTGTCGGTTGAAGGCCGATGGAAAAACCGTTTTTCGCATACGCCGCTGACGGGAAAAAGGGAGTTGACGGAGTGTTGTTGAAAACATAAGCAAAAAGAAAAGTTTTATCAGGCTTGTTTTTGATGATTTGGAATAATAAATCTACGCTTCTCTTATCAATTACCTCTGAAGTTAAATCTAAGTTAAACGAAGTATTTCTGGAAGAGTAAAAATCATCAAGTTTTTCTAAGGCTTCATCGATTTTTAATGAGCCGATACTTAAATACATGGAATTGTCTTTGATGATAGACTCCAACTGCCGGATGTCTTTTTTGGCAGAACATAACCTTTTCGTTTGAACCAGGAAATTATTATCTGTTAATGTTTTTTCAATTACTTCCAGTTTTTCAAGAGTTTGTTGTGAAGGATCATCTGAAAAATAACAAATCGTCCTGATAATTTTATCGGTATCCATATAGTTAGGCCTTAATATAATATCATGTGTTTTCTATAAAATTAATAATCCTTCAAATCCGTACATTTATGCTAAAATATCAGCTATGACACAAATTGAAGATTTAGAAAAAGAAATTCAACTCATCAAAGAAAGAAATAAAAAGGTGGAAACGGATAAGGCTTGGGAAATAAGCTTGACCAGACGACTTCTTTTGGCCCTTTTTACCTATTTGGCGATAAGTATTTATATGTCTGCAATTTCTCTGCCTAATCCCTGGTTAAACGGTATTGTGCCAAGTATCGCTTTTTTACTTTCCACATTAACATTGCCACTTTTTCGGAAACTCTGGCAAAAATACCTTCGCCAACAATAAAACATTAAAATTTGCCATATCAAAAAAAACCTGCTACCTTGATATTAAGGCTGTTTTTTATTCGATAAAAAGAATTTATGCTCAAAGGATTCAAGGATTTTTTACTGCGGGGAAATATTGTAGATCTGGCGGTGGCGGTAGTTATTGGTGGTGCTTTCGGGACCATTGTTAACGCACTCGTTAAAGATATAATTACGCCTCTTATCGGAGCCTTCGGAGGACAGCCTGATTTTTCAAATATTTATTTCACCTTCAACAATAGTAAATTTATGATCGGTGATTTTTTCAACGCTCTAATCTCATTTCTCATCATTTCCGCGGTAATATATTTTTTAGTTATTCTTCCAATGAATCGGATTATGAATAAACTCAAAAGTGGAGAAAGAATTGACGCTGATAAGGCTTGTCCTGAATGTTTAAGTCTTATCCCGATTCACGCGAAAAGGTGTAAGTATTGTACTTCTAAATTGGAAGATTAGAGACTACCTGAAATGTATGCCCAGTTCAATTGTCTTATCATGAGGTATTAGTTGTTCTGTCTGGCTCAGTTGATATTCCTCAATCGTAAAGCCGCCCGGAAAGTTCTCCGTAAATTTTGGCTCTGAGGTAATTTTTACAGGATTTTTCCTCCACCAGACATAATTCATATAAGGGTCACCCGGCGGAGCGGGCGCAGCTACAATATACGTTACATCTTTTTTGACATATTCAAATGACGAGGCCTTTGCTTTTTCAAAATTATAGAGCATAGCGTAGCGGGGACCGTAGGCAAAAGCGTCAGGAGAAAAGACAAAATACCCAAACGGATTTTTTCCCTGACGATTGGTGATTGTTTCTGCGACTAGGCTTAGGGCTTTCCAGGATTCCTGACGTTTTCCAATAAAATCTGTCTGCAGGCGTTTGATGAAAGTTACAGACTGCTGAAGATTAAAGACTGAAATTACTATAAGAATTGCTACCATTAAAGTTTTATATTTCCCCCGGACAAACGAGGCAAACCAGAGAGTTGAAAGGGGAGCAAGGAAATAGACAAAGTGAGAAAGAATGACGCCTTTATTGGTGAAAGTTAATAACATATAGCCCAAATAGTAATAAAGAATAAGTAGATATACCGACTTGAATTTGGAGGATTTTTTTAATTCGATAACTGTCAGGATCACCGTCAGCAAAAAGATAAATATCTGCAAATAAAAGTTATCGCTTAAAATAACCCTAAGATTGATTGTTTCATTAAAGCGGTTCATCAACCAGAAAGATAGAGGCAATGGATTCCAGGTTTTTTGCAGCTGCCAAAAAGCATAGGCGGATTTGGTCAGGAGAAAACTGTGTCTGATATCAAAAACGATAAAATTTATAAGACAAAGAGGCAGAATTAAGAAAGCAGAGAGATGTTTCCATGACCGGCGTTTGAAAATAAGGTACAAACTGAGAATTGTCGAGAGAATAAGAACTGGTATACCGACCCCGACATTGAGCTGAATTATCATCGACGCGAAAAATAAATGCAAAACTAGATAACGGATTTTTTTTCGCTCCACATATAAAAGCATACTGAAAAATAAAAAAGGCGTCAGATAAATAGGCGCATCGGAATGGAACATACCGTTAATATGAGTAATAAAGTTGGTCGCATAAAGAAGAGTAAATGTTAATCCTGCCAGAACCCCAAAAAGCTTTTTGGCGATATAAAAACCTATTCCCAGACTGCTAATTGCCATGGCGATCCAAAACCATCCAACTACGACAGGATTTCCCTTACCCAGGCGATAGATAGGGTAATTGATGTATGACCATAACGGACCGTGAAAAAGGCCATTCGAATTGGAACGGGGACCGATAAGAATTATTTTTTTCTGATCGATTTCCCGAAGCAGTAAAAAATCCCGCGCGACATCAGATAAAAAATTGACATCACCATGTAAGACCGGGTTAATGAAAAAATAGATATTGAGAAGTATAAATGACAGGAAAAACAAAGAGGTAAGTGATTTCATTATCTTATTTTCCACGATATAATAATGACAGCATTTTGTAAAGATTGCCTTAAGTTAGATTTGACTAAATTTATAATTTATGACTTAATTAAATTAACTTAATCTGAAAGGAGGTGATTAATTTTTATGAAATCTCTTCACATGGTAACTTATATCTTGATGGTTGTCGGTGCGCTCAACTGGGGACTGGTAGGCCTTTTTAAATTCAACCTGGTCGAATCAATTTTAGGATCATGGCCGTCTCTTTTAATGCTTGTTTATGTTTTAGTTGGTGCGTCAGCAGTTTACGAATTTGCGACTCACATGACTAACTGCAAGCTTTGCGGTAAAAAATAAATCGTAAAGGGTGAAGTTTTATATTCTCAATTATGAGAGCTTCAATACTCTGTTTCTGGGATAAGCAAAAACTTCTTCAACCTTGCGGAAAATTGTGCTTATAAGATTGGTAAAATTTTCATATTCATCATGTTTTATTTTCTGATAGTGGGAATTATAAAAGACATAGCCGTTTTTTTTCATGAGACGCTTCAGATTTTTTAAAAAAGCTTTTGAGCGGATAGACGGGGGATTGAAAAGACCAAGATACAAATCAACAATTATCAAATCATATTTTCTTCCGTTTTCCTTGGCAATAAAGCCAACTGCATCTTGGGCGACTATTTCGATATTTTTATGCGATTCTAATCCGAAATGTTTTTGTCCGATCTGAATCATAACAGGATCGATTTCTACCCCTTTGATATTCAGCAGCGGGTAATTGTTAATTAGTTCCTTCATAACAGTACCGCCTCCAACTCCCAATACCAGACAGTTTTTTGGTTGAAATATCGACTCATCTAAACTTTTCAGAACTT
>CAYIFB010000032.1:0-10879 GCA_964362665.1 uncultured Gammaproteobacteria bacterium | reverse complement strand
TTCCATATATTCCAAAACCCCAGCAATTAAAAGAATTTTCTGGAATATTCTTACATCCGCCTGATTCTTGCATTGATATTGCCGGTATGACTTTATAATCCAAACCCCAACTATCTGACACTTTGACAATCAGTTCAGCTTCATTTTTTAAAGGTGAATTATATTTTACAAAAAAATTCTGAAGAACTAAAATCCTTATATCTTGTTGAGAATTATTCACAATAATGTTATCTGTTTGTTTTTGATTATCTGGGGATTTGGCTAAAACAATCGAAGTTGCTTGATATGGTGTTGATTTTCCCGCTGGGTAAACTAGTAATCCGAAAGTTAATACTAATAATATCAGGGATATATTCAACCAAACAGGAATATAAATAAGCAGTTTCATTTAATTGAAAAGAATGACATAAGGTCTTATAAAAGTCAAGTTTAAGAAGAAAATTATTTACTCGATCTTTCGAGGTAATTACCGCTTTCGGGATCTATAGCTATCGTATCCCCCTTTTTAATAAAAAGAGGTACGGTAACTTTTGCGCCAGTTTCAATTATAACGACTTTTTTGGCTCCGGTAACTGTATTCCCTTTTGCTCCTTCATCCGCTTCAATCACTGCCAAACTTACCTTTTTAGGATAGTGCATGCCAACGGCCTGATCATTATGGATTAGTATTTGATATATTTGTCCTTCTTTAATGTAATTTTTAAAATTACCAACAATTGTTTCCGATAGATTCAGCTGTTCGTAACTTTTATTATCCATAAAAGTAAATCCGTCTTTATCTTTATATAGATACTGCATTTCCTTTACGAAAATTGGAATTTCTTCAACAGATTCTCCGGATTTATATGTAAATTCAAGAACTTTCTCACTTTTAAGTGCTTTTAATTTAGTTCTTACAAATGCCGAACCTTTGCCGGGATTGACATGTTTAAATTCCACAATTTGGTATGGCTCTTCCCGGAACTCGATAAACATACCTTTTTGAAAATCACTGGTTGATATTTTACTCATAGATATTATTTATTATTATCCACCATTTCATTAAAAGGAAAAAGCAGCACTTCATCAATTCTGACACTGTCAGTAAATAACATCACTAACCTATCTATACCCAATGCGACTCCGGAACACACCGGAAGCCCATATTGTAAGGCATCAAGAAATTCATTGTCAATTGCTCTGGTTGTGATTTTTTTATGTTTGATCAAATCGAGTTCAATCCGGAAACGTTTTTTCTGCTCATTATAATCTGTCAGTTCGCTATAACAGTCAGCCAGCTCCAATCCTGCAATATAGATTTCAAATCGTTCTGACACAAGAGGATTTGATTTTTTCAGTTTGGCAAGCGCCGCTAAAACACTCGGATATTCATAGATAATAGTGGGTCTGTCAACTCCTAAATATTGTTCTACTTCGTTCAAAAATATCTGGTTGAAAATTTCTTCCCAGGTGTTGTGATTATTGGTCTGATAACCTTTTTGTTTGGCTACCTGTCGTATTTTAACTGTGGTGAGGTAAGGCCTGTCTTTATCATCAATCAATTCTGTTAAACTTATACCCACATATTTCTGCAATGCTTGATCGACAGTCAATCTTTGCCAGGGTAGGTAAAAGTCAATTTTTTTATTTTGGTAGACAAGATAGCGTTTTTTTTTATCGATTGCTTTATAAACAAAGTGGAAAAGCCTTTCACAGTCTGTCATCAAATCATAGTAGTCGGAATCTGTCCTATACCACTCCAGAATTGTAAATTCCGGATTATGCATATCGGAACCGCTTTCACCGTTTCGGAAACTTTTTGTAATTTCAAAACAATTGCCCATACCTGCCGCCAAAAGTTTTTTTAACGACGATTCCGGCGAAGTGGTAAGATAAAGAGGTATTTTCTGGCCTGATCTGGAATAAAATTCAGATTTAAATACATCATGATAGGATTCGGGAATTAAAGTAGGAACCAAAAGAGGTGTTTCAACTTCATGGAATTTTTCCTGATAAAAATACCCACGGATGGCCTTTATTATTTTTTCACGCGTGTAATATTTTTCTAATAACATCGGGTTGTCTTTAAATTTACTCCAGATATTCATATGACTGCGAATAATTATAAGCCAATCTTCTATTCAAACCTAAATATATATATTATTTTGACTCTTTTTGTCATATTTACAGCCTATTTTACATCACTTGATTTTCGCTTTTTATGGACTAAACTTAGGTCATATGATAAATAAATTTTCTCCACTAGTAAATGGATTATTTGTTTTATTTATAGCGGTTTCATTCGGATTCGGAGCTCCCCCTTCAGTTCCAAAAGCTAATAGTTTTTGTACTAAATGTAATAGAAATTTCTCTGCTCCAAAACCTGTTCCCCCTGTACCCGGTTTTCCCGGAAGTTCTAATCCTACGTAAACTCGAAATAGAAAAATCGATTTTCAACCAAAATCTCAATTAAGATATATTATGTTGGTGTGTTTACTTATTTGACTGCTGCTTGGTGAGCCAGCTAAGCTGGCTTAACACCGAGCTGAGCTCGGTGAGCCCGGTGCGGATCGAACGCACAACCTACTCCTTAAGAGGGAGTTGCTCTTCCAGTTGAGCTACGGGCCCTTCGTCCCGCTGAGCGGGACTCAGGAGCAGGTTCAAATTCTTTTCGTTTCTTTGAAACTGCCCCGGAAATTAATTCTATTTTCTTCTGCCTACGTATGCCTTTAATTTCATTTTCTCTTTTTAATGCTTTACTCTTTGTTTTGAATTGCTCCTGATAAATTATATATGCAGGTCTTCTTACTTTAACGTATTTTGATGCCTTTTTATCGTCAAAATTATGTTCCTTAATTCGTCTGTTAATATCAGATGTAATACCAGTATAAAAAGACCCGTCATAACACTTTAATATATATACATACCACATATAATGCGCTTGCGCTGAGAAACGAAGTTTCGAAGCGCGCTCGGGGTGATTTGAACACCCAACCACCTGCTCCGAAGGCAAGTGCTCTATCCAGTTGAGCTACGAGCGCAGATAAAAAAACACTATTTACCCTGTAATTATATCATTTATAGCTTATAATACGTAGTATGGACAGTCAGAATTATATCCGAAACTTTGCAATTGTGGCCCATATAGATCATGGTAAATCAACTTTAGCTGACCGCTTACTGGAAGATACCGAAACCATAGATTCCAAAAATATAAACGAACAGGTATTGGATTACAATCCGATTGAGAAAGAAAGAGGAATTACCATCAAACTTGCTCCGGTCAGAATGAAATATATTTTTGAAAACCACGAATATACTCTCAATCTGATTGATACTCCCGGTCATGTTGATTTTGCCTACGAAGTGTCAAGATCCTTATCTGCCTGTGAAGGCGTTATTTTAGTCATTGATGCGACTCAGGGCATACAGGCTCAAACTGTAGCCCATATGCAGCTGATTCAAAAAAATAAATTGAAAATAATTCCTGTCATCAATAAAATTGATCTGGCCTCGGCAGAGGTTGAACAGGTTAAAGACTCTATCGTTACAGCCTTCGGCCTGCCAAAAAACAAAATACTGGAAATTTCCGCTAAAAAAAGTATTAATATTGATAAAGTTTTAAAAGCGGTAATCCAGGAGATTCCTCCTCCGGTTGGAAATAGGAATGATCCTTTAAAAGCCTTAATTTTTTCATCAATTTACCATCCGCACAAAGGTGTTGTCATTTATGTACGAATGTTTGATGGAGAGATTAACATTCAAGATTACAGGCATGGAAAAATATATGATAAATTACTTCACCTTTACGCAACCGGAATTGACTTTGTTCCGCTTGAAGTCGGTTATTTTAATCCTCAAATGATGACCGGAAGTGTGATTACTGCCGGAGATGTCGGTTATATCGCAACAGGTCTTAAGGACTTAAGTCTTGCCAGGGTGGGAGATACAGTTACTTTTAATAACACACACGTTACCCCTTTACCCGGTTATAAAGACCCGAAGCCTATGGTTTTTTTGAGTCTTTATCCTATTGATAATGATGATTATATGAACCTTCGAATTGGCCTGGAAAAGCTTCATTTGTCAGATAGTTCATACACCTTCAAACCTCACTCTTCACTGGCTCTGGGTAAAGGATTTTTATGCGGATTTCTAGGACTTCTGCATGCAGAAGTGATAAATGAGAGATTAGCTGAAGAATTTGACTTAAACGTAATAAGTACAACCCCGATTGTAGAATATAAAATTACCACCAGCGATAACAAGGTCAAATATATTCATACTTCTGAAGAATACCCTAATCCATCCTTAATTAAGAGTGTTGAAGAACCAACCATGTTTACCACAATATATTGTCCCATCATATATGTTGGCGTCATCATGCAGCTCTGTGAAAAAATGCGTGCAGAATATATCAATCTGGAATATATAGCAAGTCAAGCCAAATTTACCTATATTATTCCCCTCTCGGAAATGATTATAGACTTTTTTGATCATTTAAAATCTGTCAGTGAAGGTTACGCCAGTTTGGATTACGAGTTCTATGAGTACCGTAAAATAGAAGCTGTCAAAGTAGATATTTTATTAAATAGAGTACCGGTCGATGCATTTTCGCATATAGTTGTTAAAGATAACATGCTGATCCATGCCAATAAGATTGTAGAAAGACTGAAAAATCTTATTCCGCGCCATCAGTTCGAGATTCCCATACAGGCCGTGATAGGCGGCAAAATTATCGCCCGAAGTGATGTGAAAGCTTTCAGAAAAGATGTCACGCAAAAGTTATACGGAGGCGACCAATCACGAAAAGATAAGCTTCTGGATGCGCAAAAGAAGGGTAAAAAAAGACTAAAACGATTCGGAAAAGTAGAAATACCTCAGGAAGTTTTCTTAAAGTTATATAAAGAATTTTAAATAATTTCCTCTTTTTTCAATTTTACAAAATGTACCCATTCGTCAAAAACTTCCACAATCGCTTTAAAGGGCATTTCGATAATAAAATCAAAGATAAAAATCAAAAAATTAAACTTTGCAAGTATCTCACCCGATAGCCATTGTCCAACCCTGATAATTGGTAAGAAGAAAAAGTCGGCAAGCGGAGAAAGCAGTCCTTCCTTATTGACCACTTGGAATTCTTGAGTAATCTGAATAACTCTAAAAGCGAAAAAAGTAACCAAAGTCATAAAAAAGATAAATACAGTTTGGCTAACGATGCTAAATTTTAACAGACTAAGTATATAAATTATTGAACCGAAACTTAAAACATAAGTCATAAGATATATCAAACTGAATATGGTTTGAAAAATTAAGCTCCTAGTTTTTCTTTTGCCCATTATAAAAGCCGTTTTGGATATTTCAGTAACATCTGGATCGGTAGTAACTATGCCTTTAATCAATTGGTAAATTCTTCTGGTGTTGTCATCTCCTGGAAGTGTAACAGTCAAAACGATTAAAGCCATAAAAGATGGAGGAAAAATAACATTTATGGCAATTGGAAGGTAAGAAATAGCCTTTAATATATATATGTCATATGGTATCTCTATCAGTAAGGCTAAAACGACTTTAGTCAGTAAAATATATATAAAGGATCTGATGGCTGTAGTTCGAAGCCTTATTCTACTTTCATCATACCTTTTACGGCATGTTTCATCGACTTTAAATTTTAGCTTTACTTCATCGGATAAGATTTCTGATATATTATGGCTGTTATGCTCAAAGATATCCTGTAAGATAAGAAAGGAAGGAATTTCCTTGCGGACGATATTTCGAATTTTATCTGTATACGGATGCGCCAAAGCTTTTTCAATATCATGAAATACATGATATAAATCCGGAAGTATCTTGTCAGCGGTTTTCCAGGTGATTTTGGTGATGTCCGGAATCATTATTTTGAGAAGGTTATAACGGATAAGAGGATTATCGCTATGGGCAAATGTCCGTTCAACTGCAATATAAACTTGTAAATCCCGCTCTAATTCGAGTTCTTTACCAAATGGTGCAATAAAATGACGAATTATCTGATAAACATAATTTGTGAATGCCTGTCGCCTGAAATCAGGTGATAATTTTTCCTGTATTTCGCAGGATAAGACTTCAACAATAAAATTATTGATATTATCCTGTTCTTTGCCTTTCCTGCCGGCATTAAGTTCATTACGTAAGAAAAAATATTTATCAATAATGGTTTGAATTTCAATTATTTTTTCCTCACCTATGGTATTATTTTCAAAATATCTTGCCCAAAGCATCTCCTTAATAAGTACCTCGGCAATATCACGTCCATTTTCATTCAGGATCATTCTCCTTTTTAAAATTCGTTCTATTGCCGCCCTTCGAATAAGATGTTCTTCGCGAAATTCAACAGAATTCCTCATTTTTTCATATAAAAATGCCGCAAATGATACTGTCTGCGATACGGAAATTTTATTGGGAGATGGCATGGAGCCTTGCATGGGGATATTCCAACTTTTTATCAGAGCCTGTGTATATTTCGATAAGATAAGCGTCAATCCGGATTCATTACTTGACTGACCTTGATGGTCACCGAAAGAAATATTATCCACAGAATGTTCCTGCTTTTCAATACTCTTTTCGGAATGAGAGCTGTCCTGTTGTTGGTGACCCGAATTCTGCATATAAATCTATATAATTTATTATACCCTTTTCAAATCCTTTTTTATAGGAAAAGAATATGGGTGGATGACGGGTGCTGCCCCCGCTACCTCCTGCTCCACAGGCAGGCGCTCTACTGATGAGCTACACCCACCATATTAATATGAATTATATACTAAAAATTGATGGGAATAAAATTATTCTAAAATACAATAAATAATTTATGAAGTAATGCGGAAAGAAGATTTGAGCGGACTTCTGGTTTTGAGATAGGTTTATTATCAATAATTGGAGTGATATCTTTATTTACAATACTAAAATCGTTTATTACCGGCCGGCCGGCATGTTTTGGTATGGAGCGGTAGCTGTCAAACTGTGGATAAAAATCAGCCTCATTTTTTACCTGCCAGGAAAAATTAGAAAAAGGTTCTGAGAGATAATTCAATAAAAATGGGGTAATTGCTGTAATTCTGGAATCACTCCAGATAGTTTGTGCGGTTTGGGCGATCAGATTACCAACCTCATCTGCACTATAATATGAATTTACAATCTGATCCCCTTCTCTGTGCGGCCAACCTGTCTCTGTTATAAAAACTGGAAAAAATTTATCTATGCCTAAATCTTTTAATAAACTTAATTCCCAATCAAAGGTTTGCAGTGTCCCCCGGCCTGAATCCGTGATTTTACCTCTGAAGCCCGGATTAGGATAAGAATGTGAAGTCCAACCGTCAATATAACCAGCAACATCAGGATGCTCTTTTAACAATATCTTAAGAAAATTAACCTCATCCATCGTGACTGATGAATTAGGAGCTGAAGCATCAAGACCCGCAGGAAGAATAAAAAAATCAGAATTTTTTTGCTTTAGAGATTGTGAATATTTTATAAGAAGACGCCCATATTCCTCCGGATTTACTGTACCACCCCATTCTTTTGCATGATTGGGTTCATTAAATACAATAACGTAACGGTTTTTGATCGGCCAGGTTAATGTAGTTAAAAAATCTGACCATTTCTGTATTTCGCTTTCATCTGGTTTCATCCAGTAATTCCCTGTTAATTTGGTGGCCAGACGGATTATAGGAATAAGTTTATAGCTCTTCTTGCGGTTAAAAATTGCTTGCCATTTATCCAGATTCCGGTCATCTTCCCGAATAACCATGGTGACATAACCCCATAGACCGTTCGAGGAGTTAACTAAAGTAGCGGCATTCTCTAAATCGTTTTCATCAACGATATGTATTCCGTATTTATTATTAGGAACTTGTAAAGGATCATTTATTGCAAATGCCGGTTTTAGGTAATTTATCTTTAACAAAACCAGCGCTAATAGAAATATAGATAGAATTAATTTTCCTGATTTATTTATCATATTAGTTGGGTGAAATATTATTGTAACAATCCATGAGGCCACTTGCAATAAACTCGTACAATCAAATACAATATAAAAAGAATATCGGGGATTAGCTCAGTTGGCTAGAGCGCACGCTTTGGGAGCGTGAGGCCGCCCGTTCAAATCGGGCATCCCCGACTAATAATGCTAAAAAGTTATAAATTAGTAGTAGGATTAATCTTAGTTTCAACGATAACTGTAATTTTGGTATTAAATCGAAGTAATCACTCATCAGAAGTTCCAAAAATCATACAAATAGGTAACAATAAGTACAGTATAGAGATTGCTAATACTGAAAAATCAAGATCGCTGGGATTATCGGGTCGAACATCCATAAACAAAAACCAAGGCATGCTTTTTGTCTTCCCAAGTCCTTCTAATTACCTTTTTTGGATGAAAGAGATGAATTTTCCTCTAGATTTTGTTTGGATTGACGGGGATAAAGTTGTAGATGTTACCCAAAATGTTCCAAAACAGGCGAATAGTGATTTAAATAGCCTTACTACTTTTACCGCCAAATCTCCATTTGATAAAGTTGTAGAATTATATGCAGGTACTGTCGAGGCAGACAATATTAAAATTGGAGATATAATAAAGCTATAATTAAATATGAATGATTATAATGAATATAGAAATGAAAAAGTATCAACCAGGTTAATACATTATCTGGAAGAATTGTGGCCTAGTATATATAAAATTCTAAATGAATTTTTAGGTAATCTCTGGGGATTTATAAAAGATACCATAGGCGGATTGTGGAGACTCTAGATAGTTGCTATAATATCGTGCATTAACAATCGCGGCGGTAGTTCAGCGGTAGAATGGTCCGATGTACATCGGACAGGTCGAGAGATATGGCATGTGTATACATATTATTATGTTTAAAGAATAATACATACTATATAGGAAGTGCAAAGAATAAAGAAAATAGAATTGAAGAACATTTACAAGGAAAATCAAAATATACCAGGCACATTCGACCAATCAAAGTTGTGTTTATACAAGAGTTTAGTACATTGAAAGAAGCAAGAACAGTTGAATATCGATTAAAAAGATATAAATCTAGGGTTATAATTGATAAAATAATTAAAGACGGCTACATCAAGTCGCGGCGGTAGTTCAGCGGTAGAATGTCTCCTTGCCAAGGAGAAGGTCGAGGGTTCAAATCCCTTCCGCCGCTCAGAAAGACAAGCGGTTTACAGTTTAAACAGGATCGGGTTCACCCCGCACCATTCGGTGCAGGGTAGCCCTATACCGACTGGTATAGGGCAAATCCCTTCCGCCGCTCACTAGAATCGCTTTCCGAAGAATAAGGATTAGCAATTCTTGTGTCCTCCGATAAACAAGAGCATGAGCCGTGTACGAATCGAGCTGAGCTCGACGAATAGTACTGAAAAGGCGAATGCACGAGTAAGGAGGACAATTAGAGGTTTGCTGGAAAGCAAACCTTTTTAAAAGATGTTTTGCCGCAGTGCTGAAATTGGCAGACAGGCACGCTTCAGGAGCGTGTGGAGCAATCCGTAGAGGTTCAAGTCCTCTCTGCGGCACAACGACAGATTCTGCTTTGCAGAATCAACGTTGTTGCCACGTTTAAATCTCAGATTTATTACGTGGCACATTTCCCAGTAATTTAAAGAGAATGCCGAGGTGGTGAAATTGGTATACACGCAGTCTTGAGGAGGCTGTCCCGCAAGGGGTGGAGGTTCAAGTCCTCTCCTCGGCACAAAAGGAGATCGGAGGGGTAGGCGCTGGCCGCGCCTTTACCCTGAGGAACGTAGGGCGCCCTCGCGGCCAGCGCCGCAGAGGCTTCGGACAGGGAAAATTCGAGCCGTTTATCATTTAAGAAGTAGTTCGAGCCGACTTTTTTTGCAAAGATCGCTAGATCTTTGCAATTATTTTTTGCGCGCACGATTTTGGCCGCATCAGCGGCCTCTTTTATAAATTCCTTCATTGGTTCGAGCCAACTCGAACCTTTAGTTTTAATTTCAGCAATTTTTGATTTTAGGGCAATCTTTTTTTGCAATAATTCTTGTTTCTTTTTCTGGTAACTTTCGATGTCAGTAATCTCCTCCAAATAACTCTCTAATAGTTTGTCCAACTTTTTCTCAAGATCATCAAGAGAAACAGAAAGTTTTTGGAGTTCGCCTTTGGCGAACTCTTTTTCCTTCTCTCCGTCTTTTTCTGCCATTTCCAAAAGTTTATTTGCCCACGCTTCGGAAAGTGAAACACTGCTGACAATTTCTCGTAATTGTTTCTCAAGTTGTGATTCTGGTAAATACGGTTGTGAACAAATACCTTTTTTCTTTACGCAACGGTAATACGTGTACCAAACTTCTCCTCTGGTTTTGGGATAAAACTTTTTGTGTTTCTCGGCGGTGAAGAAACTACCGCACTCTTTGCATTTGATAAATCCAGTAAAGGCAAAATCATGTTTCTGTGGTTTCCTGTTATATTTCTTTTCCAATACTTTTTGAACTTCGTCAAACAGTTTTTTGGTTATTAGCGGTTTGTGTTTCCCTTCGTAGGTTTCACCGTGATACGTCATCAAGCCGTAATAGAAAGTTCGTTGAAGCATTTCTCGAATTTGGTTGAAGTGCAACGGTTTTCCGTTTCTGCGAGTAACCCCGTTTTTGAAAAACAGATCACGGATGTCTTTCATCGAGGAAAACTCACCATTGGCGAATTTTCTAAACGCTTCTTTTACTAACCTTGATGATTTAGGGACAACCATAATACTTCTAGTGTTCCTATCGTTTTTGTATCCCAAAGGCGCGTAAGAGGGCCAATCTCCGCGGCGAAGTTTGAAATACAATCCTCGTTTAACATTCTCAGAAAGGTTGTCCACATAATATTTCGATTGGCCGAAGGCGATTGAAAGCATAAATTTTCCTT
>CAYIFB010000031.1:0-12677 GCA_964362665.1 uncultured Gammaproteobacteria bacterium | reverse complement strand
AATCAAATTTCTGTAGGTAAACCAGAAAAAGTAAAATCACCAAAACCTGCCTCCAAAAAAGTATAAATTTCCGTGAAAAGTAGCTTGACAGCCGTGAAAAAAAAAGATAGACTGTCATAAAGCTATTCATTAAAATCATATGGCACATATTAAAACAGGTGGTACAACTAAAGGAAACCGCGACTCTCAAGGTCAAAGACTGGGAGTGAAGAGGTTTGGTGGAGAAAAAGTCATAAACGGCAATATCATCGTGCGTCAGAAAGGGAATAAATTCTATGCAGGAGAAGGGGTGAAAACAGGAAAAGATTTTACGCTTTACGCAGTAAATGACGGGAAAGTCAATTTCAGGAAACGGCATTCTAAGACTTTTATAGATGTCGTGCCTTTAAGTTAATAAATATGTCGACTTCTTCATATCCATACAGAGAACTGATAGATTTAGATATTAATCTGCTTCAACCCAATCCTCTTCAAGTTAGAAGTTTAATCAAATCAGAGAGTCTGGTCGATTTAGTCGAATCAATCAAAGAACACGGAGTGCTGGAGCCGTTGGTTGTAGCTAAGACTCCGGCAGGATACCAAATTATAGCGGGAGAAAGACGCTGGAGAGCTTCAAAAATTGTTGGTCTTAAAACAGTACCTGTAATTGTCAGAGAAACAGACGCACGGGGAATGCTTGAAATGGCGCTGGTGGAAAATGTTCAGAGGGAACAACTTAATCCTATAGAAAGAGCTCAAGGATTTCAAAGGCTGATTGATGAATTTGGTCTTGGGGCAACTGAAATCGCCAAAAGAATTGGAAAAAGTCCAGCTTATATTTCTAATACCTTAAGACTTCTTTCTCTTCCTGATGCGATCAAGGATGGATTAATTTCCACAGAAATTACAGAGGGTCATGCGAGAGCTATTGCAGGACTGGGAGATGTGAAGTTGATGGTAGATGCTTATAAAACAATTTTAACCGAAGGTGCATCGGTCCGTCGGGCTGAAGACTTAGCAAGAAGAATCCGGGAGGCTAGAGCCATGCCGCCTAGAGGTAAAGCCGGAGAGCGTCTGCAAAGCGTGCAACTGGAAGCGCTTGCTGGAGAATTGAGTAAAAGCCTTAAAGCCCACGTGAAGATTTTTCAATCCACAATCAGCGCCAAAGTACAAATTGTTTTTAAAGGAGATCCTGAATCAACAAACGTAGAAATTAAAAATATTACTGATAAACTAAAAAATATCAGTAATTAATCTGCGGTACTAGTCCAAATTCGGTTATAGGCCAATACCTCAAAAACGCTTTTCCAATTATTGAATCCTTGGGAATCGGACCGAATTCTCTCGAATCCGAACTGTGAGTCCGATTATCACCCATCACAAATAAATAATCTTTTGGTACGGAAATATCAGTTCCCTCCAACATAAAACTTCCCGGATATAGGTAGGTTTTTTCCTTTAAATAATATTCTGTAAGTTTTTGGTCATTGACGAAAACAAATCCTTTTTCTACTTTAACCTGATCTCCCGGTAGGCCAATGACTCTTTTGATATAATCTACATCAGGATTATTTGGGGCTTTAAAGATAATCACATCTCCTCTTTTGGGATTGACGAAACGGTAAGAAATTTTGTCGGTCAATATATATTCGTTATTATGAAAACTTACTTCCATAGAACTTCCTTTGACCTCATGCGGTTGGACAAGGAATAGATATACGACGACAAAAATTGATAAGGCTACCACGATTGTTTCCATAAAATCCATGAAAAAGACAGTTATAGAATGTAGAAAGCCTTGAATTAATCCAATTTTAGGTTTGTTGGGATCTTTCAAATTTCCTGGAATTTGTGTGACAGGAGGAATTGAGGAGACAACCACATTTGGAGTTTCTTTATCGATTGTGGAATCAACAGACACTTTTGCCAAGTTATCTTTATCCATAAGATATTTTATTATACGTTAGCTTTGATTGTTATATCAAGAGGTTTGCTGGTATAATTATTTGGGAAAAAATTAGTTCTGGGGCCGCTTAGCTCAGTTGGAAGAGCGTTGCATTCACATTGCAAAAGTCGGGGGTTCGAGTCCCTCAGCGGCCACACCTCATCTATCGAAAAGGTATTATCCGTATGGAATCCATATTCTTTCCACGATAAGAAACGAGAAAAGTTTTTTTAACGTTTTTATCAAGTCGAATTTTTTCCAAAGCGCTTAAATATTTATGAGATTGACCGATAAACATCGTTTCTAATACTGTTTCACCGCTCTCTATAGGTATTATACTGAATTTATAAATCCCAACACGCGGATTGAAACGCACAAGAATATTATCTGCTTCTTCTATAACTTTTCCCGATAAATCAGATAAAATTAAATGAGTGTTTAAGTCAGTAGAAATAACCATCGCCATATCGGAATTAATCTCCGGTAAATTGATTTCTGAAGCGACTTTAATACCATCGTATTGTAAGAGATGCAATATTTTCTTTATTGCATCCTGAGAGGAGACGATTTCAAGATGATCTGCGGAAATCATTTCATTATTAGTGCCATCCAATTTACTGCTTGAATTTAGCACGGTGCCGTCACCGTCTTTTATAACGCTACTCATAATTGGTTTTCCGTCTGTCCAATTATCTTTCGCCAGTTCGGCAGATGATGGATCGGAGATAATAAAATTGTATAAGGTTGATTGGTCGGTGCCGGATAGAGTATCAAATTTTATTTGGTAATGATTCTCCGGAAAAAGATTTTTCGAAAGCCAATCATTTTGATATTGGAGGCTAATTGACTTTTTTAGTTGACCGTCTTTATTTAAATAATCGAAAGTGGGCAGTAATGAATGAATTGATGGGATAAGACTGCGGATAAGTTCTTTATCAGTAGAATATGCTATGTGGCCGGTCTTAATCGTACTTTTTATGTCAGTTTTTTTCACTTTACAGAACTCTAAAATTTGTGACAAAGCTATTTTACTGGCCAAATCTTCTGACCAGATTTCTCCGTTTTCCCATAAGGGGTATGCAAGAAGAGTTCCCTGGTGGGGTGTGCCGATAGTGATGGCCTGAATTATTTTATTATCGGAGTTAAAATGTTGCAAATAACTTCTGATGACCAAGCCACCGAGACTATGTCCGACTAATCTGAATTTCTTTATAGAGTTATTTGACTTTAAGATGTTTTCCAGATAATTATGAAGGTTGTTTGCCTGGGTATCCAAAGGCTGTCTCCAATCATAGTTATAGATAAACAAATTCTTCCCGATTTTTAATTTGGCATTATCGGTAAAAGTTTTGATTAATCTTTTATATACTGATACAAAGGGAGTCATTTTCCAGTTGGATGCATTACTACTCCCTAAGTTACAGGAATATATAGCGTTAGCGTTCCATGAGGCGCCCATGCCGGGGATTAAGATGATCGGAGCAGTCTTTGGGTCAATAGTTGGCGTTGGTGTGTACGTAGGCGTTGGAGAGGACGTAACAGTCGGAGAAATTGTTACGGTCGGAGTGGGTGTATTAGTTACGACGATTGCAGGAGAAGGAGTTAAAGTCGTAGTTGGGGAGGGGGAAACTGTAACAATCCCGGGAGTCGGCGTGTCGGGAACAAATCCGGGTGAGTCGCTCGTCGCCAGCCCAATCTGCCATTTTCCATCAGTACTCATCCCCGTGTAGAACATATAATACTTATCGTCTTTATGGAGGACGAAGGGGGTAGTTACTCGTAAATTATCAAATTGTTGAGGGCCTGGGATCATTACAGGATTATCTTTATCACGGGTAAAATTTATTCCATCATACGAATACGCATGATAAATGTTTTTATTCGAGTGATACCATAAATGATAAATGCCATTTTCCTTTAATACAAATGGCCTTCCCAGATCAACACCTTCGGTTGATATTGCTTCAAGAAGTGGGGTGGTTTTTTTATGCCAAACAATATTGTCTATAGATTCTGCATATCCTAATCTCCATTTGGATATACCATTTAAAACTCCTTGTGATGCAAACCACATTTTATAAATACCTTTATCATAAAGTACGAAAGGAAAAGATGTGCCGAGACCTAGTTCCCACGAGTATTTTTCAGGTAATATATTAAATATTGGTGGAGTCCATATAAATCCATCCTCTGATTGTGTAAAATTAATATGAAAGTTATTTAAAGGCTGAGTTGACGATCCAAACCACATATAATACTTATTATCTAACTTAATTACATTAGGATCATTTAAATTAAAATTAGTTGAGGTATCATAACTTTCTAATAAGAATGATGAATGTTTTTCCCAAATAACTCCGTCAATTGATTCAGCGTATCCTATTCTCCACCTACCTCCATCTGACCCCTCATACCACATCCTATATTTACCATCTTCTAATAAGACGCTTGGAGCTCCAGCAAGTTTAGAATCCCATTGAGAAGCTGATCCAACTTGAAGAACTGGATGATCAATTTTAAGCCAATGTGAAAGCACTGAAGCCGGAGAAAATAAATAGAATATGCTGAATAATAATAGTACAATTAAAAGTCTATACTTTAACATTTACGTCTACTATTAACATAGTCATAAATACTTATAAAGTCAATTAATTTGAGAAGCTTATGAAAAAAAGAATATCATTTGTTATTAATACCCATAATGAGGAAAATAATATAAAAGAATGTCTTGAAAGTGTTTCTTGGGCTGATGAAATAATTATAGTGGATGCCTATTCAACTGATCAAACTATTAAAATTGCAAAAGATTTTACTAATAATATATTTTATCATAAGTCTACTGGGTATGTAGAGACGTCTAGAAATTTTGGTATTTCAAAAGCAAAAAATCAGTGGGTTTTTATTTTAGATGCTGACGAACGATTACCTTTAGCATCAAAAAAAATAATATTTGAACTAATACAAATAAAAAACAAAAATGGATTTTGTATTCCAAGAAGAAATTATATTTCAATCAACAAATATTTAAAGTTTGGATATTTTTATCCGGATTGGCAATTAAGACTATTTAGAAATTATTATAAGAATAGATATAGCGGAATTATTCATCAACAAATCGAAATATTCCCAAGAAGAATACAAAAATGCTCTAAATTTGAAATTATTCACAATTATAGTCGATCGAAATATTCGTCTTTTTTATCTCTGAACAGATTAATACCATATATACTTATTGAATCTAAAGATTTATCAATTGAGAACGATAGAATTATAGATTTATTATTGACTGCAGTTTTAAATTTACCTAGACACTTTATAAGGTCATTTTTATATTTACGAGGATACCAAGATGGATATATCGGGTTTCGAGCAGCGATAATCTTTGGAATATATCAGTCTCTCATTTATTTTTATGCTGTATATTTATTAATTATAAATAAGTACCATTTAGTGTAGATAGCTTATCTCCGTTATACTTTCGCAGAGTATGCAAGGAGTTTTGATAGAGAAAAGATAGCGGGTTAATTATTATTTATTAATAATTTCTACAGTTTTTAGATTAATTTTTGTACCGAAGGTAGAAAGAAGTTTTTTTAATTGATAGATTGTATATTCTTGAGTTGGATTCTTTTTAAATGCAAGAAAGCCGAGTGAGACAGGGATTTTTTCTTTACCAAAAAAATATCTGAAAATGCAATATTTCCTGAAACCGCTTTGTGTGAGAAGAGTTGCGATTTTATCCCGATCAAAAAGAGATTTATGGAGTTGTTGTAACCACCAATCGGGATACTGCTCGGGATCCCCATGGGTATATCTATATACATCAAATAGATCAAATTTTTCCGAGACGATTCCTTCTTCCTTATTTATATAAGCTTGTGCAATTCGCCTAAAATCCGGGAGGCCTAAAACTACCATTACTCCATCTGGTTTTAGAATTTTTTGTGCACTTTTTAAGCACATCATGCATTGTTTACGGTAGAGGTGTTCTAAAAATGCATTCGCAAAAATTACGGAATAGGTGTTCTGGGGAAATATATCTAAATTAGCACAGTTATGGGTGATGTCTGTCGCTTTTGTAGCTCGAAAGTCAACATTAAGGTAGTTTGGCATTCGTACATCACCACACCCGATATGAATTTTATCAAAATCTCCGATAAATTTTTGAAAAAGAAGAGCTTTATTTATTGCACAACGAAATTGATGGTATATAAGAAAAATATCTTTTTTCGTTTTTGAGATGATGATTTTCAATTCCAGTGGTAAAATAGGCTTAATTTTTCGGTATATCTTCTTGATCATAATAAAGAAGAGATTAACTTTGTTATAATTATAAATCAAACATATGAACTTTGCTGTTGTACATAATTTACCTGCCGGAGGGCAGAAGAAAGCTCTTTTTTACCAGTTAAAATATCTATCAAAGCATCATAAGATAGATCTTTATACACTGTCTACTGCTGATGAAAGTTTTTATCCTGTGAAATCATTCATCAGAAACAATTTCGTGGAGAAATATATCCAGCCGAAAAAATTTCCCTTGTCAGTATTATCTATATACTTTACTTTGCCATCCGTTTATAGAAAAATGGCGGAAAAAATTGACAGAGAAAATTACAATGTTGTATTGGTTTATCCGTGTTTCCTGACTCAATCACCTTACATTTTAAAATATTTAAAATCAAGGACGATTTATATTTGTCCTGAAGTAAAAAGAGAGTTTTATGAATCCTTCAATAGAAAAAGTAACAATATAACATATAGACTGACTTTACCTTTCAGATGGCCGTTAAAGCATATCGATATTAAAAACGCTAGAAAGTCAGATGGTATAGTAGTGAATTCCAAATTTTCCCAAAAAAGAATAGAGAAAATATTTGGTAAAAAAACAATTTTAAATTACCTCGGAGTTGATACTGATTTTTATTACCCGAGTGTTGATATACAGAAAAACTATGTATTGAGTGTCGGAGAAATATCACCTCATAAAGCTCATGATTTTATTATCAGGAGTTTAGCCCTTATTCCTGAGAAAATCCGGCCCACCTTTTATCTGGTGACCCAAGGCGGAAGCGAAATAGAAAATATAAAAAAATTAGCTCTGGAAAAAAAAGTCGAACTAAAGATTTTTCTCAATATAAAAGATAGAGGACTTCGGCAACTTTATAGACGAGCACGGGCTTATCTTTATGCGGCGATAAATGAGCCTTTTGGTTTAACTATCCTGGAAGCTCTCTCCTGCGGATTGATAGTGGTAGCCGTAAATGAAGGTGGCGTTGCAGAATTATTAAGTGGTAAAGTGAAAGGTTTTCTTACAGAAAGAAATGAAGGAAAGTTCAGCCAGGCTATCATCGGGTCATTAAACAGTCCTATATCCAATGAGGAAAAAAATATACAATTTGAAATTATGAAAAAGAACTGGGACTGGGAGAGATCGGTCAAAGAGTTTGAAAAAATTATATTAGATGAAAAACCATGAAAGTCTCAATAATAATTTTGCATTACAAATATATTCAGGACACCTTTGATTGTTTGCGATCGATTGGCACATTGAAATTTAATCAGAATCAGATAGGAGTATTATTTATTGATAATGATGAAAAGCCTACATTAAATGACCATTTATCAGAGCTTGCGAAATTGCATAAAAATATAACAATACTCATCCCCACCAAAAACTTAGGGTTTGCCAAAGGGGTAAATATGGGATTGAAAAAAGCATTAGAGGATAAAAAAACAGAATATTTTTTAATACTTAATAACGATACTGAATTACCAGGTAATGCATTAGCCAAACTTATTCAGTACGATGCGGATATTGTATCCCCGGTATTAAAATTTAGAAGCACGCAGGGTAAATGGGTTTATGATTATGGAGGGAAAATTAATTGGTGGACAGGGAGAACCACTCATGTGGAATCAACTAATAAACCAATTATCCCTGCCTCGCCGGCAGGCAGGCAATTAACCAATAATCCAATTAAGCATGATCTAGATTACGTCAGCGGGTGCTGTATGATGGTGAAAAGAAAAGCGCTGGAGACGGTTGGTCTATTCGATGAAAGGTTTTTTTTCTATTTCGAGGATGTGGATTTTTGCCTACGGGCTAAAAAAAATGGGTTTAAGATCGGGATTGATCGAGAGGTAATCGTTTATCATAAATTGGGGAGGAGTATCGGCAGATGGTCGAAAAAGGCAATAATGTATAATCTAATTAGCAATTACAAGTTTATCCGTAAAAATTTAGGGGTAAGGCAGGTTACAGGTTTAATTTATTTGTTATTATTAACGCTTAAGATAATTTATAACAGGTTGTTCAAACATATATGAGAAATAAGATTTCAGCAGTGGTACTACTTTCTGATGAAGATGCAGCAACTATACATAGATGCCTTGATTCTATCGTCTGGTGTGATGAAATTATTCTGCTTCTTGATAATAGTAAAAATAATTCGACACAGATAGAATCTTTCATAACTGAAAAAATTCTGAATTCCTCAGATGACAAATATAAACATATTTCGCTTTTACAAAGGCCATTGAACGCTGATTTTTCTGCACAACGTAATTTTGGTTTGGAGAAAACACATAACGATTGGGTGTTATTTATTGATGCCGACGAAGTGATAACCGAAAAATTGAGAAAGGAAATTCAAATCAAGTTTAATTCTGAAATATCACTTAAAGCCAATGGATTCTTAATCAAGCGTGATGATTATATCTTCGGTAAAAAACTGCATTATGGTGAGACGGGCAGGATTTTATTTCTTCGGCTTGGTAGGAAATCCGCCGGTATGTGGGAAGGAAAAGTACACGAAACATGGAAGATTCAAGGAAAAACAGAAGAATTGGAAAATCATATAGACCATTATCCTCATCAGCAGGTGGCCTCGTTCTTACAGAGTATCAATTTCTATACCGAAATTCTTTCAAAAGAGTGGTATAAGGAGGGTAAAAGCGTTTCTACCTGGGAGATTATCGCTTATCCAAAATTAAAATTTCTTTCCAATTACATCTTCAAATTGGGATTTCTGGATGGTACCGCGGGGCTGGTTATGGCCATAATGATGAGTATGCATTCATTTTTAGTCCGCTCCAAGCTATGGCTGATGCTTCATCAAAATGACAATTCTTGATAAACTTTCTAAATTTCTGCTTTATATATTAATTCTAACACTAATCCCGGCTGCTATCATTCGTATTCAAGTGTTTAATATGGCTGGTTTTGCTTATCCAAGCGATTTAATTGCAGGACTATTACTTATTCCCAATATTATAAATTTTATTAAGTTACGAAAATACTACCTTCAGATTAAACTTGTAAAATACCTGCTTCTTCTCTACGGAATATTATTCTTGTCTATTATATTCTCACCCTTTATATTGACTGTAGCTGAAAAAATAACTTCAGTTATGTATTTACTACGGTTTATAACATATTCAAGCGTATTATTTACCGTACACTATTTGTATACAAAAAACACTATTAAACCAAATGTAGTAATTAAATTATTTCTTATTTCCGCAGGAATCGTAGCATTTTTCGGCTGGATTGAGTATTTTTTATATCCGAATTTACGGAATTTGTCTTATTTAGGATGGGATCCACATTACAAAAGAATTTTCAGTTCGTTTTTAGATCCAAATTTCCTCGGCTTATTTATGGTGTTAAGTTTATTGATGGTTTTATTATGCAAGATAAGCCGATATCAAAAATTTATTTTAGGTGCTCTATTTTTTTTCACTCTGATGTTTACATACTCACGCGGGAGTTATCTTACTCTTATTATTACCTTAATATTTTATTTTATTAAAACCCAAAAACCGCGTTATATTTTAGTCATTTTTTTACTTATGGCAATTACAGCAGTGTTATTACCAAGACCAAGTGGAGAAGGAGTGCGTCTGGAAAGACTGTTTTCCATTACTGAAAGACTGGAGAATTGGAAATTAGGCTGGAAAATTTTTGCCGATCACCCGATACTCGGAGTAGGATTTAATGCTATCAGATACGTAAAAATATCATACCAATACCCGCAGGATAATCTGTTGGAAAGTCATTCGGGTGCAGGGCTCGATAACAGTTTTTTATTGGTTGCAGCCACATCAGGCATCATTGGACTTATTGTGTTTCTCCTGATACTTTTTCACATATATGCACAAGTCTCAATGCTGACCAAAGCTTCTCTTTTAGCTATTGTTGTCCACAGTTTATTTGTCAACTCGTATTTTTATCCATGGGTGATGGTATGGTTGTGGATTATGATCGGGGTTACGATGAAAAAATGACCTTCAGTTCCTGATCTGTCTTATTACCAGCTTCGTCTATCGCCTGAAGTTTTATAGTATTATCGCCATCTGAAAGAGTAACTTTGAAACTAAAAGATCCGTCATTTTGTACTATTACAAAGCGGTCGTTAATTGTCAATCTGCTTCCCTCGTCTGTATTACCGGTGATTATTATATCCCGGCTGTCCTGATGGATTTTCGCTCCGTTTGAAGGCGAAGAAATTTCTATTTTAGGACCTGATTTTTTATAATTTACTACATATGTTGCCGACGGACTGCTTTCCTGATCTTTTTTGACGACGAATACATTAATTTTATTCTCACCTTCTTTGAGAGTTATTTTCGAAGTATTAAACTTACCATCTTTATCTGTCGGGATTCTGGCGCCTTCTTCGCCGTTAACAACCACTGTGATCATGGCATCGCTGATACTGTAGCCTGAGACATTAATTCTGGCCGAATTAGTGGCAGTGACAATAGGGTCAAGCGTCGGCGGAAGAAGCATAAGACTGGTATCAGTCGAATTTTGGGTCTGTTTTTGGGATCCACCTGACGTGAAAAAGACTATTTTAGCAAGCAAGGGAAGTCCGAAAAAGATAACGAAAATTCCACTGGCTGCAACTATTGCCAGACTAGTTATAAGTTTACGGGTAAACTTTTTTTCTTCCTGCCTGAGCCGATGAGATGAAAGCTTCATGATTTATTTTAACATTTAATTTTATAATTAGTTATTTGATAGCAATTGAGCCTCCTGTCAGAATTGAACTGACATCGACGGTTTACGATACCGCTGCTCTGCCGTTGAGCTAAGGAGGCTTCGATATTACGAGTTTATTTTATCAGAGGTAACGCGGATATTAAAGCAGAACTGTTGAAGACAGCTTTTGCTTGATTTACATCTTTTTCTATCTGTTTTCTTAAAGAGTCAAAATTTGAAAAATCCATGACATTCCGGATAAATTGGATCAAGCGGAACGAAATTTTCTCTCTGTAGATTTGTGAGCTAAAATTCAGTAGGAATATTTCGATAATATTATTGGTTTCAGAAAGCACCTTCCTTGGGCCAAAATAGAGAACTCCATGATAAACTTTATCGGTTACTTTGACAAAAACGGCGTAGACTCCTATTTCAAACCCTGCCAATATTTTAGGATCAGAAAGATTGAGGGTTGGGTAACCCAACGTGCCTCCGATTTTATTCCCATGGACGATTTCGGCATCAAACCATAGATCTGTAATTTTACTCATCTTCATATTACTTATCTTTTAAATCCTGAAACCTTATAAATAGAAATACTAAGCAACCCAATTCCGATTATTTGGGTGACAGATAATCCCTGATGGAAATAAAAATAATCTATAAAAACCGCCGATGCAGGCCAGACCAGTTCGCAGATCGTGGTTACCCGGGCCGGAGTTTTTTTGAGTCCGTAGTAGTAGATTGCCAAAGCTACCATACCGGTAGAGAAGGTAATTGCTAAAAGGGTCAGCCATTGGCTTTGATTTAATGCAAAAAGATATTGTGTCTGATGATTGCCGATAACAAAAAGAAGTGCAAAAACAGGCGCCAGCAAAAATCTCAAGGCCGTAGCTGTCAGAAATGAGACTTTATTTAAGACATATTTACTGATGGCAGTTGATGATCCCCACATGAAGCCGGCAGCAATAGCCAGCAGTCCGGCAATTAAAGTTCCGGATCCGGTACCAAGGTTAATTTGCAGGTCTTTAAAGGTGATTAAATAAGCTGAAACTAGGCCTAATAATGCCCATATTATGAATTTCGGACTGATTTTTTCTTTCAAGAGAAAATATGCCGCCAAAATTGCCCAAATCGGCTGAAGCTGTTGGAGAAGTACTACGACAGAAAATTGAATATAATTAACTTTGCCAAGCGCCGAGGTGTAAAAAATTGTTCCTAAAGCGCCGGAAAATAAAGAGACCAAAGTGATAGCAAGCCACTCTTTTTTGGTCATTTTTTTAAGGTCTTTTAACCACTTGCCTGATAATAGAAGTAAAATTACGGCGCCCAGTAGATGCTCGTAAAAAACTACTACGCTTGGAGGCAAAATATACAGACTCCGTCTGAGAATTCCGTCAAAGCTCCAGAGCAAGGCTGCCAAGATGACGAAAACAGGACCGAATTGAAGTAATTTTTTCATAAAAATAGCCCCTTTCTCTTCGGGGCCAATATAAATAACAACAGGCATTGAAGCCTCTAAATCCTTCTTTCATCCCGACTTTACGGTCGCTACCGGAGTTCCTGCCCGCATTGTTACGCAAAGCGTTGCAGGCGGGTCACCGGTTCATGTCGCTTCTACGGCGACTCGCGGAGTATACCGCCGATTGGGAAATTCACCCTACCCCGAAGAATTTGATATATTTTAAAATATTAAAAAGTGATAAGTCAATGAGCCAATCTACAAAATTGCTCGAACTTATTTTACCAAAAATTACTGACAAATTA
>CAYIFB010000030.1:0-13054 GCA_964362665.1 uncultured Gammaproteobacteria bacterium | reverse complement strand
CTTTCCCGAAAAAATTAATCTCGTGTTTTTCGGTATCATTCAAATCAGTAGCCACAGGAAGATTTTGGGGAGGTTCACCAACCAGAGACCTGCCCCAGCTGATATTTTTTATTCCGGCAAGAAGCTGTGTGGGAGGATGCCAAAGTGTCGCCAATTCCATGGTGTTTAAAATCTGTTTGCGGGGGAAATGGCTTTTACTGCGGTCGATAATTTTATCAAAAGCAAAATCTTTGAAAATAAAGCGGGGTCTTTTAAATACCAGCCTATTGCCTTCACCAAAGGCAAAAGCGCCGTATGCGCCTGCTAAATTATAAAGCAAACTGTAAGCTTTGGATTTATTCTCCGCTCCAATCATCAAACGGATATAACAGCGAAAGCCGGTCTGATTTATCTTATCCTCAATCAGACGCGCCTGGGGGAAAGGTTTGGTTTTTTCCGGCGCGCGGGGAGTCGGATCGGGAATTCCGTGGGAAAGCATTCTTTGTACGCCCTCCTGCCAGTTGAAGTGGGGAGGCTCTATAATTATTTGTATCAGAGCTTTTTCCTCCGGACCAAGTTTGGAAATGACGCCGATGATTGAGGAAAGCGGGTCAATTTCTTTAAAATCTTTGAACGTTTTAATAGGATAATAGTAGGGGAAGGCAAGACGCAGGTTGCCGATGGCCAGATGCTTGCTTTTGATAATGTTTTGCAGGTATTCCGGTACTTTGGTGATGACGATTTTTGGATACTGGCTGGTCAGCTGGCTTTCGAGAAAAGACTCGAAAATTTCAGGTACCACTGTGTAAAAATGAATAGTCTGGTTAAAGCTGGCTATTTCAAAAGCTAAGGTATGCACCTTGATCCACAATCTTTTCCAGTGGGGAATGTGTCCTCCTGAATAGAGCGCAGCAAAGACCTGGGCCATACTTTCCGGAGTCTCCTCGGCAGTTTTGGGAGTGCGCAGCTCCAGAATAATTTTGTCTTTCATGGACATGAGTTAAGTATTCAATATCTTGAAGTAAGAATCAAGAGAGACACGAAATAATACGGAATTATATCAATAGGTATTTCGGATTCTTGAAATTAATCCAAACTTACCTTATGATAAAATAGTTCATTGATTTAAATCATTAGACTATTTATGTCACAAGTTTCCAAGAGGTTTTTACAGAAAAAGACAGAGAACCGGATCGTACAACTATTTACTGATACAATATTGCTTTGCGATACACGGGAAAAATCCATCTCATTCCTCGACGATTTATTGACTCCGACGGAAAAAGTGATGCTTTCCAAAAGATTCAGCATCGCTTTTATGTTGCTCGAAAATTACGATTATAGTACTATCTGTCAAATATTAAAGGTCAGCAGAGCTACAATTGGCAAAGTTTCCAACTGGCTGAAAGAGAAGGGAAACGGTTTTCGGGAGATTTATGAGCAGTTAAAACAGAAGGATTTTACCAGAGAAGTAATTAATGAAATTCAAGATATCATCGAAGAATTTATTGCTTCCACCCGCGGCCAAAATTGGAGCATATCGAAGAAAATGTTATGGCAGAAAAGGCACGACAAGATAAAACCTTTTTAAAAGTTTAATGGTTTAAATCATTGAACTAATTTAATAAACAGATTATCAACTATCTATCTTGCCATTTTTCTGTTTTCCTGCTATTCTTGTGTTGTTATGGATCCGCAGTTTATTGCCAGCCTCAAGCAAAAAATGCTGAAAGCGATTTCAGTCCTGCAGGAAGATTTATCCACTATCCGTACTGGTCGAGCGTCGTCAGCACTGGTGGAGAATGTTCTTATTACTTCCTACGAAGGAACCCAGCATTTAAGATTAAAAGAGATGGCGACCATTACGACAGACGGTCCGAAATCAATTGTCATCTCACCCTTTGACCCGACAGTCATCTCCGATATCGAACGCGGGATAAACGGGGCAAATCTGGGATTTTCAGCTGTGGTTGACAAAGGGGTAGTCAGAATAAGTCTGCCATCCCTTACCGCCGAAAGGCGTGATGAATTCATAAAGCTCGCGCATACTAAGCTTGAAGGCGGCAGAATCATGATCCGCCAGATCAGGCATGAAGCGATGATTGATTTGAAAAAGCAATTTGAAGAAAAACTTGTTTCCGAAGATGATAAAAAAAGGCTGGAAAAAGATATTCAAATCCTGACCGACGAGTTTATGGGTGAAATAGAGGTTCTTCGTGAAAAAAAGGATAAGGAATTATCGGAAATTTGATTTGCTTTCCGCATTGAATTGAGAAAAAATCTCTGCTACCATTATTTAATCTTATACCCATCTTACTAGATCTTGAGTGTAACGAAAGATTAGTCTAGATGGGTATATACTGATTACAAAATAATAAAGTAAAAAGAAGTATATGCTGATTACGGCATTGATTTTTATTTTAATTTTGTCAATTTTGGTCATGATTCATGAACTTGGCCATTTTCTGGTGGCCAAAAAGTTCGGCATTAAAGTAGAAGAATTCGGGTTCGGCTTGCCGCCCCGGGTATTCGGCAAAAAAATAGGCGAGACGATCTATTCCATCAACTGGCTTCCAATTGGAGGATTTGTAAGACTTCTCGGAGAGGATAGAGATACACCCGAGGCGGAAAAAGCAAATCTTACGGAATTAAAAGAACGGGCTTTTTACAACCGTCCGGTCTGGCAGAGGTCTCTTGTTTTGGTAGCCGGGGTTTTCATGAATTTTTTTCTCGCGGTTGTTGTCATTTCCTATCTTTTTACCCAGGGAGTGATGGTGCCGACCCAACGGGTGCATGTGGAAAAAATTCAGACAGGTTCTCCGGCAGAAGAGGCAGGTTTAAGGCAAAAAGATATTATCAAGATCATCAAATTTACGGATAAGGCTAATTTAACTCAAGAAGTTGTCATTAAAAACGGCGACGCGCTTATCCAGACAACCCGCGATCATTTAGGAGAAAAACTTATTTTGGTGATAGATAGAGACGGTCGGGAACTCCAGACTGAAGTTACACCCCGCAAAGACTTTCCCAAAGATGAGGGGCCGATGGGAGTGGAAATTTCAAGTTATGAAGAAAAAAAATATCCACTCTGGCAGGCTCCAATTCTTGGTACCAGTGAAGCGTTATCGCTTTCTGCAGAATTAGCCAAGGGCCTGGGTAAAACTGTCTGGAAATTAATCACTTTCCAGCCGGTCTCAAAAGATGTGGCAGGACCACTTGGTATCGCCGAGATGACAGGGCAGGCGGTGAAATTTGGGGAAAAAGCAGTTTTGGAACTCCTGGGTCTTTTGTCACTCAATCTAGCTATCTTAAACATACTGCCTTTTCCAGCCCTTGACGGCGGACGGCTTTTATTTGTCCTTATTGAAGGAGTGACGGGCAGGAGGCTTCGCACCAACTGGGAACGCTACATCCATCAGGCAGGTATGGCGATACTTCTTTTTCTCATTGTTCTGGTGACAGTGAACGACCTGATTAGAATTTTTTCTAAATAATTTTATGCCACAATTTAATAAAAAAGATGTGGTTAAAAAGTCGGTCAATATTTCCGAGTGGTACAACGACGTAGTCCTCAGGAGCGAACTGGCAGATTATGCTCCGGTCAAAGGCTGTATGGTTATCCGGCCGTACGGATACGCTCTTTGGGAATCGATTCAATCCTTTCTTGATAAACTGATTAAAGAGCGGGGCGTGCAAAACGCCTATTTTCCGATTTTTATCCCGGAAAAATTTCTGGAAAAAGAAAAAGAACATGTGGAAGGATTTTCTCCTCATTTGGCTGTGGTGACAATTGCGGGCGGAGAAGAATTAAAGGAAAGACTCATTGTCAGGCCGACCTCGGAAACCGTCATGTACGACATGTATAAAAAATGGACACAGTCGTGGCGGGATCTTCCCATTCTTATCAATCAGTGGAATAATATCGTCCGCTGGGAAAAGCGTACCTACCTTTTTCTTCGCACCAGCGAATTTTTATGGCAGGAGGGCCATTGTGCGCATATAACTCCCGAAGAAAATATGGAGACAGTTCTCTGGGCATTGAAAGCTTATGAAAAAACATACAATGAACTTATGGCCATGTACGGAATTGCCGGAGTCAAAAGCAACAGTGAAAAATTTGCCGGAGGCGATAAAACCTATTCTTTTGAAATGCTCATGCCGGACGGAAAGGCACTCCAAGCTTGCACATCCCATGACCTCGGTCAAAATTTCGCCAAAGCTTTTGACTGGACGGTTCTTGATAAAACCGGAGAGAAACTTTATCCCTGGCAAAACAGTTGGGGTTTTTCTACCCGCTCGATTGGCGGCCTGATACTCGCTCACGGAGACGATCAGGGGATAGTCCTTCCTCCCAATATTGCACCAATTCAGGTAGTAGTTATTCCCATCAAATTAACCGCTGATATTTTAAATTACTGTACTAAATTAAAAAATGATTTAGAAAATGATGGTATTAGAGTGAAGGTTGACAACCGCGATACTAAAACCGTGGGATGGAAATTCAACGAGTGGGAGTTGAAGGGAGTTCCTTTGCGTATTGAAGTTGGGGAGAATGAAATTAAAAGCGGGCAGTTAAGTATATCTATAAGAGTTGATAACTCAAAGCTCAAAGTTCAGAGATCAGAACTGCAACTTAAAATTAAAAGTATAATAGTGGAAATTCAGAATAATTTATTTCAAAAACATCAAAAATTCACTCTGGACAATACCAACTCAGTCGATTCCTACGACGAGTTTAAAAAGATCATGGAGACCACGCGGGGTTTTATCAAAGCTTTGTGGTGTGAAAGTCCCGAGTGTGAGACGAAAATTAAAGAAGAGACCAAAGCCACAACAAGAATCTTACCTTTAGATGCTAAAGAAGAAAAAGGAGTTTGTATTTATTGTAAAAATGAGGCCCGCCACCGCTGGCTCTTCGCCCAGGCTTATTAATTTTGAAAAAAGCAAGATTTTACAGAATGTTAGAATAGCTATTTAATCTACTGCTCAAAAATTCTTTAAAATGATTTTTCGTCCTAGAAATATAATTATTTTTTTCGTTCTTATTTTATTTCTGGTATTTATTTCTTCCAATGCCAAACCTCCAAAATATATCCGCTTAGCCGGTTCTACCGCTTTTCAACCATTTGCCGAAAAACTGGCTGAAATATATATGGAAAAACACCCTGAAATTATAGTGGATGTGCAAGGTGGTGGTTCGGCAGTAGGTATAATGGCAGTAAATCAGGGAATTGTAGATATTGGCATGGTTGACATGGTGTCTTTACCCAAAGAAACCCTTTCCCTGGAATCTGTCACTGTAGCTCGCGATGGAATTGCCGTTATAGTGCATAATTCCAATAAAATTAATAACCTCACGTCTCAACAATTAAAAAATATTTTTAGCGGAGAAATAAAAAACTGGAAAGAGATTGGAGGAATTACTGGTTCAATCAGGGTCATAAGCAGAGAGGAAGGATCCGGGACGCGGAAATCCTTTGATCAATTGGTTCTTGCGGGAAAACGGCTGACATCTGAGGCTATGTTTCAAGATTCAAATGGCACTATACGTGAGGCGATAAAACGGGATCCAAATGCGATAGGCTATATCTCAATTGGATTTTTAAATCCGGAGATTAAAGCTTTAAGTATCGACGGATTTGCAGCCAATAATGAAAATGTTAAAGCTGGTAAATATAAAATCGCCCGCCCCATTTATTTTATTCTAAAACCGGATCCTTCATTAAATACTCGTGATTTTGTAAATTTTATTTTAAGCGATGCCTCACAACAAATCCTTGCGGATGATGGGTTAATTCCCATAAAATAATTAAATGAAACACTTTAAAGAAAAAATAATAGAAAAGTGTATACTTCTACTCGCTTTTTCCACAGTTTTTGTCTTGCTCTTGATAACTATTTTCATTTTCAAAGAAGGTGTGCCTTTTATATTAAGGCATAACTTAATAAGTTTTATGTCTGGGACTTCATGGTTGCCTGCAGAGGAGATATTTGGTATTCTGCCGATGATTTTAGGCAGTTTATGGGTGACTTTTGGGGCGTTAATAGTAGGCGTACCTTTAGGGGTGGCGTGTGCGATTTATCTGGTAGAATTTTCCGGCAGATCGTTTCGGAATGTAGTTAAGCCTGCGATAGAACTATTGGCTGGTATACCGTCAGTCGTTTATGGTTTTATCGGTATTATGACCCTGGCCCCGATAATTAGAACATATTTGGGTGGACCAGGCTTGTCTATTTTAACCGCATCATTTGTTTTAGGAATAATGATTATTCCGACAATTATTAGTGTATCCATGGACGCACTGCTTGCACTCCCGCCATCCTTTAAGGAAGGATCGATCGCGTTAGGTGCAACATCATGGCAGACGACAAGGATGGTTCTGTTGCCGGCAGCCAAATCCGGTATTCTTGCCGGGATAATTCTGGGAATGGGAAGAGCAATTGGAGAAACCATGGCAGTAATAATGATTTCGGGTAATGCCGTCAAAATCCCGACCTCTGTTTTAGATCCCGCGAGAACCTTGACTTCCAATATCGCTTTAGAAATGGGTTATGCCATGGGAGTTCATCGGTCGGCTTTATTTGCGACTGCGGTCATTCTTTTTATCTTCATCTTAACTCTAAATATTCTGGCTATGATTGTCGTGAAAAGGAGGAAGGAATGAGTCCAAAAATGGCTGAAAAAATAGCCAAAATTATCTTAAGTAGCGCACTTATTTTTACACTTTCTGTTCTTATTTTTATCATTATTTATATTTTATATCATGGTCTTCCTATTGTTACTTTGGAATTTTTATCCTCGCCTATAAGAGAGATGGGAAAAAAAGGGGGAATACTGCCAAGCATTATCAGCACTTTTTATCTAACAACAATATCCATAATTATCGCTACTCCTTTGGGCGTAGGAACGGCTATCTTTCTTTCGGAATATACTAGGGAAAATTATCTTACCACAATAATTCGTTTCGGCTCTGATTGTTTAGCCGGCATTCCATCGATTATTTTTGGCTTGTTTGGTTTTGCTTTTTTTGTTATTTATCTACATTTAGGATGGTCGATTCTTTCCGGAGCTTTAAGTTTGGCATCCATGATGCTACCGACAATAATCCGTACTGCCGAGGAAGCGATCCGTGCAGTACCCATCGGTTTCAGAGAAGTTAATTATGCTTTGGGAGGAAGTAAGTGGCAAGGCATTAGCAGGATTGTATTACCCAAAGCTCTTCCGGGCATATTGACCGGTATCATTTTAAGCATCGGCAGGGCCATTTCAGAGACGGCGGTTCTAATTTTTACGGCTGGTATGTCTGTTCGTACCCCAGTTTCCATTTTTTCTTCAGGCCGAAGCATGGCGGTGCATTTTTATACTTTAGCCAGAGAAGGAATATCTTTACAGATGGCTTTTGGAACCGCGAGCGTTCTAATAATTTCAATTTTAATAATCAATGTTTCGTCTTATCTGATTATGTTTAAATATTTAAAGAAATATTCGTGATGAAAAATAAGATTAAAATAAGAAATTTACAGGTCACATTCGGTGGGCGGTTAGCGCTGAAAAATCTCAATCTTGATGTTTTTGATCATGAGATCTTAACCATAATTGGACCGGCCAATAGCGGTAAATCTACCTTTCTTAGGGTATTGAACCGTTTACTTGATCTCTATCCTTTGGCTTCTGTTTCCGGTGATGTTTATATCGATGGAATTAATATTTACGATAGCCATGTTATTGTGGACGATTTACGAAAAAGAGTAGGAATGATTTTTGCTTTGCCGGTACCTTTACCGATGTCTATCTTCGATAATTTAGCCTACGGTTCCAGACTTCACGGCGAAACTTCTGAGAAAAACTTATTCAATATTATTGAAAAAAGTTTGAGAGCAGCCTCGCTTTGGGAAGAAGTAAAAGACAGGTTAGAAATGTCAGCTCTGAGATTATCCGGAGGACAACAGCAAAGGCTTTGCCTGGCAAGAGCTTTGACGGTTGAACCGGAGATTATCTTGTTTGACGAGCCATGTTCAGGTCTGGATCCAATATCCACTGCCAAAGTTGAAGCCACAATAGCAGAATTAAAAAAGAAATATACGATCATCTTGGTAACGAATAACACAAAACAAGCAGCAAGGATCGGCGACAGAACAGCATTTTTTCTCTCTGGTGAACTCGTGGAAGTTTCAAGAACCGGACAACTTTTCGCTTCTCCCAAAGATATCAGAACCAACGATTATATTACCGGAAGGTTCGGATAAAAAATATGATTCAACTGACCACCCACAATCTCAATCTCTATTATGGAAATTTTCAGGCATTGATTGATATTAATTTGGAGATAAAAAAGAATCTGATTACGGCATTCATCGGTCCTTCCGGTTGCGGTAAGACAAGCATACTGCGCACTTTTAATAGGATGAACGATCTTATCGAAGGCGCGAGAACTTCGGGAGAAGTATTGATTGACGGTAAAAGTATTTATCGTAAAAATATTGATTTAATTAATTTACGTCGGAAAGTGGGGATGGTATTTCAGCGTCCAAATCCTTTTCCCCTTTCAATTTTTGATAATTGTGTTTATGGCCCAAAGATTCATGGAATAAAAAATATGAAAAAATTAGAAGAGATTGCCTATCAGGCGCTTTCCTCTGTTTCGCTATGGCAGGAATTAAAGGACAAAATACATAAGTCGGCTATGAGTCTGACCGGTGAACAGCAACAACGGCTTTGCATCGCCAGGCTTTTAGCCGTTAATGCGGAAATCTTGCTGATGGATGAACCCTGTTCTACTCTTGATCCGATAGCTACACAAAAGATTGAAAAGTTGCTGGTTAAACTAAAAAAGCAGATCACCGTGGTGATTGTGACCCATAATATGCAGCAGGCAGCAAGACTATCGGATTACGCAGGTTTCTTTCTATTGGGGGAAATGATAGAATTCGGAAGAACTACTAAAATTTTTTCGTCTCCCACTAATAAAAAAACAGAAGATTATATCGAAGGGAGATTCGGATAATAATGAAAACCATCGTTACCCATTTTGCGCCTGATGTTGATGCCGTTTCCTCGGTGTGGCTTTTGAAAAGGTTTTTGCCGGGATGGAGTGAGGCTAAAGTCGAATACGTGGCTGCAGGCAAGACCTTTAATAACGAAATAGTAGACAGCGATCCGGATATCTGGCATGTTGATACAGGAATGGGGATGCTTGACCATCATCAGACAGGGGAAGACACGTGCGCTGCAAAAAGAACACTGGAATATATTGCGTCACAAGTTCAAAATAATGATAGAAATAATAATTTCTCCGGGGAGGCTTTAGAGAGACTGGTAGAAGTAGTCAACGATATTGATCATTTTCGGGAGGTATATTTCCCTAACCCGACTGCGGATTATTATGATTTTAATTTAGTCTCGATTCTTGACGGGCTTAAACTCCTTTACTCGCCTGATAACGACCGGATTTTGGAAGCTGGGCTAATTTGCATGGACGGAATATATAAAACTATCCAGAATAAAGTCTGGGCAGAGCAAGAACTTAAGGAAAAAGGAGTTCCTTTCAAAACCCGTTGGGGAAAAGGGATTGGCATAGAGACGGTTAACGATGAGACAGTCAGACTGGCCCAAAAAACTGGATTTGTTGTGGCTGTCCGCAAAGACCCCAAAAAAGAATTTGTCAGGATCAAAGCTCTGCCGCAGTCCGGCGCAGATTTGACCGCCTGCTACCATAAACTTAAAAAACTGGACACCAAAGCCACCTGGTTTCTGCATGCCGGCAAAAAAATGCTGCTCAACGGATCAGTCAAAAATCCAGAAAGCATACCAAGCAGATTGACTTTGAAAGAGATTATAGACGTTTTAAGAAAGGATAAGTAACAATAGTCAATAAATTACCAAATGCCAAAATCCAAATGCCAAATCAACACCAAAATCCTAATGACTAAATTTGAAAATTTAGATTTTGAACTTCATTTGACATTTGAGCTTTGTATTTTCTGAATATGGACTGTATTTTCTGCAAAATAATTGCCGGAGAAATTCCGGGTAAAATTATTTATAGGGATCAAGATGTAATAGCTTTTCATGATATCAGCCCCAAGGCACCTGTGCACTTTCTGGTGATTCCAATTAAACATCTGCCTTCATTAAGAGAAGCAGTTGAAGAAGATCAACAATTGATGGGCAAAATACTTCTGACCGCCCGAAAAATTGCAGAGGAGTTAAAAATAGGTTCCGGTTATAAAGTGGTTATGAACAACGGCCGCGATGCAGGGCAAATCGTGACACATCTGCATCTGCATGTCTTGGGAGGATGGAGAAAAAAAGAAGATTGGGTGGTATAATAAAGAAAAAGGGGGTGTTTTATTCATGATTTTTGTGAAAGCCTCACCGGGGGATACTTCCGACAGTCTGATCAGGAAGTTCACTAAAAAAATTATCAATGAAGGATTTTTGATAGAACTGAAAAGAAAAGAGTTTTATCAAAAGCCATCTGAGATCAGGAAAGAGGCAAATAAAGAAATACAAAGGCGGATAAAATCGAGAAAAAGAAATAAAAAACGCGTTTGATATGGTGAATGTTTATATCAAAACAGATTCGCATTATAAAGTAGATCGGGATAGAGTCCGTAAAACCGTGATTGATTTTTTGTCCGAGAAAAAGATCAAAGCAGATATTGAAGTAAGTATCAGTGTGGTAGGAGACAGGATGATGAAAAATTTAAACCATAATTACCGAAATCTTGATGAAACTACCGATGTACTTTCTTTTTCTGTAGCGAGCGACTTAAAAACCGCTTTTGTTGACCCGCCTGATGGGGTGCTTCGTCTAGGGGACATTGTTATTTCTTATCCGCAGATGCTCGAAGATGCATCTGATGAAGATAAATTGACTGATGTGAAGTTTGATGAGTTAGTTTTACACGGGTTAAACCATCTTCTTGGAATCCATCATCCCTAAATTATGACTTTTTATCTCAAATACCGGCCGCAAAAACTCGAAGAATTGGATATTTTGGAAGTCCGTGAAAGTCTTCTCAAAATCATGTCTTCTTCCCATTTGCCGCACGCATACCTTTTTAACGGTCCTAAAGGGACAGGAAAGACGTCGGCCGCGCGAATTATTGCCAAAATATTAAACTGCCAAAACCTCCAAAAAAATACCCCTTGTGATAAATGCGACAGTTGTTTGGCGATCCGTCAGGGAAGATTTATGGATGTCATGGAAATTGATGCAGCCTCCAATCGCGGTATTGACGAAATACGGGAACTCCGGGAAAAGATCAGGCTCTCCCCGGTCTCAGGGAAAAATAAGGTCTACATTATCGATGAAGTTCATATGTTGACCAATGAAGCCTTTAATGCCCTTCTCAAGACTCTGGAAGAGCCTCCCAGTAACGTAACTTTTATATTAGCCACCACCGAACCCGATAAACTTCCGGCAACCATCATCTCGAGATGTGTCCGGTTTAATTTCCGCAAGGCGAAAGATGACGAGATTGTGCATTCCCTGGAAAGGGTTTGCCAGGGTGAAAAATTGAAGTTAGAAAGCGAGGTTCTTTTATTGATAGCTGCCCACAGTGACGGGTCATTTCGTGATGCTACCAAGATTTTGGAGCAGGCTATTTCTGAACAGGCACTGACGGCTGAAAAGCTGAAGATTATGATCAGACGGGACGGCATCAATATTATCAGTTTTATGGATCTTCTTCGTGCTAAAAAAACCGGAGAACTTCTGAAAGAAATAGATGGCATGGAAAAACAGGGAAAAGATTTCAAATTTTTAATATCAGGGATATTGGATTTTTTGCACAATCTTCTTTTATGCCAATACGGGGTGTTTGATGACGATATTTTTACTGGTAAATGGAAGGATAAGTTTGAGATCACAGAAATAAAAGCACTTATCGTAACATTTTCAAAGGTGTATACTGATATGAAATACAGCTATAACTTGGCTTTGACTGTACAGCTGGCAGTTGTTGAGTGGTGTAACGGGGCGAAATCTAAAATTATTTAACATTATTTATCATGAGGAAGGAAAATTATGTTTAATCCATTAAAATCTTTGTCAGACCTGAAAACCATGCGGGATCAGGCAAAAAAAATGCAGGAAGCTTTGTCTCAGGAGCAGGTGACTGTGGAGAGAAACGGAGTAAAAGTCGTCATGACCGGAGACCAGAAGATTATTGAACTGACGATTGACGGGGTGAGTGACGACAGGGTCAAAGAAGCACTTGCCGAGGCGATCAGAAAATCGCAGGAAATTGCCGCCAGAAAACTGACGGAAATGAGCGGAGGCCTGCAGGGGCTTCTGGGAGGCGGAGGAAACTCCTAAGGTTCGCATACAAAATTATCTTGATCGCAAGATACCAGTTTACCGGATTTGCGTTGTAATCAAATCTATGTTTCAGAACAACTTATTTTAAAATATATTTAAGATCTTGGTACTCAAGTTCCGTATGCGATCTACGATAATTTTATATTGCTCACCTTAACTTCTTTATGATATTAATAACCGGCTCTCTCGCTTTCGACCAAATCATGGATTTTCCGGGTGAGTTTAAAGACAATATCCATGCCGATAAATTGCACATCCTCAATGTTTCTTTTTTGGTTAACAAACTCAGAAAGGGTTTTGGCGGAACCGCAGGAAATATTGCCTATTCCTTATCGCTTCTGGGAATTACCTCTGAAATCATGGGAGCAGCCGGGGATGATTTTTCACCTTACCTGTCTTTTTTAAAAAAACACCATATCGGGACGAAATTTCTGAAAATAATTAAGTCTGAGAAAACATCATCTGCTTTTGGCATTACCGACAAAAAAGATAACCAGATTTGGGGGTTTTACACAGGAGCTGATAAATTTTCCCATAACTTATCAATCTCCAAAATTAAAGAGCCGATTGAAATGGCCGTAATCGCGCCCCAGAATCCCAAAACCATGCTGAAATTAGCTCTTGAATATCAGGGTAAAAAAATTCCCTACTTGTTTGATCCGGGCATGCAGCTGCCGTGGTTTGAAAAAGCGAGTCTCTTGAAAGCATTCACAGGCGCCAAAATAATTATCGGCAATGATTATGAGGTG
>CAYIFB010000029.1:0-13197 GCA_964362665.1 uncultured Gammaproteobacteria bacterium | reverse complement strand
TAATGCCTTAAAAGCAGAATTATACAACGAATACATCTTACTGGTTTTGTACGTAGAACCAAAAAAACCAATTATTTTAGTATCACCGTTTATGGTCATAATAATTTTATAATATCAGTAATAATTTCCTCCGGGGTTTTAATACCGCAATTTAAAACTTGCTCAGCAATTTTATTATAGACAGGTTCTCTTATTTTTAATAATTCCATAAGAGATTTATCAGGATCATCCTGATATGGGAAAAAAGGAGGAATACCGTGATACATTATTCTTTCCAAGAGTGCGTCATTATCGGGTTTAAGATAAATGACTTTACCCAAGTTTATAAGCGCTTTCTGGTTTTTCAGATTTAACGGCGTCCCTCCTCCGCAGGCTAATACATAATTTTGATCTGCTAATTCTCCTAAAAGTCTTATCAATACGGTGTTTTCTAATTGTCGGAAATACTCTTGTCCGTATTTTAGGTAAATTTCACGAAAGGTTAACTTTTCTTTTTTAGTTTGAAAATGCCTTTTTTCCAAGTCATTATCAAGCTCAATAAATTGAACACCTAACTTTTCAGCCAATAGTTTTCCGACAGTTGATTTACCGCAGCCCTTCATGCCGATTAAAACAATTTTTATCATTTTGGTTTCTCCACTTGAAAATTTGCTCCAGCCTTTACCATATCCGGTAAAAAAGTCTCAAATGATTTATTCACCATTTCTGCATCAGATATAATTGAAGTTCCAGCGCTATTTAACCCGGCCACAGCCAGTGATAAGACCATTCTGTGATCTTTATAACCGTTTAATTTGGATCCCCTTAATTTCCAGCTGCCATCCTGATTGATAATAAGGCCGTCTTTTTTTTCTTCAATTTTAGCTCCCATTTTTAACAGTTCTTGGCAAATGGCAGATATTCTGTCGCATTCTTTCCAGCGGGCAGTTAGGGCATTTTTTATTATTGTTTTACCCTTCGCAAAACAACCAGCCACGGCAAGCGTCGGCACTTGATCGGGCATGATATTCATGTCAATTTCTATTCCATGAAGCTTACTTGATCGTGCAGTAAGTTTTCCGCTGTCGTTTTTGATATCAGCTCCCATTTGTTGCATGACACCAATAATAAATTTATCTCCATAAGTATCATCATTATCCATTCCACCGACTGTAATCTCTGAATTATCCGTGATTACCGCTGATAATAGAGGATACGGCGGAGCCGACCACTCCAAAGGAATTGTTGCCTCAAATGCTTGAGGCGGATTATTACCCGGGAAATGATAATGCCGATGACTTTTATTCGCAAATTTTATGCCGGCTTTCTTAAACCAGTGCAGAAGCAAATCAATATAGGCTGTTTCTCCGGGGTGTCCAACATATATGTCAACAGGTTTATCAGACAAAACTGATGCTATTAAGACGCTAAATACTGGCTGGCATCCAGTTCCATCCATATGAGCTATACCGCCGTTAACTTTTCCCTTTATAAGAAGGGGTGCCATCCCGTCATTTTTGCTCGATATAATCTCAATCCCTAACTCCTTAAAAGGCTGAAATAGGTTTTTGGAAATGGTTCTTAGCTTCCTGATTGATTCGTCTCCGGTAATAACTGTCCAACCGGAGCAGGCAGCAGCGATACCGGCGAGAAAAAATAGCATTGTACCGGAATTACCTACATTTATGATATCATCCGGTATATTTAATTCTCCGCCAACACCACGGATGTGAAAAACATGAGGTTCACTTTCTTCAATCCTGGCTCCAAACAATTTCATCGCCTTTACCGCCTGCAACCAGTCGTTCGATAGTTTCGGATTGCGGACAATAGACATTCCTTTAGCCATAGAAGCTAAAATAAGTGCCCTGAAAGAATGGGTTTTACTGGCGGGCATAGTGATATTCCCCTTTAAATTTTTACTTTTACTTACGATTAGATTCATTTTTTTTAAGATGTTTAATAAGTTTTATTAGGCCCCTCTCATAACTTTTTTCCTTTAAGCCAACTATTTGTATAAGTCGGATATCCTCCAGGACATTTACAGATTTATTGGTACCGGTCTTATTAATATCAGACATATGAACTTCAACTACTGGCTTGTCTAAATCAACTAACGCCTGTCTTAAAGAGTAGCCATACCGAACTAATGCTCCGGGATTAATCAGAACACCGTCAGATTTACGCGACGTTTCCTTCTGAAGGAAATCGATTATGGCTCCTTCGTGATTGGATTGAAAAAAATTTAATTTGCAGTCAAATTTGACAGCCATTTCCATCAGTTTATCGTTAATCTCCTGCAAAGTGATTGTTCCGTATTTAACCGGATCACGCTTACCAAGTAAATTTAAATTCGGCCCATTAACTACTAATATTTTCATAATATCACCTCGTTTAATGCCAGATTAATAATCTTTTGCTCAACGATTACATCGGTTACCAATTCACCGATATCTTTAATTAAGACAAAAGTACCGCCTTTTTTATCAAAATTTAAAGTCTTAAATAACTTCGTTTTATCTATTTTGCTGACTGAAAGCGGCAGGCCTAATTCACTTATTAAATTTCTTATAATTAAATAATTGTTTTCTCTTAATAGTCCTTTTAAAACACTTATTTTGGCCGCGGCAACAAGTCCTATACCAACAGCTTCACCATGCGACAATTTTCCGCCGGTAACAGCTTCAATGGCATGTCCGACGGTATGCCCAAAATTCAGCTTTTGACGAATTCCTGACCGTTCTAATGGATCTTTATCGACAATTTTCATTTTTATTTTTTGACACTTGACGATTATTTTACCTGCCTGTTCCCAATCATTTCTTTTAATTAAAGTTTTAAATTTAAGTAATTCTTCTGCTGATGGCGTGCCCCACCCGATATGATATTTCACCATTTCACCTAATCCGTTTATTATTTCCTGATCCGGAAGTGTTTTCAGAAACTTTACATCGGATATGATTAGATCCGGCTGTTTAAATGTGCCCAGCATGTTTTTCAGCATTTGGCCTTTTTCCAGAGTCAAATTTACCCCATTTTTGCCGCCAATGGCCGCATCAATTTGGGCAAGTAAGGTTGTCGGTATAAAAATACTTTTTATACCTCTAAGCCATATGGCCGAAATAAATCCTCCTATATCTGTGACCACGCCCCCTCCGATAGAGATGAGACAGGCCTGTCTGTCACATTTATTTCCTAAAAGCGGCTTAATTATACCGGGAATTTTCAGTATATCTTTTTGTTTTTCGCCCGGTTCTATGACGGATACAGACAAGGGTTTACCTAACTTAGTTAGCTGATTTAATAATTCATCTTTATACAAATCGAGGACCTTTTTATCAATTAGTATAAGAAAACTGTCCGGATTTATACCTGAATTAAATATAATTAGATTTAATGAATCCATAAGATCACATCCGGTTACGGTATTATTTATTTTTGACAATATTTTCATAATTATTGCTGTCTTTCTCTTGATAACTGAATTATTATTTTGAAAAGTTTGACGATTTTTTCTTCATTTAGATCCAGTAATTTACTATTTTCATTTACATTTTTTAAAACTTCTTTTTCCCTTTTCAAATCAATTATTTTAAGACCTATTTTAATTTTACTTTTCTTAGCCATATCAGCCAAATCCAGTCTTTTTTTAATAAGCTGAATAATTGCCAGATCGATATTATTTATTTTTTTCCTAATTACATCAAGATTCATAAATATTTCCAGAATCATAAACCCCAAGCAATTTCAAATAATTAGTATTCTTTTTCATTTTATTCAAAACCGTATTTAAATTACCGGTATTATTAGAGAGTAAAAAATCAACAATAAACATATATTCCCACGGTTTTCCGATAATTGGTCGCGACTCAATTTTACTCAGATTTAGACCTGCCTCGGCATATGGTTTTAGAGCTTTTAATAAGCTTCCCGGTTCATGCACAAGTGAAAATATGATTGATGCTTTATTCCCTTTCTTTTTAGACCGGCCGGATATAACAGCAAACCGGGTATAATTATCATCATCATTTTGTACATTTATATTCATTATTTTTAATTTGTTTATTTGAGCAGCCTGACTGCTGGCTATAGCACAGTAATTTTTTAGCCCTTTTTTATTAAGCAGTATTGCTGCAGATGCCGTATTTTTCGCGTAAATAGGATTAATATTTTTATTAGCCATAAAAAAGTTCTGACATTGTTTTAATGACTCAGAATGGATATAACAATACTTCAAATTTATCAACCTTGTATTTTCCTCCTTAACTAATAAATGATGTTGTATCTTCAAAATAATTTCTCCGGAAATAAAACTATCCGATTTCATCAGTAAATCATAATTTTGAGTGATACTCCCCGTTAATGAATTTTCTACAGGAATTATTCCATAATCACGCTCTTTTTTATTTAAACTGTTAAATATATCTTCAAAAGAATCACTCCCGATCAAATTTTTGATATTTTTAAAATATTTCTTAGCTGCCAAATAGCTATACGATCCCGGCTGTCCAAGATAATGTACGGTAGTTTTTGTCAATTTCATAATTTATTTAAGATCTTCCGACGGCTCTGGCAACTTTTTTAACCTCTATAACCAGTTTAGCCAGCTCCTGCGTAGAAATTGCCTGATCGGCATCTGATATTGATCTTCTGGGGTCGAAATGTGCTTCGATCAGAAGTCCATCGGCCCCGGCAGCAATTGCCGCTTTACTCATCGGGCGCACCAGTGATGAGCGTCCTGCACCATGACTCGGATCAACCACTACAGGGAGGTGAGTTTCCTGTTTTAAGTATGCTACAGCGTTCAAATCCAGTGTAAATCTTGTTTCCTGAACATGAGTACGTATTCCCCTTTCACAAAGTATGACTTTGTCATTACCCCCAACTAAAATATATTCAGCGGCCAGTAAGAATTCTTTATACGTTGCTGACATACTCCTTTTTAATAATACTGGTTTACGGCTTTTACCGAGTTCCTTAAGAAGAGGATAATTTTGCATATTACGAGCGCCAACCTGAAAAATATCTGTGTATTTTTCCATCATTTCAACATTGCGTACATCCATGATTTCAGTGATGATACCTAAATGGTGCATTTTGGCAGCCTGTTTTAAAAAATGAAGGCCTATTTTTCCAAGTCCCTGAAAGTCGTAAGGACCCGTTCGCGGTTTAAACGCTCCTCCCCGCAAAATATGACAACCCGAAGATTTTACTTCTTTGGCTATTGTTTCCATTTGAAATCTACTTTCGACAGAACATGGTCCGGCCATGAGGATAATTTCCTTATCTCCAATTATGGTGCCGTTAAGGCGAAATTTTGAAGCTTCCAACTTAAAATTTTTACTAGCTAATTTATATGGCTTGGTAATATCCAATATAGTTTCTACGAAAGATTGCTTTTGTAAATCTTTTTTAGCTGAATCTCCGAATTTACCGATAACTACTAATAAAGTTTGATTATTTCGCACTAGAGATACAACCTCTATGCGTTTTTCTATCAGAAGTTTTCTGAATTCTTTTTCCTGAGCTAAAGTTGTATCTTTTTTGAGAAAAATTATCATAAAAAAACCTCCCTTTCAGGAGGTTGGTTTGTATAAATTTGTTATTTAGTTTCTATTTAGCGCCAGACAAACCCGCCTCCTTCTTGGAAGGAGTAAAGTAAAAATAAAACCATTGGGTTCGGCTGTTCATACTAAAAGAAAGTTTATCAGACATTTTTTATCTTGTCAACTAAAGCCTTAAAGGTATTCATATCCGAAATGATCATATCCGAAAGAATTTTACGGTTAAGGATTATATTTGCTTTTTTAAGTTTATTTATAAATACGCTATAGGAAATATCATATTCTTGAACACAATTTGAAATCCGGTTAATCCACAATTTCCTCATATCGCTTTTTTTCTTTCTCCGCCCTGCATAGGCATACTGGCCGGAGTGTAAATACGCTTCTTTGGCTACTTTGATAAGCCTTCTTTTTGTCATCCTAAAGCCTTTGACGGCTTTCAGGATTTTCTTATGCTTTCTGTGTGATACAACGCCTCTTTTTATTCTCATATTTTAATTTAGGATGTAATTAATGTTCTGATAATTTTAGCGTTTTTACCTGTCAAATGTACTGGCTCTTTAAATCTTCTTCTTCTGCCGCCGGATTTGGTCATTCTTTTATGTCGGGACAAGTGATGTCCACGCATGATCTTACCGGTTTTGGTAATTTTAAATCTTTTCATGATGGTTTTTCTAGTTTTTTGTTTGTACATTTCTTTCTACTCCTTTTTTTGACGGTGATAATATCGAAGCCAGTATTTTTCCTTCAAAATACGGGCTTTTAATTACTTTTGACTGGTCTTTTAATGCCTCGACAGCCTTGTTCATTATGTCAAATCCGAAATTCTTATGGATAATCTGCCTTCCTTTAAAAGCGACCATTATTTTCAGTTGATTTCCGTCACTCAAAAATGTTTTACCTTGATTTATTCGTACCTGGAAATCATGGTCCCCCATAAAAGGTGATAATCTTATTCCTTTTATACCGACATTTTTTGCCGCTTTACCCGATTCTCTTTTTTTCTTTTCTTCCAAATATTTAAATTTCTTATAGTCTATTAATTTTACTACCGGAGGTTTGGCATTAGGTGCAATTTCCACCAAATCCTTTTCTTCGGCTTTAGCCCGTCTCAATGCATCATTCTTATCAATAATTCCAATCTGCTTCCCTTTATCGTCCAAGAGTCGTATTTGTGGAGCCGTAATCTGGTAATTTAAACGGTAATATTTAGTTCTTATGATCGATTTCAATTTTCAGAAAATTCAATAATTTATCAAAATTATAAACTCCTAAATTTTTACCGTCTCTTGATCTTAAGTTCACGTTTGTCTTCAAATTATCGGCAGAAATTTCTTTATCCCCGATTATACCTAAGAATGGTACCTTTTGTAAAGTTGCTTGACGGATTTTCGACTGCATAGATTCCTGTCTGTCATCTACTTCTACTCTAAATCCAGCATTTTTTAGTTGATCTTTTAGAATCAGTGCTGCTCTTTGATGCCTGTCAGCTATAGGAATCAGGATTAATTGGACAGGAGCAAGCCAAAGCGGAAACAAGCCTCCGTAGTGCTCTATCAAAATACCGAAAAATCGTTCCATCGATCCTAAAACAACCCGGTGTATCATGACGCACTGATCTTCTTTACCTTCCTTGTTGATATAGGTGACATTAAAACCACGACCGAGATGTTTTAGATATTTCGACAAAGCGCTTCTGGTTTTGAACTTCTGTTTAAAAGTTTTTAACTGCCAAAACTCATCTATATCCTCCTCGGTAGTTTCTGCATGGGAGGGCTGATTAAAATCAAATTGTACTGTACCCAGTTGCCATTCCCTCCCTAATGAATCCTTAACTTTCAAATCAATTTTAGGTCCATAAAAGACACCTTGTCCTTCATCGATTTTAAACTCGAGATTTTCCAGAGTGGCTGCTTTTTTTAAGGACTCCTCGGCAAAATTCCATGTAGCAGGATCTCCAAGATATTTTTCGGGACGTGTAGCGATATATGCCTGATAATCTTTAAAACCAAAAAGTGTATAAAAGTACTTCATAATTTTAAGGACATCCCTGACTTCATCAATTACCTGTTCTTTAGTACAGAATATATGAGAATCATCCTGTGTAAACCCGCGAACTCTGGTCATTCCATGAAGCACTCCTGCACGTTCATACCTGTAGACTGTACCCAACTCACCTATGCGCATAGGTAATTCACGATAGCTTCTCGGGCGGGACTTGTATATTTGAATATGATTTGGACAATTCATGGGTTTCAAAACTTCGTCAGCTGAATAATCAGAGGCGCTTTCGCCTTCGATGTTCTGATGCAGCATTATAGGGAACATATAATTGATATATTTAGAAAGATGACGGCTTTTGACAAACATATCCATACTGGCTATATGAGGAGTAAATACCAGTTGATAGCCTCTTTTATAATGTTCCTCACGCCAGAGTTGCTCAACGATGTTCCTCACGACTGATAATTTCGGGTGCCAAAGGATTAAGCCTTGTCCTGTCAGAGGGCTTATGGAATAAAGATCTAAATCCTGTCCGAGTTTTCGGTGATCCCTTTTTTTAGCTTCCTCCTGCTGCGATAGATACTTTGTAAGTTCATCGGCAGTTGGAAAACAAGTTCCGTAGATTCTGGTTAACATTTTATTTTTTTCACTACCTCTCCAATATGCACCGGCTATTGAAAGAAGTTTGAAATGGACAAGTTCTTTATCCGGGTGCTCTACGTGTCCCATCTTACAAAGGTCAAGAAAATTTCCGGGATCATTGGTCATGAGTTTTTTTCCGCCTTTGGCAAATTCCTCAGCCAGCATGATCTTATAGGGGTTTTCTTTAAAAAGTATTTTTGCTTCTTTCAACGAGACCTCATTAAATTTAAATTGTTTCCATGTAGGAAGGATTTGCTTCATTTTATCTTCAATTTTCGGCAAATCAGATTCAGAAATTTTCGTCTCCCCGAAATCAAAATCCTGATAAAAGCCGTTTTCGATTGCCGGTCCTATAGCATTATGCGTGCCCGGCCATAAATCCTTGACGGATTTAGCCAATAAATGCGCGCAGGAATGACGAAGATTCTCCAGATATTGTTTATTTTTCATAAAAAATGCCACCTTTTTGTTGGACCCCGATGTAACATCGGGAGGTTCCATCCAACTTCGGCGGCTTAATTAATCTTATAAGGCAAAGATAAACCGATTCACTTTGAGGTTGGTAATCTCATGCTAACGTGAAAATCAAGTTTAATTATACTAAAAACCAATTAAGTGTCAAGTATTTTTATAAACTTATATCTTGTAGGCCGAGGGACAAATTTTATTTAAAAAACAAGAAGAGCATTTTGGTTTTTTAGCCTGACAAATTTTTCGTCCGTGTTCTATCAGTAAATATGTAAGTTCAAACCAGTTTCTTTGATTAAATAATTTCATCAAATCCTGTTCAATTTTATCGGGATCATTTTGCATAGTAAAACCCATTCTTTGAGATAATCTTTTGACATGCGTATCAACAGCAACTCCTTCGAATTTAGCATAAGCATTACCAAGAACTACATTTGCTGTTTTACGTGCCACTCCTGGAAGGGAGACAAGATCATCCATCGTACCTGGTACCTTCCCCTGGTATTTTTGGAGAATTATTTTAGCAGTATTTTGTATGTTTTTAGCCTTATTCCTATAAAATCCTGTAGATCTGATATCGTTTTCCAAGTCACTTAAATTGGCGAGACCATAATCTTTTACAGATTTGTATTTTACAAATAACTTATCCGTAACTTTATTCACCATAATATCGGTGCACTGAGCCGATAAGATGACGGAAACCAATAATTCCCATGTATTCGTGTAATTAAGGGCAATTTTGGCTTCGGGGTAATGCTTTTTAAGTAGTGTGAGGAATATTAAAGAATTAATCATGTTCCAGGGTGGACTCGAGAGGGGTCGAACCTCTGACCTTTGCAATGTCAATGCAACGCTCTAACCAACTGAGCTACGAGTCCAGATAAGTAACGGTGATTACTTATGGTCTACAATTATAAGATGACTCGACATAATTTACAATAAAATAATAGATTGTTATACTTATAGGTCATTTATACTAAAGATGAATTCAAATAATAGTACCGCAGTAATTTATATTTCAAATATGTCAGAGGATGTCTGGCAGTTCATCTCTGCCATGTCTTCCTCTTATGAAAGAGAAAGCGAAATACAAGAAAACGCCAGACTGTCAGAACATGATTTATACAATTTTTTTGGATTAGATAATTGCCTGATCATTCTTCCCAGACCTCCCGACCCACAGTTTTATGAATATTATATGTCACTAGCTAAAAATAAGAAATTTACCGTAATGTCGACAAAAATTCATACCGGTGAAATTAATAAAGACATTCTCAGTGATACGGAAATAATGGAAGAAATAAAAAGAGTTTCTTTAAATTATAAAAAGGTAAAACTTATCAGCTATACTGCTTCTCAACAATTTATAAAATTATCTTTATTCTTTCAAAAAAAATATAAGAATATTATTTTATCAGAGTCCCCTAGTGAAGCAAATTCCTGGATTGTAGATTTTTACGGAAGTAAGTCAGGCATACGGCAATTATCTCAAAAATTCCACGCTGAAGAGCCAGACTTCATGATGGCAGAAGGAATAATAACAACAGGTATTGAAAACACTGCAAAAATCGCAGCTAATTTTTACCTTAATAACGAGGGACTGGTTATTAAAACGAATAAAGGCCATTCAGGAGCAGGTATTTTAATATATAAGCCGGGAGAATTGCCCCAAAGTTACGATCTATGTGAAAAGTTAATTCTACAGAATTTAGTAAAAGAGAAATACTGGCAGCAGTTCCCTATTATTCTCGAAAAATATATTGAACACAATAATCATATCGGTTGGGGATTTCCTAATATAGAATTTAAAATCCATCAAAATGGACGTATAGAAATGCTCTATTATTGTACCTGTCGGATAACTGGTAAAGGTATTTTTAAGGGCATAGAAATTCATGATAACGTCTTACCCGATAAAATATCGGCACAATTAATTGATACTGGATATTTTATAGGAGAAAAATATGCTCAACAAGGATATCGGGGATATTTTGATGTTGATTTTATTGCTACTAAAAATAACAGCCTTTTCGTTACTGAATCCAATATCAGACGTACGGGAGGAACACATGTTTACTTTTTAGCTAAAGCCCTTTATGGAGATGACTTTATGCGCGAAATCTATACACTATCCAATAATCTCCATGATATAAAAACCAAAAAGACCATACAAAGTGACGTACTTTTATCTACACTGGAACCGCTTATGTTTAATAAAAGAAAAATGGAAGGATGTGTTATAACGGGTACTTCACTTTTAGCACAAAATGCTTTCGGATACGTGATTTTTGGGAAATCTGCCAGCCGGGCACATAAAATTGAAGCTGAGATGGAAATATTACTTAGCCGGTTTGGGTAGATAATCCTCTTTCGTGTGATAGTCCAAAGGTAGTGCCGTGTTTTTTATACATTTTCCAATAACCTATCTTCTTCTTCTTTTGATTAAAAGTCTGTAACCATACCCTACCTTCGTCAACTTTCATTCTCAACTGTTTTACAAGACCGATCATCCATTCGAAAAATCTGATGTAATAAATTCCGCCTTCGTTGGGAATTTGGGCAACTTTGATTTTGGCTATCTCTCCACTTAAAGCCTTTTCAGAATGTTCCAATAATGAAACTTGTTCTTTTAACTGTTTTAGGAGCATGGAGGTTTCACTTTTGACCGCCTGATGTTCCTGTCGTTCACGATGAGAAAAAACTAAGGTTTCTGATTTAGGTTTACGGGATGGTTGTTTTTCTTGATGCGGTGCATATTCAGAGGTGACTTTTTTACCAAAAAGCTGATCAATCATATTACCGGGGTCGACAAGTTTTTTTACCTGATTACCCAATGAATTATGATGAGGTGTTTGGGATTTCAACTTTTCAGGGTTATCATCTCCCCACGGATTTATTTTTACTTTATTAGATTGAGCTTGATTCATGATTTTCGAGCAGTTTTATAGTTTTTAAATAACTAATTCTCTCAAATATTATACTATAGGTTGTTCAGAAAATCAAGAGTTTTTTGCTGTCGAATAAGATGAGCCAGATAATAACTATCCTTTTTAAGTTTTTCTCTCTCTTCTTCTTTTTCAATCTTTGAGATTACATCATCAATATCCTTTTGTGTTACTTGAATTTTTTCCTGATCAGATATTTCATTTAGAATAAATTCTAAACTTAAATTTTTTCGTGCTTGAGTTTGATATTCCTGCCTTAACAGATCAGATGTTTTTCCTTTAGCCATAAGGTATTGTTCGACAGTCATCCCCAACCTTTTGGTTTGGTCAATTAAGTCAGACAGTAGTCGGTTCACTTCTTGTTCTAATAGGAGATCAGACATTTCGACTTCAGCTTCGTCTGTAATAACTTTTACCAATTCATCGAGAGAAGGCTTTGGGGGTTTATCATTTTTAATATCCTTCCCGGGGATCCATATTTTAATTTTAGATTTTTTCAGATCTTGAACTTTTTTCTTGTAATCTTTTAAGACAACTTTTGGAAAAAGTGCAATTGTAGTTTTGATAACCCACTGCTCATTTTCCTTAGCTTTAGTTATCTCAAGTTTTGGATTAGTAATTGGTTTAAGGTTATGTTCTTTTACGGCATCGGCGTAAGCTTTTGGAAGGATTTTTTGGACAACCTGTTCATAAATTTTTGTTTTATCGAGATGTTTTTCAGCGATGCTCTTTGGAGCTTTGCCCTTACGGAATCCTGGAATTTCCATCTGACTGACAGCTTCTAAAGTTATCTGGTCATAGCTGGTTTTAATATCTGTCCAAGGGATATAAATCTCAATTTCCGCAGTCTGATTTGGCAAGTTCTTTAAAGTAGATGTTATCATAAATCGAAATTATACCATAAATGTACGTATATTGTGCCACGTAATAAATCAAAGATTTAAACGTGGCTACAACGTTGATCCGCCAAAGGCGGATTCTTCGTTGTGCCGGAGAGAGGAATCGAACCTCCAAGGGTTACCCCATCCCGCTCAGCGGGACGCATCCTCCGCTATAGTAGGCCTACACTGTGCCAGGGGGGAGAATCGAACTCCCATGTCTTACGACACACGCTCCTAAAGCGTGCCTGTCTACCGATTTCAGCACCCTGGCTATTAAACAGATTATATTCGAATTGAGGAGAATTTAGAAGATTAAGTTATTTAAGTTATAATAACTTAGTAATTATATGGCTTATAATTATTTGATAAGAATAAAAAAATCCTAAAGCCATCTGACAAAAGTCCGATAACCTTAGGATCTATTTAGTATTATAATATATTATTATAGGTTAGTCAAGGGGCAATGATATTTGTCTCTATTTCTTTCATTTTGCTAATAAAGAAATTTACACCATAGGACCATTGACCGCTGCTACTCGGGTTCCATCTGTCTTCCAAGAGAGTGATATTTGTTAAACCATCGTTGTAATATGATTGTCTTATAGTTTTAGCTACTTGAGTAATGGCTTCAGCATAGGAATTAAATGATATGGATTTCTTTCCATATATTCCAAAACCCCAGCAATTAAAAGAATTTTCTGGAATATTCTTACA
>CAYIFB010000028.1:0-13468 GCA_964362665.1 uncultured Gammaproteobacteria bacterium | reverse complement strand
CTGTCAACATAGCGATTCTGATCGCATGTTCGAATCTCGCGCCAATAATACCTGTTTTCATAGGATCATAAAGCTTGTACATGAGGCCGATAATGGAGTTACAGACAAAATGTTTCTGTTCTTCTGTATGAGCTTCTAACATATTAAGGCCCATCGGTCTTTCCCCATCGGAGGGATCAAAAACTATGACATCCTCTGCCCGCTCGGGCGGGATAAGAGGCAGTATGCCTTCAATCAAATCTCCGTGCGGATCAATTACAGCTAGTCCTTTACCTGCCCTGATATCCTGAACAATCATGTCTTTCAAAAGCACGGATTTGCCGACTCCTGTTTTTCCGATGATATACACATGGCGCCGGCGGTCATCAAGCTCCATATAAACCCCTTTGGTGACTCCCCGATAAATACTTTTACCCAGATACAATCCTGTCTGGGAAATTTCAGACGGGGCCGGAGCCCGTTTTGACGTCAGCCAGTGGATATTGGGAGTTTCAATAGCTTTATTGGGAAAGTGAAAAAGAGTCGCCAGCTCCTCACTGGACAGAATGCTGTATTGTCTGTGAGGCCAATTCAAAATTGGAAAATAGCGGTAGATAAAATCAGTGACAAAGGTTCCCTTAATAAGATGCTTCGCCTTGGTAAAATGGTTTTGGTCTGACGAAAACTGCGCCAGAACTGAATCGATATTATGAAGATGCATATTGGCGGCCTGCGTAGTAGTTGAGGAAACCACAACACGAATGACGACGTTAAATCCCGGCTTCGAGGTCTTACTTTCTATCGATTCCAATACCTTGGGATCGACGTTATAATGCGCTTTCTCCGGATTGGCTTCATTTTTTTTGATGGATGAAATGTAACTTTTACCTTCCTTTTTCCATTTATCGCCAGCTGGTGTCACTAGTATTTGAATAGCGGCCCCCTCTCCAACCTGCATTTTACCCAAAAAAGAAGTTATACCTGAAAGTGGATCAACAGGCAAATCCTTATAGGTTTTCATCGGCAGATAATCTTTATGTTTGAGAATATACGAGGCAAAGGCCACTTTTCCTTTTTCGTCAAAAATGTTGTATTCATCAACTTCTTTCACCTCGGCTCCGGAGTACATCCCGTAAATCTGTTTTTCTACCAGATCCCTGATGTGGTGATGGACTGATATATAAATTCTGATGTCTCCCGGTTTGCCGACGATTTCGAGCGAAAAATGTTCCGGTGTTTTCAGAAATGACCAGAATCCTCCGTGAGAAAGGGATGAAAGGGTGGAAAAAAACTGCTCGGCGGCATCTATTTTCACTTCATTATCGTGGGGTACGGCTACCTGTAAAAGTACAAACTCCAGACTTAACTTTTCCCTGTTCCTATGTTTCCACCATAAAAACAGAAAATAAAAAAGCAAAAGTAGACTGCCGGCAAGAATCATCAGAAGAAGGAAAGTTATTCCAAAGTCTTCAAGCCGGAGTATTATTTGCTGGTAATTATTGATATCCATGTTTTTGATAGAGGTCTAATTATTTTAATCTCACTCTGATAATTTTTCCATGCACTTTCTTCAAAGCCAAATGAGCTTTCTGCAGTCTCCTCATGCACCAGATAGCCAGCCATTTTAAGGCATCGGTGAACTGTGTATGTACTCCCTGATAAACAATCTGGTCCGGAACCGGTAAGGTTACTTGAGACGCTGGACTAGTTACAGGTACATTAGTTCCTGTCGGTATTAAACCCATCTTCTTAATGTCCGGCGGAATCTCCATGGTCTCTTTATAATGGATTACTCCTGCTTTTTCGACGTCAGGTGGAATTTCTACCTGTTTACCGACTTCCTGTACAACTTCAGAGGCAGTTGCACGTGGTGCTTCTTTTTCTTTGTCTCCTGTCGAGGTGTAACTCACCTGTGGCGGACTTGATGAAGACGTCGAAGTATTATCAGTTGGAGAAGTTGGATTGATATTTTGGGCAGTTGTATTCATATTTTTAGCCTGTTTTTCTAACTTTTTTCTGAATTAATAAAGAGGTGGCTAAATCTTTTATAAAGTAAAAAATTACAAAAGTTAAAGGAACTAGAATAATATTGCCTATCAGATTGAATTTGAAAAACGGGATGGCGTAAATATAAGAAGCAAAAAGCCCCGTAAGTGTTCTCTGATACATCCCAAAGCTATCAAGAAGCCAAACCCCGAAATTAGTCCACAGGTAAAACCAGACGCTCGAAACAATCCCCCAACCTGTCATCTGCAAAAGCTGTTTTTTACCGTCTGTATTCTTTTTAAGAAAGAAGGAAACAAATAAACCAAATAATAAATAAGCACTCCAGGTAAAAATAAAAATATTAGTATTGCCGATAATAAGATCGCTTATCGCCATGATGGAAAAAATTACCAGCAGCATCCATTTTCTGCTCAAATTACTGGCCGATAGCAACGCAATGCTGGTCACCAGTTCTACGTTTGGCCAAATATGCCAAATAGTTCTTGACAGAACTCCTAAGGCAATCATTAGAATAGCCGCGAGCAAGTTTTTATATTTCATTTATTTTAACTTTTCGTACTTCCAGTCCACTATGTCCTGCGGATGGACGATGAATTTTTCAGCAGAAAACTGTCCTGTTTTGCCGTTAACATAATAAATCCAGGCAAAAGTGCTGTTATTTGCTTTATCACCAATTTGTGTGACAATCGATCCGAATTTATATTCTTTGCTCTCTACCTTCATATTGTTGATTTTTGCTGCTTTGAGAAGTGCATCGTAGGCATTAATAGATTCCACCTGTGAAGAAATAATCTTCCCTCCGCCAAAATCTATATTGACTTTTTCCCCCGTTAGTTTAGGCGGGGCGGTAGCGTTATTTAATGCTTTATTAACATCCAAAGATCTTTCGGAAGATGAAGTTTTTTCCAGACTGACGCGGCTGATTCCCTGGTATTCCCACCAGACGAATCCCAAAACGCCAATTACTAAAACCACGCCCAGAATAATGAGGATTTTTTTCATAATATTTTATTAAAATTATAATTTACTCTATTGTGTCACAAATACCCCTCCCTTCTCAAGTGGGCGGGTATTTATGGAGGGGGCGAAGTATTGAAATATTACAGTCGATTTTTTCCTGTTCATCTTCTTATTTCTTCCTGATTTTTTCAACATATTTCTTATTTTAAAAAGTCCCAACAATTTTTCCCATGAATATTTCCCATCATCAGATGAAGACGGCTTTATGTGTTCCAACTTCTGCAGACGGACTAAAAGGCATAACAGGATGAACATAAGTTTGCTTAAGTCCTGCCAAGCCAATTGTCTTAAGAGTAATATTTCCCGGCCAAATATTTTCTCCGGGGAAGTCTTTATTAATTGCTGTATCAAATCGTCAGTATCGGACGATCCGACGTGTGTAAATCGCCCTTCTCTAATCTCCAGATAAATAAGTACAGTCATGATTCGTTTTACAAAAGATGGTGTTTTTTCGCTGGTCAATATTTTATTCCAAAAAGTTAATCTCGTCAGCGATTCCTGGATCGCCTGTTTTTTAATTTCAGACGTTTCTCCTTTTGGATCATTGAGAAGATTTTCCACAATTCGTAATATCACAGCTTGAACTTTTTCGGAATCTTTTTCAGTTTCAAAAGGCTGCGGATTTTCAGAATGAGCAGTATCAACCAAAAGAGTTAATAATTTAACTGCCTCGCCCGTCTCATTTAATGTAGTGATTTCTGGGTCTAAAACAGTTGATTGCTCCGGTTGGACATGATCGTCTATATCCGTTGATTTCAATTTCATACCCATATTTCTATCTAGTCGATTGATATTATGAGTTCCAATATCGACGGGTTTCGACTTGTCATTATCTTCTGTGTCATAATTTTCGAGTTGGAAAAAATCAGTTGCAGGATACGCAGGTAACGGCTGATCAATTTGCTGTCCTACCTCTTTGACTAAGCCTGTCATCAATAGTAAAAAACCGGTTAATAAAACAAGTCTTGTGTCAGGATTTTCCCATTGTAATAGAGATGTTTCTTCATCATTTACTGGTCGAACTTCCTGATTAATTCCGCTTGTTCTTATGAAAAATAATACTGCGGGAATAAAAATCGCTGGATCGGAAAACGAAATTAACTCGCGGTCTTCCTGTTCAGTCTCCTTGCTTTTCTCTGGTTGGTAATTATCTTTCCTACTCAAAAATGGTAGTGGATCTGAAAAAGTTACTAATCCGGCAGGCCTGTCACGTACAGGCGTCAAATTCCTGGTGTAAAAATTTGGCAGCGGTGCATTGATATTTAATTTTGATCTGGCATCAATCCTCTCTTGCCATCTGGCGGTTAAAGCGACGCTTCCCGCCACAATTGAGGCAATACCGCTAACTATATCAATATCTTGCAGCAACTGCTGCCGATATTTTCGGGTAAGATTTTCTATTTCCATCTCCTGTCTGGCCAGAACTGAGGGAAAATCCACGCTGTCACGGGCAAGTCTTGATAAATATGACCGGGTTTTGTCCGTTCCTACCTCTTTTTGCAGGCTTTTTATGGCCATGTCAAAGACGTCTACAACTCCAACAGCTGTCTTTTCGGTAAAAAAAATAGGTTTGGTATAATCAATTGTTTTTGTTTCATCTTTTCCGGTACGTGATCTTGTCCATAAATTCCCAACAAAATTTCCCAATGCTTCTCCCGAACCTTGATATTCTATGGCTAAAGCAGAAATTTGTTCCGGCTGATCTGGGTTTCTTTGAAAAAGATAAAGATAGCTTCTGCCAAAACCTAAATCTTCGCTGATTACAGCCGCTTGGGTTATCGATGGATCATGACTCATGGCTTTTTCAGCAGAGAGTACCCGTAAAATCCTGTCCCCTCCGATTTCATCAGGGTCATTGATCTCATCAAGCCTACGGCCCATATTCATCCACCTGCCGTCTCTCACCTCATAGCTGAAAGACAGGATTGTTGAGAGATCTGCAAATTCCTTTTTAAAACCCACAAAATCTTCGGCTCCGGCTCTCGCAGCCTGAGTAATGCTTTTTGTTTTACCAAATACTTTTTGAATGGATAAAAACTCTCGACCCGCACTGTAGCCGTGTCCGTTGAAAGATCCTGAACCCATCACTGCCTGCGGCATTGCTTCGATCATAAGAATGGTTTCAGTTCTTTTCTAAAAAACCCTCCATAACAGAGGGCTTTTAATAAATTATTGATTACCGGATTAACTAGCTTTCCAAACAGTTTCCGTCACCCCTGATTTATAATTTAAGTATCTGGCTAAAATAAAAAGAAAATCTGAAAGCCTGTTAAGATAAATGCGGATTTTTTTGTCAACTTCTTCTTGTTGAGAAAGCTCGATAAGCTCCCGCTCAGCCCTGCGGGCCACTGCTCTGGCATAGTATAAGAAGGTTGATTTTTCCGTCCCTTCAGGAAGAATAAAGTTTTTAAGCTCGGGAAGTTCCCCGTCCAGACTATCTATCACCTTCTCCATGTCAGTTGTCCTCTGTGTAAGCGAATCAATCGAAATTGATGAACCGGCCAGATGACTCCCGATGATAAAGAGGTCTTTTTGTATCTGGTTGATAAATTCTTCAGCCCGCCTGTCTTGAAGTTTGGCAAGCACAATTCCAAGTAAGCTATTTAGTTCATCAATGGATCCATAGGCTTTAATCCGGATGTTGTTTTTGGGTACACGTTTGCCGCCAAAAAGCGATGTTTCTCCCAAGTCTCCTTTTTTGGTGTATATTTTTACTTGTGAAGGCATATCAATTTAATTTCTTTCATTGATTGGTTAATTGGTATTTATTAGTTGATTTGATATTCTTTTAACACTCGGAGTATCCGCAGCTATAGCACTTCTTACAACCTTCCTCATATGCAAGGGAGGCTACTCCGCAGGAAGGACACAAATCATATTCTGATCGTTCGACAGGTAAAGCCTGTTGCGTCAAAACCGCAGCTTTGCTTGGGGAAGCAATTTCTACATGACCGTTGCCGTTTGAAGATTTAAAATCAAAATGCATGGCCAAGACCTTAGCTACTGCATCAGGCAAAGAACGAACCCGTTTGTCTCCAAAACCCATGGATCTTGACCCGCCAATGCCTATCAGCTGGTTAAAAATCTGTTTGGCACGCACACTAGACGGCACTAAAGACTGCATTCTCAAAACCAAAGATGCCAATCTTCCCAGTGCTTCAGCCATAGCTGCCACGTCCGACCCTGCTTTACCTACATTGATGAAAATTTCCAAAGGTTCCTTGTTGCCGTTGGTATTGATGGTGACAAAAGCCGCTCCCACAGGCGTATCAATCTGATAAGTCGACCCTTGCACGACCATAGGACGGGGTTTAATATCTGATTGTGCATGACCGTTCGGTTGAACAACTTTTGCTGATTCTTCCAATGTCTCTTTTTTATTATCAATTCTTTCCAGAACCCCTGGCCTGCTGCCTTCTCGCATATAGGCAATACCCTTACAACCTAAATCATAGGCAAGAGTATAGAGATTCTTTACATCTTCAACAGTATGTGTTTTAGGGGCGTTTACCGTTTTTGAGATAGACGCATCAACATATTTTTGAATGGTTGCCTGAATTCGTACATGTTCCTCGGGAGAGAGGCCGTTCGCGGAAACAAAATAGTTCGGTACAGGTTCATTGGCGTGAGTTGATTTCCACTCTTCATATAATGGATGATACAAAGTATGTTCACCCAATCTGTCTCTTCGTATGAAAGAGAATTCATAGACAGGTTCGATACCTGAGGAAACACCCGCCAGGAGTGATGTCGATCCGGTTGGCGCCTGCTGCAATAAAACTGAATTTCTGATACCCCATTTCTTAATTCCGTCTTTGATATGTTTAGGCAGTTGTTTGACAAAATACCCTTTAAGATGTTTTTTAGCCTCAAACTTGGGAAAAGCACCTTTTTCACGGGCTATCTCCACAGATGATTCATATGCCGCATCTCTAATGGTTTTATAAATTTTATCAACCTCAACCAATGACTCAGGCGAGCCGTAGCGCAGTTTCATTTTGATCAGAGCATCCCCCAAACCCATGGTGCCGAGTCCAATCCTTCGTTCACCGTTCTGCTGGACCTCTCTGATCTGCGGAAAAACATAAGAATCGGCATCAATTACATCATCCTGAAATCTGACTCCAATTTTGGCAATTTCTGCCATGGTTTTGTAATCCATTTTACCGTTTACAACTAGGGCAGACAGATTAATTGAGGTTAAGTTGCATACTCCCCAGGCAGGCAATCCTTCCTCCCCGCAGGGATTAACGCAGTTTACTTTGTTAAAATACCAGTTGTTGTACCATTTGTTATAACGCTCCATGAAGACAACGCCCGGTTCAGCGGATGCCCAAGCAGCTTCACAGATCAAATCCCAAAGTTTGCGCGCCTTTATCGTCTTATAAACCTTTACTTTTTTACCTTTGGCCTGCCAATCATCCATGTATCCATTCCAGTCGTTATCGTAATCTTTTTCTTTCAGTTCAGGAAATATAAGATCCCAATCTTCATCTTTTTTGACCGCTTCCATAAACTTGTCCGAAACGCATACTGACAAATTTGCTCCGTTAATTCTGGATAAATCTCTTTTGACGGTAATAAATTCCTCAATATCCGGATGCCAATCCCAAAGCATGAGCATTAAAGCACCTCTTCTGGTTCCTCCCTGCTGGATAATGTCTTTAGTGGCAACCGAAAAAAGCTCTGCCCAATTGCACGGGCCGGAGGAAAAACCGTTGACTTTGGTTACCCGGGCGCCGCGGGGACGAAGAGATGATAAATTTATCCCTACTCCTCCACCTCTGGCCATGATCTCTACCATCTGTTTTAAAGTATCTAAAATCCCGTCCCTCGAATCTTTGGGTGAGGGAATAACAAAACAGTTATAAAAGGTAACTTTGTAGCCTGTACCTGCTCCGGATAATATCCTTCCCCCCGGAATAAGCTTGAAATTATCCATCGCGCTGTAGAATTTATCTTCCCAATCTTTTCGTACTTTGACGTTTTCAATCTGTGATATCCCGTGAGCCACTCTTCTCCACATTTCCTCCGGAGTTTTTTCCAGAGGCGTACCTTTGTCGTTTTTAAGTGAATATCTGTCTAAAAAGACTGTTTCCCGAATGCCTGTCAGTTTCATAATTTTAAACTCCTTAGGTGACTTAGGGCTCGTTCACAAATAACATCATAGTTATTTGCGATTACGGCCCTTTGTGCCGCACCAATATATTCAAGTTATTAACGGATGCGGCCTTAGGTTGCTCAAACTATTATAAAAGCTTTTGTAATTCCTTTTCAAAATCTTCCAAGTCTACAAATCTTCTGAATACCGACGCAAATCTGATATATGCTACCTTGTCAATTTTTTTTAACCTGTGCGCCACCATTTGTCCGATTTTTTTGCTATCAACCTCTACTGAATCAAATCCGCGCATTTCTCTTTCTACATCATCAACAATTTTTTGGATGTCGTCAGCCCCGACAAGAGTTTTTTCACAGGCTCTCATGATGCCATGTCTTAATTTATCCCGGTCGAACTGTTCCTTGTGTCCTTCTTTTTTAATGACAATTAAAGGTATGTTCTCAATTCTCTCGTATGTTGTAAATCTTTTGGCGCACTTAATGCATTCTCTTCTTCGTCTAGTTGATGCCAAGTCTTCACTATCGCGCGTCTCAACAACCTCTGTATCCTGATGACTACAGTATGGACACTTCATAGATATTCAGTGTAAACATTTCATAAATATTCAGTAAATCATTTCATAAAAAAACACACCCCGGCGTGAAAAGTCAATGCGCTATCTATAGTGTTCTTGTCCATAGTAGAACGCTAAATAGCAACTGTCAAGATAACAAAGTATATCATAACAGGTCAATAAAATAAAGAGCTTTGAATGCGAGAAAAGCGCGGGAAAAATTAAATGGTTTAAGCTTATCTGAAGTTGAAAAAATTCACCCTAATGAAAATGTAATATTTTTGTATTCAGTTAATAAAATTATGTCTTTAATTTGAGATTTAATTGCATCGCCTGATGGAGAACATTTCTGGATGTTTCTATACTTTGTATCCATTTTTCATCACGAGCGAGATCTTTAATTGAACTTAACACTAATTCATGCTTTTTACCTGACAACTCAAACTTATCACGAAGTCCCGGAGGCAGGTCCTCCCTGTTTTTACTTTTCTGTAAAGTAAGCACGCCCGACAGCAGATATTGCTCCCCTTTCCCAAATGTCTTGAGGCTTAACTCTTCTTTACCTCTCTCCCACAGGATTTTTCCCATCACTAAGTTTTTATCAGCAAGAAGGAGATAAAGATTGGCTTTTTTAATCTCTCTCCGGGTTGTCCAGAGTAATATTTGATCTCTTGTGGCTTTAATGAAATATATCGGGCTGTCAGGTAAAATTCCGGCATACGGCAGATTGTATTGAACCAATTCTTGAGGGTAAGGCGAGGTTATTGGGGTCTCTTGAGCGATAACTTTGTATGATCTGGAATGTAATAAGCTTAAAAACAACAAGAGTAACAGTAATTTTTTCATGAAAGGTTTCAATATTATACCCTATATCCACAAAGAGGCAAAATAAACGTGGAATTTTACCTGTTTTTGGTGTCTTTTTTAAAAACCAGCCAACTCATAGATATAACATAAAGGCTGTATATGGAAATCTGCACTAAGTCCATTTTTTGAGTAATGCCAAAAACTGCCTTTAGAAAATCACCTATAAATGTTGCCTTTGGGGGAATAAAGGTAAAAGTCATCCTGCCAATTTCCGGAAGTATGCCCACTTCTGCAAATTCATGAACTCCCCGGGCCAAAAGGCCTGCTGCAAAAAGGATAAGAAGAATACTCGTCGTTCTAAAAGCATAGAATACCGGAAGTTTGAGTGTCGTTGTAAACAAACCAAAAGCTATTAATAACGCGACAATCGCACCGCTTAGAAATCCTATAAAAATACTTGCGGGATCAGAGGAAAAATAAACTGTTGAAAGAAATAAAACTATTTCAAACCCTTCTCTGAAGACAGCGATGAATACTAACGCAAATAATCCTCTTTGTTCTTCCTGTTCAAGTCTTTCTTTTATCCTTTGAAGCAGTCTCGTCTTATGCTGGGCAAAATAATTGTGCAGGAAAAATACAGCCCAGGTGATAAAGACTGCAGAAACCACCATAAGAGTTCCTTCAATATACGGCTCGTGTTTCTCGAATAATTCGTTAACCCTAAGTCCGATTAGGCTTCCTATTCCCAAAAGAAAAATACTGAGGAGAGCTGCAGCTACCGTGGCCAACCAGACTGTTTTGATCGCCTCTTTCTGATTCAACTTCATTAAAATCCCTAAAATAGTTGCAACTATTAGGGAGGCTTCGATGACTTCTCTGAATGTGATAAGAAATGATGGCAACATAACTCAGGCTTAATATTGCATAAGACCGCATCCGATAATTACTTGAATGTTTCGCTGCAGCACAAAGGGATGTACCAGACGGTACGTCCTAAAGAGCCGTAGCCCCGATGAACATCGGGGACGTGCCCTTAGTATAAAGTCCGCAAGCTTAAAGTCAAGGATGTTTCTATCATTCTGATTGCAAATCTTATAAAAATGGGTTTATACTGATAACCTAATCTCATGCCAAACGTCACGAGTCAAAAAAATACTAAACCACCTGACAATTCAAGGAACCATGCTCTGCCGCCAAATGGAAATAGTCATACCCGTAAATGGAGAGAGTGGCATGAACGTGAGGTGCCGGTAAAAATAATAGGCAAAAAAACCAGAACAGGTATAAAAATAAAAGTCACATCCAAAGAACTGAACCGGGAGTTAGCTTTAAATTATCCAAATAGTATTTGGACTAAATTCCCCAACGACAACAAACAACTGATATTGGATAATATCGCTTATATTTTTACGGCTCATTTGCCATTTTTACTGAAAGGCAATATCAGACTTGAATATTCCACAGGTTATCCTCATTCTTTTTTGTGGGCAAATCAGGCTTTTGTCAAACATCTTCCTTCATACTGGTATCTTTATCGGGCCAAACGAGGAACAGGTATCATGCCAATACTTAAAACGATTCTGAATTCCCGTGCCATTTTTTCCCAGAAAACCGATGTTCCGCCGAGTTTTCCAGATACTATTGATGAAAACGTCATCATACCCTTTACCTTCGGCAAAGACAGCTTTCTGACTTATCATTTGGCCAAAGAAATCGGTCTGTCCCCTCTCCTTTTATGGTTTAATGATCCGATTGACGAGGGCTATGAAGGTAAACACAAACAAAAGCTTTTTGAAAAATTTAGCCAACGCATCAAAGATAAATGTTTATATCTGGACAATCCTCTGGGTTCGCTTCGAGAAAAAGGCGAAGGATGGTTTGGCTGGGAATTGTCGATGACCTCCTGGGCTTTATTATCTCTTCCTTTTGCCTATAAATATAAATCCGGCTATATCATTTACAGCAACGAGAGAAGTGTCAATTCTTTTTTTTATGACGATGAAGGAGTCAGGGTAATGCCTGATTATGAACAAACAGCCCAGGCAACCGAGGAGATGTCACTCTTGACACAAGCTTTATCAGAAGGAGAAGTTTATACCACCACCTTTCTGCAGGGAATTGATGAACTTGCTGTCCTGGCGATACTGAAAACACGCTATTCCAAAGATACCTTCCGGTACCTGATGTCCTGCTGGTCGGAAAATGAATTCGGGAAAGATAAAAGATGGTGCGGTAATTGTTCCAAATGCGCCAGAATTTATGCCTATCTAACTGCTGTCGGGGTAAACCCAATGAAGGAAGCCGGTTTTAAAGATGATATGTTTGATATTTCCAAGAAACACCTTTTTAATGTTTTTGGCCAAAAAGCAACCGGCACCGGCTGGGATGCTTTCGGGTTAAACACCAATGAACAAGCACTTGCATTCTATTTGTCTTACCTGCGGGGTTATCGGCATGGACTTCTTAAGGAATTTCAGGCATTACCCATTTTTCTTGAAACTAAAAACAAAATTCACCATCTCCTGATGGAATACTTCTCACTGCACAATGAACAGGTGACGCCACCCCAATGGAAGAAAAAAATTGACAGAATAATAAAAAGCGCCCTGCATGATTTTCGTCTGGAGGTTTTTAATCTGGTGAAGGGAAGTTAAACTTTTCCCGTTTTTAAGGTAATACTGCAGGAATTGTGGCCGAATTCCAGAATTTCCACTTCTTTCAACGAGCGAGGTTTTCCTGATGTGTTGAGCTGTTTTATTTTGGTGAAACTCGCAGGCGGTGGAATGATATTCTCCTGCAATTTGATAAACGCTTCTACGTTTTTATTTTGGGCAATCTCATTAAAGCGACGCACATAACGCATCGTTGCCGCCATGCTCGGACCCGGAACCAATGACTGTGATGAGTGTGAAGGCAATACAAAAATATCCTCATCCAATCCAAATAGGGTATTAATAACCGACTCATAAAGTAACCTGGCGTTTGTATTTCTATCCTCTGTTAAATCCGACCGTCCGACTGAATCCAGAAATAGCGTATCACCGGTAAAAACGAAGCGATTGTCCAATATTATGCTGACACTTTCCGGTGTATGGCCTGGTGTTTCCAGAATTTTAAAGTGTGTCTTTTGCATAATTTTAGAGAGTCCGCGGGTAAAAGATATGAATTTATAACTGACTTCACTCTTGTCCGGTAGTAAATAAGGAGCATGGAATTTCTTGGATAAGTTTTTTCCGCCCGACACATGATCCGCGTGAAGATGGGTATCTATGACAGCTTTAAGCTTCAACTTATTTGCTTTAAGAAAATCGGCATAAATAGCCGTATTAAAAGTTGGGTCTATGATAATGGTTGTTTTTTTATCAGGCAAAATGATGATGTAAGATAAACACCCTTTCCCCAGTCTTTTAACCTGAAAAACTTTGAGTACCGACTGCTTGGCCGGTGCGACGTTCACAATATCATAAATATTATTCCAGGCCTTTAGACCGTCTTTCAGGCTGACAACGTTTAAACCGAAGTTTGCAAGTAAATTAGCCGCCCGGCCGGAGTCATTGCCTTTGGCGCAGATGGTGACAATCTCACGGTCTTTGGGAAGACTTTTGGCTTTCCTGATGAGTTTATTTAGAGGAATATTGATGCTTTGGTAAATATTCCACATCTCAAAATCTTTGGGATCACGCACATCAATCAGAAGTATGTTCTGATGGCTTTTTAGCTTCTGATAGAGGTCATCATTTGTGATAATGCGGGACATTATGGATTCGTATTATAACATGATTACAGCTCAAAATAAAGCCGGAACTTTAGTGTAAGATATGATTATGACAATTTGGCGTTTTTGGCAGAAGAAAGATCCGGTTTTCCATTCTCAGGTGAACGGCCAAATTACCATAGGCAAATCCTACCGTAAGACAACGCTTTTTGTAAATAATATCCCGCAAAGCGGAGGCGAGTATGTTTTTATGTGGAAAAAAGTT
>CAYIFB010000027.1:0-16055 GCA_964362665.1 uncultured Gammaproteobacteria bacterium | reverse complement strand
TCAATTCGCTTCCGACTGAGTCGGAACAAGAAAGAAGGGTAAATCAGATTTTGGCAAAAATTCTGGCAGGGGCTCCATCAGCGTCAGTCAGCTTCAGGGGTGCAATGATAACACGGCATTTTTTCCCGATCAAGCCGAGGTTTGTCAGGTTTTCCACTATTAGAATATTTTGGGAAAAAAGAATTTTATGCACCTCATATGGAAAATTATCGGGAGTGAAGGAATCAATACCTACAACTCTAACCTTAGATCGAACAAGACTTTGGGCTGTTTCGTTAGTTATTACCGGATTATTTTTGAAATAATTTTTATCGAAGATATTGGCGACATGATCGGTGTAGAAAAAAATAATGGGAGCGGTAATTTTTTTAGGAAGAAAATTTGGCGTAATCAATTTTTGCCCTCTGACATCGATCACTTGAGAGTGTCCGATGAAATAATCAGGCTCAAATTCCTCAAGCTTTTTTCCGTTGGCAAGCATATGAAAGGGCGCGTCGATATGGGTGGAAAAATGGCTGTTGAAGGAAACCCTTTTCTCATTGACTCCATGTTTTTTTATGGTAAATAAATACCAGGACTCCATTTTAGGGTCTCCCGGGAAAGGGGGGATTTTTTCACTGACTTCTAGAGTAAGGTCGATGTACATGATTTAGTTTAGAATTATCTTAAACCTCCATTAAATCAGGAGAATTAAAAGTCATTGCAACGGAAATATTATACTATTAAAACCCCTGTATCTGCTTAAAAATTATAGGTAACATAGCTAAATTGTCTTTTTTTACTATAATAACTTATTGCTAGTGACACGGGTGCTGACGATGCTACAATTGTTTTCTATAGAGTTAAAAAATAGAGAAAGACAATTCATACTATGAGCGATACCAGTTTAGGGCCAGAAGTTGATATTTTTAAAAATGTACCTATTATAGATCAAATTCCTGCTCTATCACCTTTGTTGAAGTTGGATGGAACAGGAGTGTTTGTAAGTTGGCCAGGACCTCATGGTAAACAGAAACTTCAGATTCAAAGTTTACGTTTTCTCGGTTCAGAGACATCGCCAGATGATACCCATAGTACCCCCGAAAATAGAATGATATTTATAGCTAGTGACGATACTTTAGAGCCGGTTGGTTATCTTGAGTTCTTAATTGATGAAAAAAATACAGGTGCAGCGGTATCTAAATGCACATTTCACAATCCTTCAACCCTAATGTTTAATGAACATCAAGAAACAAATTGGGCAAAACACGGCTTAAAACCAAAGGCAAATATATTTGGAAGTGGTGCATTCGCTATAGCACGAAATTGGCATCATTTTGGATTAGGCCAGCTTTTACTTGCAGCTTCTTCTGCGGTGCTCGAAAAAAATGGAGTACCTAAATTTGTGGTATATGATGATGCCTCAATACGGTATCATGATCCAGGAGATAAACAAGGTGGGTCAAGAAACACCAGCGTTGCATTTAAAAGCGATCCACAGGATCCGTCTTTCGTAGCATTTCAACCCGTAACATCAGCATATTCGCGATATTCAGGACCTCCGATCACTCAGTATCAGTTTACAGATAGTGATGAAAAATTTCCAGTCAATTTGAAAAAAAGTCCTCAACACCCATATCAAGTCCCGACACGCTTATCAGCTATGCAAGCATCATTTTTAACGAGAGCTACATCCTAGGGGTGATATAGTTTTACACATCTCAGGATAATCCTACGGCTTGACAAACTTGTACAACATCTTGTACCATATTGATATATGACTAATCTTGTTGCCATATCAGACGCCAGAGCACATCTCCCGGATCTTGTGAACAAAGTCAATAAATATCTTGACAGGGTCATTATCACCATCAACGGCCAGCCAAAGGCAACCCTGGTAAGCGTCGAAGAGCTGGAATCTCTTGAGGAAACAGCAGAGATTCTTGCCATTCCGGGCGCCGGGAAAAGGATAAAAAAAGGAGCAGAGCAGATTAAAAAAGGAGAATTTGTGGCACTTTCTGATTTGAAATAACATATGCTGGTTATCCTTTCTAAAGATGCCAAGAAACAGTACGACCACCTATCGCCATCAGAGCAGAAAAAGGTCAAAAAGAAACTTCTATCACTTGAAATCAATCCCTTTGGAGGAAAAAAACTTTCAGGCGAGTTGAGTATATTTCGTTCTCTTCGTGTTTGGCCATACCGGATTATCTATGCTATCAATAAAGCAGAAAAGAGAGTAGAGGTCAGCAGCATTGAACATAGACAGAGAGTGTATAAATAGCTGTGTGGTCGTCGAGGACATTTATTTGACAGTATTTGGTATAATTATTTTAAGTTACAGAATAAAAGCGTTATCAATCTGGTTTCCCGCCAGATGATCCTTCAATAAATTCAGGAGAACGCTGCATGTGATGAACATGACGGAAGTCAACCGTAAAAATAAGACAAAGTGTGTCATCCGCCAGTTGGCGGAAGGAGCACTAATAAGGATCTTTTTATGATACACACCACGGTGGTGTGTTTTTAATAAGATCGAAATAAGGTGGTACCACGAGAAAAACTCGTCCTTGTTAATCAAAGCAAGACTTTGGTTATCAGCGACGAGTTTTTTATTTATTAATTTAATTATCAATCAGAAAGGAGTAATTCAAATGAGAATAATATCCGTTGAATCATTAACCAAAATAATACAAAGACATGGATTTGAGAATTTCATGACAGATCTCATCAAAGCTCTAAAACAAGACTTTTCCCGGTGGCATTCATTTACAAAAATGCCCCGTCCTGCCATGCATGTGCCAGGCGGGGTTTTGGAACTCATGCCTATCTGTGATAATGAACTTTACTATACTTTCAAGTATGTAAACTGCCACCCAAAAAATCCGCTGACGGGTTTGCAAACAGTCGTGGCAACCGGACAATTATCGCGGATTGATACCGGTTATCCTTTGATGTTTAGCGAGATGACAATATTGACGGCGCTTCGTACTGCCGCAGCTTCTGCCTTGGCAACAGATTTAATGGCTCGTAAAAATTCACGTGTTTTGGCAATTATTGGCACCGGAGCTCAAAGTGAATTTCAGGCGCTGGGTATGAAGTTGATTCGAGATATTAAAGAAGTCAGATATTTTGATATCGACTCTCACGCAATGGATAAATTTGAAAAAAATATGCAAGGTAATTCTATACGGTTGGTGCGCTGTAAAAATACGAAGCAGGCTGTAAAAGGCGCTGATATTATCACTGTTTGTACTGCCTGTAAAGCCCATGTGGATGTTTTAAAAAATAGTTGGGTGAAAAGCGGAATGCATATTAATGCTCTTGGTGGAGATACAGTAGGCAAGACGGAGTTGGAATTAAAGATACTGCCCCGGTGTCGCATCATGGTTGAATATTTTGACCAGTCAATTATTGAGGGTGAAATTCAAAGGTTTACCAGAAAAGAAGCTAAAAAACTGGTATTTGCAGAATTTTACGAGCTTATAACAGGCTTTAAAAAGGGACGAGTTGATTATAGTGAAATCACCCTCTATGATTCAGTAGGTATTGCCCTGGAAGATTACTCTGTGCTCAGGTTGACCTACGAGTTGGCTAAGAGGTATCAAATAGGAGAAGATAGAAATATGACGCCTGTTTTGAAAAATTCTAAAGACCTGGTTTCAGCTCTGAAATTAAGCTATTGATTTATAAACGATTATTTATATTATTAATAAGGATGGTAATCATGGCAACATATGATGATTTTTTGAAACTTGATATCAGGGTCGGGAAGATTATTTCGGTTGACGATTTTCCGGAGGCCCGCAAACCTTCGTTTAAACTGACCATTGATTTTGGTTCTGAAATCGGGATTAAACATTCGAGCGCTCAGATAGTCAAGTATTACCAGAAAGAAGAGCTTGTTGGAAAGTTAGTTTTGGGAGTGGTAAATTTTCCACCCAGACAGATTGGTCCATTCCTTTCTGAGACCCTGACTTTGGGAGTGCCGGATGCGGATCATGAGTGCATCTTAATAACTCCCGATAAACAGAATGCAGTCATAGGCGGGAAACTCTACTGAAATTAAGACCTATAGTAGTACTTGACAGAAATTTATATTACTGTATACTATTATCAAATTAAATATTAAAAGCATTTGATCCCGATGTTACATCGGGACAAGTCTGGAGTCACGATCCAGAAAGCTGAGAGGGGAAAATCCTCTACGGAAGTTGAACCGTAAAACACAACAGTCGATGTCGCGCAAGCGGAGCCGACCTGAGAGTCAGATGCCGAATGGTATCTGGAAAAAGGATGGGACCGCGGAGGTCTCTTTTTTTTGACCTTCGTTCCTTAATCATTAGTGAGTTTCTAATGGTTAAGTAACGGAGGTTTTTTGATGGCTCGTTTATGAATCCGAACGAAGAGAAGATGAGTTTACGAGCCGATCAATCCCGTAGTCACGCTCTTGCGACGCGAGGACGTAGACCTCGGGAGCAAGGAAAGTGTACTACTGGGATGTTTGGTGGCCGTAGCTCAACGGTAGAGCGCTGCCCTGTGGAGGCAGATGTTGCGGGTTCAAATCCCGTCGGTCACCCAGAGAAGAGTTAGAAGTTTAGAAATACAAAAAATATGTCTAAGTTAAATAACGGTAATCTAAAATTGGCGGTGCAAAAAGACGGACGTCTGACAGACGAAACCTTGTCGTTTCTGCGCGAATCCGGACTTGATTTTGTTTATGACAGAAAACGGCTTATTTCCACCTGCCTTAATTTTCCTTTGGAAATTATTTATGTTCGCGATGATGACATTCCTAAATTCGTAGCAGGAGGAATAGTAGATCTGGGAATTATCGGCCAAAATCTGCTGTATGAAATGCCCTTTAACGTAAAAAAATTATTAAATTTGAGATACGGTTTGTGTTCTCTAGTTTTAGCAGTGCCGATTAAATCAAATATCAAAACGATTTGTGATTTGAAAGGCCAAAAAATTGCGACCGCATACCCGGTCAGTACCGCCCAGTTTTTTAAAAAAATAAATATTCCGGTAAAAATTATAGAGGTTAGCGGTTCTTCAGAAATCGCGCCGGTTTTAGGTTTAGCCTCAGCTATCGTTGATCTGACCGCTACAGGTAAGACCTTGGTCTTAAATGATTTACGGGTTTTAGCTAAGATTTATGATTCTGAAGCAGTGCTGATAGAAGGGAGAAAAATTATTATTAAAAAGAAATTGTTAATTGAAAAATTAACTTCAGATTTTAAAAAAATATGAAAATTACCAATCTAAAAAATTTATCGGACAAAGATTACCAAAGGATTGTCCAGAGATCATTTGGGGCAAACAAAGACATTATGCCGAAAGTGAAAAAAATTATGGAGGATATCAAAAGGGACGGGGATAAGTTGATTATGGAAAAATATCAGCAAAGATATGGAAAAGAAAATTACCAGTCTATTCGAGTGACAAAGGCAGAAATTGCACAAGCGTATAAAGGAATTGACGAAAAGTTCACCATGGCAATTAAACAGATGATAAAAAACATTACAAAGGTACACAAGGCACAATTGACCAAAAAAGTAGATACAAAAGTACTTCCTGATAGGGGAATTGAGGTATGGCGTGAGTGGAGAGCGATTGAAAAAATCGGATTATATATTCCGGGAGGCAAAGCCATATACCCGTCCTCCGTTTTAATGAGCGCAATTCCGGCGCAAATTGCCGGATGCAGGGAAATAATTATGTGTTCGCCTCCGGGACAGGACGGCAAATTGCCTTTTGCGACATTGGTTGCGGCCGATATCGTAGGACTCACCAAAATTTTTAAAGTTGGAGGAGCAGAAGCGATCGCTGCCATGGCATATGGCACAAAGACGATACCCAAAGTGTATAAAATATTTGGCGCAGGCAACTCATATGTCACTGTTGCTAAAATTCTTGTTTTCGGAGAGGTTGCAATTGATATGCCGGCGGGTCCTTCTGAAATTTTCATTATTGCCGATGAAACAGCGAATCCTTCTTATATTGCCGCAGATTTGCTGGCAGATGGCGAACATGGAGAAGACAGCGCCTGTGTGCTTTTAACAACTTCTCAAAAAGTAGCACAAAAAACAATTGAGGAGATTAGTAAACAGTTCACAGGTCTTTCTACAGCAGATCGTGCGAAAGAAGCAATAAAACGATACGGATTATTTGCTGTTGTTGAAAATCTGGATGAAGCAATTTCTTTTACCAACTCATATGCACCGGAGCATTTGGAAATTATGACTAAAAATCCGGAAAAAATTGTTTCTCAAATCCAAAATGCCGGTTCTGTCTTTTTAGGAAATTGGACAACTAAGTCTGCAGGAGACTATGCCACAGGAGCTAATCACGTCTTACCAACAGGAGGCATGGCCAAAATGTACCCACCATTAGGAGTAGATGCATACGGCAAATGGATGCAGGTGCAGAAATGCACAAGAGAAGGTTTAAAAAAAATTAAAAACACGATAGAAATATTAGCAGAGACAGAACAATTACCGGCGCACAAAAACGCCACCGTTATCAGATTTACAAAATAACACATATTCATGCTATCGCTTGAATGTGTGATGAAATGAAAGGAGAACAATATGAATAAAATAGACAAATATTTATCAAAAGTTGCGATAAAAATTACTCCTTATCAATGGGAAGAAGGAGTGTCCGGCAAATCCTTGAGATTTGATGCTAATACACTGCCTTATCCGCCTGCATGTATTAACGCTTTTTTAGAAAATCTGAAAAAGAATTGTCCCATTAATGAATACGCCGATCCTGCCTATACTAAGTTAAAACAGTTAATTGCCAAATATGAATCAGTGAATCCGGAGATGATTACCGTCACCAATAGCGGAGACGAGGCCATCGATATTCTGGCGAAATCTTTCTTAAATCCGGGTGATTACTTCATCACTACTCCGCCAACTTATGAAATGTTTACAATTCAATGTGAAATAAATAGAGGTGTAATGCTACCAATTCCCCTAAAAAAAGAAACATGGGAAGTGAATAGTGAGGCGATAATTAAAAAAAGCCAGAATAGAAGAGTAAAGTTGATATTTTTGGTAAATCCGAATAATCCGACCGCATCAATTATTCCGGGGAAAATAATTAAAGATATTGTCAAAGAATCCGACGCTATCGTAGTTGTAGACGAGGTGTACAGAGAATTCTACGGAAAAAGCGCAGTACCATTACTTCAAAAATATAAAAACATTGTGATTCTTCGCAGTTTTTCAAAATTTGCTGCACTTGCCGGAGCCAGGATAGGATATTTAATCGCAGATAAAAAGTTGAGCGAAAAGTTTGACGCAATCCGTTTCCCCATGGGTGTAAGTTTCCTATCCTACAAACTGGCAGAAATCGTTTTAGAGAAAGATAAAAACTGGATAAAACAACAAACAAATATGATCATCAGAGAAAGAAAAAGACTGACAAATGATCTTACTAATTTAGGTTTTTTTGTTTACCCTTCTTTTGCTAATTTTCTACTGGTTAAAGTAGGCAAAACTGCAGCTGATCTATGTCAGAAATTGCGGCAGAAAAATATTATTGTACGGGATAGAAGCTCGAAAAAATATCTTGAGGGATGTGTTCGTATAACTGTCAGAAGTCCAAATGAAAATAATCAATTATTAAAAACATTTGAGGAAATTATATGAGACAAAAATATGACGCCGTTATTTTTGATATGGATGGAGTTCTGGTTGATGAAAGCAGATCTTATCGCCTGGCTATAGAAATGACGGTGAATAATTTTCTAGCTAAGAACGGGTTTAAAATAATAATTACTCAAGAAGACGTAAGAATTATTAAAGGTATTCCTGGATTTAATAATGACTGGGATGTTTCTTTTGTTTTAATTTTACTTATCGAACAACGCATAAATTTAAAAGACGATATAAACAAAGTAAGACCGGTCACACCCCAAATAAGAAAAACAAAAAAATATTTACAAGTGAAAGATATTTTCCAGTCATATTATTTAGGAGAAAAACTTTTCCGGGAAATTTATAATCGTCCTCCTCCGGTTATTTATACACGCGGATTAAATCTTAATGATTCTTTGCTGATAGATAAAGCTTTGTTAACCAATTTAGCAACTATATATAAGTTGGGGATAGCTACGTCTCGTCCTCGTCTTGAGGCTTTATTAACTGCCAAAAATCTAAGCGTCACTCCTCAATTTATAAAGGAGGAATTTATAGTTGCCAAAGAAGATGCCTTAAAAGAAAAACCTGACCCAGCTCCTTTGTTTGAAATAATAAAAAGAATTAAAGCAAAAAATCCGATATATATCGGCGACACAATTAACGATATTATTGCCGCCCAAAAAGCCGGCATGCCATCTATTTTTATCGGAGAAAAAAATTTAGGCGATTATCAGTTTACAAATGTTAATCAGATACAGGAGATATTATTATGAAAAACAGAGAAGCTAATATTGCCAGAAAAACAAATGAAACGGATATTTCTATTTCTTTAAACATCGATGGAACAGGAAAAAGAAAGATAGAAACGCCAGTTGGTTTTCTCAATCACATGCTGGATCTTTTTGCCAAGCACGGATTGTTTGATTTAAAAATCAAAGCAACAGGAGATATTCAAGTTGATGAACATCATATGGTTGAAGACCTGGGCATTGTTTTGGGTGAAGCATTTTATAAAGCCCTGGGAGAAAAACGCGGCATAAATCGTTATGGATTCTTTATTCTTCCTATGGATGAAGCTTTGGCCACTGTTGCGGTAGATTTCGCCGGCAGATATGCTTTCAGATTTGATTGCGATTTTAGACGTGAGAAAGTAGGGGATTTGTCAGCAGAGCTTATCTATGATTTTTGGGACGCATTTGCACAAAACGCCAAAATAAATCTTTATATCAAAGCGGAAAACGGAAGAAACGATCACCACAAAATTGAGGCAATTTTTAAAGCGGTTGCCCGATCTATAAGAATGGCTGTGGAGTTTGATAGTCGATCTATTAATCAAATTCCTTCCACGAAAGGTAAATTATGATTGTGATAATTGATTACGACATTGGCAATACGGGCAGCGTTGTAAACGCGCTCAATAAACTTGGAATTCCTAATCAGATTTCCAGTGATCCTTTAGTGCTTATAAGAGCAAAAGGACTTATCCTCCCCGGAGTTGGAGCGGCAGGACAAGGAATGGAAAATCTGAAAAAGAGAAAACTTGATAAGGTAATCATTGAGGAAATAAAAAGAGGAAAACCCTTTTTAGGAATATGTTTAGGCATGCAGCTATTATTTGAAAATAGCGAGGAGGGGAATGTTAAGTGTCTTGGAATACTAAAGGGCAGGGTTAAGAAATTTAAAAAAGAAAGGAAAATTCCGCAGATCGGGTGGAATGAGGTAAGAATTAAGAATGCAGAATTAAGAGTTGAGAATAAATTATTTAATAAAATTTCTGATAAAAGTTATTTTTATTTCGTAAATAGTTATTATTGTGTACCGGAAGACAAATCATTAATAGCAGGAATAACAAAATACGGAGAAAAATTTGCCAGTATTATTGTGAAAAACAATATTATTGCGACTCAATTTCATCCGGAGAAAAGCGGAAAGTTGGGTTTTCAGTTGATACAAAACATTATTAATTATTTTACTGAAAGAAACTTATGTTAACTAAAAGAATAATTCCCTGTTTGGATATGACTGAAGGAAAAGTCGTCAAGGGAATAAAATTTATCGATTTCCGCGACGCCGGAGATCCGGTCGTATTGGCCAAAAAATACGATAGAGAGGGAGCAGATGAATTAGTATTTCTCGATATTACTGCGAGCGTAGAAAACAGAGATATACTGCTTAATGTGGTAGAAAAAACCGCTAAAAATGTGACTATTCCTTTTTCAGTCGGGGGAGGCATCAGAAGCCGCGAAGATGTGAGGATAATTCTTCGGGCCGGAGCTGATAAAGTATCTGTCAATACGGGCGCTTTCAGAAAGCCAGAGCTTATTTCCGACTGCGCTAACGCGTTTGGAAGTCAGTGTGTAGTGCTTTCTATGGATGTGAGAAAAGTCGGTGTCAAGAAATGGAATGTCTTTATAAACGGCGGAAATATAGACACAGGGGTTTCCGCTCTTGTATGGGCAAAACAAGCAGTTGGTTTAGGTGCAGGGGAGATATTATTAACAAGCATCGACAGCGATGGGACGAAATCTGGATTTGATGTCGAGCTGACCGAAAATATTTCGGACAGCGTTTCTGTGCCAATAATTGCTTCAGGAGGCGCAGGGAAACTCACGGATTTTCTCGATATTTTGGTGAAAGGTAAAGCCGATGCCGCACTGGCTGCCTCGGTTTTTCACTTTGGTAAGTTTACTATTGCCAAGGTCAAGAATTTTTTAAAAAAGAACGGAATTCCCATCCGCGTCTCATAAAATATGACTAAACCAAATTTTAAAAATAGAAACAGTTTAATACCGGTAATTATTCAGGAATTTAAAACCGGTGATATTCTGATGCTTGGTTTTATGAACAAAAACGCCTGGCAAAAAACCTTAAAAACAGGCTATGTCAATTTTTGGAGCAGAAAAAGAAAAAGACTATGGTTAAAAGGAGAATCGTCAGGCAATAAACTGATAGTCAAAAGAGTTTTGGTGGATTGCGACCGCGACACTCTATTAATTAAAGTTAAATTATCGGGTAAAAGTGTTTGCCACAATGGTAAAAAAAGCTGTTTTAAATTGTTAAATTAAAAATATGAAACTTGAAGAGCTTTATAAAATAATTCTTGAGCGAAAAAAAGAATTGCCTAAAGAGTCTTATACTTCTTCATTGTTTAAACAGGGAATTGACAGGATTGTGCAAAAAATTGGAGAAGAGGCAGTTGAGGTAGTTATTGCTTCCAATGGAAGAAGCCAAAAAAAAATTATCGAAGAAACTGCCGATTTATTTTTTCATGTTTTAGTACTTTTAGCTTCGAAAAAAATTACTTTAGGGCAAGTTTATCAGGAGCTTGAGAAAAGAAGGAAAAAATAATCTAATGATAAGTTTTGACTCTATACAATTTGGTACGGGTAGTGCCGTTGGTATATTTGGCGGTCAGAGTGAGTTTGGCATTAGTCAAATTATAATGATAGGTGCAAACACTGGTAGAACATGTTCCAAAAAGGAGTTGTCTTTCTGCAGTCGGGTTGTTGCTGGCGCTAATAGTTCCTCCGGCTCCTTGGGATATGCGGTTGGTATTGTAGGTAAATAGATAGGAAACTGAGTCAATACCGGAAAAATTACTAAATGAGAGAAGCAGTCCCATTTTATCGGGACGGTAACGGATGACTGATGGAATTGAACTTCCCTTAGAAGATGAACTGCCTCCGGAAGTTTTTTTGGGTACAAATTTTTTGGCTGCTTCGGCTCGTACCGGAACAAATAAAATTGTTGCGGCAAGTATACAAAAGATAGCTGGATATTTCCTCATAAAGGTATTGTAGCTGTGGGAGTGTATTTTATCAAGTGAAATTGCTATACTTCCTCTTATGTTAACTAAAAAAACAATATTAATTGTCTTTTCAATGGCAGTTATTTCAGGTGTTGTTATAGGGGGAGGGTATTATTTTTGGCAGTCCAAAATAAAAGTTGTTTCGCCTGTTTCTCAGCAGGCAAGTGTTTCTATATCACCGATCCAGGAAGAGCTGACGACATGGGAAGACCCTTCGGAATTTTCCTTTTCATATCCCAAAGTACTTAAATTAAATCCGCATGACGAAGATCAAAAAAATTATGCACATCTCGAGTTGACATCCGAAACGCACACGGGAAGAATTATACTTTGGGTTAAAGACACTAATGAAACTTCCATAGATAGTTGGGCCAAGAAAAATGATGCAGAGGGAGCTTTGGATACCACTTTGGGAGAAGAAAAGGCCAAAAAGGTTCTCCTGACCGATCCCAGCCAAAAAATCATAACTTCGGCTCTTCATAACGGTTATCTTTATCAGGTGGAAGGGGAGACAGGAGATGATTATTGGAAAAAAGTTTATGAGGATATTTTGACAAGTTATAAGTTTACCGGTACGAAACCGGCTCAAAAAGCAGATACTTCAGACGATTCGTCGTCTTCATCAGATGATTCTCAATCCTCTTTTGACGAAGAAGAAACTATACAGTAATGTTTAAATACTTTTTTGTTTTAGGAAGAAACCACATTTTATCTGTTGCTGAAATCCTTTCGGTTTTGAAAAAATTTCAGATAAAATTCACTATTATTTCCCTAGCGGAAGAAATTTTAGTTATTGAGACGGCAGTCAATATTGATTGCCATAAGTTAAATGACACATTTGGCGGAGTCATTAAAACAGGTCAGATTTTAGACGAAACAGGATTTGACGAAAGCGAAGAAAAGTTCAACAGTTTTTTTACCTCGGATAACTTAACTGATAAATATCTACCTGCAGGAGTTTCCAAGCTGCATATTGGTATAAGTCTTTATGACGGGGGTGCTGATAAAAAATTTTTACGTATTTTGGAACGAAGGTTAATAGAATTTAATTTACAGATTAAAAGGACACTTCGCGAAAAAAATCTCAGGGTCGGTTTTGTCAGGGTTAAGGAAAGAAATCTGTCAAGCGTTTCAGTTGTCAAAAATAAATTGTTGTCTCAAGGGGTAGAGATTGTTCTTATATGTACTCCGGACAAGATTTTGATGGGTAAGACGGTCGCAGTCCAGGATTTTGAGCTTTTTGGCAGACGTGATGCAGGCAGGCCGTATCTTGATAAAAAATCAGGAATTATTCCGACAAAACTCGCTAAAATAATGATAAATTTGTCAGGTGTAGACCAGGATGGAGTATTATGTGACCCTTTCTGCGGCAGCGGAACGATTATGCAGGAAGCAGTCGTACAAGGCATTAAAAAAGTGATAGGTGCAGATATAAGTTCCAGAGCCATTAACGACACCGAAAAGAATTTAGAATGGTTCTTTAGAAATTTTTCAGACTATCACCAATCGTCGTACAATATTAAATTGATACAGACAGATGTATGTCTACTTTCCCAAAAAATTCCGGAAAATTCAATTGATACAATTGTGACAGAACCATTATTATCACCGCCAATATACCAAAACCCGGATATTAAATTTATCAGTCAACAACAGATGCAACTTGCGGATTTATATCTGAAAGCCTTCAGGGAGTTTCATAAAATGTTAAAAAAAGGAGCCAGTCTGATTATGATTTTTCCGACTTTCACAACTCAGAACAAAATCTTTTTTTTAGAAATATTCCCCAAAATTATAGACTTGGGTTTTATTCAGATGAATTTATTTCCAGAGGATGTGACTGCAAAATATAAATTAAATCTGACACTGCGCTCAACGATTTTATACGGCGGTAAGACTGATTTTATCAACCGCGAAATTGTTGCTTTTAAAAAGGTTTGATTTCTGGCAAAATAAAGATAATAAAATAAATTATCAATAACATATGATCAAAAAAGATATCGAGCAGTCAATGATAAAAGCTTTAAAAGAAAAAAATACTTTGGAGTTAAAAGTGTTAAGGTTTGTCTTATCAGAGATAAAATACGCGGAAATAAATCAGCAAAAAGAATTGTCTGACGAAGAAATTACCTCTATTTTACGTAAAGAGTTAAAAAAAAGGAAAGAAGCGATTGAACTTTTTAAAAAAGGCGATAAAAAAGACCTGGTTGAAGACGAACAAAAGCAGTTGGTGGTGATAGAAAGCTATCTTCCGGCGCCAATGACACAGGAAGAGTTAAGTCTGATTATTGATCAGACTCTAAAAGATCTTACTGACAAATCCAACATCGGAAAGATTATTGGACTTGTCATTGCTAAAACCAAAGGACAAGCCGACGGTTCACAAGTTTCGACTCTTATCAAACAAAAACTATCCTCCGCCTGATTATTTTTTCCCCATGACCATTTTCCAGATGAGATACTGAATAAGATTTAAGACGATTCCTAAAATAACGGCAACCGATACTGTTGAAATTCCAAAACCTGTGTAATTCGCCGCTCGGGCAATTATCCACAGACCAATAATGTTGACCAGTCCATAAACAATCCCCATGGAAAAATCACTTTTTAGTTTTACTTTTGTCAGTTTTAGCAAAGGCTCCACTTGTGAAATAATCAAAGTGAGTAAAATAGCTGTCACCAACAAAGCCGCCATACTTGATAATGAAGCGTTTCCTAAAACGACGGCACCCGGATAAAAGTAGGCTGCGAGATATATAACCAGTCCGTTCGCTAACAGCATCTTTAAAAGAAACATCACTTGAGTTTTATCAGTTTTTTTCAAAAAATTTTCACCTCCGATCTAATATCGAACTAATCTCAGGATAACAGAGTAAAAAATAAGATGTCAAATAAAATAATAATAGCTCTTGTCAAAGACCTAATGTTAGTGTATATTATGGCAATATTATGGCAAATCTGAAAAGAACTTCTCTTAAAAAGATTAATAAGGAAAATAAAGATTTGGGACTACTGAGCTCAAAACAGTCATCTATCCCATCGACCTCTAAAAAGCTGCCTGCATTATTATCCGTTAAAAATATCATTATAATTGTCATACTTCTGGTGGCGGTTTTATTTTGGAAGTTTAAGGGATATTTTATAGTGGCTACAGTCAATGGCCAGCCGATTTCCAGATTTGAATTGACCGGAGATCTTATCAAGAGATTTGGCGCACAGTCTTTGGACAACATCATAAATGAAAGGCTTATTCTTGGCGCTACCCGGCAAAAAGGAGTTTTTGTGACCGATGATGATATCAGCATCAGAACAAAAGATATAGAAAATAAACTGCAGGGAACAACAACTTTAAAAGATGCTCTTCTTGCCCAGGGTCTATCAGAGAGTGATTTTAAAAAACAGTTGGAAATTCAGATTGCAATTGAAAAGTTGTTTGATAAAGAATCCACAGTTTCCTCCAGCGAAATCAAAGATTATATCAGCCAGAACCAGTCGGCATATAAAAGCGCTACCGATCCGGCCGCAGTAAACAAAGAAGTCGAATCAATTCTTCACCAGCAAAAAGTCAGGGATCTCTTTGACAAGTGGTTTAGCGAGGTCCGCAAGAGTGCTAAGATCCAGAAATATCTATAAGACAGATGAACCTCATAACAAATGGAAAATAAAATAAAACCAAATATATCACAATTCCTTCTTTTTATTCTTTTGATAATTATAGGCATAGTATTATACGTCTTATTGTTTTCCAAAGAGCCTGTTGAAAATAAAACGCCCGAAGCAAGCTCTTCCGCCAGTATGAAAAATAAAAAATATGACACTCAGCCAGCCATGACCATTGATAAGAATAAAAAATATACCGTGACTCTTCAAACAAGCAAAGGCGATATTGCAGTTGAACTTTTCGCCCAAGAAACGCCTATTGCTGTTAATAATTTTGTCTTTTTAGCCCGCGACGGTTTTTATGACGGGACTTTTTTTCATAGAATTGTTAAAGGCTTTATGATTCAGGGTGGAGATCCGCAAGGTAACGGGTCAGGCGGACCGGGATATAAGTTTGCGGATGAGAAGGTGACGCTCGAATATAAACGGGGTACTCTTGCCATGGCCAATGCCGGACCGGATACGAACGGCAGCCAGTTTTTCATCATCCACAAAGACTACGATTTGCCCAAGCAATACACGATATTCGGTGCAATCGATCCGAAAGATGCTGAGAGTCTTGCGGCCCTCGATAAAATTGCTGAAACTCCGGTTGCAGAAAATGGGTCAGGTGAACCCTCAAAGCCTACAGAAACTGTGATTATCAAGACGCTGACGATTGAGGAAAAGTGATATATATTAATTTATGTCATTATTAGAAAATATAGAACGCAATGCACGATCTTATTATCGTTTCCCACACACATCCGATGAAATGGGGATGATTTTGGTTTCGGATCCTGATGAGGAAAACGGTATTATTGCTGCTGGAGCCGGATATATTTCAATCGGTAATTTACCGCCCGGTCAATGGCAAACCGGTTATGAACCCGGGACGCAAAATGCGGGATTGGTAGCTCCTGAAGATAAATTGGACACCGTTGCAGAGATACTACAAAAATACGGTCATCGAG
>CAYIFB010000026.1:0-16248 GCA_964362665.1 uncultured Gammaproteobacteria bacterium | reverse complement strand
TGACTGGACTAGCCTAAGGTTTCGACCGACCGCGAATGCCAGTCTTTTTTTGCTCTAAAGAATTTCGTAATAGATCGATACGAACTATATAATTTTGAGTGTTAAACTTACGTAATAAACTTGAATAATGTGTCGTGGGCGCAAGAATCTTCAGTAATTTTCCTTTCTCTGCCAAATATTCTATCAAACAGTGGAAATCACCATCACCTGAAACAATAATTGCTTTATTATAATTTTTGTATTGAATCATTGTATGGAGAACTAATTCGGCATCAACGTTTCCTTTTATCAGCACCTTACCTTGCTGATTACGTTCTAAGGTTGGTTTAAAAATAAGAATATAACCGGATTCCTGCAAAAAAGCATATAAAGATTCGTTCCCAGCAATGTGACCGATAAATAGATAAGCCTTTGAGGTATTATATTTATTTCGCAGGTACTGCCTGAATTTTCTCCAGTCAAGCTTCCACCCTTGCGATCGAACTCCAAGATTTAGATTCTGGCTGTCAATAAATGCATAGATAACTGGGTTTTTCTTTTTCATAAGCAAATTAATTTTCTAATTAAGAGATAGCAGCATCTAGATAATACGTTCTCTTCATCAATTGATTATATCATCCGCGGCGCATGAATAGAAAATTATATCAAGCTAACACACCGGGTGTGGATTATATTTTCTTTAAATAGTAAGAGATATGCAGAAAGGGAAAGCCGAAATTCCGGTCGTGGTACTTTTGTGATTGAATTATTTTAAATCCCTTTTCACTAAAAAATCCTCGCCACTGCCCGTCTGTTTTATAAGAATTCCAGAAAGCTTGAAGCCTTAAATTTCCCATGGCGTCGGTTATAACCGTAAACCACTTGTTAACGGGGTTTGTAAATGAAGTTTCGATAACAACAATTTCTTTGGCTACACGAGCCGCTTCTGAAAAAACCACATCAGGATTGGGAGTGTGATGCATAACCATTAAAAGCAACGCGGCGTCAAAAGATTTATCGGAGAATGGCAATCTTTTACCGTCATAAATTATTGTCTTCATAAGTCTTATACCATGAAAATCAGCGACGTCAACTGGTGTGATATCTTTCCCTTGTTTTTCAAGAAGAAAAGCAATATCCCCAGTACCGGATCCTACATCGACAATTTTTGCTGACTTTTTTATAAAGGGGCTTATTCTCTCTAAAACGATTTCTGATCGTGTTCTGACAATTTTCCTTATGAATGAGTTAAGTAATTTCATTTGCCAAAGATTAAGGTAAATACACGGCTTTTATTGCCAAAAAAAGAGGAAATTCTTCCCTGCCCCTGTTTTCCATCTTGGCAAACCGGCCGCTGCTTTCCTTGTCCGACACCCATTCCTCGATTTTTTCAATCAGAAAGGAATTGCCTGACAGGATTTGGGAATAATAAGTAATGGGCTGGTGAAATGACCAGGTGAGAGATGAATCCGCTTGGCCGGGATGAGTCGTTATCGGAATCTTGAGAGACGTCATGTAAAGATTTATTTTGCGGGACTGCAGCTTATTTGTTTCATCAATTATCCAACTTGACTGGCGGGGAATCCTGAAACAGGGGTGATTTAAAACAATAACCAATCTGCCTCCCTTTTTGAGATAATTTTTGGCGTTGGCAACGACTAAATCCGCCCTTTCGATATTTTGGAGAGATAGGATAAGACAGGCATGGGAAAAATCTTTTTTGTTGATCGGTAAAGTTTTGGTGATGTCCCCGACTGTAAATCTGTGTTGGGGATTTTTACATCTGGCTTGGGCTGCTCTAATTAACGAACCTGCGATATCCACACCCTGATAAATAATTTTGGGTAAGAGATGGCGTTCCAGCACTCCCTGCCCGCAGGCAAGATCCAGTAGTGACGAATCATCTTTGAGATTCAACAATTTCAGGACACGAGGAATTACGACATGCTGATGATAATAATCACCCTTGTCATCCACCAGCTTGTTATACCAAGTGCTTACTCCCTGCCATGAAGTGTTAGTTGGGCTTTTCATACACTTACTATAACGATTCCCACGCCATTTGGCAACTGCGAGCTGGCTGAAGTAAATATTTTTGACTCGGATAAAATCTTATGTTATAGTCATACCCTCAAATTATTATGGGCCATGAACAGCAGCCACCACTCGTCGTCTCAGAAACACGAAACTCATCTTTACGTCTCAGGTCGGCCGGAGCAATTCAGTTTGCCGTTAAGTACCTTCATGCAGCTCTACCGGATCTGACACCGAATCATCTTAGTCTTTTTAGTGCTATTGGAGTAGCTTCCGCTTCTACCCTCTTGACTTTAAGAAAAAAAGACGCTTCCTTACGAGATAAAGTACTAACCACAGGATCGTTTGCTTTAGCAGTTGGCGCTAAATTATTAGATGCTTTTGACGGTACGCTCGCCCGCACATTGGAGACTGAGACTCCGGGACGCATGAATTTTAACCTGGGTCAACTCTTCGATGTGCTGACCGATCAAACAGGAGAAAAAGCAATGGCATTTTCCCGTGCCGCTCAAGCTCATCAGCGTCATGATCGTTTTGGTGTAACACTTGCTTTAATTGAAGGTGTAGTAACTTCCTTACCAAGTGTAATGAGAGCTTTTGCGGAAAAAAAAGGCCATCCGGTACCGGAATCAGGAAGTGGTTTTATCGGCTTGGCAGGTACGAGTCTCGGCCGGACAGTACTTGAAATTGCCTCAACCGTATTTCCTGATATTCACGGCGTTCCATTACAAGAACTTTGTGATGCCATAATTATTATCTCGAGTACCCTGACAGCTGCCGACCGGTTGAAAATTGGTCTATCGAATGATCCGGCAACGCTTTCTCCTGAAGTCCGCAAACAAGCAGGAGACGCGGTTTAAGGCGCTCGCCATATTTACCGGCCTATCACTTGGCGCGACAATCGCCGCCTACCAATATCTGAACCATCATGAAATAAATCCCGTAGAGGCGTAGGATTTTTCCCCATTACCGGAAATAGAAGAAGGCAAAGATTGGTACTTAACCGTTCTTTCTTCAATAGAAAATTACTGCGTTCAAAATGATCTAATTCACAGATTTGTCGGCGGAACAGTGACTGATCTTATCGGAATCCAGACTACCTTTGATATTGATGTTGAAAGAAGAACTATCCGCCTGAAAAATCAAAACCCTCCTTCGCTGCAGCGTAAGGATGGAACCACAAAGGATATTGATTTGGTAATATTGACCCCTGACCATGAAGCATTCATAAACGCTAAAAGACAGTTTAATTACTGGAAGGAACAAGCCCGATCAATAGGTATTCCGTTTCCGATGATATCGGTTGAGGCGACGAGATACCCTGATTGGCCAAGACGAAGTCATATTAAGCAATTTGTTACAGCATATGAAGTAGGAACAGACGGAAACTTTTATCTTACCTATGGCGATCTGAAACAGAAAGTAGATTGGAACACTCTTGAAGGATGGCATTTTATACTTGAGGATGGGACATTTATCACTTCACGCAACCCTTATGCGAATGCTCTCTCTTTCTTATTACGAGTGCCTTCCGGCCTGAAAAGCAAGGATAAAGCAACTATTGGAGTTGATAAGCATGGCGAATATAATAAATTTGATCTTGTGAGCAATCTTGCCGCGCTTACCTATGAAGCAGGAAAACAAAAAAATATAGATTATGAACTCATGTATCAAGAATGGGTGGAGTATACAAAAAAATTACTTCTTCATCCCGATCTGCCTACTAAATTTAAAAGATGGATCACTGGTTTATATTGGAATACTATTGGCACTCGCGTTTCACACGGTACGTTACTTGAATCGTTAGCTGATCGATTCAGTGGAATATAGTTTTTGCTATAATTAAGACAGATGAAATCTAAATTGCTCTGGTTGCTTTTAATTCTTTTATTAATTCAATCAACTTTTATTGTCTACAAATTCGGCGTATTTAATAATATTACTGTTTTGAATCCTCTGGTATCTGTCAATCTAATACCCACCCACAAACCCCTCGAAAAATATAGTTTTGAAAATTTGAAATCCAGAAGCTATCCGGGAAGTATGATCGAGTTTGGACAAGTATTGAATAATCAATCCCTTTTTACCTCTCAAATGTTTTATTTTACTTCAGACGGGAAAAAAGTTAGTGGTTTGTTAACGTATCCCAAAAATGCCATTAAAGCACCCATTGTCGTGCTGATACGGGGGTTTGTGGACCAATCAATTTACAAAACAGGAATTGGTTCCAGTCATGTAGGAGAAGAACTGGCAAAAAATGGCTTTCTGACACTCTCTCCGGATTTCCTGGGCTATGGAGAATCAGCCTCCCCTTCCGCCGTCGCGATCGAAGAAAGGTTTGAAACTTACACGACTGTCCTTAATTTATTATCCTCAGTAAAATTTCTCAACCGGTCTTTATCTTTCAATAATTTACCGATTTGGGTAAATCCGGACAATGTTGGAATTTGGGGTCATAGTAACGGCGGACATATTACCCTGGCAACTCTGGAAATATCCGGCGCGAGTTATCCGACAGTGCTCTGGGCGCCTGTCTCCAAACCTTTTCCCTATTCTATTTTATATTACACCGATGAATATGAAGATTTGGGCAAAAAACTGCGTAAAGTAGTTGCTGATTTTGAAAAGGATTATGACGCGGATAAATATTCCGTAACCTCGTATTTTGACTGGATCAACGCGCCGATTATCCTGCAACAGGGAGGTGCAGATGAGGCGGTGCCAAAAGGTTGGTCGGACGTGCTTTATAAAACTTTAAAAAGTCTAAAAAAAGATGTGACGTACCTAACTTATCCGGGTGAAGACCATAATTTCAGCAAAGGCAGCTGGTCAGAAATGGTACAGAAAGATATTGGGTTTTACCAAAAGAATTTTCAGAAGTAAATCTCACTTTTTTCTGATGACAGGTCCCTTGTCGGTATCCTCCACGGTATATCCCTGTTTTTCTATATTGGCTCTTGTTTCATCGGATTCACTCCATTTTTTCTCTAGCCTGAATTTTTCTCTCTGGGCAGAGAGTTCCATAATTTCCACCGGAATATCATCACGGCTCTTTTTACTTTCCGATAAACCAAGACCAAATATTTTGTCAAAATAGATAACAAGTTCGTGTTTTTCGCCCTGTGTCAGACTGCTTTTGAGTATCTCCCACATGAGAGCGATTGCTTGAGGAATATTCAGGTCGTTATTGATAGACTGCAGAAATTTTTCTTTGAATTCATCCCCGCTTTTACTTTTTTCCGGAGAAATGCTTTTTCGAAGATTTGCCACCTCCGCATTGAGCTTCCGGTAGGCCACCTGTGCTCCCTCCATCGCTTGCCAGGTAAAATTCATGGAAGTGTGATAATGAGCCGTCAGAAAAAGATACCTTAAGGCCAGACTGTCAAAACCTTTCTCATTAATATCTTGCAGTCTGAAAAAATTATGAAGCGACTTGCTCATTTTTTCGCCCTCTACAGTCAGATGCTCTGCATGCATCCAGAAGCGTACAAAAGGCTTGCTACTTGCAGCTTCACTCTGGGCTATTTCATTAGTATGGTGGATGGGAATATGATCCACCCCGCCGGTATGGATATCAATCGTCTGGCCTAAAAATTTCATGCTCATGGCACTGCACTCGATGTGCCAGCCCGGAAAACCTTTGCCTTCACTCCGATCCTGTATCGGGACAAACGGACTATCCCATTCCATTTGACGCCGTTTCTCGGCGTCATCCTGAGCGGAGTCGAAGGATCTTCCTTTCGGATAAGAAAATTTCCATAAGGCAAAATCAGTCGGATGTTTTTTCCCTTCGACCATTTCGATTCTTGCCCCTGCTTTAAGCGTTTGTTGCAAAGATGCAAAACTTTGTCCGGTCAATTTTCCGTAATCAGGAAATTTTGTGGTATCAAAATAAATTCCATCCTCTATCGTATATGTGAATCCTTTTTCTTCCAAAACTTTTATCAAATCAATCATCTCTTTGATGTTGTCGGTAGCTTTACAGATAATTTCAGGAACTTTAATGTTAAGTTGATCCAGCATCAGCATAAAGTCTTTTGTATAAAACTCCGCGATATCCCAGACGCTTTTACCCTCCCGTTTGGCTCCTTTTTCCATCTTATCTTCCCCGCTGTCACGGTCTGATGTCAGATGTCCGACATCCGTAATATTCATCACTCGTTTTACTTTAAAACCGTTTAATTCCAATGCCCTTTGAAGAACATCCGCAAAGATAAAAGTCCGCGCATGTCCGATGTGGGCAAAATCATAAACAGTCGGGCCGCAGGAATAATAAGTAACAATGGGAGGATGAAGAGGTTTAAACTCCTCTTTTTGGCGTGTTAGAGTGTTATATAAATTCAGCATATTTATCCGAACTTCGAATCTTTTTTTAGGCCTTCGGTCGTAGCTTTATGGCTTGTCGCACCTAACTTCCCTTTGGGTTTGCTTTTGGGCATCGACAAACTTTGCCCTTGTTGCTGGGCTTCAACAGCTTTGGCCTTTTTCTTCTCTTCTTCATCCTTCACAGTTTGTTCATAAGGGGTTAATTCTCTTTGCTGCGGTGGAAGACGCATATGCGCAGGATTGGGGTTAATTGCTCTTCTTGCTTCCTCAAGCTGCTTTTCTTCCTCAGTCTTGAGTTCTTTTTTGCGATCTTCAAGCTTTTCACCTGTTAAAGTGGGATCTCCGACTTTCTCCAGATACTCACCCATTTCGCTTTTTTCAGGCGGTTTTTGAATTCCTGCCAGTTGGTTCATCATTTCGGCCGGGGATATTGTTTTTCCGAGTTGTTCGGCCGAATCTTTGACTACTTCCAAAGATCCTGTAATGATTTTTTTTAAGATTGCTTTTACCATTTTAAAAAAATCCTAAGTTTATTCTGGCTTGTTTGGACATTTTTTCCGGCGACCAGGGAGGTTCGAAAGTCAATTCAACATCGATGTTTTTCACCTCTTTTATCTTTTTCAATTCCTCTTTTATAGGGCGTTCAATAAGATCAAACAGCGGACAACCCATGGTTGTCAAAGTCATGATCACCCTGACATTGCCTTTGTCTATTTTTACATCATAAACTAATCCTAAATCCACAATGGAAATACCTAGCTCCGGATCCGGAACATTTTTTAACTTTTCCATTATACTTTTTTTATTTATCTTCATAGTTTAAAAATTATTCCGCCCTACCAATGACCTTCCCAACGTCACTTCATCAGCATATTCCAGATCTCCCCCTACCGGCAACCCGTGGGCTAGCCGACTGATAATTAAATTGCTGTTATTTGCGTGTTGCTGTTGACTGTCTTCTATCTCCCTTTTAATGTACATCGCTGTAGCTTCACCCTCCATATTGAAATTTGTCGCAAGGATTAGTTCTTTGACTGTCGTATTTTGCACTCTCTTTACTAACTCTGCAATTTTTATTTCATCAGGCCCGATATTATTGAGGGGATTTATGGCTCCATGCAAAACATGATAAACCCCGTGATACTTACCGGTCCTTTCAACGGATAAGATGTCTATCGGCTGTTCCACCACCAAGATCAAACTTTCGTCGCGATCAGGAGAAGCACAAATAACACATGGGTCTTCTTCGCCGATGTTAAAGCATTTGGAACAGTAAACCGTATTTTTTTTGAGATTAATCAGGCTTTGGCCGAATTCGTCTAATTGAAGTTGTGGTACATGAAGCAGATAAAATGTCAGACGACGTGCGCTTTTTGGACCGATCCCCGGCAATTTTTCCAAAGCTTCGATGAGTTTCTCAACTGATCTTGGAAGGATTTTCATATTTTAACCGTCATTTTATCATTTTTTTCATCGCCTGGGCTATCAGAGAAGAAGAGGAAAAGATGTGCAGTTTGGGAAAATGCATTTCTTTTGGAATTGTAATTGTATCTGTCACCCAGATTTGATCGAGCGGCGATTCCTGGAGAATTTTACCCGCTCCTCCTACAAAATCCGCGTGCGTTGCCGCAGCGATTACCTGTTTGGCGCCTTTTTCCTTCAAGAGATAGGCCGCATTTACCAAAGTTCCTCCGGTAACAATCACATCATCAACAATGATGGCAATTTTATCCTTGACATCGCCCACCACTTTCATGGAAATGAGCTTGTGCGGATGATCCAAATCACGTTTTTTTTCAATCAATGCTAGTGGTAGATCCAAAGTTTCTGCAAATTTTTGAGCCCGCTTCAGAGCACCGGCATCAGGTGTAATCACAACTACATCGTCTTTTATCTTTTCTACATCCTTTTGAAATACTGATAACCCTGACCCATGAATGACCGGTATCTGGAAAAATCCTAAAATTGCGTCGTTATGAAGCTCCAAAGTGACAAGTTTATCAAATCCTACCGACTCGATAAGATGGGCAACTACCTGGGCTGACAAACATTCGCCGCTTCTGTGAATCCTGTCCTGGCGGGCATAACTATGATACGGTAGTACGGCGATGATTTTTCGGGGTTCTCCACGTCTTACCGCATCGCCCATCAGAAGAAGCTCCATCAAATGTTCATCAACGGGATTGGAAAGTGATTGAATGATAAAGACGTCTTTTCCCTCCACATCTTCCTCAACTCTAATACGGCATTCTGAATCGGCAAATCTGATGATTTCAACTTTTCCAAGTTTAAAGGAAAGTTCGCTAGCAATTTGCTCGGCCAGAGGCTGGTTGGAAGTTCCCGATAAAATAAGCGAACTCATTGATTTCTATTATGGTATTTTTTCAAATTATTTGCAAGAAGAATAAAATCCGGCTGATATATTTAAGTCTTACTCTGGACATTGATAATTGCTCGGTTGACAGTAGTTATTGCAGCAATTATTACTCCCGCATTGTGAGTTGGAATTACAATAACCTCCATTGGGAACTTTGGTAGGAGGGATGGGCGTGTTTGGCGGCTTGGTGGTTGGAGTAGCAACCGGCGGTCTTTCAATTGTCTGACAGCAAAATTTACCTGATGGGCAACTTCCCCATTCCGCTTCCTTATAGCAATCTTCATAGTTGGGTAAACAGGTACCGGTACAAGTATAAGACGATGTTGGCGGTACTGAAGTAGGTGTTGATCTGGAACCGGGAGTCGGTGTCGTAGGAGGGGTTGGTCTTCGTGTCGGGCGGGGGGTAGGAGTAGTATTTGGATCTACTACCACGACATGACGTGAGAGATAAGCAACCGGCTGAGGATCATGATTACCTTGAACATTGGCCCTCACGATATATACGCCTGCGGAATTATAAGAACATATAAATGACCCGCCTATCCCACCAACCTCTCCTGGTTTTTGCCCATTACCGCAATCTACATTATAAATAATTGCCTCATCAATAATATTAGTCAAAATACCAAATGTTATTCCTGGAGAACCTAAATTTATCCGAACATAATCTGAAAAAGTTGTATCAATTGTGACATAACCGCATATATAAGTTAGTTGATCATTAATCGTATCGCCATAAATACAATGATATGACGCATCACACCGGTCAATCGGATTATCCTGAATAGTGCCGCAGCAAACTTCATTCTGCCCTCCGCAGACATTGTAATTAAGAGCGCATAAACCGCTGTCCCAGGGATTTTGATATGGATATGGTGGATTTTTAGCAGCATCACAAGCTAAATTCCCATTGCAATAATTGTCCTGTTCATCACTAATAGTAGATTCACAGCAAGGTTTGTCTACCGCATTGCCGCAGACGGCACTATTCGATTTGCACTTCTTGGGTGTGGTGTTATCCGGAGAGTAACATGCTAATCCTGCGTTACACATACCCCCTGCACAACAACGGGTATCGCTAAAACCGCAAGGTTGTTGCGGAGGTTTTGCGAAACTAGTCAATACCTGCGGATACTGGGAGAAAACTACGACAACAGCAATAGCAATGATGATAATAAGAAAAAAGACGAGTTTAAAGTTCAAGAGGTGACGAAACTTAACCGGAGTAGTTAATTTTTGGGTGAAATCTTTGACTTTGCTTTTTAAGCTTCCAAACCAATCTGCCATAATCTTCAACTATTTTAAACGTAACTAAACTTTATATTCTTGTCAAGTATCTGTTTGCATCAATTTTCACATCTTGACAAAAAAATTCCGTATGATAAAGTATGATGAAGATGCCAGTTGAGATTCCACATCATCTTGCACCGGCACGAATCGAATTCTTTCCACAACCTCTTTCTATTTCTCCTCCAAAAACAGAGAATCTTGTTAATCCTCAATATACGCAACCTGATGGTTTGCTTTCTCTAATCGGCTTAGTAAGTGATCTGCGAAATGTCGGATTGCAGGTAGTATCTTTGGCTGGAGGCCTACCTCCGACAAGCCCATTTTTGGATGGTCTCTGGCAGGATTATTATCTTCATTCAGCTAAAGAATTAGCACAAAAAATCCCCACCGCAGAAGCTTTACAATATGGCAATTCTGCGGGAAATTTACGCTTTCGCCAGCAAGCAGCCAAAGATGTATCAATACTCACGGGCAAAGAAATTAAACCAGCAGATATTTTAACAGTTCCGGGATCACAATATGCTATTTCAAATGCACTTTTAACCTTTTGCGCCGGGGAAAGAAAAGTAGTCCTGACTCCGGTCCCAACTTACTCGGCATTTCTGGAGGCTGCAGCAGTTCCGATGAATATTCCGGTAATCGGCGTCGAATCTGACGAACAGGGTATGCTACCAGCATCACTGAGAAAAACTATACTAACTCTAAAAGAAAAAGGCGTAAATCCGGGTCTGGCGTATACAATGATTTTTGGAAATCCTACCGGAGGTGTGATGTCGGACGAAAGAGGTGCAGAACTTAATGCTATTTGTAAGGAGTATGGTATACCAATGGTTGCAGATTACGCTTATAATCGGCTTTCAACAAATTCATCCTCAGCTACCCCCACTATCCCATATTTAGATGATAATGTAATTTTGTTGTTTACTGCTTCCAAAACTTATGCACCGGGCGAAAGACTGGGATGGGCAGTCATACCCGATCCTGAAAAATACAAAAGAATGCAGGCAACCAAACAAGCCCAAATGATCATGTCACCTCCACCACCTGAGTTGGAATTATTACACTTTATTGAAACTGGAGCATATGAAGCTAGAATCCCTCAGATCGCTGCACGATATCAGCTAGGTATAGATGAAGGTATGAAGGCGGTTCATAACAACTCAAATATTTTCCGTGTCGTACGACCTGACGCAGGAATGTTTCTTTGGGTTGAAGTGCCAAAAGGATTATCAACACACGCTCATCTTGGGCGTATTTTACATGACCATCATGTTGCTTACTCGCCGGGAACTTGGTTCCAACCAAGACAACTTTACTTACCTGACGGTACGTTAGTGGGCCCTGAAATGCAGGATAATTTCATGAGATTATGTGTTGTGACCGAAAATCCTGAAACAGTCACTACCGCAATCAATACATTAGCGCAGGCTTTTCGGGAAATTGCTGAACAGGAAGGCATATCAATGTTTGCAGAATCTAGTGGTCAGCCTTATACATTAAGTATATTACGGTAACCTTATTCCATTTAAAACTAGCTGAAAATATTTGATTGCTATAGAATAATTTTTTACCCCTCGTTCAGGTGGCTGAGAATATCAATTCTCGTCAGCACATCAAGAGGTTTTCCTTTGGCATCGGTGATAACTATCATTTCTTTTTGTGCTAAAGCTTTTGAAAGATGGGTAAGAGAGGCGTTTTGGGGAAGGAACATCACTTCCCTATCCATAATATCTGAAACCGTAAGCGGAATTTTTTCTTTGCCGAAAAGATTTTGGATGAGAATCGTTTCGGAAATAATCCCGATGACTTTCTTTTCTTCAACTACCGGCAATTGGGAAATCTGATGTTCACGCATAAGGGCAATTGCCTGCTGTGGTGTAGCTTTGGCGGAAATCGAGATGAAATGAAGTTTTTTGTTTAACAGTTTGGAGATATTTTCTTCCTCAGTATCTAAAAATCCAAAATCACGCATCCAGTCGTCATTGAAAAATTTGGTCAGGTAATTTCTGCCAGAATCAGGCAGTATAACCACAATCATCCCGTTTTTAATTTTTTTGGCGACTTTGCGGGCTGCAAAAATGGCCATCCCGCCTGACCCGCCGGTCAAAATCCCCTCTTTTCTGGCTAAATCGCGGGCGGTCAGAAAACAATCTTTATCGCTAACTGTGATGACTTCATCAACCACACTAAAATCCATGGCTTTAGGTAGAAAATCTTCACCTACCCCTTCCACTTTATAGGTTTTGAAAATTTTGGGCATTTTCCCGGTTTTATAATATTCGTAATAACCAGACCCCACCGGATCAACGCCAATTATTTTTATCTTGGGATTTTTTCCTTTGAGATACTTCCCCACTCCGCTGATTGTGCCTCCTGTTCCCATTCCAATGACCACATGAGTTACTTTTCCTTCAGTTTGCTCCCAAATTTCCGGGCCTGTCGTCTCGTAATGCGCCTGAGGGTTGCCCGGATTACTGTACTGATCAGGCTTGAACGCTCCGTGCAAATCCTGCGTCAGCTTGTTGGAAACTTTATAATAACTTCTCTCGTCTTCGGGAGATACGGCGGTCGGGGTTATGACAACTTTAGCTCCATATGCACGAAGTAAATTCCTTTTCTCCTCGCTCATTTTGTCCGGCATGACAAAAATAGTTTTATAGCCCCGGATGGCAGCAACCAAAGCCAACCCTACTCCGGTATTGCCTGAAGTCGGCTCGACAATTGTCCCGCCTATTTTCAGTTTTCCTTTTTTTTCGGCCAGGTCCACCATGTAAGGCGCAATCCTATCCTTGATGCTTCCGCCGGGATTTAAGAATTCGAGTTTAGCCAAAAGAAGCACTTTAGTATTGGGATTAAGCTTGTTTATTTTGACGAGGGGTGTATTGCCGATGACGTCTAGAATGTTTTGAAAATACATAAAATCATCTTTCTCAGGATTTGACTGCTTCGATTTTAATGTTTTCCATGTCATCACGCGGTCCATCAACCTTAAAATCAGCTGCTGCTCTTGCCTGAAGTCGCACGAGTTCCAGATAATTGCCGTGTTTCCCGCCGGACGATCCCTGCACGACGCAAAGATCATAAATTTTACCGGAAACCCCTTCAATCAAAGTATTTAAGCAAAAGTGTGCATAGCCGTTGATGGTAACCCGAAGAATTTTTGATTTTAGAACTCCGTCGCTGAGATGGCTTTTTTTGATGGTTGTCTTCAAATTTCCGTATCCGTCAACTGATGCCAGTTTAAACTGGGGAATTGAAGGAATTTTGGCAATATTAACTTTTTCACCGATTTTAGTTTTGTCTCCTCCAAGTATTGCCATCGTGGCTTCGGGATAAATATCACGGGAACGGAATTGTGTACCGGTGTTGGGGACTTTCACCACCCATAACTCTTTTAATCTGTCTTTGACAAAAGATAGGTTATATCCTGCGTTCACTGCAAATATCGGAATTGAGTTATCCAGAATTCCGTAAACGAAAAACTGTCTGTCCTCGCCATTCCAGGCAATATCGCCGCGGGGTGCAGTATTGGAAAAAATAACGAGATCCTTGTGTTCGCTGTGCAGGCTTTCCTGGGCAATCCAAAAACCTGTTTCGATAGTGGAAAATGCGTAAACCGGATGTTCCGTAAGAAGCCTTATCACGCGACTGGAGTCAAAGCGGAAAAAATGATTGCGCACTTCTGAAAAAGCATGATCCGTCGTGTGTCCCCCGCCGTAATCAGCGATAACTTCAATATGCAGACTGTTTGCTTTGATTTTTATATCCGACACAACTCGCATTATAACAGCTATTTTTTGGAATTTGCAAGGCGCTGAAATTTATGTGCCTTCCTGCCAGCTTTGAAGATATTTGCGTTGTTCACGCGTCAGACGGTCAAATCTAATTCCCATGGCCTTTAACTTTAGTCTGGCAACACGCTCATCGATGGCTTTGGGCAAAGTATAGACTCTTGGCTTTAATTTTCCGTGCTTTTGCAGTAAATATGCGGCTGCCATTGCCTGATTGGCAAAAGACATATCCATCACCTCAGCCGGATGTCCGTCTGCAGCAACTAAATTGACCAGCCTTCCTTCACCCAGGACAAATAATTTTTTACCGTTTGCCAAAACCACTTCTTCCAAGTTGTTTCTTAAAATACGGCTTCCTTTAGAAATTTTTTTCAGACCGTCATAATCAAATTCGACGTTAAAATGCCCGCTGTTGGCCACTATTGCTCCGTCTTTCATATTTTTGAGAGCAGTCAGATTTATGACATTTTTATTTCCCGTTGCCGTGATAAAAATATCTGCGTAATGTACCGCCTTACTGATCTTGTCAACATTAAACCCGTCCATAACAGCCTCAAGAGCTTTCACCGGATCCACTTCCATAACCGTCACTAAGGCTCCCATCCCTCTTAATCTGTTGGCTATTCCCCGGCCGCACCATCCATAACCGCAGACTACCGCTTTTTTCCCGGCCATGAGAATATTGGTGGCCCGAAGTATACCGTCAATTGTCGACTGACCGGTCCCGTAACGATTATCAAACATGTGCTTGGTATCAGAATCATTGACCGCTATGACAGGGATTTTTAAATTACCGCTTTTGGCCATAGCTTTTAATCTGATAACGCCGGTGGTCGTTTCTTCTGATGATCCAAAAAGTTCCCAATCTGAAGCTGGAAAATAATGTACGCCATCGTCTGTTGTTTTAGTTGTTACTTTAAATTTATTATGAATCAGGCTCACTAAATCTGCCCCGTCATCCATGGTTATTTGCGGTTTGTACTCCAGGACATTCTCCAAATGCCGGTAATATGTATTCTTATCCTCGCCGTGTCTGGCAAAGACAGGTATGTCATATTCTTTAACTAAAGCTGCTGCCACCATGTCTTGAGTGGAAAGCGGGTTTGAAGCACACAAGTAAACATTTGCACCGCCCTGTTTAAGGGCTATCATTAAAACTGCAGTCTCGCTGGTCACATGAAGACATGCTCCGATGGAAATTCCCTTAATGGATTTTGCTTTTTGAAATTCGCGGTTGATGATTTCCAAAACCGGCATCTGAGACCTGGCCCATTCGATTTTTTTCACACCTTCCTTGGCCAAATTTATATCCGAGATATCATAATTATTTTTCATATTTAATTTGATCAAATATTATTAACAGATAATTTTATTAACCTTTATTTATAATAAAACGTATAATTTGTTCGTCTTGTTTCAAGCTCTCAACTACCAAATCAGCTCCGGAATTTTTCAAAGTGGCGCCGTCATCAAATCCGGTAGAAACAGCGATGGACATAATACCTATTTCTTTATCGGCCAAGACGTCGTATTTGGAATCTCCGATATCAAAAACCCTGTCAAAGGCAAATTTCCTTTTTAATTTCAACGACACCCGGCTGATAGCAATATCTGCCGACTCGGATTTTGATAAAACGCTATCACCAAATCCTCCATCCAGGAAATATGATATTATACCGGACTTCTCCAGTCTGTACCAGCCGATTTTTTCCAGATTTCCGCTTTTGATAGCAAGTGGCACTCCCATTTTTTTTAATTTATTTAAAAGATTTAAGGCCCCATCCATTAAATCACCCCGGTAGTCAGCTTGACAGTGAGTAAAAAAATATTCTATTTTTGCCCTTTTCAAATCTTCAAGTTTTGCTTTTATCAAATCCGGAGGCAAATGATGAGACAGATGAGGAATTTCGGCGAGGAGCACAGAGTCCGGCTTGCCATGATGGTCTTTCCAGTCAGAAAGTTGCGCCTCAATACCTAAGACTTTTTTCCAGGCAAAGTTAAAGCCGTCAATATGTTCCGCAAGCCCGCCTTTCAAGAGCGTCCAATCTATGTCAAAAATAACTAATTTATCCTGGTAATCTTTCATGAATCTCAGTTGTTTTCAGTTGAATGTTAAAGTTGAATTAAAATTTTCTTGGTATCTTTGTGCAAATTCTTTGAGAGTATAAGTGTGATTAGTCGTCCCGTACTTTTCCACAGCAAAGCAGGCAGCCAAACTACCCATCTGCCCGCAGGTTTTCAGATCTAAGTGTCTCAAAAACCCGGCTAAAAATCCGGCGCGGTAACTGTCGCCTGCTCCTGACGGGTCAACAACAGTTTCGGCTGTGACGATTTTGATATTTATCTTGTCTTTTGCAAAACTGATAACCGACCCCTGATCACCCAAAGTAGTAATAATTATTTTATTTTTGGAAGAAAGTGAATGTAAATTTTTTATTCCGGTTTTTTTCT
>CAYIFB010000025.1:0-18494 GCA_964362665.1 uncultured Gammaproteobacteria bacterium | reverse complement strand
CTCGAAACGCTCCTGATGATTGGCGTTTTAGCAAATAATGCGGCTTTTAATGTGTCTAAAAATGATGAAATACATATTTTAGGCGACACCACTGAAGGAGCTCTTCTTGTGACAGCTAAAAGGGCAAATATGAATCTTGAGAATATAAAAGAGGCTAGTCCCCGCCTCTATGAAGTACCGTTTTCAGCCGAACGGAAAATGATGAGCGTGATTGTGGATGTAGACAAAACATCTTCGCACATGCTTTATGCCAAAGGCGCTCCTGAAGTGATTTTGAATTTGTGTAATATTACGCCTTCCATGAAGAAAAACATACTCCTCCAAACCGAATCTATGGCTAAACAAGGTTTAAGAAGTCTGGCGTTTGCCGGCAAAAATATTCCCAAAAAAGAGGTGGAAAAGGCTCTTGAAAAAAATGAGGTTGATGAATCAGGCTTGGAGTTTATGGGGCTGGCGGGTATGCATGATCCTCTTCGCCCTGAAGTCAAAGAAGCTTTAATAAAAGCAAGATTTGCCGGTATCCGAACGATCATGGTTACAGGCGACCACAAAGAAACAGCGCGTTGTATTGCTATTGAAGCAGGTATTATGGTTGAAGGGGATAAGGTTCTGACTGATGACGTGGTCGACAAAATGACTCTGCGGGAGCTAACCCGCGAGATTAAAAACGGCACTTCTGTTTTTGCCCGCATCTCGCCTATGGGTAAACTCAAAATCATCAAAGCCATAAAAGCCATGCCTTTCACTCAGGTTGCTGTAACCGGCGATGGAGTCAATGATGCGCCGGCTTTGAAAGAAGGCCATATCGGAGTCGCCATGGGAATGACAGGCACCGATCTTACCCGCGAGGTAGCTGATATCGTCATTACGGATGACAATTATGCGACTATCATTGACGCTGTCCGCGAAGGCAGGGTAATTTTTGCAAATCTCGTGAAATTTATCCGCTATCTTATCTCCTGCAATCTTTCAGAAGTTTTTATTGTGGCTTTAGGAGTAGTTTTTAGTACACCCTTTCCTCTCATTCCTATACAACTTCTGTGGATCAATCTGATTACAGACGGCATGCCTGCTTTGGCACTCGGACTTGATCCTGCCGAACACGACGTGATGAAAAGGCCACCGCGTGACTTGACGTCCGGTATTCTTCATAAAAAAAGATGGCTTTATATGACGCTTGAAGGAGCGGTCATGGGACTGTCTGTCTTTTTGCTGTTTATCATCATGTTGAACCGGACAAGTTACGTCATTGCCCAAACCATGGCTTTTACCGCTCTCAGCTTGTCTCAGCTTGTACATTCTTTAAATAACCGCAGCACGAGGACTTCTCTTTTTAAACTCGGGATATTTTCCAATCATTTTCTGATTGGGGCAATCATCATTTCAGCTGGTCTGCAATTTCTAGCCGTCACCACCTCATTTGGCAATCAGATCTTCAAAACTGCCACATTGAACTGGAATATGTGGGGAATTATTATCGTAGTATCTTTATTACCTCTTCTTGTCTCGGAAACCAAGAAGTTTCTCCTCCACCGCCGGCACCTTTAAAGGTTGATCCTTTAAAGGTATTGTTAAAAAATTAAGACTTAGATTTTGGCTTTAATCCAAAAGGAATTACAAAAATAAGAAGCGGATCTCTCTCAAGATGAAATTCCTGTCTGCAGGCAGATAAGATCGACGATCTTAATAGTTCTAAGAAAGACGGTAGCTCTTCAGTTGGTATACCGTCTGGTGGATCAAAATAATAAGTGATAAACATATCGATACCCTCATCATTAGAACCTCCTCCGTCTATTATTCTGATGTTCATTCCAAATTTTTTAAGTCCTGCGGCAAATACACTTTCCCATCCAGGTTGATCTTGCCCCTGCGGAACATATAAAGTCATGGGTATTAATCTATTTTGGCGAATATCAACAATATTCCGGACGAGAATATCTATTTTTTGTTCTGGTACAACACCGATACCTGCTTCTATTAAAAATTTCTCTCTATCCTTGCCATAAAGATCAATCAATTCTCTATCGAATCCGGAAGTAACATCTAGTCTCAATAAAGGCGATCCGGTAATTTTAGTATATTTATCCGTTATCATTTTTAATCCTCTATTTCTTGCAATCTGTATAGTCTGCTCCCTATATTCTTCTGAATATTTCAATACTGCTTTATTGTCCAATGCAATTGGCTCTCCTTCAATCACCTGTTTTAATGCTGTTTTGATGAATAATCTTTTCTCTTCGTCTATCTGTCTTAAATCATCCAACCAATATGGAGTGAGAAAAATATCAGACTGGTCCAGATCTATATCCAGATGACTAAACTCACCCACAACAAAATTAAAAGGCCTACCTCTTTTTTGAAGATTTACCCCTCTGCAGTGCATTAACTCTGCAGGAGTCAAGGCGATTAATAATATATCCATAATTGAACTCCGCTTTTGCACTTTGACTGAATGCACTTCACCGTTAGAACTGTAATTCACTGTCATCATGTCATTACTTACCGCCCTCTCGTATACTTTACCTCGCGCGGGTGTGGGTGGCCCTAATGGTTTTGCATCGGAAATTCTATGTGCGACCGCTTTAACTTTACGTTCAGCGGCTGTGAACAATTTCTCATCAACGTTATCAACCTGATGCAGATGTAAAATGGAGGCTTGGCGGGCTATAAGCAAATCTTTTGTTAAAAATGTCAATTTTATGGGACTGGATTTTACACCTTTACGCACTTTAGGAATAAACGTCAAATAATATGGCCTTTCACCCCCCTTTGCCAGATCCTGCATACATCTTTCCAATGACTCTCCAACAGGAATAAATAATCCGCTATTAATTAATCGAAAAACATAACTTCCAACTTCTCCTACATTCTGATATACCGCATCTGCAAGATATGGAACATCTTCAGGATTTATTTGTCTTATATCACTCACTTTCGACATTAATGCTGCTAAATCGCGGTAACTGGGAGGATAAACATGCAGTTTAGTTGCTTTTATTCCGGCTATTTCTAGTGTATTATCATCAGCATCTTGAAGATTTAGACCCATTATTTCTGCCAAAAATTTTCTCACTGTAGCCTGCTGACCTCTAAAAGTCGGCAAGTTTTCATCAAGTAATCGAGTGGTGTCAGGATTCAAAACTCCAAGCGCATAATTAGCATACAGATTGGCCGTATCATACAATCCCAGCTCCCACAAAAAGGGAACGTAAACGTCCAGGGATTCCCTGGCAGTTCTTTCTGCACTTTTCGAATTTATTTGATATCTTGGCCAAATTGTCTCGAGATTATGCAAACGCTCCGCGGCTCTGACCAAAACCACAGAAGGATGATCTGATAATGATTCAAAAAACATTGCCCGCAATTCCTGATCTCTTTCCAAGTCATTGGTTATGCCGCGTCTTTGTTGCGCTGCCTCATGGTATTTTTTGACGATGCCAAGTCTCGATACTCCCAAAGCTATTCCGTTTCCAAATTTAGTCTTTAATTCGTCATCAAGTACACCTGCATCTTCCGTAACATCATGCAGTAAACCCTCCTGAAGGAAACTCGCGGGAAGTCGCCAATTGGCTAATATTTCCGCCGTAGCCACCGGATGATAATAAAATGGGTCACCGTTATCTCTAGGGAGTACATTTGCTGCTTTATATTTACCAATCAGATAAACTGCCGTATCATGTACGAGCGCTCTGTCATTTTCTGTTAAATAATCCAATTTATTCATTAAGCCATCTTGAAGAAACCGCTCTTCACCGGAATTAGGAGAATATCCTGTTTCAATTGCTGACATATTTTATAGAGTTATAGGCTGTAATTCCTGGAATAATACACTCTTCTGGCTTTGAAGTCAAAAATCCGCTTGACACATCGATGTTTTTAACGTAGTATTATAGGTCAATTCTCCCTTTTATCCGACATTTTGATCCAGCGTCCGGGAGGTAAGGGTATTTAATAAATTATTTGCAGTTTTCACCTCCCTGAAGGGAGGTTTTTTTATCTTTAGATAAATAAGATAAATATGACTTTAGAAATAGCCAAAGTTTATGAAAGAAGTCAAACTGCTGAATGGCATAATGCCAGAGTAGTACCTCTTCAGATGGGAAATCCTGACCTGTTGCGCCGGCAAATGCTGGATCAATTGAGAGACACAGGCGATGCCGATCCCGCATCTTTGTGTCTGACTAATACTTACGTCGTCTTAAAGGATCACGAGTCCCATACCCCGTATACTTTTAATTTAGCCGGAGGACATATAGATTCCACACCTGATGATTTTAAAAGAAAACAAAGCGTCTTGAAAAAATTAGCCCGTGCGATGCATGTCTTCGGAGTACATGCCTCAGATTTGACTCCTCTAATTGCCCGAAAACCATTTTCCTGGAATGATGACCGGGGTATGATTACAAGTCACGATTCGATTTATGCTGCAGAGCTGCCTGTAGGATTTAAGCCTCTGGCCATCAACCCTGAAACAGCACATCATGAATTTTTAGCTGTCACTCCAAGAGAACTGCAGATTAGTTTCGAGCGGGAAGAAATCATGACCCCTGACAGCAGAACTTTCGATCTGATCGGTAATTTACGTGGTTCAGCTAAAACACGCAAACGCGATCATCATCTTGTAGCAGACCCAACAGATGTTATAGATACAAGAAATGCCATTCTGGGGGCAGTCGATCAATTTGAAGCACAAACCCGTCAGGAAGTAGCGTTGGCAATGCTTGATGCTGATTCTGCACCGAAGGAAATGACAGAAGATGTGAAAATATTATGGAGACAAACTTTAGGTCATTATAGGTTGACCGACAGGCATTCCAGAGATCAATTTGACCATCACTATCGGGCTTTTCTGGAACTTTACATCAATTTTTTGCCCGACCGTGTCAATGAAGAATATTTGGCAAGATTAAAAACAGATTCGGATTTTAGGATTCAAATGCAGCCTCAGTTAATAGAGACTGATGTGGATGTATATATTACGGCAATCCGCGAACAGGCCAGAAAAAGTAAACTCTATCATCTTGCCAATGAATTTTATAAAGCCTGCAATCATGTTTACATGAATAGAGCCACAAAATTCAACCGCAGACTTCCGGTGCAGGGCACACTCCTCATGGCACAAGCTCCACGACCTTTGGGACAAATAGATAAAGGCAATATTGAGTCAATGACCCAAGAGGTAGATACTAAAGTACGGCCGGATTATTTTGCCAGATTCATGAGTTTTGCCTTTGAAGCTATGGAGGCTGAATCAATCAATGATTTATATTTAAAACTCAAAGAATATAGGAGACTCAAAACTATACAGAAAAGCATGTCTCCTGATCATCCCTATGATCCGACTTTTCAAGCAAATCTTTTGAATTATGAAGCCTGGAGAACTCATATTTATGAAACATTCGCTCGATATTTTATTCCCGATTACGAACTATACAAGGATCTTCCCGAAGAAAAAAGAATGGCCATGTGGAGAAAATTTTATGCCATGCATTCACAAATTAATGACGACTTTTATACTACTTTAACAGATGAAACCCGTCCATTGGCCTCCCATCCCAGTATTGCTTTGGCTCTGGACCAGCTGGAAGATGTCACTGTCGATCAGCTTGATGAACATTTACTGGGAGCTTTTAACTTGAGTCCATATGAAATACCGGGAGGCAGTATGATCTTGCCTGATCAGGATGGATTCGAATATAGACGGAAATTATTGGGCGTTATCATACTAATTTCTGAAGCAATTCCCCAATATGAAGATCAAATAGCTGAGAATACTTATTTTATCCGTAATGTCATCAAGCACATGACACGTAAAAAATCGGGCTCTGTAGGACTCGAGCCTGAATGGTCTGCATTTTTAATAGTTGATGATAAAACAAAAAGGCCTGTTCTAATTCCCGAAAATGCTCCTCCCACCGCTATCACAGGGCAAATTCTTACCTCAGTTAGAATATTCCCGACTAGTATTGAAATTGACGGACAAGCCTTGGATTTTAATCTTTTCTACCGTTTAAGAACCAAAGATGATACACGCGTCTATGAAAAGGCTCTTGAAAGGGACGACAGGCCTTCTTCAATTTTTGATGTCACGGCTTTTACAATCGGTATTGATGACAGCTCGATCGACCGGCAATTCACCTCTGCAGCTGAAAGAAACGACTTTATGATTAGATTAGTCTATCTTGTTGAAAATAAATTTAAGCAAACTGCTGAGGCTTGCGGTTATGAATATGATGAATTAAATGATGATCGCCACCGACGCAAAGATCGCCTGAAAGGTGCTGAATCAGCTGGCGGAAGCGGTGCATCAATACCCATGCAGGTTCTGAAATCTTATCCTGTTTTAAAAATAAGAACACAGTTAAGCACTCAATCTCAAACGCAGGAACTGCAGTATTTTCCGGACCTCTCTGCTTATGCTTTCGATTGGTTAGATTATACTGAAAGGTATAAAACGAGAAGACTTATTACCCCTAAAATGAAAATCGCCGATGGTGATGCTTATATGACCTATCCTATGACTCATATACTTTTTCCCCCTCAATATTCCGGGTATGGAAGTAGATATATTGATCTCATGCAACCTCATAATTTACCTGTAATGGGTCGCGTGAGAAGGTTGGTTCAGAAAGCCGAGGGAACCTGGAGAAAATTCTGGCAGATTTAAGATAGACTTATTTGCACTTCACCACATCAAGGCTATTGATCCGCCCGTTTGTATCAATGTCATATTGCTTGACACTTGCCCAGTCCGGTGATTGGTCGGTCTTGCCGATATTGGCAGAAACTCCTGCACACAGACTTGAAGTGCCTGACGGCGAAACGCCGGTAATTTTCGGCGTGGCTGTTGCTGTAACAGCAAGTGTCGGTGAAGAAATAACAACTGTTGGCGAAAGATAGGGCGTTGGAGATTCTATCGGTTTAACTAATTCTTTCTGGGGAACAATGGCAGTTGTCGTAAAACTCCAGGGTACACAGCTCGCACCACAGATCTGGCCTGACGCGTCGCATCTTTTATCTCCGATTTTGATGAGATAATAATAAACCGTGTTCGGGGTAAGAAGTGACAAATTGACATTATGGGCTTTGCCGGGCTGGGCTTCCGGGGATGAAAAAGTCAGGTTGGTAGCGCTCGTTCCATACTCCACGGTCCCCTGTGACATGTCATCCGTCGCCCAGATAATCGCGGCATTATTGGTCGTCACCTGATCAGCACCGACATCTTTAACACTGCATGTTGAGGCTTTGGCTAAAAAAAGGTTTGCCTGACGGCCAAGTACAATAGTCACCCCTAGAACTACCAGAAGCAGGATAGCGATTCCGATAGTTTTTATATTTTTTTGAAATGAAGCAAGATTCATATGATCTAATTTCTCCTCATACAATAAACAAAATACCAACTATAGTCAAGACCAAACCAATACCAACTGCAGTTAAAGTCAATTTAGTAGATCCGACATTCGGAAGGCTGCTGACTGTTGGCACCAAAGTATTGGTTGGCACCGGCGTGCTGGTCGGCTTTTTAGTCGGGGTAGCCGAAGGAGTTGAGGTCGGAGCCGGTGTCAAAGTAGCGGAAGGGGTTGAGGTCGGTTGTACCCCGCAGTTAGTACCGGTGATGGTAAAAGTCAACGGTTTATTATCTGCACATTTGATGATATCGGTAAAGTCAGACGCCCTGTTTATATTGGAATCCGCCCCTGTTGTTCCCACGCAATCAAAAGACAAAGTCGTACTGCCGGGAGATAAAGGAGTCAGATCGACAGTCGCCATGAGAGTGTCAGTGGTCGAACTTTTCTCCCGCGCCACGCTTTCTTCCCAACTGCTGATAAGAGCCTTATCGCTCGATCCACCCAAGGGATTAGCCGAAAAATAGGTATAGAAATCACCTTTCACGGATTTGTCAAAATTGATTTTGACTTTAGCAGGATCGTATTTTATCAGGGCATCGGCTGCAATGGTCTGCTGTCCGACAGTATTAATGAGGACTTTGGTTTGAAAATTACTGCCGCAGGCAACTGTGCCGCTTGTGGTGGCCAGTTGGAGTGTAAAATATTGGGCAAAAGCCTCATCTTTGGCTAGAGTCAGGATTAATACCCATGCTAAGAATGCGCTGGTAAATATTTTGCGTCTAAGTTTACGGTGTAAATTTATCCGGCATATTTGCATATTAATTTCCGGAAATGCTTACGGTGGCACCCGTCACTTTCCCCAAGAGATTCCGGCTTGTTTTGTTTTCCACCACAGTTGATAAATTTGTCTTATATTTTTCGAACGCAAAATCAATTTTAGCTGTGCCTTTTTTCAACGCCTTTACTTCCAGGGTGAAAAAAATAAAGTTATCGCCATTTGCTTTGGAATCTTTTGGCGAAAATCCTGTCACTCTGACCTCTCCTTTTACCTGGTCGATCGTCTTGCGGGGGAAATTAGAAAAAAATTCACCCGGTTTGATATCCGTCACTTCCACAAGACTCGGGTCGTATTTGAGGATCGTATCCGCGCCATCCAATTTTCTTCCCGGGGCTGTCACAATGATATCTAAATTAAAAGTATCGCCGACTTTTTTCAAAAGATGAACCGGCTGGATAAATTGTCCGGCCACGAGTTCAAACTGTATTGGGCTGGTTTCAGGCAGAGAGCCGGCATTTTTTACCATATTGGCCGTCAGCATGAGTTGGCGCTCACGACGGATAAGAAAAATTCCGCCGATAAGAATTGCTAAAATAGTTATCACCAAAATGATTTTTCTGTTTTCTGCGTGATTTATCATATTTTAAAAATTAAATAATTAATTATCGTCGTCGGGCTTGGTGGACAAAGTTCCTACCACCTGCGCGATGTCATTGGCATTCACAACACCGTCATAGCTGACATCAGCAATATTCAAACTGTCAGGGTCAGTTTTTCCGAGTCTGGAATTTATCAGGGAAATATCGACACTGTTCACGGTGCAGTCCTGCTTGTTGCTGTTATTGGGATCAGGCAGATCTCCCGGCTGAAGCTGTAAATTGTTTCCGGTCCAATCATAAATTTGATTCTGGTCCTGCCCTCCGGCCAAAAGTACATGTTCCAGCATCTGCGTCCCGCGTGTTTTCGGCCCTTTGAGATTTAAAGTATAATATTTGCCGGCAGATAATCCTGCTAGGGATACCCATCCGTCGGAAGTTACTATGGCCACAATGCCTCCCGCAGGAGAAGGCAAGTTAATGCTGGTCACAGGTGTATAGACTCCGCTGTTATCTGCTTTCATCGGAACATAAAGATCGACTCCTCCGGCTCCGGGAGATTCACAGGTAGGAGCTGCATTGGGATTATTTAAAAATGCCAGATCGTCTTTAGCACGAAGCTTGAAATACATATCGGGATGGCCCTCGGCTCCAGCCAATTTGGCTGTAAATTTGATCTGCGGGGTATTTCCGGCTCCGATATTGATACTTAAGACATTCTTGTCGCCGATATCAATGGTGTATGCCTCCTGTCCGGAAGGCGGAGTCGGGGTAAGAGTAATTGTCGGAACTAAGGTCCCGGTCGGAGTAAGAGAGGGAATAGGAGTCTCGGATACAACCACAGTTGGAGACGGGGTTGGTGTCACGTTTTGTGCCTGGTAGTTGGCAAGTATTTCCGCAGCGGATAAAGCGTAATTTGAAATATGGACTTCGTCAAGAGTTCCGTTGAATGCATTACCGCAGTATGTGGAACCGCCTATTTGCAGAGGATTGGTCGAGGAAAGATTGGCTCCCGGATGGGATGCGCTATTACTTAATACTCCGTCAACGTATATTTTTGCATCAGTACCATCGTAAGTTCCTACCAGATAATGCCATAATCCATCATTAATAGTAATATTAGCATCAACCCACCAACTACCAACAAAGAATCCTGGTTTGCCTGCCCCAACGTAGTTTTCGTTAAGCCACATAATGTAACCTGAAGTAGCGCAACCACTGGCTTTACCTAATATTGATTTGCTTACTCCTGTATCAGTAGTTTTTATCCATGTTTCTGCGGTAATAGCAGAAGGATTAAGGCTGCTGCTGTCTGCAATGCTTATATAATCAGTACTTCCGTTAAAACTCCTCGCATTTCCAAGCTTTCCCGCTACCACTGTTGTTCCATTCGACGTTCCCGTATTTCCATTCCCAGATGAATCGACCACATTTCCACTCGCCTCATCCATATGCCACAGGCCGACGGTGGCACCACCGGTTGGAGATGGTGTCGGAGTTATAATTGTACTCGGAGTCGGAGTCAGAGTCGGCGTAATCGTTAAATTCGATGCAACTCCTACATCGTAAGTTGCTTTCGTACCCGGATTGGACAGATCTGCGTATGTTACAGAATCCGCGACATTAGTACGGGCAAAAGACAAATCTGTGGAAGTTGCCGCCACACTGCTGCCCACCGTCAGCGTAAAACTTCCCAAATCCGTCTGGCTACCCGCCGCCATAGAGTACGCCGGAGATCCGGCTCCCACAAAACAGGTCAGATAAATTTTCTTAGCCGCCGTATCTACCCGGCTTACTGCCGCAGAAGGGAAATTACTGCCGCAACTTATGGCTGAGACGGTAAAAAGTGCCGGGTCAAAATCCAGGTCGACTCCGGCAGTGGAAATAGTTTTTGCAGTAGAGGCATTATTTTTCATCACTATTTTTACGTTAAAAGCCTCGCCTAGAGCCGCAGATTTTGCAACCGGGTCCAAAGTCAGTAAAACATCCCCTGTCCCGGCAGCTCTATTTCGAATATCTTGCGCCTGTCTCGCCAGTTTTAAGGCAAAATACAATGCTAAGAGCAGCCCCAGTATGAAAATTATCCCGATAATTTTTTTTCTACTAAATGTTTGTGCCTGCATAGACTATTCTCATAGTAACCCAATTTAGCATGACTTCTCAAGTATTAGTTTTTACTGCAATACCAATCATTACTGCGTTTTCCAGTTGGCAAGCAATTTACTAAGATCACTTTCGTCTACTTTACAATCTCCGGTTATATCCGCGCTTCTCAGGTTTGGAAACGGTGTCGGCGTAGGATTGGTACAACTGCCTGTTGGCCTCCAGTTAGCCAGAAGTATAGACAGGTCTGTTTCATTTATCAGCCCGCCCTGATCACAGTTGAGATTGCCTAAGTCTCCATTGGAGCAGGTCAAATTTACCAGTGCGGAAAAATTGTCAAACGTAGATGTTACAGCCGGGAAATCTGGTGCAAGCGAAAAGGCGTATAATTCAAACAATCCCGATCCCGCATATGCAGTTGGTTCTGATGCCAACAACTGATAACCCGATCCCGAATTATAGAATAGTTGAATAACCGGTCCAATTCTCACTATTTTGGCTTTTACCGTCCCAACATTTGAGCCCAGCTGTATATTAATCGGGTCTTTTCCTGTGAAGATTCCTGTAATAGACGTGATTCCGTTTGACACATATCTACTGATTCTAGCTTTACTAGGAGATTGATCGTTAAAGTTTGAAAAACTTATTGCTGCTTCTCCAGTACTCATCGTTCCTGAATCCGCATTTACAAGATCAACTTCGGCGCTAAAATCACCCGTATAGTATTGTTTGGTGTTTATACGGGAAAAAGTAATAGCAGTTTGATCGGGTATCGATATAACTAATTTTCCCCCAGCCTGGTTAATAGTTGAACCACCGCTAGTCACCTGATCCCACTTATTTGTATCCAAACTTACCCCGTCAAAATTGTCAGAGATGGTCGAAGATGTCTGCGGAGAAGATGTGTTCATATCCGCCGCGATCTGCGCCGGCGTTCTGGCGTAATTGTAGATCCGCATATCATCTATACTCCCATTCATCGCATAATTAGTATTCCATGAATACATACCAATTCTTGTATTGCTGAGTTGACTCAAAAAAGGAGAAGAGGAATTTGAAACGTCCAAAGTGCCATTCACGTAAATCTTCTTTGAAGCGCCATCGTAAACGAAGGCAAGATGATACCATGTGTTGGCAGAAAGTACCGTCAACCCGGTAAGATCATTAGAATAAAAACCAAAATAGGGTTTTCCTCTTCTTTCTCCTACATGCAATCCGTTGCTGGTTATCATCTCTCCTTGCCCTAAGATAGCATTATCATAACCATTCGTTTTGTCTACTTGATTAAAATTCACCCAAGCTTCTATAGTGAAATTTCCCGTAAATGGATGAACGGTACCTATATTTATATAATCACTCGTCCCATTGAAGCTTCTGGCTTTGCCGTATTTACCATCTACTATAGTCGTTCCTATAGCTGTCCCGTTATTTCCATTTCCACTGCTATCTGCCACCGTATTCCCGCTTCCTTCATCAAATGCCCAGAATCCCACGGGAACAGGGTTGGAAGTAGGAGACGGAGTTAGAGTTGGACCGGTGGGGGTAGGTGTTAGAGTGAGAGTCGGCGTAACGGTTGGAGTTGGCGTTGAAATCGGACTGGTATTGGCCGGATAAAGCTGGCTTTGCGGAATGATCTCCTTTGCCTGGCTCGGGCTCGACCATGATAATGCGGCTGACGAATACCCATCGTTCCCATTGTTTTCAAAGTATTCCATCCTGATGTCGTATTTTTGTCCTGCAACCAGCGCAATCGTTCCGTTCCATTCGATACCGGATTGAATTACCCATTTATCGATGAGTAATTGGTTGTTTACCCACAACCGGGCGCCGTCGTTCGTTTTGGTATAGAAAGTATAACTCTCTGTATATTTCGGCTGTACCTGGCCGGTCCAGCGCACCGAAAAAGTATCGGCTGCGATGAGCCAAGGATCCGGTGAATAGCTCCAGTTGAAGTTTACATTAGCATCGGTCCGGGTGAGCTTCAGATTGGTGAGATCGCTATTATCAAAATAATCCCCCCTGAGACCCGTTCCACTGCCCGGAGGAATCGGGCTCGCGGTTGGAGTAAGAGTCGGGGTAGTCGATGGCGTAGTCGTAGGAGTGGGAGTTGGAGTTATTGTCGGGGTTGGAGTTGGAGTCATTGTTAAAGTCGGAGTTGGGGTAGAAGTTGGAGTCGGAGTTGGGGTAGGATTCAATCTCACCTCAAATTTATCCAATCCCACATTGTAATCTAATGAATTGACATTTTTATTTTGACGAACTTCAATTTTGATATTATGTTTCCCGGAAGAGAGATCATATGAAAATTTTGCAAAATCAGCATTACTGCTAACATACAGATCCTCGATCGGTTTAAGGACACCATCTATATAAATTCCTGCCTTGCCCGCGCTACCGCTTCTTCGCAGATACAAATCCAGTACATCCCCCCCATTTATCTTAAAAGTAGCTGTAGAAAGCGGCGTGTTGGATCTTTGGAAATAATTATTACCAATGGCATCCTTGTTGAAAACTCTTTCCCATGCACCAGGAGGATCATACGTAATACCCTGATAATTTTCCTCGTAGGTCCCTGGTCCTGCTCCCCCGGTTAAAGCAAGATTATCGGTTTCCTGGGCTTTAGGCAAAAAGCGGGTTCCAACTTCTACTAATTTTTTTCCGGCAATTATCCCCACCGCCATAATGCCGATCCCCAACAACACCATGAGGGTAGTGATTTCGCCCTTCTGGGATTTATTAAATATATTCATCACAATATTGATGGCTTATTGTGCCGGCCTCATCGGAAAATCTATACTCACTGGATTATTTTTCACTTCAAACTCATTATTATTAGCAGTGCCAAATTGCACAAAATCATTGCTTATCCATTGCTTCAGCCTATAATTGCCATCACCCAAGCAGTAAAAAAGGTCTCCGACAGGAATACTTGTAGAAGTCGGGATGGCAATTTCCGGACATTTTTCTACAACTTTACCTGCCACTTGTGGCTGAATAATTTTATAAGTGCCTGCTGTAATCCCATAAAAAGTATAGTTTTTCGTGAGAGTATCGTTACCTGCATCTGAAGTGACGGTAAAATGGACCGATGTACCGTCTTTTTTATGTCCGTCGATTGTCAAAGGTACTCCTGTCAGGACAACTTCGTTTGGCCCTTTTATGCCGTTTTGCACGTTTTCAACAAAGATTAAACCTCGCACATTTACCCCGCCATTCGGGGTAGGCGTCGGGGTAGAGGTCACGGGAGCAACTGCCTCTGTAGGCGTGGGTGAAGGAGTCAATGTTGGCCCGCCCGGTGTGATGGTTGGTGTCGGCGAATTTATCGGCGTTGCTGACGGAGGAATTCCCGTGGCGGTTGGAGGTATTGCTGTTGGAATCCCCAGTCCGTAACCCACAATTTGCAATAAATTATTGTCATCCGGAAATTTTATCGTCGCGGTACCGATATTTAAGGTTTTAAAAGTAATATGGGCCAGTGAGACCGTACCTTTGGCAAGATTGGCTGTGGTTTTTCGGGCGACCAAGCTTACCCGGGCAAAATTAAAAGTATCATCAGGATTATCCGTTCCGACTGGATAATCGCCGTTATAGGTGACGATCGGCGCGTCGGTAAAGGCAGCATTGGGATCGACATTTGGCACTTGAGGAAGCAAATTAGTCACCTGCAGTCTGGTTTTGTCATAAAGAATCATGACGTCGGCACCCGAAACTTGGAGACTTGCATCAGTCAGCTGGAGAGAAACCAATACGTCAAAACTGTCCCCGACTTTGGGGCTGGTATTGCCGGCAGAAAGAAGCAGATTTGCCTTTCCCTGCAAAGCCCGGGGCCTGATCTCCTGGCGCTGTTTGACAAGGTAAATCGTCAGGAAAATCCCGACAATCAGCCCAAGTAGGAGTAAAATTGTAGAAATTTGTTTTTTTGTTAATATCATTTATATATCAGTACTAATCTGTCTTTTTCTGGAAAGTAATTATAATTTTTAGACATTTGGTTTTTTATTAAAAGATTATTAATTTCGTCCTACTAATCAGGAACACAACAAGCTCCTTGATCGCGAACACCATCGCCGCATTGATTTCCATTTGTGTTTCCAGCACATCCACACCAACCGTCTGCATGATAACCAATTTGACAGGAACCTGTATAAGAACAAGATCCTCCTCTACCTCCCTGTTCTTTTACTTTAGTACAATCAGACGAATAATCTACATGACAAGGCGCTGTACAACAATTCCCCTGGCAAGGAGGGTTTGTAGGTACCGGAGTATCCGTTGGACCAGGAGGAATATCCGTCGCTGTCGGCGGTACGGGAGGAGTATTGGTTGCATTAACTGTCGGCGTTGGAGTCTTGGTGGGCGTAATATTCCCCAAATCCGTCGTATTTCTCCTCCAGACCTCATAATCCGGCATATCCACAAAATAAGTGGTGGCATTTCCCTCTACACAGGAAAAGTTGGCGTTGGGGTTATTGGAAATCCCCGATGGAAATGTGTCAAACTGGGTAAACCAGAATCCATAATCGGCAAAATCTACTCCGCTATTAGTATCCGTACCGCTACAGTTCGCATCACCATATATTTTATTATTACAACCTACAGTACTCGGACAAAAAGGCGGTGCAGGATAAGGATTGGGCGGGATTCTTGGCATACGGGCCACCCCAGTCGTCGGATAAGGAGTTGGAGATGGAGTCAAAGTCGGAAGAACGGGTGTCGCTGTCGGACCTCCCGGAGTAACTGTGGCAGCACCACCCGTCGGAGTAGCGTCGGCACTCACCGCCATCACAGCCGCCAAAGCATTTACCGCTCCATATTGTGTCGCGCTTGTATTACCTACCGGCTTGTTAGGATCAGCAGTACTTTGCAAGATATTCGCGACCTGATCCGGGGAAAGATTGGGATTTTTGGCGAGTATCAAAGCAACAATCCCTGCCACATTTGGAGATGCCATTGACGTTCCCTGTAAATAGCAATAATTGGCCGGTCCCGGAAATCCATGAAGAGTGGAACAGAAAGCATCTTTCATCGAAGATAAAATACACATGGTTTTAGTATCAGTGTCGCAGTTAGCAGGATCACCCTGATTTAAGGCTGACCCACCCGGAGCTGCCACACTGACCCAATCACCGCTTTCAGAATAAAATGAGAGTTTGTCATCCGGACCTATTGCGGCAACAGCTAAGACATAATCGCTGCGTGCAGGATACATAACAGGATTGACTTTATAATCACAACTCTCATTCTGAGCAGCACTAGCATCTCCGCAGTTGCCGGCTGCAGCGACAATTACTACGCCATTATCGCGAGCGTATTTAGTGGCAGTATTTAAATCAGATATTTCACCGGGAGATAATAAACTTTCAGGAGCTCCCAAGCTCATATTTATCACTTTTGCCCCATGATCGACAGCGTAATAAATCGCGATAACCATATCAGCAGGATCACCAACTCCTGTATCGTCCAAAACTTTTAAAGCCATAAGCTTAGCTCCCCAACCTACTCCAGCAATCCCTTTGGAATTATTGGTAGAAGCGGCAATAATTCCTGCCACATGTGATCCGTGTCCGAAATCATCCAGTCCGCCGTTATTTGCGCTAGAACAATCTGTTTCGACATCGCCAGTATCATAATTACATGTTTTCATATCTGAAGCGACTATCTTATTTTGCAAGTCTTCATGGGTATTGTCTATTCCGGAATCAATCACAGCGACTTTTATAGCTTGGGTTTTTGTATCCAGATCATCAATTTTGTCCCACGCAGAATCTCCGCTTCCTCCAACTTTCATATTAACTAAAGCCCACTGTTTATCGTACTGCGGATCGGTAGCGTCCATAAAAGCGTGTACCGAACTGGCTTGATCGGCTGAAGCCACATTGGGATTGGCGCGAAGTTCTGCTAAAGCTTTTTCCATGTCGCCGTTTGATTTAAAAACTAAAGTATCGGAAGTTGGTAACCCTCCTAAGAGATTGGAATTTTGCAAGACAGAGGTCACTGAGAGCAATGCTGATGATTTTGCCTGAGCCTTCAGATGGACAAATATCTTTTTGGAAGTCTTTGTGACAGCGCTGACTTTCTGTGGTTTAATTACCGATAAAAACACACTCCCGAGGAGTAAAATCAGCAAAAACCCCAACCAACGTGCGGCCTGTCTTTTTAACATAACTTGTCTCAAATCCAGTTTGGCATAACTGCAAGCCGATTGTCAATAAGATTTTAAGGGGAAAATCATTAATTATAAATGAGGTGAAAAGTCATCTCGCTGCAGGTTTGCGCAATCAGGCTGGCAGGAGTAAAATTGGAATACTTTATACTCATAGATTGAGTGGGTACGACTTCCCCGTTTTGGACTTTTACTTGGGCAGAAAGAACATTGCTCTGGGGTGGTTTAATCCACGCCAGTGGCTGGGAATTTTTTAAGACTGCCAAAAGCCGTGAAAAAAAGTTTTGCAAACTTTCAAAAAAACCGATTTTAACTTTTCTTTGCACGGATACTCCGGCAACATTTGATTCCCACAATATTTGACCTGTATTACTGCCGCAGGTACTTTGAGTCCAAATCCTATATGCTACTTCTCCGGATCCCTCACTTGGCACATCATAACGCCAAATACTATTATAAACATCATAAGGAATTGTACCTTCCAGCCTCCTTACAGGGCCGGTTGCAGTAACTTCACCGGAATTGGCAATTTCCGTACCGTCTCTTTCCACGTGATACGTGATCGTATTTACTTTCGCGTCTGGATACAGGCTGGCATTTACTTTAGCAAAAGCCGTAAAATCAGTCGTTTCGCCTGCCGTAAAGACACCATTATAAATGAAACTATCACACTGGCAGGCTTCAGGAGGAAGAGTTGGGCTGGGACTGGGAGTCGATGTCAAAGTTGGAGCAGGAGTAGAAGTAATGGTTGGTGTCGGAGTGGGTGTTCTGGTAGCAAGAGGGGTTGGAGTCCTCGTTGGCCGGGGAGTATTGGTTGGAGGAGGAACAGGAGTATCTGTGGCGCCTGGTGGTCCACAAGAATCTTCACAATCATACCATCTCGTATCTCCCTGACAACCATTTTGATATCCATCCTGGTCACACTCAGAACCACCTGACGCAGCGCATCCAATACCATCAAAGTAATTAGCCTGACATGTACCAACGCATAAAACTTTTCCAACTGGACAGGTATGCGACGGATATCCGCATCCGCAAGTTTGTAAGGCTTTTGCTTCTTTAGGAAATAAAATAAAACTAAGACTTACTAATAGGGTTATAAAAAATAATTTCTTTATCGACAATTTATTGACCATCATGATTTTTAATTAACGTCAATCTAATTTCAGTTTCGCAGAAAAATATTATTTAGTCAATTATATATTTCTATATACTACCTCGACAGTATAATAAAACCATAGTAAAATAGGAAAAATAACGGGCTATCGCCTCCTTAGCTTAGTGGAAAAGCGACAGTTTTGTAAACTGCTGACGTCAGTTCGATTCTGACAGGAGGCTCATAAATGATATAATTTGATATATTGATCCCCGGAATCGGGTGCGTATAAGAGATAATAAATAATTGCTGGGATGACAGAGCGGCCAATTGTACGAGTCTGTAAAACTCGCGCCTCACGGCTACCCAGGTTCGAATCCTGGTCCCAGCACCCAGTTCCGACTTGTCG
>CAYIFB010000024.1:0-19004 GCA_964362665.1 uncultured Gammaproteobacteria bacterium | reverse complement strand
CTTTTGCTAAAAAACACTTCATCCTTTTTTTGGTTTAAAATACCTGCCAGTTTACCCATCGCCTGATATTCCCGGTAAATGAAAGTATTGAGGTCAGTAGCCAGAACTGTTTTCGGAGGGAAGTCCAAAGCAGCGATGTTATTGTCCGCTCCTGATTCCATGCTGTCGTACCAGACTCCTAAATCGTATTTTTTATTCCATAAGTGTTTTTCGCGGTATAAAACGATTTTTCTAAGTTTCCGCCAGTATTTTTTTATCCACGTAAAGTCCTGTAGAAATCTTCCGGCCAAATACGTTCCCTGCGCCAGAAAAGGTTTCATATGATTAAGCCTTTCATCAGAACCTTTGGCAGTTATACATCCGGCAACTTTTCCATCATCATTAGCATTGATTATATAATTCAGCGCCCAGTTTCTTAGATAAATTGCATCAGAGGATATTTCGGCAGATAAAGCCACTCCCATAAAAAACCCGTCCCAGTCCCACTGTTCCTGGTAGGGGCCAGAGGGAACCAGATAATCGTAAGGCAAATGACCGTTGGCCCGGCGTTTGATAAAAGACTTAAAAGGCGCAAGAGTCGCTTTGGTAGTTAAAATAAGGGTACTTATAGGCCCAAGATTATTTTTTGTCATAATTTAAGATATCCATGCTTAATGAGTAACTCTATGCTAGGCAAAACAATATCAACAATTCCTGTCTGCACATAATTTGGCCGAGCTTCATCAGATTCAGCATCGCCAAATCCCATTTGAAAAGCCGCGCCTCCATAACTACGGTTATATGCTGCTATATCATGTATATCCCACTTAGTGAGCATGCGCAAAGCGCCTTTCATGGATGTTTTAAGAACTTCAGCAATCCGCTGAAGAGTCATAATCATACCCATCTCTCTAAATGGCAGTGAGGGTCTGTTTTCTCTTTTTGGTATTCTGTTGGCCACCTGCCATAAGCCTTTTTCCCCGGTTTCGCTATCCATGGTACCAAACTGAAGATCAAGAATAGTTTCTATACCCATGCCGTTAGTCCAAAGACACTTTCTTAATTCTTTCCAGCGTAAAGCCCTTTCTCCGGATAGAGGCCAAATAAGGTTTGCCAGGGAAAAGCCGAGGTTTCTGATTTGCGGATCACCTGAATTCATATAATCACTAATTGCAGTGAACAACGGCCCGTTATTTCTTCCCCTGCCTGTTTTGGCCATATGAATAGCTCGAGGAGAAAAGCCTTCCGGTTTGAAGACCATTGCCAGCCACAGATACGCCAGCGCATTATATTCCTTAGGATTAATAATATCAGAATCATGAAAGACAATCATTGTTTCATCATTTATTCTCCCTTTTTGATATTGTCTTTCCAGCTCAACCATGCCCGCAAGCAGAGTCAGAGATTTACTACCTCGTAATTCAAAGCTTGGAGGAAGCAGACCATCCTCTTTTAGTTTATTGACATCAATCTTTCCTAAAGTTTCTTTTTCGTCAACCAGATTGACTCTCGAGGTTTGTGCGATTTGTGTAGATTCTGCGCTTCGGCCCGCATCTACTGCTATGACCTTATCTTTGCCTACCATGCCAGCACAATAGTTTAGAACGCCTCCGATTGATTCTTCTTCCCCTGCAAAAGGCACCACTACTCTGACGTTTGCTTTTCTCAGTTCTTGTTCGATTTTGCTTCGGACCGGCTCCATATCAGTGGCGTTTATATCATAAGGATGCGGAACTCCCGCTTCATCTTTCGGCTGATTAAAAACCATAAATTCTCCAAGCTCCTGGTAAAGACTTTTCAACTGCTCGTCTCGAATAAGAGAATAAATTGGTCTTGCTCCTACTTGTCCGCCCCAAAAAGTTTGTGCATCACCGCTGCTCTGCAAATAATTAATTCTTCCATAAATTTCTTCAAGTAATGATTTGAGTCGACCAGGAGTAGACCTAGGAGTAAGGCCAGTAGTTACAGCAAGTTCCTGGAGGGTCGGACGTTTTGCTGTTTTCGCTCGAACGGATGTTTGGTCATCTGGCCATAACGACACATGTATTTTTCCTATTTCCTTTCGTACTAGTCTAGTAGCGTCATCTTCCAGAATATAACCGTCACTAACTAATATATCCACCGGAGGAACGACGCTTCCTATACTGTCGAATTCTAAAGATTGTGCTGCTTGAGCAAGAATGGCATTTACTTCACGATAATCGGCAGGAGTAGCTTCACTTAATCTTTTTCCCTGGGAAGCTAAAACTTCTGTCAAAGCGGTAAAAACATTTAAGGTAACCATAAGTCGCGGATCATGCGGACTTGCTGTAACATTATTATATGGATACGCTTTATTCATCTGAAATAACGCTCGATTTTGATCTCTAGCCTGCTCGGCAGCAGAAATTGCCAGAATATGATCATATGCGCGAATATTGGTAGCATGTGGAGATTTAAATAATACATCGGGTTCTACCATAACCAGAGAGGATCCGAGCCATCCGCGCAGAAGTACATCAGCCCATTCTTTTCCTACATCACCATAGCGTGGGAGTGTGGTTGAGGCATACAGAATTCCTTCATTCGCTGCATGCCGTTGTTTTTCCTGAATCATCAATGGCTTGTGTTTTCTGGCGATCCATTCCATCCATTGCAAAGGAAATCCTCTTAATCCCTGTTTGTCCTGAATAAGCAGGTCATAGTTAGGAGAAGTGGATTCATGACTTGATAATAATCTTTGAAACAGTATGGCTGCAAATAGTGATCCGCCGCTTCTAATTTCGTCTTTTGGCAGCATAACGCCAAAATCCTGTTGGACGCGGCCTACATCAACACATCTCAAGACTTCTTCCGGTCTTAAGACTTTATTTCCTCTTCGTTCCAAATAAGTAGCTGCAGGGTCAGGCACGACAAGTAATAGTTTTCCAGCAGTGGTTAAACTACGTATTTCTTCTACGTTCGCTCCTATAGTATCAGGATCAGTTCTGCTTCCTGCGTAAATAAATGCGTCTAGATCTTCTCTTGGCCCTGTTTCTGATGTACGCGGAGGAAACGCTGGACGGTTAAAATCCGCTCGGTGTATGCTAAATTGTTGTCTTTCGGCGATTGGCATTATTTTCCTTCAAAAAAAACGTTAGGCCAGCCTAACGGAAGATATTTCAATATTGTGAGTAATTCGTTTAATAATCGATCGTACTTTATCATAGGTTTCGATTTTAGTCAAAAAAATGAGTTTAGAGTTATGAATAATGGCAAAAAACTGAAACGAAGATATAATAAAAGAATAATTTTTTGAGTTTGAAGTTCGATCTAAAAGAATTTATAGATCAAGTGGAAATTTACGATTATTGGAATAATACGAGAATAATAATAGTTAAATGAGGAATGGATTAGTATTATTTACAGCTTCTCTTAAGAGATTTGAGAAAAGTAAATTCCAGGATACCTTATTATCGGCAGCCAGAGGTTTGCCTGTTTCCGCATCATAGTTTTCGTGCATGCCTCCTGAATTTTTGATGTCATCGAGTATTAAGGAAGTTGTTTTCTGTGCCAGTTCAATAGCTTCTTTTTGGAATCCGTACCTTAAAAGAATATGAGTCACAAGATAATTGATTAGAGGCCAGATCGGACCCTGCCAGTTGGAAAAAGGCTTGATGATGTTTTTGTTATTATAGTCCGGATCAGATTTTGAGAGTGACCTGATTCCATAATCAGACCAGAAATGAGAAGGACTAAAAAGATATTTGTTTATGGAGTTTTTTGCCTGCTCTAAAGAAGGAATACCTGCGAATAAAGGAATAAGTGAAGAGATAGAAATCCTTTTGACAGATTTTTCTGTTTTTAAATTCAAATTATAATAGATTTTATCTTTTTCGTCCCAAAGGTATTTTTGTATATTAGTTTTTATCTCCTCTGTTCTTTTCAGGAAATATTGTTCATCTTTTTTTCGCTTTATAATTCTGGCAAGCATTGCTGCGGCTTTATATTCAAGATAGATATAGGCATTAAGATCTGCGGCAACAATAGAATTTTTGGGATAGTCGAGAAGAGCAACATTGTTATCCATACCTGATTCATTGCCGTCACTCCAAACACCAAGGTCATATTTAGAACTCCACTGGTTTTTTTCCCTATAAAGAATAATTTTTTTAAGTTTGGCCCAAATCTTATTTAGCCATGAGTAATCATTGAGAAACATACCGGCAAAATAAGCGCCTTGAGCGAGGAAAGGTTTCATATGATTGTATCTTTCATCAAATCCTTTTGGTGTAATACAGCCTGAAACTTTGCCGTTAGTCAGAGAGTTGGAAATTTGATTGAAGACAAAATTACGAAGATATATAGCCTCGGAAGAAATATCCAATGCTATGGACACTCCCATAAAAAAAGAATCCCAATCATATTGAGCTTGATAAGGGCCACCGGGAACAAGATAGTCAAAGGGTAGTTTGCCGGAGGCCTGTTTTTTGATAAATGCCTTAAAAGGAAGCAATGCGTCTTTAGTTTTTTGTATTTCTTCGTTGTAATTATAGTTCATGAGATTTTATGTTTATTTTTATTTAATCATTTTATCAACTTTGAATAGGATTAGCAAGGAAAAGGAACTATCAAAAAGGATAAATTTGTACTGTTATTCTCATTTAAACTTTCTTTCCATATTTTGACCGCATTCACACTTTTTTTGTTTTATGATATAGTATGACAATCGTGAAGATGAGTGGTGACTTATTACAGAAAAAACTCGATGAAATCTATCCTTTGATTTCCAGGGATGATCTTCTCAAATACGCCAAGCTTTTCCAGAGAGATCTTCTTGCTGCTCTTCACAACCAGCATTCATCTCTGCCGACTATTCTTAATCCCATTTATAAAATTTCGCCAACCCCCGGCTTTGGGGTGGCCGTATCAGTTGGAGGCACCAACGGCTATGTCTCGGCATTTCGCGTCTCCAGTAAAAATGTCATCAAATTTATAAACCGGAAATTTTTTGTTCTTCCCCAGCAGACAACCCGCGAAAAACTGTTTCATCTTCTGACCCAAAATATTTTATTAGCCGTGAATGGCCGGAAAACCAAATTTCCTATAGGTATTGGTTTCGCCTACCCTCTGAAACCATTAGTCGTGGACCGATATATAGATGGAGAGCTTCTTTATATGACTAAAGGCCGCAATATTGAGGGTTTGGTCGGTAAAATGGTTGGTCAGGAATATCATAGGTTTCTGATTAAAGAGTATGGAATTGATACGACGGTAGCGGTTGCCAACGATGCAATTTGTCTTCTTTTGGGCGGGGACGGGGCAGAGATTGCAGGGGTGGTCGGGACCGGCCTTAATTTTGCCTATTGGGAGAAGCGTTCTTCCATTGCCCCTATGAAGCTGTCGGATTTACCCCGCTTTGTCCAAAATGAAGTGGCTATCAATATTGAGTCTAAAAATTTTGACAAGATTGAAATAACTAAGCTTCGCAAGAGAGTTGATAAAAAAAGCGGGGATTTGGGATATTCTTTCGCTGAAAAAGAAGCGGCAGGAGCTTATCTTTACCAGATTTTTAATGAGGGCAAAAAAGAAATTTTAGGTCACGCTTTTCCTGATCTTATTTCCACCGATCAGCTGAATGATATTATCACGAGCGCCTTTGATTATCCTGCGGGTTTTGACAAAGACTCTAAAAAAACAGCCAAACTTTTTGCAGAAAGGATTTTTCATAGAAGCGCCCAAATTGTTGCGATACAACTTTGCGGCGTGATGATGAAAATTGGCAAAACCACAGGCATCGTGCCGGTTGTGATGGAGGGAGGGATATTCTGGAAAGCCCACAACTATCCGGCGATCGTAAACTTGTATCTCAATATGATTTTGCCTGAAGTCATACCCTCTTTTGCCCGCCTTTTTGGCAGCAGCCGGCGGGGAATTGCCGTGCTTGCCCGAAATTCAGCTTAATTTCATTGACTAACCCGCCTTTTATCCGTATTATGGAAGTATGAGTTCACCTGAACATGCCGGACACGGGGGATCCGGGAAAATTGGCTTATTCCAAAAATTAGATGAATTGATAAAACGTTTCCTTCATCAGAAAATCATGCGGGAAGAAATCGAAAAAGCTGCCAAATTAGCTGAGGAAAGACTTGGCCATGAAACTCCTGAAAACAGGGAAGAAACAGAGAGAGAGCGACAGGAAAAAGAAGGAAGACGTAAATACCACAAAGCTAAGAGCGCACAACTGAATGAAGAAAGTATAGAAGCATCACGTGACAAAAGAGCAGCTAAGGTGACAGATAAACTTCTTAAAATTCTTGCCCGGACTACAGAGGCGCCATCCGGAGCTTCATATTTAATTGAAGGAATCAGAAGAAATCCGGATACTATAGAGGCTCTACAAGAGCTAATGTCTGACCCCAACATCGTCGAGATTGTTAATACTTTAATTTCAGAGGGGATAGAAGTGCATGGCAACTCCCGGGAACTTATAAAGATTGCCCAAAGAATTTCCTACGAAGCCAAAGAGAATCATAAACTTGCGGAAATAAAACCTGTTTTGGATGTGATAAGCATCAGGGTAAAAGAATTGCTATGGAATGAGCTTGAGATCTCTCGAAAAACAGCCAGAAGAGAAGGCCGCCAGCCTCCAACCAATTTATTCGAATTACTAGCCGAAGATCCGGGGATCAGGATGGAGGATGATGAGATCCAAAGGCTTAGTGAGCCGAAAATGAACGGCGACAAGATAGATCAGGAAGGATCAAGAACAAAGTGGGAAGGGGTGGTTGATGAGATGATTACAACCGCCAGAGTAGTGAAAAATCATGGAGCAGCAGATTGGGTAAAAACTTCACAACCAGAGCCATCAGAGGTGGTTGTCAGCGAATTAGTTGCGCCAGTTGACGAAATATGGGGAGAAATTGAACGGAGGGAAGCGACAGGTGCCAAGCTAAGCGTCGACGATCTGAAGGGTTATGAACGCAGATTAAAGGAAAAGTTACATAGTTTGTATCCGACAGACGTTCCACCCAGAAGTGCGGCTTATGACAAAGCTGTGCAGGCAATACATGCTTACGGTGAGAAAAAACTCAACACCTTAGCCCGCGAACTTGCCGAGAGGTTGAAGACGGAAAGTCCTCCCATCAAAGAAGGAGCAAAGACAATTGATGAATTTTTACTGCAGATGACCAGACACAAAGGAAGATTGGGAGAAGTATTTGCTGCCAATCCAGCCATGGAAAAGTTGTTTTATGGTCTGGATGAAGAAAGCAGGCATTTCCGCAACAAAGTTTTTTTGAAAATCCACTCGGCGGTACTTTCCGACCGCAGGAAATCTTCCAATGATAATTTCGGACTTTATGAACGGGCAGATTACACCACCTTTACGGATCTTCTCAGGGCGCATTTGAGCAAACTAAGAGTGAAGGAAACCGGCGACCAGCTGGGCAACGCCTGGGCTGATTACTACAATAATTTAAGTAACGCCATACTGCAGTCCAGAGACATAGATTTCTGGGCATCACAACCAGCCGCCGATATCAACAACTTCAATAAGTCTCTCGGAATGTTTCAAAATGAGTACATAGCCCAGGCGATGAGCATTCCGGCTGTAAATGCTGCCTTTCGGGCTTATGAGGCGACATTGCGCAGCATCATGGCCTCCAATGACGGTTATATTCCTCCGGCTCTTATAGAATATGGTGCTGCTGGTACCGAAGGATTTTGGGATCAGCAGTCTTTGAGCATGCTTCGTAAAATGATCACCCAAGGAGCCGTACCTGGTGTAGTTAGAAGCGAAGATACACGTTTTCAGGTGGTGGATGAAGACGGTCATAGTGTAAAAATAGATTACGAAAAACCTCTCGACATCAGTGAATTTAAGGATAACGAAGATGAACTGCAGATGTATATGACGCTCGCGAAAGGCATGGGTCTTGTGTCAGCGCGCTACCTCGAGATTTTTGCCAATGCTAAAGTGCCCGGTTCCGATCATCCCGAGCGGGGAATAGACGGCTTTCACAGCCAGGCTTATGAGGGAGTAGCACGGGCCATGAACTTCTTCGGCATGGTGGTGGAGAAATGGAAGTACGGTTCTTACCGGTATTTTTACTTGATGAATCTGCTTATGCCTCAGGATAAACAGATTAAAAATCTGCGGGCTGAAGATTCAACCGAAGGGGTCAAGATGTTTATGGCCTATAGAGACGGAACATTAAAGGAAAAATACGGAGAAGAAGCCAAGAGATTTATTGACCTTTTGAATTTTTCAGGAATATCTTCCGCGATCGGTAAGGATACTTTATGGCGGCAGATGGATTCGACCATTGGTTGGTCTGACCGGGAAAGAGAAAGATTGGGAGGGCCGACCCGTTTGGCTCTTACTGATAAATATGTTGTGGAAGGCTTGAAAAACCTGCTGGTCGTTAATAAGTATAGGGAGGAATACAGACGGGAGCTGAATAAAATGAACGAAGATAACCCGGAGCGCCGTCTGGCAACAAATGGAGCCGGTTTTGACAAATTATGGAAAGAATTTGGAGAGAAGAAATACAAAACACAAATTGACATAGAATGGGAAAAATGGGAGGGAAGAGATCCTCAAAAAGGAAAAGTTCACACTAAACAGTTTGAGGAATATAAAAAATATAAAGAGTTCGCGACCAAAGCTTTCAAAGCCAGAATTTGGGTAGAGATGGCCATGAGAAATCCTTTGGTTGTGGCTCATAATTTAAATGTACAGGTTCCGGTTGTAGGCGTGGAGCGAGGGACAAAATTGAGGAGTTTGCACAGCGTTTTGGTACAGCATATTTTGGACATTCCGCTTGAGGATACGAAATACGGTGAGCTTTACGGAAAAGCAGGATTTGCTTCTACTCCATCCCAAAAACAGAAGAAATATATGGCAGCGGTTCTCGATCTTGAAGGTGATTTAGCCTCTGTTAGGGAGTTTGCGATAAATCAAGGAAGGGATTTGACCGAAGCAGATTTTGGAAAAATCGAAGACAAAACCCGACGGGAAAATGCTCTCAAATATTGGGATATGGTAAAAAACAGTCTGATAGGGAATAGTAGTGCGGGTAATTTATATGAACAGTTTGGTCTGGCGGTTGGCGACAACAAACAGGATTATGTGTGGGATGTGCATAAAATTGAAGAAATAGAAAAAACTTTACATAGAGTGAAAGATTCATTTTCATCAGATGAGACAATAACCAGCGAAGACGGGCAGAACTTTAATATTCCTTTCCTGTTGGATCAGGCTGTGAACATGAGTCCTGAATGGATTTTGGGAACTGATGATATGGATTTTGGCAGGATGGACATGCTCAATCTTGGTTCCCGTCATTGGCTCCGTAGAGGAGGCGATATCGCAGCCCATTATGAAGGCGGACAAAAAGCTGCTGCCTATTTTACCAATCTTGTAGGCAATCCTGACAAACATGAGCTTGCCAAAGCCTTGAAAGAAGTGCGTCAGGCGTACGAAGGAGATACGATTGAGGCAGGTTGGGCTGTAGTCGGAAATCTGGCTGATTTGACCAGCCGTTTATATTCTCTGGATTTAGCCCGTCTTGGTTCGCCGGCCCAGCTTGACGTCTGGCGTACCCGCAGAAATATCGCCGCCTGGACCGCTAACGGCAGGCGTGAGTTCTGGGATGCTTTGGAACATGCGGATGTCCTGCCGCCTCATGCGCATTTTTATCATTATGGATCAATACCGGAAAAAGTTGACATCCATTTTCTACGTAAGCAAAATCATGCGGCAAATATTGACGTCTGGAAAGAAATACTTTTCTACGGCCTTCTACTTGCTATTGTTATACAAGTTTGGACAGCCCTTAAAGACAGCGCCAAAGATGAAGACAGTGGTGGTGGAGGAGGTTCTAAAAAACCCTACAAACTCAAGCTATAGCGTGAAAGTGTGGGGAAGTTTAGGATAATTCAAAATGACGTCGGAAGAAAGAATCGTTTTCCAGTTTTTCTACCAGAAGATATTGTACAGTGAAGGCGACTCCATAAAGTTCTCTTAAAAACTCTATTTCATCAAAACACTTATATGGCGAGACGTAGACACTGTCCTGCAGCTGATAGAGTCCAAGCTGTTGCAACCTTTGACGGAAAACATCTCTTACTCTTTTGTATTTCTCAGGAATGTCAAATACAACTACCCGCCATTTTTTATCCCATTTTTTCGGTTTACCCAGATGCATAGATTCGAGGTTATAAGTCAGAGCGCGGATCATCCCTTGTTTAGTAATGGTTACGGTGACGGTGTTATTGTTGTTTTCCTTCATCTTGAGAAACTTTTGCCTGACTAGTTTTCCCAGTATCTGTTTTGTTTTCCACCTGTCATATGATTGATTTCCCAATATCAGACTGCCAAGGGCAGGTGCGGCGCCGGGAAAAGCAAACATTAAGCCAATTGATCCGGCTGCAGCAAGTGCGTGAAGCAGAGACTTTACCTCAGGATAAGAATGTTTTTCTGTATGTTGTACAGGTTTCTGGAAAAGAACTTTAGCTTTTTCCCAATCAATTTTTGCATACAGTGCATGACGAAGAATTTTTTTACCTCCGCTCTTTATTTTAGAAGTTGAAATCTTTTCCTGCATACAGATTGAGGCATATTCTCAATATACTTTAAGTATATCCTAACTCCCCACAAACTCAAGCTATAGCGTAAATATGTGGGGTACCGAGAGCGTGAGAAATGATTACTATTGGTTATTGTGTGGTTAGCAGATGATTACCGTTGGAAACAAATAAAATTATTAGAAGGCGAGGAGCGAGAGCGAAGACAAGAGGCGTATATAATTATCCATGTGCTCCTGGCTGTTTTTTACCAATACCTAATCCTGTAAGCGCGCTCTGCATATAATAGAACTGGCTGGCGGCGCCCATGGTAGTTTGTACTCCGCCGGTTAGAGGCATAAATGCCGTACCGGCAGATATTGGCATGGTGGGTTTGGCACCAAACATTTTCTTGACAGATATGATAAGGTTGGGGGCTGTAAAAACGACACTCAGTCCCATAATTGACAAGAATGCTTGCTGAGGAGTAAAGCCTGTAAATGGAGGCATCCATAAATGATTGGTGGCGCCCATTGAAGTTAAGAACATCGCGAAAACTAATATTGCTGCGGTTGTTGGGAATACCGACAAATTGGCCAGGATATTCATAAACCACTGGCTGAAAGCTGACCTGCCCGGTACAGCTTCGCCCAGTAGGAGAATCGGACCCAAAAGCAGGCTTAAAATCAACTGGATATAAGAGTTGAGTAAAATCATCAAAATCCTGATCCAGATATAAAGAAGTCCTAACTGTATGATTAGAAATAAAAGTCCGATAGGAGCTACGGCACCTACTACTGCTGGCCAAATTGCCGTTAAACCAGCAAGAAAGCCTATCGGACCAAGAAAAGCAGCTCCTGCAACTGCACCGCCACCTAATAATATTCCGTTAACCCATACCAGATTTTTTATTTGATCCCAAATGCTAGCCGCATTTTGAACCTGACTGAATAAAGTTCCCGAATTTCCCGTCAAAAAGTTAGTTTGCACTTCTGCTATTTTACTGGCATTTGCCCAATCTCCACCCATACCCTTGAGCATAATTGAAATAATGAGAGCCATAGAAAAATACATGATATCTATAAGAAACCCTATGATCGGATAAGAGAGAGTAATCAAGATAACAGTTAAAACAATTTTGGGCAAAGCAGCCTGCAGGGAAATGACAGTTTTAGGGTCAATTTTCATGCGGAAAATCACCATAAAGCCGATAGCTACCATGACTAAAATCAGAATAGAATAAGCGATGTTTCGGGAGGCCGTCCACAGGCCTAAAAATGGAGTAAGTCCCGCAAATCCGACTCCTTGGGCCAGAGCCGGTTTGGCAATAAAGCCGGCATTTGCCAATTGATTCTGGACATACGCAATACCTGAAGCCGGAGGATTGAGGTAAATACTGGCCATCCATGATCCGATCAGACCATTGACTGTCCTATTAGGTACGCAAAGATCCGGATCGAGACAGGTAAGCATACTGGAAAGGTTGTAAAAGGTATCCCCAAGCTGATTATTGTTGACGCGGGTACTGAAGATCTGCAGGTCAGGCGTTTCTCCTTCATTTTGGGGTTTTTCCGCCTCACGGGCCTGCTTTTCCTGATCAACTTTTCTTTGGATCGACTGGTCGTTGAAGATATCACTGACCTCTTGGGCTTTTACTTGTATAAAGGGTAAAAAAGAAGAACCGAGTAAGAAGATGGTAATAAAAACCAAAGAAACCAGTTTTTTGGGCAGAGACATAAGCTTATCTTATTATTCTTTTTTTGCGCCTCGCTGTCAAGGTGTTCCTGTGGGAATGGTAAAGGTAGTGACATTGACTCCGGTGAAAGACTCGATAATTTTGAAAATCAGAAAGGCAATGGCCATAAGTCCCAGCCCCATAATGGCATAAGTCAAAGTTTGCTGGGCGGCTGTCGTTGCTTTGGGGTCTCCGCCGGAGGTGAGATATTTGAATCCGCCAACCAGAAACATGACAAAAAGCGCCAGCATGGCTAGGCCTGCGGCTACAAAAAGGATATTACTGAAAACAACTTCCAGACACTGGATGGTGGGAATATCTAAATTGGTACCTACGTTTTGCAGACAACCAGAACTAGCCCAGTCTTGCATATAAGAGGCTTACAGCGGTTAAGTTAATTAAAAGGCTTCTTGAATTCTAGCTTACTTATGTCAAAGTCAAAGAATTTACCCAGCGTAAGCATAATTGCCCAAGCGGCAAAGACGATAAAAAGACCTAAAATTGCAGCCTGGATTCTATTGCGGGCAGCCTCAGTAGCTGACTTATCACCTCCTGAGGTGATCCATTGGATCCCTCCCCAAATGAGATAGATGAAGGCAGCCAAAGCTGAAATTATAAGAACCGCTGAAACGGTAGCGCTTAAAAGTGAACCTAAATCAACTATTTTTGTCGGAGCTGAAGTATTTATTGTTATATTATCTGCAAAAACTGAAGTTGCGGAAATTAACAAAAGACTACTTGATATTATTGCCGTAGAAATTTTTTTCATAATTTTAGCCTCGTTAAATCCATTATGCAGACTTTTTTTGGCTCTGTCAAGTGGATATTTGATCTCAATTTATTTAAATAAAGACGGAAAAATAAATTTTATTTCCCCATTAAGGCCGATAGGAGAGACTCCTAGAAAATTCAGAATTATGATATAGATTGACCAAGAGGCAAAGACAATAAAAATCCCTGTGATGGCATTGGTCAGCCGGTGGCGAGCTTCCTCCATTTTGCCCTTGTCGCCACCCGAGGAAATCCAGCTTATTCCACCCAAAATCAGCTGAAAAAACATCCACAGGGTAGCCCCGAAAAGCATGAAGCCGATGATGCTCGAAAAAAGTTGGCCGAAAAGCGCGGGTATATCATCCGGCGTCTTATTGGCTAAAGGAGAAATGACAGGAATTTGGATGGGGGATTGCAATATCATATTTTCATTGTATCAGCATATTAAACATTTTTCCCGGGTTGAGTATGTCCAACCCCACTATTCTGCCGATAAGCCCAATTAGTATCCATGCAGAGACGACAATAACAAGCCCTATCGTAGAGTTGGTAATTTTATGCCAGGCAGCTTCAGTTTTGGTTTTGTCTCCTCCAGCCGAGAGCCAACCGTACCCGGCGGTAATCATCTGGAACATGAACCAGATGCTGGCGGTGATGGTCATAAACCCCAGAAAAACACCGATAATCCTATTGAATTCTCCTCCGACAAGTTCAGTATTAGAACTGTTTAAGTTACACAGCGCTTTTGCTACAGGCCCCAATCCTTCTCCGCAACCTATCCCCAGTCCGGAATCATCGGCCTTAGCAGGTAAGACTGATATAAGTAATATAAAAAAACTGAGAGAAACAGCAGTTATTATTTTTCTGATCATGGGATTTTTATTTTGGGAACCAGAATCGCTGACGGATCATTAAATAAGACAATTCCAATAATTGCCGCAATGACAAATGAGGAAACTATTATTAAAAGTCCGATTAAAGATTGCCACATCTGGGCCCATGACTTGGCAATTTTTTTATCATCACCCCCGGCACTTAAAAAGCCAAATCCAGCCAGAACAATATTCATAAAAGCCCACAGGCCGGCCACGATAAAAGTTATTCTTAAAAGCGTATTGATGAGAGCAATAAGGCCGGTTAATTCACCTGTGGCAGTGATAAACGGCGTAATATTCGCCGGAGGGCTGATTTTGCCGATAGGATCGGTTGCCCCGGCCAAAAAGTATGATAAAAAATATAAAAACATAATTTAAAATAGACTCTGGAATGAGCCGTAAGTAACCAGATTTATTATCTGTAATACCCAGTATGCCCCAAAGATTATTATAAGTCCAATGACTCCGGCTGTTAAGATCTGTTTCCATTTATCCAAAGCATGAGCATCTTCACTGCCGGCATTTTGCAGGAAGGTAAATCCGGCCGCAATAAACAAAACAAAAAATATGATTCCGGCAATCAGAAGCAGAATTGGCAAAAGAAAAGAAACGAAACCGCTCAGAGTGTCAAATCGAGAGTTAACTTTCCAAATGGCACCGATATCAACCGCATAAACCATACTAAGCAGGTTCATACTTTCAGTCTAGGGGGAAGCGGGGGTATTTGTCAATTAGATCGGAGAGATTTATAATACGGAATCTCCAAAATCGGGGAGAGAGTGTTTTTTATAAAAAATCCGACCAAAAAGTATATATGCTGAAAAATGATCTCGACGAGCGAAAAATTGTTGCAGATATTTTACAGGGTAATGAAGCTTCATTGAGGCTTTTTTACCGCAGTTTTCATAAACCGCTTTACAGCTTTATCAGTAAAAGAATTGATAATGACAGTGATGCGGAGGAAATTCTACAGGATACTCTTATTTCGACCATTGAGGCTCTTCGTGATTTTTCCTTTCAGTCAAGACTTTTTACCTTTATTTGCGCCATTGCCAAACACAAGGTGGTTGATTTTTACCGGAAAAAAAAGATCAAAAGCATCATTCTCTCCAAAATTGCCGATTTCGAACCCCTGGTTTCGACACTTCTTGGTCCTGAGGATAAGTTGGACGAGGCGCTTCTGCGACAGAAAATCAGGCAGACTTTTGCCGTTATTACTCCTCAATACCAGATCATCTTAAAACTGAAATATGTACAGGGTTATTCTGTGACTGAGATAGCAGAAAAGCTTTCCATCACTTTCAAAAGCGCGGAGAGTCTGCTGTTTCGCGCCAGAAAGGCATTTGCGAGGGCTTACCAGACATGAATAAAAATAAGACCTATAAATTACTGGTTGAGAAAATGCGTGAAGTGGCCGTCCTTCCGACCCAGGAGGTTGGTTTTCTTACGCCATACTATAAAAAAATAGTGCCCCGATTTAAATACTCGCCGTGGAAAAGCGCTATTATACTTTCTTCTTTTTTTACGCTTCTACTTTATTTTCTTTTGGGCACCACCCTTATTAAATTGGTTTCACTTCTCCAGTTTGGATTTTAATTAATCTCGCCTTTTTTGTTATGGAAATCTGGTTTATTTCTTTTATTCGTCAGGGGGTAGTATTTTCAAGGAATGTTTTAGGGTGTATCAATAATCCCTACATTACTTATAGAAAGCTGTCCGATCCCAAATCCCGCCAAAGCCATATTTTCTTTATTTTTTTACTGGTTTTCTTTTATTTCACCCTGACGAGTTTGATCAGGTCAGGGATCGGTAATCCATACCTCTTGACTTATAAATTTAATTTGCTGACGGGGGCTTTTTTACTCGGGTTTGCAGGATTTGTTTCCCTGTATTATCTCTCAGGGATATTATTCCAAAAAAATCCGTCCCTTAAAGTTCTGATAGTTCTTTGGTCATATTCTTTATTACCTACTGTTTTCTGGTTTTTTCTGACATCATTATTATATATAGCTCTTCCGCCTCCAAGAACTTTCAGCATACCGGGAAAAATTTTTACCATTTTTTTTACAGCTTCCTCTATTTCGCTCGCTATCTGGAAAGGAATTTTGTATTATTTGACGTTGCGATTCGGTCTGAAATTCGATTTGATTCGTATAATTTTGACGACTATTCTAATTATTCCTTTAATAATTCTATATTCTTTTAAAATGTACCAATGGGGGATTTTCAGGATTCCTTTCATTTAACTTATGTCTCTTAAAAATTTTAAAACCATCAAAAAGCGCCGGGAATTTCTGGAAAAAGAAACAGATGTTAATTTTGAAAATGTCAGTGTTTTTCCGGACAAACTGAAGACTGCTTCTGAAAGAAACTGTGAAAACATGATCGGTGCGGTTCAAATACCGCTGGGAATTGCCGGACCGATCAAAATCTGCGGAAATTATGCCAAAGGTGAGTTTTATCTGCCTCTGGCCACTCACGAGGCAGCTCTGGTGGCGTCTGTCAATCGGGGTTGTAAAGCCGTAACTTTCTCAGGTGGTGTTAACGCAGTCGTTGAAAATGTCGGAATTACTCGAGGACCTGTTTTTCAGACCAAAAGCCTTCAAGGCAGCCATGAATTTAAAAATTGGCTGGAAAAAAATTTCCCGCGCCTTGCTGAAATTGCCCAAAGCACTTCTTCACACCTGATTTTGCTCAAACAGAAAATTAGCATTATAGGTAAAAATGTTTTCGTCAGGTTTTCTTTTGACACTTCTGACGCCATGGGTATGAATATGGCGACATATGCAACCGATAAAATCGCTGCATACATCAGACAGGAAACAAAAATTGAATGCCTTTCTCTTGCCGGCAACTTTGATCTGGACAAAAAGCCGTCTTATTTAAATTTTATAGAAGGCCGCGGCAAAAAAGTTTGGGCTGAAGCAGTAATATCTCCTCAAATAGTCAGGGATGTTCTAAAAACGACACCTGAAAGAATTCACCAGTTAGCTGTTACCAAATGCTACTTGGGATCAATTATGAGCGGCTCTTTGGGATTTAACGCCCATTTTGCCAATATCATAGCCGCGATTTTTCTTGCAACAGGTCAGGACGGCGCCCACATTGTTGAAGGAAGTCTGGGAATAACCACGACTGACGTATCAGACGGAAGTTTATACATGAGCATTTATCTGCCTGATCTTCCTGTTGGTACGATCGGCGGTGGGACTGGTCTTCCTGCTCAGTCTGAAGCTTTAAAGCTTCTTGGGGTTTTGGCAGGTATGGATGGGAAAAACAGCATGAAACTTGCGGAAATTATAGGAGCGGCAGTTTTAGCGGGCGAATTATCGCTTCTTGCTTCACTGGCTGAGGGTAGTCTGGCAAGGGTACACCGCAAATTATCCGGTCACATTTAACATGAAAAGTGTCAGCATACAAGGATATGGAGTTTATATTCCCAAATACAGATTAAAGGCAGAGGAGATTGCTCAAGTTTGGGGAAAAAATTCACAACAAGTTGAGAAATCACTGGGAATTAAAGAAAAGTCGATTGCCGCCTACGACGAAGATACGGTGACGATGGCCTATGAAGCATCTGTCAACGCCATCAGACGGGCAGGTATTAAACCTCAGGATATCGAAGTATTTTTTACCGGTTCTGAAAGCCACCCATATGCTGTCAATCCCACTTCAACCATTGTAGCTGAGTTTTTAGGGATCGGTCGAAATTATCTTTCGGCGGATCTGGAATTTGCCTGTAAAGCAGCAACCACAGCCCTCATAAATATATCCGCGCTTATCGCTTCAGACATGGCCACAACAGGCATAGCGGTCGGAGCTGATACGGCACAGGCCAAGCCTCATGATATTTTGGAATATACGGCCGCCTCAGCCGCTGCAGCTTTTATTTTGACCAAAAAGAATAACGGGAGTATTGCAGATCTGATTGACTTTACCTCTTATTCTTCAGATACGCCTGACTTCTGGAGAAGAGACGGAATTCCCTATCCCAGCCACGGAGGAAGATTTACCCAAGCAGCCTACTTTGCCCATATTGAGGGAGCCGCGAAAAGAATGCTGGATAAAGCAAAACTGACACCGAAAGATTTTGATTACTGCGTTTTTCATATGCCCAACGGAAAATTTCCCAGAGAAATTGCCAGAAAATTAGGTTTTACCCCGGAGCAGCTGGCGCCATCTCTTATTATTGATCAGATAGGCAATCCCTACAGCGCCTCGTCACTTTTAGGACTTAGTAGCGTTTTGGATGAAGCGCATCCCAATCAGCTGATATTTATGGTTTCCTATGGATCAGGCGCAGGGTCTGACGCCTTTGTTATTAAGACGGGTAGAGGGGTAAATCAAAAAAGAACAAATTCTCCGCGGCTTTCGGACTACCTGAAACAAACGCGTAACATTTCTTATATTCAGTATTTGAAATTCGGGAGAAAAATCTGATGAAAGTTGAAATTCTTGCCGGCAGTGTGAGTAAATTTGGTGAATTGTGGGACGCGTCACCCCGCGATTTAGTCAGACAAGTTGTCTCGGAAGCGTTATCTGAGACAAAACTGAAAATTGAAGAAATAGAAGCAGTATTTGTGGGCAACATGTTATCCAGTTCTCTTGGAGGACAGGATCATCTTGGTGCGTTTTTTAGTGAAGTGTTGGGATTAAATGTCCCGGCCATGAAAGTCGAAGGAGCCTGTGCTTCCGGAGGGCTGGCAATACATGCCGGCGTACTCGCAGTGGCATCGAACCTATATCAAAATGTTTTGGTCGTAGGAATTGAAAAAATGACAGACCATAAACCTGAAGAGGTTGCCAAAGCTCTGATGGGCGCCGGATCCGATGAAGAAAGAGAAGCAGGTGCAACATTCCCCGGTCTTTATGCCATAATGGCTAGGGCTTATATGAACAAGTATGGCTTGACGGAAGAAGATTTAGCTTATGTCTCAGTAAAAAATCATTATCATGCCTCGCTTAACTCTCACGCCCAATTCAGGTTTCCTGTGACAGTTGAACAGGTGATGCGAAGTTCGGTCGTAGCTTCACCTTTGAAACTTCTCGATTGTTCACCGATCACCGATGGTGCTGCAGCGGTAATCTTAAGTACCGCTGACAAGAGTAAAAATAAT
>CAYIFB010000023.1:0-19613 GCA_964362665.1 uncultured Gammaproteobacteria bacterium | reverse complement strand
CGATAAAATCTTTGGACTTTTCGAAATTTCCTCCAAAAATTATCAGTCTTTTGCGGGTATAATAATAGAGAAATCTTATCCAATCCGCGACTTCCTGAAAAAAATCTCGGGATATATTGGCCAACTTTTCCGATTTAAGAGGATTTATCATTAATTATCTGAATAAATCAGGAACCTTTGCTCAGACTATCCAGAAACTCTTTGTTGGATTTACTTTTCAGGAGTCTTTCAATGAGAGTGCTTGTTTTTTCACTGCTATCATTTAGAAGTGACAGCATGTGTCTCAAGGTCACCACTTTCTTGAAGATATCTGCCGGAAGAAGCAGTTCGTCATGTCTTGTACCTGATTTATCTATTTCTATAGCCGGAAATACCCGCAGTTCCTGTAAATTTCGTGACAAATGAAGCTCCATATTGCCTGTTCCTTTAAATTCCTCATAAATAAGATCGTCCATTCTTGAGCCTGTTTCAATCAACGCTGTCCCTAAAATTGTCAGACTGCCGCCTTTTTCGCACTGACGGGCTGCTCCTAAAAATCTTTTGGCAGGATATAAAGCAGCAGGATCAAATCCCCCTGAAAGGGTTCTCCCTGAAGGGTTAACGCATAAATTATATGCTCTAGCCAAACGGGTAATCGAATCAAGAAGGACAATAACATCTTTTCCCAATTCTACCAGTCTCTTAGCGCGGTCTAAAGCTACTTCGGCTACTTTAGTCTGCGCCTCAGGAGCTTCATCGAAATTACTGGCAATCACCTCTCCTTTAACCGATCGGCTGATATCGGTAACTTCTTCAGGTCTTTCTCCAATAAGAACCGCCATAAGATGGCTTTTAGGAAAATTTACAGAAATTCCGTGGGCTATTTCTTTTATGATGGTGGTTTTACCCGCTTTAGGAGGTGAAACTATAAGTCCTCTTTGCCCAAATCCAATTGGTGAAACAATGTCGATAATACGGGTGGAAATGGTAGTCTTATCTGTTTCAAGAACTACCTGGCGGTTAGGATAAATTGGAGTCAGATCTTCGAAATACGGTCTGGTAATGGAATTATCAGCTTCGATATCATTGACTTTTTCAACTTTCAAAAGACCAAGATATCTTTCATTGTCTTTGGGAAGTCTGGCCTGACCTTCTATCTTATCACCGGCGCGGAGCTGGAACTTTCTGATTTGAGACTGGGAAATATAAATATCTCCTTCTCCTGCCAGAAATTTTGGACGTAAAAATCCATGACCTTCGCTCATTATTTCCAAAAATCCCAGCACTGTTTTGGTGGGAGTATTGGCGTATCTGTCAGTACCATTAGCAAACCGGTTATTCGGGTAATTTGGCAAAGCAGCGACAACTCCCGGTATAAAATTTGTTTTCTCTGCAGCACCTGTCACCGGACTAGGAATAGAGGTTGGTTCTGTTTTTAACGGAATAATTATAGCTTTGTCCTTATCAGTCTTATCAGAAACAACCGGAGTGGATTTTTCAGTTTCCGGTTTTACGCTCTCTGTTTTTTTAGGATCGCCTATCAGATCTTCTATGCTTATTGATGAATCAATCATCAGTTTTTTGGGTTTAGTCGGCATAAGTTACAAAAATAGATATTAATAATATGAAAAAAGTTAAGTTATGGATACTTTTTTTGTTTCTAGGAGAACAGATTTCCCTTCGAGAAGGTATTTAATTGAGATTTTCCCCGTTTATATTACTGGGTGGGTAGATCGCAATCCCACGGGACTGCAAATACTTGAACCCAATCTCCCGATTAATTCGGGATACCCAAATACGAAGTTGTGGAGGAAAATAGTCTCAATTTCCACCATACCCGAAGGGTATTAAGTAGTATGACAAACCGGCAGGAATTTGTCAAGTTCTTTAGACAGATTGACAAAAAACTTTGAGAATGTCAAAATTACTAAGGCTCGTATGAAAGATAAAGCGTTTATATCTTTGGTTGGTGCATTTTTTATCCTCTTTGTGGCAGCAATTGGCGTCATTGTCATGAATAATCCTACCTCAAATGTACTTCGGGCTAAAAACTCGGTCCCATCACCACTTAAATCATTTGTCATTGTTTATCCGCAAATTGGAATTGCTGGTGATACCAACAACTCCAAAACACCAACAAAAATTAAAGTTTCAGTTTACCTTCGTGATGTGAATGGAAATGTAATGCCTGACCGCTCGGTAAAAGTCACAACCAATCCTTCAAGCGCCACTATCTCGCCTGCCGACACGGCTTTTACTAATAATATTGGCATGGCGGAATTTTCCATTTCATCCACGGTCACTGGTAAAGTAGCTTTAAATGTCACGGATGTGGCCAATAATATGTCAATATCCAATATCCCCACTCTAGAATTTACACAGTAATACCATTTGGGCCAACGAAATATATTTAATCTGTCATGAAAATAGCAATCATTGGAGCAGGATTCACCGGACTTGCCGCTGGACTGAAATTATCCCGTCTTCATCACCAAATAAGTATTTTTGAAAAGAATAATTCACTTGGCGGACTGGCTGAAACTTTTAAAATGCATGGCTGGCAATGGGCTGTCGAAAAACATTATCACCATTGGTTTACAAACGATTCTTTTGCTTTAAACCTGATTAAAGATCTCGGTTTGACCGATGAATTGGTTTTTCCTAAAACTGAAACCTCGCTCTTCCTTCATGGTCAGACCTATCCCTTCAATACTCCAGCAGACGTCTTGAATTTTACCCCTTTATCTTTAACACAAAGACTTCTTACGGGTTTTAATACTGCCTACTTAAAACTTCTGCCGGAAAACCTGGCGATAAATCTGGAAAAAACCACTGCTTGGGATTGGCTAAGGAAACATTACGGGCAAAAAACATTCGAAACAATTTGGCAGCCGTTGCTGATTGGAAAATTCGGAAAATTTGCCAAGGAAGTAAATATGGCCTGGTTTTGGGCTCGAATTAAAAAAAGGACGCCAAAATTGGGATATTTAAAGGGAGGTTATGGACGATTACTTCTGGCATTACAAAAAGAGGTTGAAAATAACGGAGGCACAATCAAATTCAACACTCCCTACACATCCGATCTGTTGAAAAAATTTGATAAAGTAATTTTTACTACCCCCTCATCAGTATTTGCTGATTTGTTTAATTTTGAAGATAAGTATTCCCTCAAACTTAAATCCATTCCTCATTTACACGCTTTAAATTTACTATTAATCACCAGAGAAAAAATTCTTCCTTCAACTTACTGGTTGAATATAAATACTCCCGGTTTCCCTTTTATCGGTATTATTCAGCATACTAATTTGATAAATCCGCGGTTTTATGGTGGAAATAATCTGGCTTGGGTAGCAAATTACCTTCCGGAAAATCACCCATACCTCCAAATGTCGAAAGAAGAAGTATTTAATGTTTATCTCCCCTTCTTACAAAAGATTAATCCGTCATTTAACTTTGATGTTTCAACCATGAACTTTGAACTTTTTATGGGTCCATTCGCCCAACCAGTATTTAAGATTAATTATTCCCGTTTAAAACCTGATTTTATTACTCCTGTAAAAAATGTATATCTCGCCAACATGGATATGGTTTATCCGTGGGATAGAGGCACTAACTATGCAATTGAGCTGGGATTTCAAATTGCTGAACTGGCAGCAAAAATTTGAAATTAAATCATTTCTTTCGTAAAATAATCATAATGAAAAAAACAAGCCTCCTTATCATCATGCAATCTCTTCGTCCATATCAGTGGATAAAAAATCTGATTCTCTTTACTTCAATAATCTTTAATGGAAAGTTGTTTGAGGGATCATATTTCATCGTCACTCTCTCAGGATTTATTATTTTTTGTGCGCTTTCCTCTTCATCTTATCTGTTTAACGATATTATTGACCTGCGTTTGGATAAACTCCACCCGATTAAAAAAAAGAGGCCTCTTGCCGCAGGCAGTTTACCTCTGGACAGAGCTGTTGAAATATCATTTATATTGGGCCTCTTTGGTTTAATTACCTCGCTATTTCTTTCTCCGGGTTTTTTCTTAATAGCCTTAAGCTTTATCACTCTTCATATTTTATATTCACTTTTTTTGAAAAAACATGCCATTCTGGACATTCTTGGTATTGCATTTTCCTTTATTCTCAGAGCATATGCCGGTGAAATAATTACTTTCTATCATCTGCCTTTTTGGCTTTTTCTGACGATTCTTTTTGTGGCTCTTTTTGTAGCTTCCACCAAACGTCATGCCGAACTATTACGGGAAGGCACGACAACCAGACCTGCGCTTTTCCAATATAGAGACAAACTGCTGGATTCATATACCTCCATGTTTGGATCTGCCTCAATTATCGCCTATTCTCTTTTCACTTTTGTAGAAGACCCTCCACAGTTTAACGCTCCCTTCAAAGACTTTTTAATCAGTTTCCTGCCGCAAGCTCTGTCTCGTAAATGGATGATCATTACAATTCCCTTTGTCTTATACGGGCTGATGCGTTACTCCCAGTTGTCATATGAAGGCACCAATGCCGAACAGCCTGAAAAAATCATCACTAAAGATGCGCCTCTGATAGCTTCCATACTCATCTGGGGATTAACAATTATTGTAATTTTGTATATCCTCTAGTTAAAATTTCTATCAATGCTATATAATAAAAAAACCCTCATCATACTAATCCTTTTGACAGCAACAGTTCTACGATTCTACAATCTCATGCACGACTCCCCCTATTTCTTCAACCCGGATGAAAGAAATATGGCCAATGCGATCACACAATTCAGATTGCCAACACGACTTACAGATTCTATCAGATGTATCGTGGAAGAATTTAACCGTCCATTTTTCCAACAGTTGCCGAATAATAAAACTCAAAAACCGGACTGCAATCTGAATCCTCACTTTTTTGCCTACAGTCAGTTTCCGCTTTATCTGTCATTTCTTAGCGATCAAGCTGTACACTTTATATCCTCAATATATGGTAATTTGCGCGCTATTAAAACTAATTTAAATAGTAATGAAATACTAAATACTACTTTTCCTGCGGCGATTTTCTGGTTGAGATTCTGGTCGGCATTTTCGTCTACATTGACTGTATACCTTGTTTATTTAATCTCAAAAAAACTACTTACTATATACTATTCTTTACTTGCAGCGATTCTTGCAGCCTTCACTCCGGGTCTTATTCAATCTGCTCACTTCGGCACCACTGAATCTCTTCTTACAATGCTGTTTTTAGCCTCCATTTATTTTTCCATTAATATTTACGAGGAAAACACCAGAAATTTGAAGTTTAATTTTCGCAAAAGTTTGAAGATAATAATTTGGCTGGGAGTTTCCATTGGCGTTGCCTTAGGCTCAAAGTTGACCGGAATATTTTTCCTTTTTCCTCCCCTGATGGCGTTAATTCTCAGTTGCAACCAGCTAAAACTAAAATCACTTTTACTCCTTCGTAAATTAATTTTCCAGGGCATACTAATATTAGTTTTCACATTAATAATTACCATCCTCGCCTCGCCTTATAATCTTGTAGCGTGGCCTGACTTTATAAGTGCGGTTTTTGGCTATGAGAAAGATGTCGCCACCGGACTTTATCCTGCTTTTTATACTACACAATTTGTAGATACGATTCCGGTTATTTTTCAAGCTCAGAGAGTATTCCCCTATGTTCTGGGCTGGCCGGTGTTTATTCTCGGCTTATTAGGACTTCTGTTGATGCTAATAAATATCATTTCCAATTTCTTACTCAAAATAATCCAAAGTCTTAAGCATTATCTTTTACGTATCAGGTATAAAAAAGAGAAAAATAATAAAATTCTTCCTACTTACTACTTTCTACTTACTACTTCTTTTTTCATTTATTTCCTACCAAACGCATTCCTATACGCCAAATGGACCCGATTTATGACGCCTATCTTTCCGTTTTTCAGTATATTTACTGCATATGCACTATTTCATATTAATTCTGTTCTAAACGTATATCGCTCTAAATTTCAAATAAATTCCAAAATTCCTGCCTCGCCGGCAGGCAAGCAAAATTCAAATGGATTTCACATTTCATTGGTTATTGGATATTGGATATTGATTATTACATCAATCCTTCCAGGATTGATGTTTATGTCCATTTACACTCACCCTGACAGCCGTCTCCAGGCCTCTTACTGGATTTATGATAATCTACCCGATAATTCCTATGTCCTTTCCGAAACCGCCAATGTAGTCGATATCCCTCTGGGGATTCCGGATGATAATAAATTCAGGAAAAATTATACCGTCATCTCTTTTGATTTTTACCATCTGGATGAAAATCCTCTTATTTTCGAGAGGCTTTTAAGCGATCTGGAAAAAGCAGATTTTATATTCATTCCCTCCAGAAGGCTTTTTGCCAACTATACCCGCCTTGCCAATAAATATCCCCTACTAAATAGATATTACCAATTACTCTTCTCCGGAGCATTGGGATTTCAGAAAGTCGCAGAAATTAATTCATTTCCGAGTTTGAAATTTGGATTTTGGAATTTGGATTTTAATGATGAGTCAAGTGAAGAGACCTATACCGTCTTTGACCATCCGGTTGTAAGAATTTACAAGAAAACTAAACCTATGACAATCTACGAATACGAATACTTATTGAAAAGTTAAAGTATGAACTTATTTTCAATGCTTCACACTAAATAGATGTTACTTTATACTTAGTGCTTAATGCAAATTAATAAATATGAAACTTTCTATTATCATACCAGTCTTTAACGAAGAGAAAACTATTAATCAGGTGCTTGTTTCAGTCTCTACCGTCAGACTGCACTGTCAAAAAGAGATAATCGTCATTGATGACGGTTCAACCGATGAAACGGGATCTCAAATCTCAAAATTCAAATCTCAAAACCAAAGCTTAAAACTAAAAATTATCCATCATGAAACCAACCAAGGTAAAGGAGCGGCGATAAGACAAGGAATTAATAAGGCAACCGGTGATTACATCCTCATCCAGGACGCGGATCTCGAATATAATCCGGAGGAAATTCCTAAACTTCTTACTCCTATTCAATCCAAATCAAAAAACAACGACAAAAGAACAATTGCCAATATCGCTGTCTATGGCAGCAGATTTGCCAATGGCAGACCAGTAATTCCCCTTCTTTATTATCTGGGAAATAAATTATTAACTATACTTTTTAATCTATTCTTTAGCACTAATCTCACTGATATGGAAACGGGGTATAAACTACTCCCAACTAAATTCTTAAAATCTCTCAAATTTACCAGCTCAGGTTTTGATATTGAACCGGAAATTACTGCACTTTTAGTAAAACAAGGCGTCTTCATTATTGAAGTACCGATAAGTTACAAAGGTAGGTCTCATTTGGCAGGAAAAAAACTTACAGTCAAAGACGCTTTCGGTGCTGTTGTGACCATCTTAAAGAACAAGTTTCTATCTTGATAAAATCAAAAAGTATATTAGTATTAGTTCAATCGGTATGCCAAATATGCAATTTTTATCAAAAAAACTGCACCTCATCATATTCATTTTGATCTTTTCCTTGGCGGCTTTTTTCCGTTTGTATGGCATCGATTGGGATCAGGGACAACACCTTCATCCTGATGAACGATTTTTAACTATGGTCGCAACCGGAATATCATGGCCCAAAAATATTTTTGAATATTTGAATGCATCCACATCCCCTATGAATCCCCATAATCGTGGATTTGGTTTTTTTGTATACGGAACTTTTCCAGTTTTCTTCACGAAATGGGTTGCACAATCTCTAGGAAAAGGCGATTACGGAAATCTCGCTCTTATTGGCCGTCAACTCTCAGCGTATTTTGATCTGGGAACTGTAGTACTTGTTTTCCTTATCGGAAAACAAATAACTACCAATCAACTAATAAACAAATCAACTAATAAACAAATAAAAAGAACTAATATTAGTATATTGGATAATTTGTTTATTGGAAATTGGTTTATTGGTTTATTCGCGGCATTTATCTATGCCGCGTCGGTCCTTCCCATCCAACTCTCTCATTTCTACGCGGTCGATACATATCTCGTGTTTTTCATTACTTTATCTTTATATCTGCTGATAAAAATACTAAACACGAACATTTCGACAACTTATAATACCCAATTCTATAAGCTGAATATATTATTAGGTATTTCACTTGGACTTGCATTTGCGTGTAAAATCACTGCAGTTTTTTTTGCTCCTGTAGTTCTTATTGGATTTATCTCTTATTTTATAAGAACCCGTAATTTTATGAGAGTATTTTTGTCCTTGTTGCTCATGCTTGGCTTTACCTACTTTACCATTAGACTTGCTCAACCTTATATGTTTGCACAACCCTCTTTTTTTACCTGGACATTAAATCCTGCAGTTTTGGAGAACTGGAAACAATTAAAAGCTCTGGGAGGTCCGGACTCGGGATTTCCACCGGCGATTCAATGGATTAAAACAAAACCCTATTTGTTTCCTTTAAAAAATACCGTTCTTTGGGGTCTGGGATTGCCGATAGGAATCATTTCACTATCAGCAATTCTTTATTTTCTCATGGAATTTATATTAAAAACTTTCAAATATTTTCGAAAGACAAAAAAACAGAATTTATCCGCAGTAATAAAGTTTATGGCGCATGTTTTTAAAAACAGCAATCTTACGATAATTGTGATGCTAATAATGTGGATTCTTATCGTTTTCGGTTACGAAGGGATGCAATTTGCCAAAGCCATGAGATATATTTATCCGATATATCCCAGTCTTGCCATATTATGCGCGTTATTTATTTATAAAAGCTATTTTTTCATCTTAAAAAGAAAACCTATTCTCAACTCCAGTATTAAACATCTCCCCTTATTCATTGCTCTTTCGATTCTGCTCGTATACCCGTTTTCATTTATGTCAATTTATTCCCAAGACCATTCAAGAGTTTCGGCTTCAAAATGGATATATGAAAATGTCCCTGTAGGCTCAAAGATTTCCGGGGAACACTGGGATGATTTTATCCCGTTAAGCTTACCGATACCAGGCTTTATACATGAAAAATATCAGGGTATTGAATACCCGTTATATGGAGCTGATTCTAAGGAAAAATGGCTGTTTATGAATGAAAAACTGAAACAGACTGATTATATAATTCTAACCAGCAACCGCCTGTATGGGGCTATTATGACTGTTCCGGAGAAATATCCCCAAACTTATAGATATTACCGGGCATTGTTTGATGGTAGTCTGGGATTTAATAAAATTGCTGAATTTACTTCGCGACCAAATATCCCCCTTCCTTTCATCCGTTTATGCATCACTCCACCACTTGCCTATTATGGTTTTATAGCACAAAAAAGTCAGGAATGTCGACTTCCGGGTATTAGTTTAGTTGACGATTATGCCGATGAAACATTTACTGTCTATGACCATCCTAAAGTCCTGATCTTCAAAAAAGTTGTCTCAGTCGATTATATGAAATTATTGGGAATTTAATTAAAAAAATGAAAAAACCTAACGTTCTTACTGCATTTATTTATTACCTGCAATCTATACCCACGATTTTCAGAATTAAAAATTTTTGGGTAATTCCATTCGTTTACTTTTTTAAACCCGTCATTCTTGAACTTGATAATGGTCTTAAGTATTCTATTGAATCCCTGATGGATGTATGGGTAATTAAGGAAATTATTTTAGACAGGCAATACGAATATAAAAGAGAAGTGAAAAAGGATGATGTTGTTATTGATATCGGTGCAGCTTTCGGAGATTTCAGTATTTTTGCAGCTAAAACCGCCAAAAAAGTCTATGCTTTTGATCCTAATCTGAAAAGAATTGAACAGATGAAGAAAAACATGGTTCTAAACAATATTGCAAATATTAAAGTATATGGCGAAGCGGTAACTGATTTGAATAATCTTTTCAGGGAAAAGAAAATCACTAAATGCAACTTTTTGAAAATCGATTGTGAAGGTGCAGAATATCAGATCCTGCAAAAAGCATCAGAAGAAACTCTTTCTAAAGTAGAATATATAGCATTTGAAATCCATCTTTTTACCAAAGATATGAAAAAAAGATATCCTGAACTGAAGAAAATGCTGGAAAAGAACGGATTTACACTTTCAGAGCTTGAAAATCCGGTTCACCCATACCTTAAACAACTTTTTGCTCTAAGGAAAGGATAATCTCGAAGGCTTCCGATAAATTATTACATCTATCAATATTTATTTTATCTTCGGACTTTTTGATATCAAAATATTCTCCGTTCCTCTTTACTAATACTACCCTTTTGACTGAAACAGCAAGAGCCGGTAACAGGTCGGAAATCTTATCACCGATTGCAAAAGATATTTTCGGATCTATATTTAATTCCTTTATTGCTTTATCAAATAATCCTGTTTTAGGTTTTCGACATACACATTGTATCTGGTTTTCCGTATCTGGATAATGAGAACAATAGTAAGTGTATACTTTAGTTTTCACTCCATTATTGACAAGAAGTCGTCTGAAAGCTGTATCCAATAACCTTAACCCTCTTTCAGTCAACCCTTTTTTCTGAAATGCTCCGCCTTTGTTGCTGTGAAATACCAGAAGAAATCCTGCGTTTTGAGCCTTAACAAGAGTTTGAGTTACTTTCGGTAGCAATTTTAAATCTCGCGGCTCGCTTACGTATCCTACATCTTCTACTACGGTACCGTCGATATCGATGAACAGTGCTTTATTTTTACTTCCTTTCATTGGTATCAAAAAAAAGCTCCTCAATAATTTTACATAGTGAATGGGCAATTGTAATATGGCACTCCTGAATATGATCTGTAGAATTTGATGGAATAATGATGGGTATATCAACTATTTTTGCCGCCTTACCTCCTTTTTTTCCAAGGAAACCGACTGTTTTAATTCCTCTTCTTTTCGCCACCTCCAAAGCTCTCACTATGTTAATCGAATTGCCGCTTGTTGAAAACGCTATGACCAGATCTCCTTTTTTGGCAACTCCCTCTAACTGCCGGGCAAAAATATAATCAAAACCATAATCATTGCCTATTGCGGTAAGTACTGCTCCATTATCAGATAATGCATGAGCAGGCAACGACCACCGCTCAAGCGTCCTGAAAGCAGAAGTGAGCTCTTCTGCAAAATGCTGCGCATCACAACTGCTTCCGCCATTACCAAAAACGTACACTGTTCCGCCGTTTTTCCAATAAGTCTCAATCAGTACTTCCGCAGTTTTTATTATCTGAGGCAAATTCTTATTAAGAACTGCTTTTTTTACTGCCATGCTCTCAATAATATGTGATTCGATTATTTTTTTGATTTTCATAATATATGAAAGCCTTTATTTTCAAATTTAAAATCTATGAATCTTCCATCGAATGTCTGGAGGGATTTTTTTAGACTATTCTGATCATTTACGGGACAATATAACAAAAGACATCCCCCTCCACCTGCTCCCAGCAATTTTCCACCTATTGCTCCGTTTTGTAAAGCTTTTTTGTATATGCTATCGATTTGATTATTGGAAATAACTGAACTTGTATCCTTTTTCAATTCCCAATTTAAGTGTAGAATTTTTGCAAAATCATTCAAGTTATTATCTCTCAACGCATCCTGCATCTTATACGTGTTGCGTTTTAATAAGTGCAATATCTGTATTACCTTTTTACTTTGTAAAATATTTCGTACCAACGTGGCCTGCTTGATACTGCTATTTCTGCTTCCTTTCAGTTGAAACAATAATAGATTATCTTCTAAATTCTTTAAAGTCTCAGGTAAAATCCTTACCGGAGTAACAGAAACAGTATCTTTCCTAGAAAAATCCATTAGATTAAACCCGCCAAAGCTTGACGCATATTGATCTTGAAAACCGCCCGTTCTTCCCAAGATTTCTCTCTCAAGATATATAGCTTTTTGGGCAAGCTGCTCTTTTGTAATTCTTGCCTTGCTACACGCTGACAATCCGCCGATAAGCGAAACAATGAGAGCCGAAGACGTACCCAATCCGTTTCCCGGTTTTATATCACTGGAAATGTCTAATCTCAATCCGGGGATTTCATGAAACATTCTTAGGGTTGAAATAATTGGAGTATATAAATCATTTGCAACTCTCCTCAGTGTGGTCGATTTTATTACTTTTGTTGATTTGAAACTTTCAAGATGTATTCTGATATTATTTAGTTTCTTACTCTTACTTAATTTTAACGTAATATATTTATTTATGGTCGTTGACAGTACGCATCCACCGTATTTCATAAAATACTCGGGAAAATCAGTACCTCCACCAGAAAAACTTATTCTAACCGGAGCTTTGGCGATGCATGTCACAGTCTCATCCATATGAGAAGGGTTTAAGTAAAGTTTGTGCTTTGTGATATCTCTCCGGAGTTCCAATGTCGATATATTCATTTTCGGATATCAAAGCGAACATTTTTAACTTAGATATTATTTTAGGAAAAATTTCTTTCTCTAGAGAAATTTTTTCATCTTTTTTAATAAACGAACACAGTTTTTTATTCATCAGATATATTCCGGCATTAGTAAAACTTTTGTTGTTTTTGACTACCTCTTGTCCATCCTGAAAAGATATTATTCTAAAATGATCATCGATCCCAACTAATCCCCTTCCCTTCTTTTCTCCTGTTTTGGTAACCATCACGGTAATATCTGCATTATTATGTTTATGGAACTCAGATATTTTATTAAAATCAACATCGAGAAATGTATCTCCGTTTAATACAATAAATTCTTTTTTTAATAATTTCTCTGCATTTTTTATCGCTCCGCCCGTACCCAAAGGAAAGTTTTCTACCGAATACTTTATATTCACGCCATATTGCTTACCATCCTGGAAGTAGTTTTTTATATATTCCGAAAGATATCCTAAAGCCAAGACGATTTCATTGACGTTTTGTTTTTGCAAATACCGAATCAAAAGTTCCAAAAAAGGTTTACCGTCAATCTCAGCCATAATTTTAGGCCTGTCATTCACAACAGGCATCAGCCGCGACCCAAATCCTCCGGCAAGTATTAGAGTTTGCATATTAACTCGACCTTATCTTCTAAGTCTGTGATCTAAAAAATCCATCTTTATTGGGTTCAAAAAGATAAAAAAGTATTTTACCATCTCGTTGTATGGTGAAAATTGGCTTTTTAGTATCCACGAGCCAACGTATATAAGAATTATTTCTTATTACCGTCTGTTTGTTCATAAAAATTACATAGTCAAAATCATCTTCCATATTATCCGTTTTGTAATTTTTTAAACCATCATTGACCAATATATGTGCTCCCAGACCGGCTGTGTAATACTTTGTATCGGGTGTATAGGTAGTATTCAGATAATTAGCTGCTTCACGATACACATTTCCAAAGTATTCTACATCAAAGGCATGATTTACATAAGAAGAAGGTCCTGCCAGAAAATTAAAATATGCTGTTCCATATGGTCGGTATCTCTGTAGTATCAGAAAATTATAAAAAAGTACGATAAGCGCAGCAACTACAATCCCTTTTTTAAAAATTTTTTTATAAGAATAATTATCCAAGAAAAAAGATAAAGCAATACCTGCAAACACCGCAATACTGGGGATCACCTCAAAAATATGCCTGATTTGGTCATAAGCAATGGCGGACTTTGGAATCATAAAACGAGAAAGTGGGATAAATATCCAAAGGAAAATAAGCGCAGTCTTCTGCTTTGAAAATAATCCCTTCAGACTGATAAAAAGTCCAGTAATTGCCATAACTATTAATGGCGGGGTATGAAGGATAGACAACATCACCCACGGATAATAAAAGGGTATATTTTTTAGGGAAATATAGACTTTATCGTAAAAAAGAGCCGGACCTGCAATGATGGAAGGATCTGTCAGGAAATTCCAAACGGAAAGAAGATGCAGATAAGTATCCGACCATAAATACGGCCAAAATATCAAAAACGCGGTCACAAACGAAAATAAATAAACTAAAGAAAAGACTGTGAAGTTTCTCCACCCGATCCTTTTTAAATTAATTAAAAACCAGACTAATGTAATAAATATAAGCAGTCCGCCGTTTTGCTTAGTATCTGTAGTCAATCCGGCAACAATACCGCATACAAATGAGAGAAAAAGCTTGTGTTTTGAAATTAACCACAGGAGAAGTAACAGAATTGAAAATGAGTAAAAAAACATTAATCCTGTATCCCTGATATTGTTATGAAGTTGTGTAACAAATTGCGTGTTGGTTGCGAGTAATAATGCGGAAAACAAACTTACAGATATCCTTTTGGTCAGTATAAACGTAATAAGAAAGGTCGTCCCTACCCCTAAACTGCCAAAGAGAATACCTGCCAGATGAAATCGGTCTGATTCTATGGGGAAATATTTCTCGATTAATTTATTATCCACGAATAAATATCCCAACGTAGGAGCGATAGGCGGAAACCATGATGATTTATCGTATAGAAGAATTGGTTTTATGTCTTTTGTCTTTAAAAAGGTCACATATCTTTTGCCTGTCTCCAAATGAAACATCAATTCATCCCATGTGGCGCCATATGCAGTCAAGTCAATCAAATATATGACGCATGAGAAAATAATTAATCCTATGGTTATACTCACAATTTTCATATATATTTACTCCACGACTTTAATATTAGCTACCACAAGACTATCCGGCGATAGAATTTGTGCATTAGAATATTTTTTTCCGCATGAAGTAATGTCAAATTTTGTTGTTCCCTCTTCAGAACCGTAGAAAATCACCGCAGGAAAAGACGAAATATCTTCGCACTTTTCAATTATCTTATTATCCAGAATAAATTTTTTCTTTTGTTTAAGTTGATACATTATAGCCTTAGGTTCTGGCTCTCCCCACCCTCCCCAACAACACTCTGCAAAATATATTGAGTAATTATTTGAGAATTTATCTAGGTATTTGGCAATTATTTTAGATGGTCCTAAATTATTATCGGGTAATTGAGGGGCATAACGAAAGAAATAGAAATATAGATTACTATAACAAATATATGCAACAAGAATAGCTATGACAGTTGAACCTAGTAATTTATTTTTAGAAACCTTATTTATGAAATTATTAGAAAATACCGTACCTGCTCCCACAAAAATATATACTATGGCCGTCAAAGCTATAGTTCTTCCGTTATTTGGGATTTCTCCATCGGGAAGTACGGGTGATATGGAAGGAACAGGCAATAAAAATAACAATAAAACAAGATAAATCAACCAAATTCTTTTTCTTTTTGATAGGAAATACAGTATCCCGATAAAAAACATGATGCCGCTTATCATGTCAAGCTGCGGATGATTGGGCACATTTACACGAAATGAGTCGTGTCCTTTAATATGAAGCATTAAGAGAGTCTTTTCATAATTGAGAGTAGTTTTTTTGATCAATTGAATTAATGACATACTTTTTAAAGGGAAAACTTTTTGTCCTATATATCCTGATGGTCCGAAATTATCAATCTGTTTCGTAATGATCATAAAAAATGGTAAAGAAAAAAGTATTTGCAAGACGAGTATGAAGAATATGTTCTTATAATTACATTTTATTTTTTTCTTTATACCTAAAAGTAATAGAACAGAAAGTAAGTAAACCGCAGGAAATATATATGTTTGGGGGTAGGTATATAAACCCAATGATGATACTGCAGTTCCAAAAAATAAATATATAAATTTTTGATTCTTCAAAAATTTCACGAGGAAGAAACTCATCAACACCGTTAAAAGCGGTATTACAATCTGCGAATTTCCAATTCTGCTCCATATCAAGTACCAAAAGGAAAAACTCATAAATAAAGATGAAATTATGGCTGTTTTTTTATCAGTAACCTCTTTTGTAAATATATACAGGCTAAATATACCCGCTAAACTTACTATTACAGACGCTATCTTATACTTCAAATACCCTTCATTTCTGATAATTATGGCAATAGGAGCAATCAGGTAGTGATAAAGAGGACCCGGACTCTGAAAGAAATAAAACGGCCATTCACCGCGCAATATTTGTTCAACATATTCATGTACATTGGATATGTCACCAAACCATTCCCCAGGAATTTCATACAGTTGATATATCCGGATAAGAATAACAAAAACAACCACTGAAGAAAAAATAAGAATCTTTTTATTCATCAAAGAGATTTTTTTATACCAAAAAATAGGCATCCACTTTTCTGAATATTTACTGGTTTATCTAGAAGACTCGCAAAAAATGCCGTCGGGATAAAGCGAGATAATGAAGGCCATAAAACCCATTTATGAAAGATTTTATAGGATATAAGATCTGGCACACAAAAATAATGAAGAACGTCAATCCAGCGAGCTGAAGTTTTATCTATATATCCAGCTTCATCAATTATTCTAAATGCATGTTTCTGAAATTTTTTTCTCCAAAGCTTTTCGTCCAATATCGTGTTGTGTTCCTGCTTTTTTCTCATCCATTTTTTATATATATCACCCAAGAAAATATTTCCGAATAAATATTCTTCCCATGGAGCAGACATCACAGTGGTAAGAAATAATCCTCCTTTTTTTAAAACCCTGTATATTTCTGAAAGAGTTTGATCTATATCGGGAATATGTTCAAGCACGCAATTAGAAACAACAGTAGCAAAATAGTTGTCAGGGTATGGTATTCTTTTACCGTCATAGGTAACAATTTTTTTGTAGCTGTTATATTGGTTTTCTTTTATTCTGCTGTCAGTCATATCCAATCCGATATCAATTTGTTGAGAGAATGTGACTTTGGCGAAAAATCCATCTCCGCACCCAAGATCAAGAACTGGCTTTTGAAGAGGTAAATATTTTTGATACAAAGGCGATTCACAAGACCGGGTAAGTGATAAAAACAATGGTCTCTCTTTCAGATATTCTTTGAGATAATATTGCGTATTATGCATTTTTGATGATTTTTTCGTAGGTTTTTAAAGTATTGGCAAATAAAAATTCCTGTTTTATTTTATTAATATCAATTTTATATTTATTTTTTTCACTAAGTATTTCAACAATTGCTTGTGTAAGTTTTTCTTTATCTTTTATCGGTACAATCATCCCCATCCCGGTTCTTCTTACGGGTATTCTCATTCCTGGAAGATCATTTACGACTATTGGGGTCCCCTGCATCATCGCTTCCACCTGAACTGTACCAAAAGACTCTGTCGAATTGATAGATGGTACAACTAAGACATCCAAAATAGCCAATAATGATCCCATTTCCTCCTCTTTGATCATACCAAGAAAGATTAAATTGTCTTTATACCTATCCATCATTGCAGTTATCTTCTTTTTATAATCTTCTTCCCCCACAGGTTCAGGCGGTCCGGCTATAAAGATCATAAACTTTTTCTTTAACTTTTTTTGCAGTAAAGGAATTGCCTCCAACAAATATTCAAATCCCTTATCAGCTGCGATTCTTGCTACAATTCCAATCCTATAAAAATTTTTCGAGTGTGTTTTCATAATGAGTAGTTTTTTTATTCGATTATAGGATTTGTAGTCTTTGATAGGCGGATACGTAAATTCAATTTTTTCATGAAAACGCTGCAGCAGTCGGGAATGCTCTGAAAAGTCTTGAGTCGAATGTAAAATTGTGTTTGCGTATTTCAAACAGAGATAATTGGAGAAATAGAGTAATTTTTCTATCAATTTGTTTACTATCCCCTTCGGCAATATAACATCACAATGATAAAAAATTAATACTCGTTTCCCAAATAACTTTGCAAAAAGTACAGAAAAAATACCTTCAACTTGAGGAAGATGAATAATGACAACGTCTGTATTTTTCACTAAAGAGAAGCATTTACTAATATAATCCCATGACAAAAATCCCTTACTAATCCTAAATAAAGGCTTCGCCCTTTTAATTTTGACCCCGTTTATGACCTCTTGAGAAGGTAATTGCTTTTTATGATTCATGCACAGGATAGTTACATCGTAACCTCTTTTTACCAAAGCTTCTGAAATCATCTGAGCATGCAAGGATAAACCGGAGATGTTCGGATAATAGTATGTTAGAGTTGTAAAAACTCTCATCTTAAATCTATACTTTTCTGTATATCTATCAAGGCTTTTTCAAGATAAGGATATTTCTTAGGGTAGGGATATGATCTATCGAAAAGATTATAGATCCAATATATATTTTTTTTATTTTTTTGGACAAGATGTTTGACGATGTCCAAATTGTCTTCTATATAATAATCTAACTGGTACTTTCCAATAAGTTTTTCTTTAAACAAATGCGGTTGTTCATCATGTTTATTTAAATTTACCGTCTTGAAATACTTACGTAATTTATACTTATCAAGCCACTTGAATAAATGATCATCCAAAAAACTATACCTTGCCGTAATTAGATGCGCTTCGATATTCTCATTTTTTACCATATTTTTTAGTAAATCAACGCCTTTTGCCGGATATACGCTTGACTCATGGATAATCACCCAAAAAATTTGCTGCCAATGTTTCTCAGGATACCAAAACTTCAACTTTTTAACTCCAAACAGATTTTTTTTGATAACTGCTATTATCGGTCTGGCAATCCGAAACGGATTATAGGCAATGACTCCGTCAAAATCCAAACCGATCTTAATCCTTTTTTTCATGATGGGATTATAGCATGACTTTATAGCTTCAAACAGTCGCTTCTCAAGTAAACAAAAAAGACTTATAATTATCTTTACTTTATAAATACTTGATACTTACTACTTAATACCTGATACTTATTCTATGTCAGACGTCGTATCCGTATTCATCTGGTGGCTGGTAATATTTGTTTTCGGGCTGATTTTTTTTCCCTTGGCCAATAGGTTTTTTTCCCGTTTTATAGACCGCGGTTACCTCTTCTCTAAAATTATCGGCATCGTCATTTCCTCGTATCTTATCTGGCTGTTTTCAAGTTTAGGCCTTTTGCCTTTTGCCAAAATTACCCTCATTATTTATCTCCTGTGTGCTCTTTTTGTCAGTCTGTGGTTTTATAAAGAAGATTTTAAAAGGGGTAAATTCAAGAATTTACACCTCGGACTTTTAATTTTTGAAGAAGTCATATTCCTCATTTGTCTTAGTTTTTGGTCTTTTGTCAAAGCTCATGAACCTTCTATACATGGCCTGGAAAAATTCATGGATTTTGGTTTCGTAGTCTCCATCTTAAGAACTTCCTATTTCCCGCCTCTTGATATGTGGCTGACAAAATCACCTGATTACACCGGTGGTTTTTTCATCAATTATTATTATTTCGGACACTATATGACGGCGTTTCTGACAAAGCTATCCGGGATCGATGCAGCCGTCACCTACAACCTCATGATCGCCACTCTTTTTGCTTTTACCTTCACTCTTTCCATGAGTCTGGGCATCAATTTAGTTCACTTTTTCAACTGGGAAAATATGAAGAGCTCTTATGAACTGCTGAAAAATAAAATAAGTTTCGGTAAATGGTTAAAATTAGCGGCAATCGGGTTAATCACCGGTTACATCGTTTCTTTGGGAGGCAATCTCCATACGATTTATGCCTTCACTACAGGCTATCCCAATGAAACACCGGGTCCTCCCTGGGAACTCTCGTTCGGATATCACCCGGAAAGATATTGGTATCCCAATGCCACCCGCTTTATTCCCTTTACCATCCATGAATTTCCTTCCTACTCATTTGTAGTTTCTGACCTTCATGGA
>CAYIFB010000022.1:0-19710 GCA_964362665.1 uncultured Gammaproteobacteria bacterium | reverse complement strand
TAATAGGTAAACTTTCTTCCAACCAATGGCTCTCCAATTTTATATGATAAATCCAAAGAAGCAGACCCGGTGATTACCACAAAAATATTTGGGAAATTATCTACTAAAATCTTTAACCCCAAGCCAACATTTGGTATTCTTTGCGCTTCATCGATAGCCAGGAGTTCATATCCTTCTATGTATTTTCCAATGGTTTTAGAAGATTGAGATGACAAGACGTTTCTTACATCAATATTGTCTCCGGATACAAATTTACACTTCAAATTGGAGTTTTTTATAAAATGCTCAACCAATGTAGTTTTTCCCACTCTTCTTGGCCCGTAAAGGACAGTTACCTTCCCTTTTTGAAGCAATTTCTGAAGGTCTCCGTAAATACGATTGTACATATCATTATATTATCATGTCTCTGAAGAATGTCAAGTATGGGGAATTATATTCCCCTAAATTAGGTTATTATGGAGAATTGTTGATAAAGCATAGGAAAAATTCATTTAGGCCTTCCAAGACAAGATTTATGGAATCGACACTTGGCAAGCAACGCTTTTACCACCACGCCCTTCTTGCTTTAAAGGGTTCACCATGAACAACAACATCCGGTATTTCACCGTCGTAATCATCCCTTAAATGTTTGAATGATTCGTGTCATAACTATTTTAAAAATGTAAATTTAGTATATTAAGTGCCAACTGACTCCCCGAGCCTAGAAATATTTAACCATAGATTTCAGCTCAATGATCCAGGCACTTGTCCTGAGTTTATCGAAGGATTTCAGGATTTTAGGTATATTGGGGAACTCAGTCAAACGTGAGAAGAAATTAAAAAGCTTCAACCGAATATCAATCTTTGAATACCTGCTCGAGAATCGGGAGGTTTTTCAAACAATTGACTGGATAACTCACCTAGAATATCAGGAATATCCGCTCAAGGAAATGAGTCACTTTTTACAATCTTAGGCCTTATTTGAGCAACCATTCATATAGCGGCACAACCTGAATTTGTAATCCTTCCCTATCAATGGTCTGTTTGTCTCTCTCTGTTACCACAATGTGTGTTGTATCTTCTTTCTGCTCTAGAACTGCGGCAGTAATCGCACGAAGCTCTCTCTCTTGAGTCTCTGGCGCATAAAAATGTTGAGACACTTGGATAAATGCGTTTTCTTTCGGTAAAAAGAAGTCAACTTCATAATCTTGGACAGTTTTATAATAGTAAATATCATGATGATTTCTCCGTAATTTAAGATAGACCACATTTTCCATTAATTTCCCTTTGTTTTCAGAGAAACTAAAACCAACTGAGCCAACTAGACCAGTATCAATACCATAAACCTTTTTAGCAGCAATTTGCTGTTCTTTCACAGAATAGGCGTATTTATTAACGACAAAAAATAACCAGCTATTTTCTAGGTAGTCAATATAACTTTTTACGGTATTAACACTTCCTAGCTTAAGAAGTTCTTTAAGCTTATTAAAGGAAATAAGTGTAGAAATATTACTGACAAGATAAAACGTCAATTCTTTTAGACTTTTAACGTTATCTAACTTATATCGAGTGGCAACGTCGCGATATAAAACATCATCATACAGGGTTTTGTGAATTTCAAGTTCCGGATACTTAAGCGAGTCTGGAATACCTCCGGATACAATATAGTTTTTTGTCAACTTCAGAAGTTGACCCTTTTGTTTGGTGGTCAATACTTTGAGATTAGGAACTTTTACTTCCTTAAAGGTCAGAAACTCCCGAAACGAAAACGGGAACAGCTCAACTCGTATAGAACGACCAGTTAGCCGAGTTCCCAACTCTTGACTTAAAAGAGATGCGTTGGAGCCGGTCACAATGAACTTATAACCCTGATCGTGGAGACGACGGACAAATCGCTCCCACTCTGGCACATTTTGTATTTCGTCAAATAAGAATGTCTGTTTTTCGCCAAACATACTAATGAGCGTTTCGTGAAGTAAGTCAAAGTCTTTGACCTGGAAGTTTAGAAGTCGTTCATCTTCAAAGTTAACAAAATAATATCCATCTTTAAGGTATTTATTGGCTATTTGAGCAAGAAGAGTTGATTTGCCGACTCGTCGTAAACCAGTTATAACTGTAATTTGAGGCGCAAAAATAGTCTTTTTCAGTTCTCCCAAGATCTCCCTTTCAATTCCTAAATCGCGAGCCTGAAAAGATTCAACTTGCTCTTTCAAGGCAGAAGTGAGTATATCCATGGTTATTTGAGTCTGTTGCTGACCTGTCATATGTTATCTACTATAATACAATTTGTTTTCACTGTCAATGAAATCAATTATCCAATTGTTTTAAACAAAATTGAAAAGATATGCCTAATCAATCGAAAACATTAAGCTTTATAGATCTCTGTTTAATACCAGAGTTGACGTGTTTAGTTTTGAATTATGCTCAAGGAGTCTTTATCAAAGATTTTCTGTGTATCCTATAAGAAGAAATTCTTTTGTTTGACTTCGGAGAATGTAGACATAGTAGAAACTTCATAATAAATACAACGTGGGTTAGTGGACTATTGAGGAAGTACTATCAAAACATACTCCCTACTGGGATTGAACATTATTTAGTAGCTCTACGGAATTAGTTGTTATATCCAGTGAGTAAACCTTAATACTATCTTTTGAGAATAAAATCGTATCTTTATCTTTCCATTCTTTTATTTCAACATTCTCTCCTGAATTTGGGGTATAGATTTTTTGAATTTTCTTATTTCTATCATCATACAAAAAAAGTCCTTCATAGGAATATGGTCCTTTATATTCCATCCCCATTGTTCCAGACTGCCAAATAGACCAGGCTATATGTCTACAGTCGGGCGACCAAAATGGACCTATTACTCTAGTAAAATGATCTACAGTAATACCTAAATCAGAATAAGAAAGCATATCTCCACACCGACTTATTAGTGCTTGAGGTGTTTCGGTTGGGAATACTCTTATAACTTTATCTTTTTTAATGTATTCAATTTTCGGTGGAAAACTCTGCTGATATTTTATTCCCAAGTAGAAACCAGCAAATGGAAACATAATAAACAAACACATTGCTAGAATTTTAGAAAATGTAGTTACCGTAGTAAATGATTTTGGAAGCTTCATGATAAATACCTATTTTATTATATCAGAAGTTCTAACGTCCTATTGGGTTACAAAAAAAGGGTGCATTGTATTGCTCCCAATTTGTTGGCTCCCCGAGCCTAGAAATATTTAACCATAGATTTCAGCTCAATGATCCAGGCACTTGTCCTGAGTTTATCGAAAAATTTCAGGAGTTATGGTATACCTGCCTGCCTGCCGGCAGGCAGGTTGGAGAGTTAAAGACAGAGGTGGAAAGATATAAAAAAACTTTAGTTACAACCTGTTATAACTTCATTAAATAATCCAATCGTAAGAAGTTAAAATGGTTTAAAAGTAGGTTCTAAATTCCATTTTTTTCCTTGCCCCATCGGAAAGATGTCATCAATTTTCTGATTAAGACAAAACTCCTGTATGAATTCATCCAGAGTTGTTGCAACTAACGGAGCTTCGTTTTGCTCGTTCTCAAGAAGGTAAATCTGATATTCGCCTTTTTCATTCTTTTTATTTATATCCCAACATAAAATATCTCCATTGTCCGACTCTCTAAACGGCTCGAGACTAAGTAGCCATTCTTTTGAAACACCTCCAACGTTATCCCAAAACCCTGCTTCTATGTTTTCTTTTATTAAAGACTTCAACTCTTTATTCTTGGAGATAATATCTATATTCGCATTGGAGGTATTTGGAACGAGAATATTAAACAATCCGCAAAGTGATCCTCCCCCATATTGTGTCACAAAACTTACATATGAATCTGGAAATTTAAAGGTCAATTTGCTCTCAGCGCTAATTAAATATTCTTTAGTAGGTATTATGGTTATAGGCTCGTCAACACGCAAGTTAAAACTCATGAATTAATTATATCAGATATCTAAAATCCGAAGAAATCCGAAGAAATTGCTCCCCTAATGGTTTACTCAGAACTAGTTTCTGAGACTATGTGAGGAACCTACTTCTTGTGGAAAGATTCAACTACATATGAAGATACGATGTATATCGAAACTAATAAGAATATACCCAAAGGATTTATTATTCCAGGAAATCCCCAAGATTTACAAATTTCACAATAAGGACAACTGGGATTTGGAGCGCATCCTGTTCTGATAAATACAGGATTTTTGAAAATTAATACTCCAATAATGATTATAAAGAATCCAAACATTAAAGTGAGGAATAATTTGGTTAAAGACGGTTTCAACAAAACATCTATCTTCACTCTTCTAGTATAACATCAGTTCTAATCGTCCAGTGAAGCTTAAAAGTTTAAATGTTGTCAGAACTTAGTTCTCCCTGTAGGATTTTTTCCGCACTTGAATAGGATTGAATAAATAAGTATTGACATTTGTAATAATGTATTGTACCATTATGTACATATGAGGCTAAAAAGCTCTAAAATAAAACCTTTAAAGTTTGAATGGGATGAATATAATAAAGAAAAAATCTGGAAAAAGCATGCAGTTCCTTTCAAAGAATGTGAAGAAGTTTTTTTTAATAAAAATTTTACAATTTACCCGGACGAAAGGCATTCAGAATCAGAAATTAGATTTTTATGTTTAGGAAGTACACTTAGAGGAAAAAAGTTAACAATTATATTTACTATTAGAAACGACAAAATCAGAATAATCTCTGCAAGAGATATGAGCAAAAAAGAAAGGAGAACTTATGAAAAAAAATAAAAAAATTCTGTCAATTCCGAGGTTTAAGAATGAGGATGAGGAAAGAGATTTTTGGACAACTCATGATGCTACGGATTATTTTGATATGGATAACCCGGTAGTATTTGATCTCTCAGAACTGAAACCGTCAACCAGACCCATTACTGTCAGACTACCTGAATCTCTATTGTCTGATCTGAAAATATTAGCTAACAAAAAGGATGTTCCTTATCAATCTTTGATGAAAGTATATCTGGCAGAGAAAGTTAAGGAAGAATTCAAGCACTCTACAAAATAATTTAGCTCCTCCCTAGTGGTTTACTCAGAACTAGTTTCTGAGACTATGTGAGGAACTACTTTCAGACATAGTTTCTTCAAAGATCTTATCTTCTATCTTGATCTTTTTGGGAAATCCAAATAACCCTGATGACCGCAAGTGTGGGTGCAGCAAGAATTGCTCCAATAATTCCAAATAAAGACACGGCTATTATCACTGTAAAAAAGAGAATCAGCGGATGGATTTTCAAGGATTTTCCAATAATTAGCGGTGAAACTATCCAGTCAATAATCTGGTTTAACAGAAAATATATAATAAGGATCAATACCGCTTCAAGAATTGGCGGTAACCCCAGAATCCTTTGTCCGCCAACAATCACAGTAATGAGGGTAATAACGGCTGAAGTCATCATCCCGAAAACCGGAACAATAGAAAATGCCCCTGTAATGATCGATAGTATTGAGGAAAACCTGACATCCAGAGAGGAAAGAATAAGATAAAAAGAAAGCATTGTCACCAATATGACAATTAGCTGTCCTTTGATATAGGAGAACAATACTTCTTTAATTTTCTCTACTACATCCTCTACTTTTGAAACCTTCTTATCAGGATACTCTTTCAACTTTCTTCCCATAAAGTTTTCAAATTATATACTATTCCTCATGCGTGCGGAAATTGAAGATTTTCTAATCGCTCGGTTATATAATTCTTAATTTGTGGAAATTGAGTGCATTTTTTGCTCCCTTTGATTGACGCAATCAGGAACAGAGAAATTGATTTTTCTAACTACGATTCAGAAGACTTAACCACTTTTACATTTTCACTTTCGTCCGGTGCCTGCCAATATTTAAGGTAACTATTAAACATTTCTTCATTTATTTCAAAAGAATCTTTAGATGGATATTTACTTCGGTTAATAACTCTTTCTTTCATTTTCTCGATTGGACATTCTACATAATAAAAAACTGGCTTTGCTCCTACTTGTAGTATTTTCTTCTTTATATCATCTCTTTGGGATTTAACCCAAAAACCTTCATCTAATATCACATCTTTACCAGCTTTCAGGATCCTGAAGGCAATATCTGTTGCCAGTTCAGTTATATTTTTGTCATACATTTCAAAGTTTTTATCCGATGTTATTTTATTTCCGAATATTTTAATGATCCATTCGTCTTTCGTTATTCGTATTGCGTTTGTTTCTTTTTCCTGTTTTCTGGCAAAAGTAGTTTTACCTGCTCCGATAAATCCGCATATAACGTAAGCGATAGGCTGTTTATTATTCATGAAATTATTATAACAGACGGAGAATATCAATATTTACATTGTCATGAAGCTTCAAAAATACCTGGTTCTATCCTAGTGGTTTACTCAGAACTAGTTTCTGAGACTATGTGAGGAGCTACTTTTTATGGGTTGAATCTGCGAGAAAAAGAATGAGGTAGATACTTAATTGATAAATTGTTAACTTTTCTGTTTTTTACTCTGTCGGATATAAATAATTAAACCAACGATAATTGCTATCAACACACCACCCATTACCTTGCCAAACTCTAATTCTTTACCTCTAATAAGGTCAAAACCTACCCAACCAATAAAGAAAAGGACGGATGTTATTATTACATTTTTATTCATATTCTTCTTTCCCTCTTTCAATAAGATAATAAAATACTTTGATATATTAGGTCAAGCTCCGAGCAATGGACGATGTTCGGGCTCATTATATGAATAGTTACATTTCCCCACCATTCCATGTCTCAAACGTACCAATCGTATTTACGTTAAAAAATACAACTGATACTGGCTTTCGTTTCATATGTTCCGGATGATCCCCCCCTTCAATATAGATCACCCCATCATATCCTTCGGACAACATGAAACTACGAAACATTCTGCTTGCATATTCACTTCTATTCGGATCACCTACTAAACTCAACATTCTTCTCAAATCAATGCCTTTTCCTGTACATAAATCCAATACATTCAAATAATTAGTAGCATCAGAAAAAGACGCCAATCTATCTCCTCTTATTTCGCGTTCTTCGCTATGAGGAGAAGGTACAGTAGCAAACATATCTTCAAATGTTGTTGCTTGCTCTAATATCTCTCTTGGAACCAACTGATCAGGAGGATGTGTCTTTAAAAATTCATTATCCGCTTCCGGGTTATACGTCTCCCACTCTTGATTAAACTGCGCATGATTATATCGAATATACCTTTCTAATAAAGAAGGTGGCACATTGGCATTACATGCTAAACTAGCTTCCCTAAAATCAAACATTCTGGCTTGATACGGAAGTATTTCAACCACAATTGGCTTGTCTTTCATCCCAAAGGCTTCTGAATATAGTGCTGCATCAACTCGATCTGGTGTAGCGTAGAATCCTTGACCTACAGTATGAGAATGTGAGTTTTTTTGTTGGTCATACTTGAAATCTCTCCTAAATACAAAATCTTTCTCTGCTCCGTGAAATAACAGATCAGGACTGTTGCTAAATTCATCTCTTTTCAGATTAATGGGATTAATCTGTCCTAAAATGACCAATCCAATTGCTTCGCCTCTCGGCAATACCGCTTCTTTTTTGTTGTCCAGCGCAATATCTATCCCCATAGTTCCAAGTATTGATTGTAACAAAAATTGAAGATGTTAAAGTATTATATAATTTCAGAAAGCTTAAATGCCAATGTTTTAATTAGTGGTTTAGATTGTCAGGACGCTCTAAGCTATCATTTGCTCCCCCTAGTGGACTATGTGAGGAACTACTTCTTGTGGAAAGTTTCTGCAATTAATGAGGATAAAATATATATCGGAATCAACAGAAATATACCTAATGGATTTATTATTCCAGGAAATCCCCAAGATTTACATATTTCACAATAAGGACAACTTGGATTAGGAGCACAACCAGTTTTTACAAATATAGGATTATTGAAAATAAATAATCCAATAATATATATAAGAATTCCCAATATTATACTGATTAATAATTTAATTATTGATGGTCTCAGAAAGATAAATATTTTCACTATTCCAGTATATCACTAGTTCTATCGTCCTATCGGGCTCACAAAACAAGGGAGCATTGTATTGCTCCCAATTTGTTGGCTCCGGGCAATGGACGATGTTCGAACCTGTTGCTGTATAATAATCTAAAGGCTATCTATATTCTAAATTAAAATGAATACAATAGATTTTCTCAGACAATTTCGCATTAGTGAATATGCCCTATTCGATCTCGGAGTATCTTTTTTAGGAGTATATTTACTTTCTCCATTATTGTCAAAATTATTTCTCAAATTTAGGATTAAAATACCAAAAAGAAGTTGGTTATTTTTTACTTTACCATTGGGTATTTTAGTCCATCTTCTCGTTGGGAAAATAACTCCTATGACGAAAAACTTTATTGACCCACACGGTCACTTTTTTTTGAAAATATTGATTTTAGTTTTATTAATCCTTGGAATACAAGGTATAAAAAGAACAAGTAAAAAATAAGTTGTCAATACGCTTTATACTATCACATGCTCCCCCGGCTGGATTCGAACCAGCAACCTTCATCTTACAAGAACTCTTCTGTTACCAAAAGGCTTGGACTATCTCATCACCCTGTACCGACTGGTACGGGGTCGGGTATATAGTCTCTACACATTTATCCTTCGACTTCGCTCAGGATGAGTTCTTCGAAGAAATTTAGCTCGGGATAATCCTGTCCTGCACCATGTGGTACGGAACGGGAGTCCCCCGAATTAGCCCGATTTTTCAATCCCACTTACGCGGGAAAGCTGCCTGATTTGACAGGATGCCGCTCTACCGTTGAGCTACAGGGGAATGTAAAAGTACCGCGTTATTATACCATGGCTTTTGTAAAATTCCACCAATCCAACCCATTATTGTCCTTACAAGAACAACATCATTCACAATAAAGGAAAATACACCATATTCATGCACATGTTTCCTAATTTTTTTACTATTTAACTTTTTAAAAGCGATGTACGTTTTGTAAAATTGAGATTGTGGTATAGCAGTAAGTTTAGACCAAAATTGTTTTGCCTTTATTTCATTGAGATCTTCATGAAGCCATATAGCTCCACGGAATTTTTCGTTTGGTACTTTTCCAAATTCGCGGAACCAGTCAATCATAAATTTAATTATTGCAGGGTCAGAATTTGCAAAACTGCACCCTTTATCTATTTTTGTTCCTTCGGCCGCATAAAATGCTATACCCGCGATAAAACGTTCTCTTTTGGTTAATTTCCCAACAGATTTCATTGCTTTGAGATAAATCTTCTTCGTTTCTTGTAAACGCAGCTGTTGTTTCTTTTTAGCAGCGATAATACTCCCCTTTAAGCCTCCAGACTTTTTACTTTTATATAAAGCAAGTAATTGGATTTGGGAAAGCGGGACATCTCGACACCAATCAGAAACAGTAGATTTTGGAAGGCGTAGAATACGCATTATCTCGAGATACGACTTTCCTTGCTCCCGCATCTTTCTTGCCTTCAGTTTAAGGTCTAAACGCCCATAATATCCCATGAGATAATCGTATTTTATATACTAGCGATTGTCAACTATACAATATATTTATCGGAGGTACAAACATGATGTAACTCATCATGGTTTTTATCACTAAATACTATCAAAATCCAGACTTAGATAAGAGGCACCGAGTCGGAAACGTCTTTTTGCCCGGGGTAGGCAAACCGCAACCTTTCAACGTCCTGGCTGTCCATCTCCCACCCTATTGCTCCTAAATTTTCCCGGAGGTGTTCATGCTTTCTCATTTTGGAAATTGTCATGATGTTTTTTTGGCAGATCAGCCAGTTGATAGCAATTTGGGAGGGGGTTTTATGATATTTGGCGCACATCTCTTGCATAACCGGAATAGAAATATCCGTCAGTGCCCCGTACTGCACAGGCCTCCAGGCAACTAAAAATATATCGTTTTTCTGACAATATTCAACCAAACCTTTTCTTTCCGGCTCGCGGAAAATCAGATTGTAATGCAGTTGGTTGACCACAATTTTATCCTCACAGCAGTCTTGTGCTTCTTTAAATCTCTCAACACTGAAATCGCTTAAACCTATATTTTTGATGAGGCCTTCTTTTTTTAACTTGGACATGGCTTTCATCGTTTCCTGGATGGGAATATCCGGATTTGGCATATGGACTAAATACAAATCAAGATAGTCTGTTTGAAGTCTTTTTAAGCTGCTTTCACAGGCAGTCAAAACATCTTCATATTTCAAATTGGTTTTCCAGACTTTAGAGGTAAGAATTAGTTTGTCCCTTTTATAATTTGAAATTGCCTCGCCGACCAGTTCTTCAGCATAACTTTTGGCATATCTTTCTGCGGAATCAATATGAATTATTCCTTCGTCAACCGCGTTACAGATTGCCTGAATATCGGCTTGGTCATCATTATGAAAATCCCGTTCGTAACGGCCCCCCATCTGCCAGGTACCAAAACCAAAAACTGGCAGGCTAAAGCCGTTTTTTAATTTTTTTATGGGAATTTTCATCTCCAGTATATCCTTTTGAAATTACTCCAAATAATCCTTGAGTTTCTTGCTTCGTGACGGGTGACGGAGCTTCCGCAGGGCTTTAGCCTCAATTTGTCTTATTCTCTCGCGGGTGACACCAAACTCCACTCCAACTTCCTCAAGGGTTCTGGGTCTGCCGTCCTCCAAACCAAAACGAAGGATTAAAACCCTTTTTTCCCGGTCTGACAGGGTCAGTAACACGTCTTCCAGATGTTCCTTAAGCAATTCGCGTGAAGCAGCATCGTAAGGTGTCGGCTGGGTAGTGTCCTGGATAAAATCCCCCAGAAGCGAATCTTCGTCATCCCCAACCGGAGTAGCAAGGGAAGTCGGTTCCTGCGATACCTTCATTATTTCCCGTACTTTAGTAACATCTACCTCCATTTCGACAGCCACTTCTTCCGGAGTCGCTTCACGTCCCAACTCCTGCATCAGGCGTCGTGAATGTTTCAGATAGCGGTTAATCGTCTCCACCATATGGACCGGAATTCTGATTGTTCGCGCCTGATCGGCAATGGCGCGGGTAATCGCTTGTCTGATCCACCAGGTGGCGTAGGTTGAAAATTTGTAGCCTTTTCTCCAGTCGTATTTCTCGACGGCCCGAATTAGTCCCTGATTTCCTTCCTGAATAAGGTCAAGTAGCGATAATCCCCGGCCGATGTATTTTTTGGCAATGGACACAACCAGCCTTAAATTTGATTCGATCAGTTTCTGCTTGGCCCACCTCTCTCCTTTTTCATAAGCTTTAGCCAAACTTATTTCATCGGCAAATTTGAGAAGCGGAGTGCGGCCTATTTCTTTCAGATACATGCGGACCGGATCAGAAACTCCTCCTTCGTGGATAATAGCCAGAGACTCCAGTTCTTTCTCCAACTCCGTTGCCGTCTTCTGAGAATCTTTTTCCTCTTCATCAGAAAGATTTTCAAAGACATTAGTACCGTTTTTGATAAGCTGGGCATATAAATCATCCAGATCCTCAATATGATTTTCCGGATGGGGAAAAATTACCAGGATATCATCCTGGGTAATAAAGCCATTATCTTTACCGTCTTTGAGAAGTTTTTTTATTTGTTTGTCGTATTTATCTTTGTTTATTTTTGCCATAGCTCTATTTTATAATTCTCTTACGCCGGTTTGTCCCGTTTAACTGGGGCAAAACGGCTTAGAGAGATTTATACTGATTCAAAATCTAGTAAAAGAAGTATAGCTTGATTTAACCCACTTTATCAAGCTCTTTGAGAGAATTGAAGTGAGTTTTCAGTTGGGAATTCAATGATGAAATCTCTTTTGAATCGCCTTTTTCATCTAAACTCCTTATTTTTGTCGAGATATTATTGATTTTCCTTCTCAAAGCATTCTGCTTAAGTGTTTTGGCAACTTGGATAAGTTCTTTATCAAATTTTTTATCATCACTTAGGACAGACTCCAGCTCTATTAAATATGCCTTGTCAAAAGTTGAAGCAATCTCAGCGTTGAGAAGCGATCCGAAATTCTTGACGTCAAAATCCTCATGTTTGATAAAGTAGCCTGAAAGGAGGGAGATTATCTTGGAAACGGCAGGAAGATTATAATCATCAATTGCTGTAATCGTCATCACTTTTTCCAAAGATTTTTTAGGAAATTTGCTTTGGATGATTAAAGATAAAAGATACTCTTCGATCATCTCTACCCGATTGTGGACAGTAAGAGGAATCCCTAAAGGAGGCTTTTTTCCTTCATTTTTACCGATTCTTCTGATAAGCATTTCTATCGACTCTTCGTTTACCTCAAGTTCGCGGGTCAGTTTCTTTACATAATGCGAGGCTATAATGGGGTTTTGGATTTTGGCGATCAAGGGCAAAACTTCATCTCCAATCTTTTTTTTGCCATCGGCTGTGCTTTTGTCGTATTTGGACAAAGCTGTATCAATGACAAAATCATAGATCGGTACTGCTTTTGCAACCGAATCCTTCCATAAATGCGGGCTTTTTTCCGCACACTCTGCCGGATCTTTGCCGTAAAGCAGTCTGACGACTTTGACCGTCAGACCGGTGTTATCTGCAACCTCAATTCCACGTCTGGCCGCCTCGTTGCCGGCAAAATCACTGTCAAGCGCCATAATTAGATTTTCGGTATATCTTTTCAGAAGCAGTACCTGGTCTTCAGTCAAAGCCGATCCTTTGATAGCGACGACGTTGCCGACCCCGCTTTGAAAGGAAGATAAAAAATCAAATTCCCCCTCCACAATCACCGCTTCCCCTTTTTTTTTAATATATTCGCGGGTCACGTCCATCCCGTAGAGCGTAGAACCCTTGTGATAGATGGGCGTTTCCGGGGAGTTGATGTATTTTGCCCCTCGCTCTCGCTCGGGGTAAACCTCTTCATTTAAAAGTCTTCCAGAGAATCCAATCATATTACCCCTGTGATCTTTGAGAGTAAACATCAGCCTTCCGCGAAACCTGTCGTAATACCTGCCTGAATCAGATTTAATTGTCAGTCCGGATAAACAAATATCTTCCGGTGAATAACCTTTTTTCTGCAGGTATTTGGACAATGAATCCCAACTATTGGGAGCATATCCCAGCATAAAGGTATTAATCGTCTCTTTTTTGATGCGTCTTTTTTCAAGATATTCCCGCCCCCGCTCTCCTAGAGCATGCTTTGTCAAAAGAAAATGAAAAAATTCGCAGGCCAGGTGATTTATCTCATAAAGCTTTTCCTTCTCTCTAATGTTGTCAGTCGGGGTAAATCCGGTCAGTTTCACTCCGACTTTTTTAGCTAAAATTTTTAAAGCTTCCAGAAACTCGATATTCTCCCATTTTTGCAGGAACGAAATAGCATCTCCCCCTTCCCCGCAGGCGCCGAAACAATGCCAGCTGCCCCGCTCCGGAGATACGACAAACGAGGGAGTTTTTTCACTGTGGAAAGGACAAACCGACTTGTAGTTTCGCCCTGCTTTTTTCAGAGTGATATAATCGGAAATAAAATTGACGATATCGATCTTGGATTTGATTAGTTCTGCATCGGTCATGAAATTAGTTTGAAGAAATGGTAATCGAGCCTATTTTAACATATGAGTACTTTATCCGTGTAAAAAATAATGCGGGTGGCGCGAGCGAGGGGTTCCTAAGATGAGTTTCTATTAGCTTGGTACTAATTGTTGAATGGACAATTAATACTTATTCCCAAGCGTTCAGAAACGAATCTAGGGAAACGCGAACGTCAGGACCCGCATAAACTAACTATGAATTCAGCAAAAGCTTTTTGCCCGGCAAGTTTAAGCCTGATTTTTAAAGTTTGCCCAAACCCGAACCCTTATAAAATGGGCTCACAGGGCGTGGGATTTACGGTAGACAAGGGTGTGAAGGTTGTGGTAAAAAAGTCAGAAAATACGACAGTATTATTCAATAACAAGAGAATCAATCTGCCAACTATTGAATATCTCATAAATTCCCTCACCAAACAAAAACTTTTGATCCAAATTAATTCCCCCCTGCCAATCGGCTGCGGGTTCGGCATCAGCGGAGCAAGCGCACTGTCTTGCGGCTTAGCTGTAAATAAACTGTTGAGACTAGGAAAATCAAAAACTTTTTTAACCAAACTCGCACACCTTGCTGAGATAAAAAACCGGACAGGACTCGGGAGCGTCGGCACACAGACCACCGGCGGATTTTTGCTGAAAGAAACTCCCGGAATTCCATTTCGGTTCAAATCGTATCCTTTTATCGGTCAAAAAGTATACGTCATAATTCTTGGCAAAATTGAGACGCCCACAATTCTCCAAAACAGCCGCCTTCGCGGTGAAATAAATTCTGCGGCAGATCTGGTCTTAAATAAAATTAAGCAAATGAAGAAAATTGCTTTTAAAGATTTTTTAGACCTCTCTTTGGAGTTTGCTGAAAGGTCTTATCTTCTGACTGACGAAAAAATGTTAAGTTTAATAGAAAGGATGAAAGCCAACAATTTTCATGTCAGTATGGCAATGTTGGGAAGAGTACTTATTACCGATAGAAGCCCGTCAAGTGTTGTCAAAAATTACCCGGTGGTAAAACTGGCAATCAGCAGCCAAACTGCCGGACTTTTGGACTAAAAATAATATGAAAACGTCAGCCGGTTTCAGACATCCGAGATTTTTATCCAATTACTACCGTGATCTTTTATCGGAGGGTGTAGACAAAGGAATTACATCCCTTCAGGGACTCACTGCCCACGGCAGGGGGGAAACTTTTGATTACCTCTTGGGTGAAAAAACCTGCAGTTTTGCCCGAACATCAATTAGTGCTTCCGCCTGCTTATTTCTCTTAGCGAAAAATCCGGTAATCTCAGTCAATGGCAACACAGCGATTTTAGCAGGAAAAGAATTGGTAAATCTATCCAAACTTCTCAATGCGCCTCTGGAAATTAACCTTTTCCACGCTTCAACATCGAGAGAACGAAAAATAAATGCTCACCTCCAAAAATTGGGAGGTGATAATATCCTTCTGCCTGATAAAACTAGAATCAAAGGAGTTTACAGCAACCGCAAAATGATCAGCCGTTTTGGTCAAAAAACAGCCGATCTGGTTTTTATACCGCTTGAAGATGGCGACCGCACCAGGGCTTTGATTGAAATGGGCAAGAAGGTCATTACAATCGATCTTAATCCCCTTTCCCGTACTGCTCAAGACGCCACCGTCACGATCGTCGATAATATTGTCCGTACTCTTCCATTGTTGATAGATGTCATAACTCAAATGCGGTCATTACCTCAAGAAGATCTAGAGAGTCAGTTAAATTCCTACGATAATAAAAAAAATCTTTCGAAAGCTTTACGCTTTATCAGTCAAAGACTGGTTATATTGGCTTTCAAACTCTCCCCTGTGATATGATTTCTTTATGACGGATAAAAAAGATAAGAAACGAAGTATCCTACTAATTTTAGCTGTTATTTCACTGATTGCGATCGCAACTATCATGCTCATGGGGTTTCTCCAGGCGAAAAAAGCGAGTCCCGCGTCTTCCTCCAATCAGGTCCTGGGTGAAGTCGCTCAGTCAGATAACACCCCCAGTCCGACTTCTTTTGTGCAGGACATGGTCAAAAATACTCTTAATAGCACCCAAACCATCATAGAGCAGACTAAAAATACTGTGACGGAAAAAGTTGTTGAAGTGGAAAAAAATATACTTCAAAACGCCAAAGATCAAGTCAACACCATGACACAAACCCAGATTAAAGCCATCCAAACACAGATCTGCACAGACTGGGGAGTGGTCAAACCCTAACTTTCGGTTTAATATCGTAAATCTTCAGATCTTGACATAAAATCCCAATCAGGTTAAATTAGATATGTTCGTCTTTATTTCGTTTTTATCAAACATTATGAGCATCAAAATCGATGAGTCAGTTTCGGTGGAGCTTGTTTTTGACAGCCGTAAAAAAAGGGTTTATCCCCGCCGTCTCAAATGGCAAAATAGAATCTACGCCATCGATAAAATAGGGCTTCACCATACCGTCCGACGCGGCCGCGATCTTTTTCATATCTTTTCCGTCAGCGCCCAAGACAGTTTCTTCCGCCTCAGTTTCAATACTGACAACCTTCATTGGAGGCTGGAAGAAGTGGAGGAAATATGACTACTCAATATCCTTTTGACAACCTGCAGTTTAACCCTTCTCCCCCTTCTGTCATGCATATTGATTTGAATTCCTGCTTTGCTACAGTAGAGCAGCAAGCCAATCCTTGCCTTAGGAGCAAACCTGTGGCCGTTGCCGCCTATACCACTCCCAACGGCTGTGTCATCGCGCCTTCGATAGAAGCCAAAAAACTGGGGATTAAAGTCGGCATGAGAGTCAGGGAAGCAAAAGCGATTTATGCAAAACTTATTGTGCTTTCTCCTGACCCTGATAAATACAGATTTGTGAACCGCAAAATACTCGCGCTCCTTCGTGAATACAGCTGTAATTTGAGCGTCAAATCAATTGATGAAATCGTCCTCAATTTTTCCGGCAGCAGATTTTTTCCCAAAAATATGACAGAAGCAGCTTGGGAAATAAAAAAGAGAATTAAACAGGAAATAGGAGAATGGTTGACCGTATCTGTCGGCATTGCCAGTAATAGATATCTGGCTAAAGTTGCCTCAGGACTGGAAAAACCTGATGGATTGATAATCATCGACCAAAAAAACTTTCAAAACATTTACCAAAAAATGAAAGTCGAAGAGCTTTGCGGAATAAAATTTCGCAACATGCTCCGGCTTCACAGAGTGGGTATTTTTACTGTCCGGGATATGTACAGGGCGGATATAATCCGGCTTAAAGCCGCCTTTATGTCAATTAACGCTTATTACTGGTATTTAAGGCTGCGGGGATTTGAAATTGACGAGGTGGAATTTACCAGAAAAAGCTTCGGCCATTCTTATGCCATCTATAAAGCTACAAACAACATCACCATGCTCTCGTGCCTATTGTGCAAGTTGGTAGAAAAAATGGGCAAAAGATTGAGAAGTGCCGGCTACAGCGCCCAAGGCATCCATATGAGCCTTGAGTACTCTGACTATTCCTTTTGGCATCATGGACATACTACACCCTCCAAAATGTATGCCTCGCAGGAGCTTTATCAACAGGCAAGAAAACTGATGCTTTCCGCAATACCTTTAAAACCTGTCAGAATTATTGCCGTCTCCTGCTTTAAACTGACCAAAAATCCTCTTAATCAACTTTATCTACTGCCGAGCGAGGAGAAAAAAAGAGCCTTAACTTCCGCCATTGACGCTGTCAACGAACGTTTTGGGATTTTTACTGTCTTTCCGGCCACCATGATGGGCAGCAAGGATTATATTCCTGATAGAATTGCTTTTGGCGGGATAAGGGAGCTTGAAGAATTCATCTTCCGGGAACCAATCAGCGTCAATAACCCTAGTTAAGTTTTATTTAACTTCCAGATTATATTCGTCCGACCAGATGTTTTTACCTTCGATAGCGGTATGAGCCCTGTAAAAATAGGCTCCGGCCGATGAAATCTTCTCGTTACCCACAAACCGGAAGGGGATGTTATAAGTGCCTTTTATAAAATCAGGAACTTGGTTGGTATATTTGGTATCTTCAGGCATCACATCAGCTCCTAAAACTCCCGGATTTGATTCCAGGCCGAATAGGACTGTAGTGGAATTAACCACAGTTGGAGGTCCATTTATATCCCAAGTGAATGTGACGGGCTGTCCAACTGTCGCTGAAGTAGGAGTACTGACAAATGAAATACTGAATCCCTGAGGCTTGACTTCCAGTGTATATTCATCTGTCCAGTAATTTTTGTTATCGATAAGTGCGTGCACCCTGAAATAATAAGTACCCGGTGCAGTGATCACGGAATTACCGATAAACCTCAAAGGAATATTAAAGTCGCCTGTGGCAAAATCTTTGACGAAATCAGTATATTTTGTATCTTCAGGTTTGACATTTGCACCCTTCTCTCCCGGATCTGACACTGTTCCGTAATGAACAGCAGTATGATTGATGGTCGCAGGTGGTCCTTCTATATTCCAGGTAAAAGTCGTAGATTTATTGACTTCCGCCTCTTTGGGAGCATCAATCAGGATGACTTTATAGTTTTTACCGGTAACTAAAACTTTCACTCCGATAAAGCCGACTATAAGAAGTATGATTACGCCCAGTACCAAGAAAAGCTTTGAACCTTGTGTGTTAGTAGAATTATTTTCTTCCATTTTCTCCTCCTTCAATGTCAAATATTAGTATTAACTCATCATATTAAATGCAAAAAAAAATTACAAGAGCTAATTTACTATAGTCAAGAATATTTCTCGCCCGAAAAACATACTTTGGAAGAAAAAACTATATTTTTTAATTTACCTAACTGCCGTTGGGTCAAGCCGATTTTGGCCTTTTCAAAATAAACATCGGGGTCCGAATTAAAATATTTTGCGTGCTTTTTTAAGAGGCTCATATTTTTTTCCAGATATGACAATCTTTTTGAATGGATATATTTTCTGACAAGAGGAATAGAATAGAGCCAAGGAACGGCATTATCCTGACTAACGCGGATGGAATGTGCTAAATATCGAGCGGGTTTATAAGGACATCCGCTAACCATAAGATACACCTCAGGAAACTTATTGCGGATATGGTCAAACAATTCAGTTAAATACCGGTGCGGTGGACGGTCGTCGGACAATTTCGGGTCAAAGTAAGGCGCGTAAAGAAAATCAAGTTTAAGAAGCGATACCCGGTAGGATCTGACCACGTAATCAATACAATTTATGATGTAATTTCTTGCTTCTTTCTGACTAAAATCAAGAATATATTTATTCCACGGTAGATATCTGTCAAATAAAGTAAATTTAAGCCCTTCAACTAAGTTGCCTTTTTTATCCCTCACCAGCCAATCATGATGCCGTTTATAAATTTGCGATTTGGGTGAAACTAAAAATGGAGCCATCCATAAACCAATTTTGAAACCTTTAGATTTTATTTTGACAGTCAAATCTTTGAATCCGTGCGGAAACTTGAGTCTCTCCGGCATCATCCAGTCGCCCCATACACACCACCCGTCATCGATTAAAAAGTATTGGCAGTCCAGATGTTTCTCTTTAATTTTTTCCGCCTGTTCAAGTAAATTAGATTCGTTTATTGTCCCGCCCAGTGCATACCAGGAACACCAACCGGTAATTTTACCTTTTTTTCTGAAATTGGTTGGCTTTTTATTTTCAGGAGCAATCTCTTTAACCGGGCAATAATAAATGACTGGTCCTCTTGAATTTTTATTTGGCGGACTCCATGACTGCCAGGGGAAATAGTCGGACGTATCTATTCTCATCTTTTGTGATGTTTGCCCCAGTGGACATTATTCCACATTCTTTCATGAATGATGTAAATTATGGTGCTGAAAAGATTGGAAAAAAACACCACTCCGAGTGTCAAATCATAGCGGTGAGTAATAAGAAAGATTATTATCCCGTCAGAAACCAGAATGATAAGCCTGAAGGTAATCGCCTTGATAATTGACCTGTGGAAATGTTCGTAAAACCGTCCTGCCATAAATATACTATAGCAGATGAAGTCGGGTTTGGGGTAATTATTTTCGAATCCAACTGACTTATTTAATTTAAAGGCGTAGCCATGCACCGACCGGTGCGTGGCGGTGTTTTTTGATTGATGTTCGAACATTTTTTGACGAAAATCCTGAAAACT
>CAYIFB010000021.1:0-22390 GCA_964362665.1 uncultured Gammaproteobacteria bacterium | reverse complement strand
CCAGAGCCTTTTTCTCCGATTCCCGGAATTTTGTGCGTTTAATTCCGGGAATCTCCAGAGCCTTTTTCTCCGATTCCCGGAATTTTGTGCGTTTAATTCCGGGAATCTCTAATACTTATCTCCAGATTCTTCATGCTTCCGGCGATATTTTTACCGTTATTGGCCACGATGGTTTTTTCCTTATCAAAATAAATATTGGTGGAGACGGCACTCTTTTCCGCGGTAAAAAATATTGTGCCGACCGTACCTTTTCCTTTGGGTATATTAAGCGTAGAATTATTGAGGGTTGCGACGCCGGAAAGCTTTACTGATCCACTTTCGAATTGGTTAATCGGGTAGGCTCCGAAAAAATTACCCGCCGAAACGGTAGCAACAGACAGAAATCCGGGATCAAACTTCACGACAAAATCAGCAGCCTCTACCCCTTGGCTCGGGGAATTTATGGAAATTTCCACCTCGAAAGCATCACCCTTTTTAATTTCTCTTTTAGCGGTATTCAGATTAAGTTCGGCAGGGATTGGGATGGGGGTGGGAGAGAGTTTAGACGTCGTTTTATTATTTCCGACTTTGCTTATTGTTTTTATGATATTCGGCGAGGCGATACCGATTGCAAAACAGATAATTAAGACAACCAATATTAAGTTTTGATTTTTTTTGGGGAGTTTCCTGAAATCCAACAGAAAGCGTTCCATGATTTTACTTACTTTTTCCATCTAATAATACATTAATAATATACGCAGGCAAAGTCAAGTGTGATAAAATACAAAATATGGTTTTATCAGATAAAGATATAAAAAAATACTTGAAATCGGGGAAAATTAAAATCACACCTCTACCTAATTTAAACGACAGTCTCGGTTCGTGTTCCATAGATTTACGGCTGGGTTTCTCTTTCCGTGTTTTTGACCACAGCAAATATCCGTACATCGATCCGCGCAATCCTAAATTGACAACTGACGTCACTAATGAAATTAAGATCAAAGAAAATGAGCCTTTTATCCTCCAGCCGGCTGATTTTGTGCTGGCGACAACCATCGAAAGTTTTGAGCTTCCGGATGATTTGTTGGCGAGGCTTGAAGGACGCTCGTCATTGGGCAGACTTGGGATTGTCGTCCACTCGACCGCCAGTATTTTTGAGCCCGGATGGAAGGGGAAAGTCGTCATGGAACTTGGCAATATGGGCCGGATGCCGGTAGCTCTTTATGCGGGAATGAGGGTTTGTGCCTTGACTTTTGAGCAGTTGAGTACACCTTCCGATATTCCTTATAATAAGAAGAAAAATGCCAAATATTTAGGCCAAAAAGAACCTCTGGCGTCAAAAATTGCAGAAGATTAAAACCTATTCTGTATTTACCGCGTCGAATTCAGATTTTGTCAGTTGATGGGTATAGCTGCTGAGAGAACTGATTCCATAATATGGGGTAGCATAAGAACTGCTGAAGCTGTAAGAAGAATACTCAACATAAAGTATAAAGATTTTACCCGAGGTATTTGTTTTATATGTATAATCATTCAGCCGCCCGGTAACAGCATCTGACTGCTGGATATATTTACCCACCAAATCCCTAAGGGCAACGGGATATTTATGATTGTCAACATAATATTTGAAGATTTCTTTTGACAGAACAGAAAAGTCATCGCTATAAAGTTTGGATTGTTTTTCCTGTTTCTTTTGCTCTTCGGTTTTGGTCCCGTCCATAAGCTTAGTATAGAAATCTGTCAGGGAAATGCTTGATGGCGGCGAGTCTATAGCTACTGCCTTGCCAATATCTTTTATTAATAAGACGGTATTGACAGTCAGTTTGGGACTGGTGAGAGTGTCAAGACCAGGAAGAGAATTTGGCAGTAAAGTACCGGTTAAATTTTTCTCGAGGCCCATCAGAGAATCCATTTTCATCTGCGACTTGATATTTAATTTGCGCAGTATCGCATCTTTCTGGCCAAACCAGATATCAACTTCCATCGTTTCCATCACATTGGCCAGATCGTCTACATTTATATTATAATTTTTTGTTGAATCATTAGTTTTATAATATTCAGTCAGCAAGTCTTTCATCAGTTCTTTTGAGGGTGAAAAAAAGAGATGGAAGGTCGGGGTATTATCAATCGTTTCATCGGCCAGTTTTTTCACCTGTGGCAGAATTTTTGATTTTAAGAGAAATTCCTGGATATTTTTCCGGGTTGTGTCAATTACAGACTCGTTTTTCGCGCTTTTTTCCAGTGATTTTCGCGCTTCGGATTCCACTCCTTGGGTATCATACATAACCCAATTTACTAAAACAGCCTGGATATTTTTTTTGACTTCCACGCCGGCAGATGAGGAAGCAGACTTGGTTCCTGTTGATCCATATGAATAGAAAGAGGAAGACAGAGAAGTGTAAAGGTCGAGAATCGAATCCGAGATGTTATCAATTTTAAAATAGACTTTATCCTGAGCTTTTTTCGCTTGTCCTGATGCCTGGTATGAAGTCCCGCTGACATTGACTCCCAGTCCGAATTTCAAATCAAAGGATAATTTATCAGAGGAAAAGTCTACCGGCCCGTTTAATTTAAAATCAAGTGAGACGATATTTACTGCCGTATTGCCGAGGTTGGCCCCAATCGAAAAATCAGGATTGTAGCGGGTGAGCTTGGTATTATTATTTGCCGCCGTAAGAAGAATTTGTTCAGGTGTTTTGGGAATCAAGGGAATATTATAGGCGGATATCAGGATATTTTGTCGGGTTTGTGCGCTTATAAAGGGAATTTTCAGATTACTGTAAAGGAAAAGAGCGGGAATCCCCAAAAATAAGCATAAAATTAATATTAAACCGATAAGTGCCAGAATCATACCGAGTTTGCTTTTGGGAGGAGGCGTGGGAAAATTTGAGGGGATATTCGAATTAGGAAAAAAAGGCGCGGGATTTGTGTTTACCGGTACGTTTGGTAAGGGATAACCTTCCTGGGCAGGAATATTTTCCATGACTCTATTAAAGTATTTTTGAAGTAAAGAGTCAAGTCATGATTTGTCATAAGCCAACAAAAATTATATAATTACCACCAATATGCCTCAGATTTTTATTTCAAAAGGGCCGAAAAAGAAAAAGGAAATATTTCCAAAAACTTCAGGTGTGATTTTTACGGGAAAACCTGAAAGCCATAGCGGGCAGAATAAAGACAAGGATATCAAAAAGTCGGGGACAGCCGAAAGCCTCAACCCTTCGTTTTACTCAGGACTGGAGAGAGACTATTAGTAATATCCTCATGAAACTCGCCCTCTCCATGCGGCCGCAAAACCTCGATGAATTTCTAGGCCAGGAAGATATTGTCGGCAAGGATAAAATCATCAGGCGGATGATTGAGTCGGATAATGTTTTCCCCATGATTTTCTGGGGACCTCCAGGAAGCGGCAAGACTACTTTGGCTCATATTATTTCCAAAGAAACCAACTCTGAATTCTACCATCTGTCGGGGGTAACAAGCGGCAAGGATGACCTCCTGAAACTTATTGAAAAAGCCAAGCACAACAGAGAAGTCGGTAAGAAAACCATTCTTTTTATCGATGAAATCCACCGCTGGAACAAAGCACAGCAGGACGTGCTTTTGCCTCATGTGGAAAGCGGACTTTTAATTCTCATCGGAGCCACGACCGAGAACCCGTCGTTTGAAGTGATTGGCCCGCTACTTTCCCGCTGCCGGGTGTTTGTTCTCCAAAGCCTTGAAATTGAAAAGCTGGAAATTCTTCTGGAAAAAGCTTTAAAGGACAAAACCAGAGGAATGGGAAAATACAAAAAAACCATTACTAAAGGCGCGCAGGAATTATTGCTGCGACTGTCAGGAGGGGACGCCCGCATTATGTTAAATGCCTTAGAGATGGCAGTGGTGTCCTTTAAAGATAAAAAAATAAGTGAGGAAACCGTCAAAGAAGTTTTTCAAACCAGAAGTGCAGGTCTTTATGATAAAAAAGCCGATGAACACTACAATATTATTTCAGCATTCATTAAATCGGTACGAGGATCTGATGTAGACGCGGCGCTGTATTATCTCGTCCGGATGCTGGAGAACGGGGAAGATCCCAAGTTTATTGCCAGAAGAATGATTATTTTAGCGTCTGAGGACATTGGTATGGCAGATAGGGGAGCCCTTATCCAAGCAAATGAAGCCTTTGAGGCTGTTGTCAAAATCGGCATGCCGGAAGCGCAACTTATACTTGCCCACGTGGTGATTTATCTTACCAAAGCACCCAAATCAAGAGCAGTTCCCAATGCCTTAGAAAGGGCAAAAAGTGCTGTTTATGAATTTCCCAACGAACCGATTCCTCTCCACCTTCGCAACGCGCCGACAAAACTCATGAAAAACTTGGGGTTCGCGAAAGGTTATAAATGGAGTGAAACTTATGTGGGACCCCAGTCTGGCCAATCTTTTTTGCCCGAGAAATTAAAGGGAAGAAAATTTTATCAGCCTTAATATTTTACGCCGACAAAATCAATTTTCGGATAATCCGCCCGTACAAGTTCCCAGAATTTATCAGCCAGACCCGAGGAAAACTTGCTGTATTGGCCTTTTTCCGTCTGCTGGCAAAGGCGGCGTTCCCATTCACGTATTACACCCAGAATTTTTTCTCCTTCCGCGTTAAACTCTCTGTGGCAAGCCTCGGGCTCTATTAGGTAGCGGTCGTGGAGGTTTTTGAAAGAGGTAAAAAGTTTCCAGTTATTGTCCACCATGTCCTGATAATACTGTTGGTATTTGGTCATCTTAATTTAATATTATCACATAAATGAATACGACTATCGCCTTATTAACGAGCTTGATTCTCCGAGGGTCCTGCCGCTTGCCACCCTGCTGTTGCATCGGGTTAAACGCTGACAACAGCAGGGTACCTGGCTCGCGTCACCCATTCGTTTTCTGATAACCATTAGCTTGTGACGAATATTGTTTTGCCATATCGCGGAGTGCTATAATCCCCCCAATATGGCAAAAATAAATTTCGGGGGAACAGTTGAGGAAGTCGTTACACGGGGGGAATTTCCGCTTATTAAAGCCAAAAAAGTATTAAATAAAGAAATTGTAGCGGTCTTGGGTTATGGAGTGCAGGGGCCGGGGCAGAGCCTTAATTTAAAAGACAATGGTATAAAAGTAATTGTCGGGCAGCGCAAAAATTCTGCCTCCTTCGAAAAAGCTAAAAAAGACGGCTGGATTCCCGGCAAGACTCTGTTTGACCTTGAGGAGGCAGCCGAAAAGGCTACTATTATAATGTATCTTCTGTCTGATGCCGGACAGAAGGCTTTTTGGCCAAGCCTTAAGCCTTTTCTGACCCGCGGAAAGACGCTTTATTTTTCCCACGGATTTGGGATTACATACAGGAAACTGACAGGAATTATTCCACCCAAAAATATCGACGTAATTTTAATTGCCCCCAAAGGATCAGGACTGTCAGTACGACGTAATTTTCTCGATGGAAGCGGAATTAACGCGAGCTTTGCCGTCTTTCAGGATTTTACAGGTAAGGCTCAAGAAAAAGTGAAGGCTTTGGGGATGGCAGTTGGCTCCGGATTTCTTTTTCCGACTACTTTTGAAAATGAAGTTTTTAGCGACCTCACCGGTGAGCGGGGAGTTTTGGTTGGAGCTTTAACAGGAATAATGGAAGCCCAGTTTGAGACTCTTCGTCGTCACGGACATTCGCCTAGTGAAGCTTTTAACGAGACTGTCGAAGAGTTGACCCAAAGCCTTATTAAACTTGTTGCCGAAAAGGGAATGGACTGGATGTATGCCAATATTTCCTCTACAGCCCAACGAGGGGCTTTAGACTGGAAGGGAAAGTTTAAAAAAGCAGTCTTGCCGGTATTTAAAAATCTTTATAAACGAGTAGCAGACGGGACAGAAGCAAAGATTGTACTTACCAAAAACAGCCGGAAAGATTACCGGAAGAAATTGGATGAGGAACTGAAAATTATGCATGACTCTGAGATGTGGCAGACGGGGGCAGAGGTGCGGAAACTCCGGCCGGAGAATTGGAAGAAGTAGAAAGTAGACGGTATAGAGATTCCCGGAATTTAGGGATTTTAATTCCGGGAATCGGAATAAGACTTTATTACTAAACAGTATTAAAGTGAGGTTTAATTAAATAATTAATCCCCGATAAGTTGGCATGAAAGTAAAAAATAAAATTGATTCCTGTGAATGTGAAAATTGTGAGTGCAGTCAACAGAGCTTAAAAATCCGCAGTGGCAACCTGACGGGAATAAAAGGCCGTATTGACTGGATAAAAAAGGCGCCGGCGCGGGGCATGATGAGGGCTGTCGGCTTTACAGACCTGGATTTTGCCAAACCCCTAATTTCCGTGGCTTGTCCTTTCACTAATATTACTCCCTGCAACGCGCATCTTCGGGAACTGGGTGATATTATTGCCAAAGAAGTCGAAGTCAATAATGGCAAGTCCATACTTTTTGGAACTCCAGTAGTTACAGATGGCGAAACCATGGGCGCAGAGGGGATGAAATATTCGCTGGTTTCTAGAGAACTCATTGCCGACTGTATCGAAACCATGAACGAAGCCTATAGTGCCGACGCTTCAATCACTTTGTCAGGGTGCGACAAGACGATACCTGCATCCCTCATTCCACTCGCCCGCAACAACAATATCGGCATCACACTTTACGGCGGGACAATTTTGCCGGGCAGATTTAAAAATAAAGACCTCAATATAGTCAGTATTTTTGAAGCAGTAGGAAAATTTTCCAGCGGAAAGATCAGCGCAAAAGAATTTACAGAGATTGAGAAAAATGCCTGTCCGGGTTGTGGAGCCTGCGGAGGAATGTATACGGCCAATACGATGGCTTCGGCTTTAGAAGCTCTCGGCATGAGCATACCTGGCAGCGCCTCACATCCGGCTGTCGACCGGCAAAACAAGGTTTCTTCCAAGAAAATGCAGGATTGTCGCGATACAGTGTCAGCACTTTTAAATTTACTGAAAAAAAGAATAAGGGTCCGGGATATTATGACTCGTGACGCATTTGAAAACGCCATTGCTGTCGTATTGGCTCTGGGCGGCTCAACGAACGCAGTTCTCCATTTATTGTCTTTAGCTTATGAAGCTGAGGTAAAATTGACGATTGACGATTTTAATAAAATCGGGGAGAAGATTCCGTTAATCGGAAACTTCAGCCCCTTTGGTGAATACATGATGGAACATCTGGATAACATAGGCGGAGTTCCGATGGTGATGAAAATGCTGTTAAACTCAGGTTTAATTCATGGTGATTGTCTGACAGTGACAGGGAAAACTGTTTCGGAAAATCTGAAAAATGCTCCCTCACTTCGTTCGGGACAAAATATTATTTCAAGCCTCGAAAAGCCTTTTGCCCCGCCAATGCATCACATCATAATTCTGCACGGAAATCTGGCTTCAGAAGGGGCGGTGTTAAAATTAAGCGGGAAAGCAATGAAAAAACATACAGGACCGGCAAGAATTTTTGAAAAGGAAGAGGATGCACTGGACGCAATTATGAACGGCAAAATTAAAAAAGGAGACGTGATAGTCATCCGTTACGAAGGTCCGAGAGGCGGGCCGGGAATGCGTGAAATGCTGTCTCCTTCATCCGCATTAATGGGAGCCGGTTTGGGAAAGGATGTGGCACTTATTACTGACGGCAGGTTTTCAGGTGGAACTCACGGAATAATGGTTGGTCACATTTCACCTGAAGCACAGGTTGGCGGGCCGATTGCCATACTTCAGGAAGGTGACAGGATTTCTATTGATTTAAGTAAAAAAAGCATTGATGTGGATCTAATACCGGCCGAAATTAAGCAAAGATTAACCCACTGGAGGGCGCCAAAACCAAAATATGAGAGAGGAATTCTTGCCAAATACGCGCGGTTGGTTGGCAGTGCTTCACAAGGAGCGGTGACGAGCTGACTTTTTTAATATATTATACTACTTGACATTCTTCTAGATAATCTTCTAATCTTAAAATATAACTAAATAATTGTTGTTTGGTTACAAGTTATTTTCAAGAAAATGGACAATAAAAAAGACAAACCAGTAATTGAAGTTGTAAAGCACCATAAAAAAGAAGGTTTTGACTGGGCAGAGCTTAAATACTTTCTGAAAAAGTATTACCTATTAGTATTAATAATTGTTCTTATTCCTCTGGTTCTATATTCCCTTGGCCAGCAACTGGCTAACTCCGGCAGTGCAGCTCCCCGTCTGAATTTAAAGGGTGGAGCAAAAGTAGGCACACAGCAGATAAATCAGGAGTTATGCGGATATAATGGAGGCAGTTGTTGCAAAATAGATGAACAAAGAAAAAACAGATGTGATGGTGATTTAGTTTGCAGCTTAGGAGAAGGTTATGTTTGCGGAAATGGCGGTGCAGTTTTTATTTATCCACAATTTGAGGCAATTTCAACCTTACAAGAGTTGCCGATTAAAATCTATACAACTGTTGTAGCAGATGAGTATGCTTATAAAGTTAATTGTGGAACAGGGGGGCACTTAACTGATTCTGATATCGGTCAAAACACAATGGATGTAACGTGTGAATATTCAAGTGCAGGAAATAAGATAATTCACGCTGACGTATCTATTCAGGAAAATGGAAAATATCTAACCCTTTCTAAAGATGAATACGTCACAGTTTATACACCGGAACAAACTTTGGGCTGTGGAGATAAATATCTCAAATGCTGCTCTAAAGCAGATTCAGCCAACACTTGTAATGCTCCGTTATATTGTTCATCAAATAGTTGCCTTTCTGATGGTGGCGAATTAAATATATCTCCGGACAGAACGGAAATTTCCGTTGACAGTTCAGTGACTATAACTCTTAGAACTAACATTGCTTCCGAAAACTACTCTTATAGTTATTCTGTGTATTGTGAAGAAGGCGATGCGGGTCAATTAGATTATCCGTCAACAGCAAATACCTTTAGTACATTTTGTAGTTATAATAGTGTAGGTGACAAGAAGATAACCGCATCTGTAAAAGTATATGATAAAGGTACGTATATATTGGCGAAATCAAATTCATTAACGGTGAAAGCTATTCCGGCATGGAATACTATAGTTACAGAAATACCAACTACCACACCTGTACAGTTCAGGAACAATGTGCCAACAACAATTCCTACCAATACTATGGCTCCTGCTCCCACCAAAGCCCCCAACGGAGCACGATGCAGTACAGCATCTCAATGTGCCAGCAGTATCTGTAAGACCTGTCCGGATGATACGCAAGGATACTGCCGGCCGAGCGGATACATCTGTCCGCTGTAAAAAATAAGCAAACTTTTCCCGACTCTTGACAAAAATCACTCTTTTCTGATCTAATAAGAAAGAAGGAGAAATTTTATGCCAAAAAGAAGAAAATCAGTAAAAAGGGCAAAATCAGTTGCCAAACATCACCACAAAGGTTTGATGCTAGATCAGAGGAGTTTGTACCTTATGTTTGGAACTATTTTCCTCATCCTCATCGTTCTCATGGTCATCGTCAGGTGAAGCCATTTTCTGATATACTTCTCGCATTTGATGATGCGATCAGTATATACCCTTCTAATCTGATTATTGCTTATAATTTTTAGCAAAATCAGTTAAGAATGGTATACAATATCAAATATGAAGGGATTTTTCATCACATTTGAAGGAGTGGAGGGAAGCGGAAAGTCGACGCAGGTCGGGCTTCTAGCCAGTCGTCTGAGAGAAGATGGAAAAGATATTGTGGTGACCCGCGAACCGGGGGGTACAAGAATCGGGGAGTTCATCCGCGAAATTACCCACACCAAAGGCAATGTAGATTTGACTGCAGTTTGTGAGACATATCTTATGTCTGCCTCACGCGCCCAGCATGTCAGGGAAATCATCAAGCCGGCCCTCCAAATTGGCAAAATCGTCATCTGCGACCGCTTTATCGATTCATCTCTGGCTTATCAGGGTTATGGGAGAGAGTTGGGTGAAGAGGTGATTGAGCAGTTGAACAAATTGGCTCTTGATTCAATCATGCCTGATTTGACAATTCTGCTGGATGTCGCGCCCAAAATCGGTTTCGCCCGCCGGAATCAGACTGATAAAGTCGACCGCCTTGATCTGCAAAAGGAAGATTTCTATAATCGGGTATATGCAGGATATCATGAGATTGCAAAAAAATTTAAAGACAGATTTTATATCGTTGACAGTACACAATCAATAACTGAAGTGGCAGATATAATTTGGGAGAAGGTAAAGACTAGTATCAAGTAGAAGGTATCAGGTATCAGGTATCAGGCAGGAAGTAGAATGTAGTATGTAGAATCGGGATTTTATGGATTTTTAATAGAGATCATACTTTAATACTAAACAGTAATAAAGTGGAGTACTGTTATTAATAAATGATAGTAATAAATCGAAAATATTTAAAGAAAGGCGGTGAAAATTTATGAATAAAATCACAGCAATTATTATCGGTGTAGTAGTTTTGGTATTTCTTGCCTTTGGCGGTTATTATAATGGTTTTGTCACCAAAAATGCTGCCATAGAAGGCCAGTGGGCACAGGTTGAGACACAATACCAACGCAGACTTGATTTGATACCAAATTTAGTGTCATCAACACAGGGATTTATGAAACAGGAGAAGTCTATTTTTGAAGATATTGCCAATGCTAGAACACAGTACGGCGGAGCCAAAACCATTGATGAAAAGGCGCAGGCGGCGACAGGTGTCGAGTCAGCACTAGGAAGACTTCTTGTTATTATGGAAAACTATCCCAACCTGAAGTCTGACGGCACTGTTGCTAAACTCATGGATGAGCTGGCAGGAACTGAAAATAGAATCAGCGTGGAAAGACGGCGTTACAACGAATTGGTTTTGGATTATAACACCATGGTTGTGAGAATGCCGGGAAATATTATCGCCAGACTTTTTGGCTTTAGCCAACACGCCTATTTCCAGAGCAGCCAAGGGGCAGATCAGGCGCCGAAGGTGACACTTTAGTGTCATCCCGAGCAATCAGTGCCAGTCGAGGGATCTCTCTAATATGTCTCGAGAATTCTTTGTATATATTCTTAAGAACCTAAGCGGAAATTTATATATTGGAGTAACTAACAATTTGGAGAGACGTTTATGGGAACATAAACATAAATCTGCTGATAGTTATACAAGCAGATATAATATAGATAGATTGATTTATTTCGAAATTTATAATGACTCGATAACAGCTATAAAAAGGGAAAAACAACTCAAGAATTGGAACAGAAGAAAAAAAGTCGAATTAATACTGAAAATAAATCCTAAATTTAATGAGATATTTATCTGAGAGATTCCTCGACTCCTTGCGGTCGCTCGGAATGACATCAATAAGAGATGAGTAAGATCATAATTTTATTATCAGGATGTTTTTTTTTAATTTTGGCAGCCTTTCCCGTCTTTTCAGTCAATTATCCATCCCCAACAGGTTTTGTAAACGACTTTGCCGGTCTTTACACTTCACAATTTAAGTTTCAGATGGAAAGCGACCTGACTGCTTTTGAAAAACAAACAGGGAGCGAGATTGCTGTCGTGACAATCAAATCTCTGGAAGGAATGGATATTGAAAGCTATGCTGTCTCGCTTTTTGAGAAATGGAAAATCGGTAAAAAGGGCAAAGATAATGGTTTGCTTCTGCTGATTTCCAAGGAAGATAGAAAAATTAAAATTGAGGTGGGTTACGGGTTGGAGCCCTATATTACCGACGGGCGAGCGGGAGAAATTATCCGCAACCAGATGACGCCGGAATTTAAAAATGAAAATTATGAAACCGGGACTTTAAATGCCGTCAATCAGATCAAAAAATATCTTATTGATCAGGATGTGGCGCCAAAGACTGCTGCCGGCTCGTCAAATAATAGTGAGGACAGTTTTTGGTTGGTGATGGCGGGTTTGTTTGTCCTGTATTCTCTTATTACCTATATCGCCAGTTTTTTGGGTCGTACCAAGGAGATTTGGTCCGGGGCTGTGTTAGGAGCAGTACTTGGTGGCATTGGAGGATTTTTATTAAAGTCAACGGTAGTTTTAATAATTGGAGCAGTATCAATAGGACTTATGGGACTTTTTTTCGACTGGATTTTATCGCGCAACTTTCAAATCAGAAAAAAGAAAGGTTTACCCACTGATTTTTTCCACACCTGGGGAGGATTTAGCAGGGGAGGCGGAGGGGGTGGCGGATTTGGAGGTTTTGGAGGTGGCAGCAGTGGCGGTGGAGGAGGAAGCGGAGGGTGGTAAAAAGACCAAAAAATAATAATTATTGACTTTCAATAATTATTGGCGTAATATCTGCTCAATTCAAAAAATATCTGCCTCTTTATACACATTATGAATGCAGGAATTGAATATACCCCAAAATTTACACCCGAATCTCCTGAACAACATTTTGTAAATTCGTCCGCACCACTTTTTGAACAAATTCGCCAGCAGCCGAATTATCTCGAACAGATGGTGGTAACTGCTGAAGGCTTGGGTGAAGCATATGTAAAAGGAGCTGTCGACGCTTTGGATGCGGGCTTTTATGACAAGGACGCCCTAACACATCATATTTTAGATAAAGACTTCGGGCCTCTGGAAAACGATCCGGCAAAAAAGAAAGCGTATGAGACTGCAGTTGCTATTGCCAGACAGGCCGAAGAGGTAAAAAGAGCTTTGTTATACCAGGAAGTCGCCGCAAATCCTGAGGGATTGTCTCCGGTTGAACGAATTCTTTTGGTTGGAAGTTTAGCGCTTTCCCAACAGACGGATACGATTTATTTTGACGAGTGGCGACCGCAAATTAGAGACTGTGATTTGGGACGTAAGTTGGCCAAAATGGAGGATTACAAACCGGGATCATCTCAAGATGTTTTGCCGGGTGATCCTTTACAAACAAGGTGGTCTGTCAGAGGGTTAATAGATCCTCAGGCAGGAATTGAAAAAGGAAATATTAAGTTAATTCCGTACAGGGAAAGTTTTGCCACGGTTCCGGAATTTATAGCTACACTTGATAAATTAACTTTATTATTAGCGGAAGAGGCCGGAAATGGGGGAAAAGATTATGGGTATGCAAATTTTTTCAGAGCTTGGAGTGCTTGTCTAAATTCTGATCCGGAAAAGCAAAAAGAAACAGAAGACGCGATGATGATGGCCTGGAGACAAATCGATCCGGAAACGCCAATATTCATGATTCCTTGGGCAGAATATGACTATTTTGATCCTGCGGGAGTGGCTATTGCGCCAACTTTTCGCTTTGGAGTTACAGACACCAGAGAGGAAACACAAGAAATAATCAGGCTAGAAGAGATAGCAAAAGGGGCTATTTTATGATATGTGAGAGGAACACAAATATCAGGAGCTGATAGTATTGCAATGTCTCAATCTGTTCACATGACTTGGACTGGATTTGGAGGAGGTGATGTGCTTTTTGCACCTTCTTCTCAAGTATTACCCAACGATCCGGTTTTACAACTTATTCATGGTTGTTTTATCATGCCTGATTTAGCTCAGCAGGCGAAAGGCGTGGCTCTTCGTGAGCGTTATGCACAAATAGCTTTTCCACCCGAAATAGAAGCACAACTAAGAGCATTAAAATTTACACCTCTAGAACAATCAGTTCTGGAATTGTATGCTCATGAATTATCTCATCCGGACGGGGTTACACAAAAAGGACAAAGTCGATTAGCAAAGTTATTAAACCGATTCGAGGAATGGAAGGCGACTTTAGCAGGAATGCACGCGCAAGTAAATGAAAGGGATAGTGTTTTCGCAAGACGGGCTCTGGCTACACTTCTATATTCTTCGGCTGCATATATTCGTCTGGACGGTAATTATCGTTTCCAGGGGTATGCCAATATCGCCCGGGCAGTTCTAACTATCAGTAATTCTTTGGGTATTTTAACCTATCATGATGGTGGATGGCAGTTAAATTTAGATAATGAACGGGATATTTGGTCTTTCTGGACTCAGGTCGAAAATTATGTTGATTGGTGTGTTTCCGCTTATAAGGATGCTGAAAGCGCTAAAGATGAAGAAATTGAAGCCGTAAAATCTAGATTAGTTGAAGACTTGAGACTAAGAATGGGATACGGGGATCGTTTAGGTGAAGAAGACAAAATCGGCGCTATACAACAAATTAAAACAGAGTTGGCTTTCGCGGCTTTGCCAAAATTTACGGCAAGAAAACAACTTCTCGTTCCCGATTTTCTTAAGAGATTTAGTCATAAATCTTTTGAAGGTTTAGAGATTACATTAAATGGTCAGAAATTTGTTTTGCCTCTGGCAAATGTCGGAAGTGAAGAAAGCCCTGTAGAAATTGCTTATTTCGATCCAAGTACTGACAAGGAGCTCGCAGAAGCAGGAGCACAGGAGCTCGCCCGCCAATTTCTCGCGCTGGGCGGGGAGTGTTTTGTGGGAGTCTCGTCCTCAAAATCAGAACCGATGTTTCAAAGAGCGGTTGAAATTGTAGAAGGTGAGCTTAAAAGAAAAGTCGAATCTATGATTGTACATAGGGGTAAAGAGAGTGATTTTTCTGGACCGGAATATGGAGGAAGAAAACCTAAGCGTATCACTCCTGTAACTCGCGGGGATAAATATATAGCTTTAACTGATGATGAAATCAAAATTCTACAAAACTGGATAGACAGAGGATTAAAATTTGTTATAGGTGATGATGTTATCAGTACTCGTGAAACAGTTATGGGACTGCAAGGAGTAATAACTGAAGCAATACCCGATTGTCCTCCTATTCCTGTCGCGGCAGTAATGGAAGAGGTGCCGCTTCGAGTTTTGCCCGATGGGAATTTAGAGTGGTTGGGACGAGTGCCGCTAAATGACTATCCTGGGATAGTGACTCCTGTTTATATGAGGTGAAAGTAGTCTGAAGAGGAAGATCCTATCTTTTTATTTGAGGGATATTTCTTGGGAGGTAAACATCATCAACTCCGCCCGGAAGCACTCCGCGGGCGATCGTAAACTTTCTGTCGAACTGCCGGGATGCTTCAATTAAAGGCAATAAATCATCAAATTCCCATGGTTTTTGAGGTTGCGAACTTTTTTTAACTATGGCAAATTTTGCCAAACCAAAATGGTCATGCAATTCAACTGCAGGCATTATCGGTTGCATGTCACCCATAGTCAAACGGTAACAGGAGGCTAACTGAAAAAGTCTCTTTTTCCAATAGTTAGGAATAGTTTTGCCGGTTATAATTTCCGTATCAATTATCCTGACAATATCTGCTGCCACTGATTCTGAGCGAAGACGATGCAAAAAGGCTACTCCAAACCTGACTTCCGCCAGTCTTTTTTCCATGCGGGCTATAAGACCGATACTTAAAAGAGTGGATTCCAACTGATCATGCTGTGTCAAATTCCTAAGTCTTCTGATTGCCGTCACAGGTGCCACCCCTGTCAAAAGACTGTTTACCAGAAGCTGGCCGCCGGAAAGCTGCGCTTCTTCCAGATTTCTCAGGACATCGTTATGTGTTCCACCGCTATAGCTCATCGTAAAAAGGTTGGCAAACCTGTCAGCTACTTTGCACCTGGCTGCCCTTCTTTTTAAAGATGCGTTTCTTTTGGGCGTATTATTTCGGATGTCACGGATATTTTTGATCCTGTCCAGCCAGATGGCCCCGTCGTCATCATGTTTTCGTGTAATGGCTTCAAGAATTAATCTCTGGTCATACGTCAATTTAATTATTTGACCAATTCCGGGTAAACTAAGATTGCCGGTCTCATAATCCAATTTATATTCCAGGTCTTCCATAATATCGTGCACCATCATGGTTTCCGTGTCTGCTACCGCCTCCGCGATTTCATCAGGGGTAGTTAAATTCTTTTCCGCCATGGTCCACAATAGCCAGGCGCTTGCCAGATAGTGGCAATAATAAGTTTCTCCTGTGCGTCTTTTTTTTGTTCTTAAACTATCGGAGTTTCTCGCAAATTCCATAAATTGACGAAGTCTAGTGATGTCACCTCCTTTTTGAGTAATTCTTGCGATAAGTTGTGCTTCTGTTTTCTCAATAAATTCGCCTTCACTTGCCAAACCCAAAAATCTTAAACTGTCAAGAACTTCGTCATCTGTTCGAGGTATAGGGGAATAGGCAACTTCTGAGGCGATCCTGTCTAATTTTTCAAACATATTGATTCTTTCGTCTTTGGGGTAAAATCTTTTGACAAGTTCCAGATCAGGACTGTCCCTGGGGATCTTCTTAGGAAAACGTCCGTGGCCTACACTTTCGTACCATACTTCCGGAAAACCAAAGGCGGGATGGTAATACCATGGCATTGAGGCTGTAAATTTTCGAGATAAATGGTCATTTTCAACTTTTAATATATCAAGCAGAGGAAAAGGAAGAAGATCTTCATGAGGTTGGGGTACATCCGGGAAATAAGGGTAACGATAAGCTAAACCATGTCTTGCCTGCGCTTTCAGCTGGTTTTCTGCCTGTTGAGAGAGTTCGGCGCGGGTGGGAATTTTTTTTTCATGAGCTTTCAAAAGCGCCACAAAATCAATTAAGTTTGGAGCGTGTGAGGCATATTGTAATGCCAATTGATATGCTGTGTCCGGAGAAAAAGGCAATTCATCAATGATTTCCGCCACAGTAGACTGAAGACCCGGATCAAACTTATTTACCAGGCTGATTCCGATTCTGGCAATTTCGGGTGGCAGCTGAAAACCGGATAAAAATTCTCTTGGCATAAAGGATTAGGGGTTTATAGCATAAAATCGGTCTAAAGGTCAAATCAGGAAGATTTAAATAGGGAAATTTTGCTGAAGAGAGGGTATATTATTTTATTTGCTCGATTAATGTATAATCTCTTTCATTATGTTCATGAAACCATGCGCATGGTCTTACAACCATCCGGGAGAAAATGTCTTGGCGACAAACAAATTGACAGCTCCGGGTGCAGTAGATGGCGGCACAGATTGGTTTGGGGGCCCTGAGCCTCCTATCATTCTTGATTTATGCGATACATGTACGGCTGTATTTGTGGAACAAAACGGAGGTCCGGAAATTGTTAGAGTCGAAGCATTATCTCTTCCTGTTCCGGAAGGGTCACTTTTTTCTCCACCCAGAAGAGAAACTCATTCATTTTAAATTGGACGGTAACGCTGCTATAATACCCGGTTATGGAATCCGAAGGCAAAGGGTTGCTTCTTTATAAACAGGATGTATATTTACGTTTGGCAGCCGCAGCAGTTCGATTAAATCAGATTGAAGTAATTAATTTGATAATATCAGCTTCATAATCCACTGGCCTCTCAGATCCGTTATAAATATCACGGAGTATAGGCGCAATTTCATGTCCCTGAGCACCAATAAGAATCTCAGCTAATGGCGATTTTATCTCTTCATCAGGTATTAATGCAGCTGCTCTATCTTCAGGGAAATTCAGGAAAATCCTAAAATTAGCGGGCGACGGATCGCCTCGGACTCTCATTTCGTTGAGAAGCCCCGCAACGGTCTCGATGCGGGACTGTGATGAAAGATGATATGTACCAATTTGATCGGTATATTGTATAAATTGCCAAAAAGACTGATCGGAATGAACAATTTGAGGATTAAAAACCGTCTGCATGATAAGGTGGCGGATGAGAGGTTTGAGGCGTGCAGCAAAAAAATGATCAATTAATTGCTCAGTAATGTCAGCGCTTCTTGTTTCGATATCCGGGGTTCCTGCGAGGGCTTCATATTTGTCAGAAAAATCCAATGTTAGAAAACCGCCTTGTTCTGCAACAGATGCGGATTTAGTAATATTTCCCAGATCATGTCCGGCCGAAGCAATTTCTACCGCAATTTCCAGATCATCCAGAGTGAGAGGTGCTTGGTCAGGATGGAGTAGGTTCCAATTATCCAAGTCTTTTTTTAATCCTAAGTCATCCTGTCCTTCTTTACCTGCCTTTATCAGAGCTTTTGAGGACTTAATCATGGCTTCAACGTGAAAGTGATTATGGTAGGAAGGGGGAGGAATTTGGTTATCGCCAATTTTTACCTGCGCTTGAGGGTTATTTCGCCAGATATTTTCATCAAATTGTCTGTGGGCTTCAAGGGCAAATTTTACCAAACTTTCTTTATTGGCAGGAAGAGGCTCAGGAGGTGAATCAAGATAAGGGAGAGGTTGTGTTGGTCGTGCAACTTCGATGGTTAAATCTGTCATAAAACCTATTATATCCTAAATTATATTAATAATGATTGTTAATAAAGTAGGATAAAACAGATTCCTACATAAACGAAACTTATCCGAAATAAATAGTCCATTGATTTAAATCATTGGACCTTTTTGGGAATTGATGTTATTTTTGTTTGACTCTAACTGCGGGAGATTGAAGATCTCGGTATGATACCCAGAAAAATCTGCCTCGATAATAATTCTGGAAATTAAACACAGAAGTTCGCAAATCTGTAGGCAGATTTCCGGAGGCATATGATTCATCCTTCGCATTTACTAGGGCAATAAATTCTCCATCAGGTCTTCTTAAAAGAGCGTGAAGATAAAATTTAGCCCCTATGGGAATGGGAATATTTAATTCAGACGTGTTATCTCTGGAATGGTCATCTTCTTTATCGGGTTTTGAAAAATTAAATCCGGCAGGATCGGTTGTTACAGCCTCTGCCAAATGTCCGGTAGTATACCAGTAAGCGTCGGGATCTTCTTGCACTGCCATGTTCAATTTATTGGAAACATTTACAGACCGCGAATTATCCCAATATTTATTTCTTCTCGATCTAGGCCAGGCGACAATCTCTCTTTTGTTATTTAAGTTGCGGGTCTGGCGCGTCCTTTCCACAAAATTACCGGCTAATACAGCCTGACAATCGAGCAGAGATTGCGATTCGTCATATTTGCCCCCCCAGACGTTTGCGGGAAGATCATTTAATTTTACTTTTACAGCAAAGGTGATTTCAGGCTGAGTTGATTCGTCAGCTTCGCTGTCTGTACCGTCTTCATTTACGGCCAGTATTTCTTCTTCCCAAAACCAATATTTATTTACAGTTTTTTTGACAACTAAGGGTGCCATCTTTTTTCGGGCAACAATTATCAAATTTCCCAAATCGTCAAAAAGAAGTCTGTCTACAGCGATATGACCGTTTGTGATTCTATTGGCAGCAGTCTGATCCTGTCGAGCTTCATCAGAAACATACCACGCGTCATCGTAATTTGTTATGCCCAACATATTATTGGAAAGTTTTTTCAATCCAGACTTTTCAGCTTTTCCAAGCAATTTTTCGAAAAGAGTCAAAGGATTGCCTCGAGAATGCGAGACGGAGGTAATAGCTGAGGCTTTGGTAAAGGCATCAATTAAGATGCTCGACGCGTCGGCATTATCACCGGTATTTACACCCGCCCAAACCTCAAAGGGTATGTCAGGTGATAAAAATAAAGATAGTTCATCGTCAGTCAGATGACTATTTTCAGGAATGAATTGTCGCAGATCATCACTATTGCCTGATTCAAGATAATGGCCTAAAAGTAGATCACTTAAAAGATGAGATTCAGGTGGATTCTTTGCTGATGCTGCTGGTAAAGAATTAGGTTGTCTTATTAACGGGGCCAGAGCAAGAGCTTCTAGTACTGTTCCGGCGGTTTGAAGGAATTCTCGTCGAGTCATCGGTGACGGTTGAGGAGGGCCAACTACAACTTCTCTACCAAAAAGCGAATCAAGAGAAGATGTAGTTTTGGGTGGTAAAGCAACACCTTCTAATTCTTGAATATTCGAGTATGATTCAACTCGTACCGGAGCCATATACCGGTAATTATACCCTATAGTATCAAAAAAGTTAAATTTCTCAGGTATGGAAAATGTCTCTTGTGGATCCGGAAATAACTTTGTATAATACCAATATCACACACATCTGAAATATCTCCTGACCTGAGCGCAGTCGAAGGTTGATTCAGATGGCGGATGAAAAAGGAGATAATTTTTCTCTAAGCGGAAGAATTATCTTCTGCTTATTTTTTTAATTATGAAAGACGTATCTTTAAAAGATTTACTTGAAGCCGGTTGCCATTTCGGACATCGGGCAGAAAAGTGGCACCCCAAGGCAGAAAGCTTTATCTATCAGTCCAGAGAAGGAATTCATATCATTGATCTTGCTAAAACCCGTGAGGGACTACTGAAGGCCGGAGAACTCGTTAAAAGCCTCGGCGAAACGGGTAAAGTCGTACTTTTTGTAGCAACCAAAAGACAGGCCAAAGCCGCGGTGAAAGAAGCTGCAATCCGGGCTGATATAGCATACCTCACTAACCGTTGGATCGGGGGATTTATCACCAACTGGGATGAGGTCTATAAAAACGTCGAGAAACTAAATACCATGAGAGGGGACAGCAAAAGCGGAGCGTGGAATGACAGACCTAAACATGAGATCGTTAAATTGCACAAAGAAATGCGTAAACTCGAAATGGTTTATTCCGGGGTGACACAACTCAAAAAAATCCCTGACGCTGTTTTTATGGTTGATATCAGGCGCGAAAACAGTTGTTTGAGGGAAGCGGTAAGATTTCACCTTCCGATTATCGCGATCGTCGACACCAACTCTGATCCTACGCCGGTAACTTATCCTATTCCGGCCAATGATGACGCTGTCGGAAGCATCCAGTTTATCGTGAATTATCTGGCCGACTCGTATCTTGAAGGCAAAAAGATTTTTGAGAAAAAGGGAGAGAAGGAAGAGAATAAAAGTCCGGTTAAAGAAATAAAAAGTGAAGTAGTTGAAGAGAGTAAAAAGCCGGAAGCCAAGAAACCCCCAAAGACAAAAACAGCCAAGAAATAATATGACAATTTCAGTTGATCTCATCAAAAAACTTAGAGATTCTACTAGCGCCGGCGTCATGGATTGCCGGAGAGCTCTTGAAGAGACTAAGGGAGATATGGAGAAAGCTGGGGTGCTTTTGAAAAAATGGGGAGTGGAAAATTCCGTCAAAAAGCAAGGCCGCGACACAAATTCAGGCCTTATCGATTCATATATTCATCTGGGAGGAAAAGTCGGAGTATTAGTCGAACTTCGCTGTGAAACAGATTTTGTGGCCAAAACCGACGACTTTAAAAAACTCATTCATGAAATTTCCCTGCAGGTGGTTTCGATGAAACCAAAAAATGTTGAAGATCTTCTCAAGCAGGAATATATCAGGGATCCAAAAATTACAGTCGAAGAACTAATTAAGCAGACGATCGGAATACTTGGCGAAAATATCACCCTCACCCGCTTCGAACGCATGGAACTTGGAGAAAAATAATCTCACCTCTTCCTCGTATACCTTTCCCTGGAGACGCTGAGGACTTTTTCTTTGTTTTGATTGATGGATTTTGGCAGAGGCAAGGTAAGGGCATGAAATGGAAGGGATGTAAGATTGTCGATGGCAAGCTTGATGACAATCTGGAAACTGCCTAAATTGACCAGATCTTCTTCTTTATACCACTGGCCAAATTCGCGGGACAGGGCGTGCGCATCCTGCGCACCAATGACAAAGGAAATAAGGGATCCTGCATTGCCGAAAATTGCCTTCTGGACGTCTTCCTCCACCTGGCCGATATATTGGTTGGCCAGAATCAAATCCAGTCTGTATTTTCGCGCTTCCGAGAGAATTTTGATAAAAGAAGTGGTGGCAAAATTCTGGAACTCATCAACATACAAATAAAAATCTTTTCTTTCTTCTTCCATCACATTTACCCTGTTCATGGCTGCCAATTGCATTTTGGTAATAAACATCGCCCCAAGAAGTGCTGCATTATCCTCACCCAGCTTTCCCTGCGACAAATTTAAAATTAGGATTTTTCCCTGATCCATGATATCTTCAAGGTCTATCGTCGATTTAGGGTGACCGATAATTTCCCTGATGGTTGGGGAGGCGACGAATTGGCCGACTTTATTCTGGATAGGTGCAATTGCCTCGCTTTTGAGCCGCGGATGCATTTTGTCAAATTCATTGTGCCAGAAATTCTGCAGGACTTTATCTTTTACTTTGGTAAGGACCCCTTGACGGAAATTCTGGTCGGCCAAAAGATCAGGCACCATGACGAGTGTTGCATCGGGATATTCCAGCAAGGTCAGGATGACGTTGCGCAGAATATATTCCAGACGCGGTCCCCATGAGTAAGCGTATAGTTTGGAAAATATCGAAACAATACCAGATGCCACCAGTTCCTTATGTACGGGATTTTTTACCTCCAGGGGATTCAGCCAGAAAGGGTATTCCTGATTGAAAGGCTCGAGATATACGGTGTCGTTGATGCGGTAAGAGGGAATATAGTTCAGGATTATTTCAGACAAATCACCGTGCGGATCAATGACAGCCATTCCTTCACGGTTTCTCATGTCGTTGATGGCCATATTGGCGATAAGAGTAGACTTGCCGGTACCGGTTTTCCCGATGATATACATGTGTTTCCGCCTGTCTTTTCTTTTGATGCCAAAGGTTGTGAAGGCATTTCTGAATTC
>CAYIFB010000020.1:0-24076 GCA_964362665.1 uncultured Gammaproteobacteria bacterium | reverse complement strand
CCGAGGACAGGAGTCGAACCTGTATAACGTGTTTTTCAGACACGCACCGTGACCACCTTGGATACCTCGGCTATACTTTACTTTCTAAGTAAGTATACTATAAACTGAAAAAATAATTAAGATTTAATAATATGAAGAGAATTTCCAGTTTTTTCAAAAAAAATCCCGTACTTTATGCTATTTTTCATATTCTAATTTCGTCTATCATTGCCTTCTTAATTTCCTCTCTACTTTATCCTGATCTTCTTATTAATCATAAATATAGTTTCATTAGATTTAGTGACAGTGAGATAGATTTTTATGGAGTATTTACGATCGTTTCAAATTTTTTACACGGTAAAATTCAATTATGGGACAATTATGACCTGATGCCTCTTGCGTATTTTTATCTTAATGGAGGGTTAACATCGTTTAGTAATTTAACTACAGCCTTAACATATCTAATATTTTCTCCATTATTTCCTAAACCTGCCGAATTTTTCCATTCGATGTATTCAGTTGTATATTTTTATTCACTTATACTACTGCGAACTTCAGGATTTTACTTATTATTAAAAAGATTTACCCGCAGTAATATAATTTTGTTATTTTCTACCGTATTTGCCAGTAGTTTTTTATCACCCCAAACATATCTTGGCTTAAATAACAGTAATATATTTTGTTTTTATCCTTTAGTGATCCACTTTATTTTATGCACTTTTGAAACAAGAAAATTAAATAATTTATTGTTAACTATTTTAACCATGGTTGTTGCAGTAGGTAGCTATCCCTTCATGGGTTTGGGATATTTCTATCTCGGGGTGCATTTAACGGTTATTTCAATAATAATTTATTTTATTTTGTCTAAAGGAATTCATCTTCCTAAAATTAGTTTCGATTATTTTATTTTATTTAAAAAAGCCCTCTTAAAGCTAATGTTTGTGATTCTGATTAGTGTGTTAATTATGCTGCCTTTTGTAATATTACTGAAGGAAAATTATAAAGATTATGATTTTGCACATGAAAAATCGAGATTTGCCAACTTAAACATTTTAGATATTTCCAGCTATTTTAAAAGAGACTATCAAATTGCTTACCAACCGCAATTTTTTTATAGAATGATTAATTACAAAGACAATCGATGGGAGACAGAATGGTTATTCTTGGGAATTACAGCTCTATTTTTTAGTCTTTGCGGCCTAACATTAAATAAAGATAAAAGAAAATATATTTTTTTACTGACAGCTATTTTATTTTTCTTATTAAATAGTCCGCGTGAAATGTTTTCCATTTTTTCGCTTACACACTGGATTGTGGCCCTAACAGACCCTTTTAATTTTATACTGCGAACATCCCATATGACTGGAGCTCTTATGTTGCCTTTTGTTTTGTTGCCATTAATTACCCTTGGAATGGATTCGATATTTCAAATAAATACGGGTGACTTAAAAATTAAGTTAAAAAAAATTTACTTATTACAGTAATTTTAGAAGGAATTTATATAAATGCTTATTCTGATATATCTAATGAAATTAATTTTTATCTGATTTTCGGGTTTTTACTGATAGGATTTATTTTATATCTATCATTATTAAGCAAGATATCTTATAAAAATAGAAAATATTTATTAATTTCTGCAATAACAATTCTACTATTTCTTGATGGAAACGGAATGCGTACCTATTTTTCAGATTATCTATCAAAAGTGAACATAATCCCGCAGAATCTCCCCTATACTAAAGAGAAAGTATTTATTGATTATCAAAATCCCAATATAATCCCATTCAGAGAGTTTTATACTACTGACGATCAAACATACGACCGCTACTTTAATAAAGGTATCTATAATAACCAAGGCCTATACTTTCACTACACGAACTATTTTAATTATTTTACTCCTTCCGGCGCTTATAATCCCAGGCATATCGCCTTTAAAAATTTACCCGTCGATGTCTTATTGCAGAATTATTTAAAAAAAGATCACCGCATGATATATGATGCTCAATTAGCAGTATTAGAGAAAGATGGTTTATTTGCTAAATTATTGGATAATAATCAGGATCGCAATATTATATTAGTAGATAGAATACCTGAAAATTCTACAGCATTCAGTAAAGTTCTTCCGATTAATTTTACTAAGTTCAATACTCCTTTGATTACCCAAAAAATGAAAGAAATACCATTGGATTTTTCTCAGGCTAAGCTAGTGAAAGAAAACGACTTGAATATCATTGAATTTAACCTGCCTTTGGATTTTCCTAAATACCTAGCAACAGGAATCTTTTCCAAAGATATTTCGCAAATTATATTTGCGGTTGATGACAAAGAATTTACGCCAGCACAGGGAAAATTAATTTTTCCTTATACTTATGATATTGGCAATATTAAAACAAATAAACTCCTGGTTGCTCTGCAAACATCATACGACATTAAAAACAAAAAAGGATATTTAAAATTTTTTGATTCTTTCTATAACAATAAATTAAAAATTGTCAAAAATGAACCTGATAATTTAAACTTTAATTATATTATTGATAACGATGGCTGGTTGGTCATACATTATCCATATGACAAGCATTTTCAGGTGACGGTAGATGGTTTAAAAACACCGATTTATACGGTTAATTATGACTTTATAGGAATACAGTTAACTAAAGGAACACACGATATTCTTCTTCAATATTGGCCGGATACATGGTTGAGGCAGGTAATGGGCTTATCAATGATCTTATTATTTATTATGCCTATATATTTAGTTTGGGTTGGGATTAAGGGAATTAATGAGGTACAAATGCATTCTACCTCTGAATCGGGTTAGTGTTGTAAAGTGGACGCTGAGGGTCTCGGACCCCCGACCTTTGCGATGTAAACGCAACGCTCTACCAACTGAGCTAAGCGTCCTTAACCATCATATTGTATTAAAAAACTATAATGCGTGCAACCTTTTATGATAAAATACATATTGCGAAACGTAATAATCCACGATTATATAAATCGGGATTAATCGTTTCAGCAACGTTGAAATTACAAAGTAATTTCTTACGTTGCGGGATCGTTTAATGGTAGGACGGAGGACTTTGGATCCTCTAATCTAGGTTCGATTCCTAGTCCCGCAGCAAGGCACAAGTCTGCGCCTTGCTTCGACAGATACTGTACAGTATCTGTCTTCGCGCAGAATTGTGACGCAGCCGGGTACCGACTGGTACCCGAGCATAACAGACACAGTCTTGTAACCGCAAACACAAAAATTACTCCCGAATACAATATGATATCCGGGAGTAATCATACTAATCGTAGTCTTTTCTAAAACCCGCTTCTAATATAAACTACATTACTTAGCTGAAAAGAAGCTTAAAAAGGTTATTTAATCTACGGAGTTTGTGTAGGCATTTTATTATTGCCCAGTCCTCCAAAAGTAGGATTTAACTGAATATTTGAGGCGGTCACACTCCCATCAGTATTTTCCGTACCTGATACTAAGACTCTTATCCCCGATATTAAATCACTTCTGCTTGCCTCAGTGGATTTAGAAATTGATGTTGAAGAAGTTAGTAAAATTATTTTACTGCTGCCGTCTTGGAGCTTGACGGTAATTGATTTATCATCCATTGAAATAATTTCTCCGGCAACTGGCCTTACACCACCCGCAAATCTGCCTTGGCCATTTTGTCTTCCGTTTGTGTTATTTCCGGTACCTAACTGCCTTCCCATGTTTATACGAGACGTACTTTGCCCTGATTGATATTTCATGCCTCCCAAAAAACCTAAAACACCAACAACTAAGGCCACTATTATCGTAATTAAATATTTATTTTTCATGTAATTATTCACCTCCCTTCGTCACTTCGTTTCTCAGGAGCACGTTCAACTTCGTTGAAACTGCCCCGATCATTCGTCACTTCGTTTCTCAGGATAAACCTCCGATTGAGAATAAAATGTTACTTCAAATATTTATTAAAAAAATCTATTGTTCTTTGCATGGCAGTTTCGAAATTCGGTGAAGATATATTATGGTCACCGCCGGGATAATTATAATACTCCACATCTTTACCTTCTTTTATCAGTTTATCCTTTAAAGAAACTGAAAAGCTTACCGGCACTTCTTCATCATTACCACCGGTATGAAGCTGTGTAGGAGTCTTTATATCCGAAAGAAAATAAGTGGGATCAATAGAACTCCAAAAAGCGGGATTTGTCTGAGGTGTACCGTAGGTATCAGTAATGCGCTTACGGTAATTATTCCGCAGTGCCATTTCGGTTGGCAGAGGCTGATAATTGACTTTTCTCTGCCAATTATTCATAAGATCTTCATACGATCCAACTACTCCTCCCCAAATTACTGCTGCTTTTATGTCAGAGGTGTTTACCACAATATCCCGAAGTATAATGTTTCCGCCCATGGAATGCCCCCACATGCCTATTTTCTGTGGATCAACATCTTTGTACTGTTTAATAGAAGATAAGGCATTTAAGACGTCTGAAGCATAGGCAGGAGAATAATAAGCTCCTTCAGGTTGTCCGTCTGAATTTCCGTTACCTCTGTAATCCGGTTTCAGAACGATAAACCCACTTCTGGCTATAGCATCGACATAGTTCACATAACGCTCTGTAGTCTGATAAATATTTGGTGGTATGTAACCGTGATTAAAAATTATAGCGGGCCAACCCTGTAGAGGTTTAATATCGTTGGGAACGGTCAATAATGCGTAAATTTTCAATCCGTCTGATAGGTAAGAGACGATATACTTATCATAATTAGCACCATTGGCTAATTTTTCTTTAACATTCAGATTGCTTCCGGGATAGGTCCTATTTCTCATAGCAGTGATTGTTAAAGGATTTAATTCGCTATTAATATCGGGTTGTATGACAGAATTAGGCTGATTTTTATTTATATTAAAATTTGGAAGTATTGAATTTTTACCAAATAGTAATATTGATAAAAATAAAATTATTCCGGCTGAAAGAACAATTTTAAAATTTTTATTCATATCTTAAGGCTTCTATCGGCTGAAGATCTGAGGCTTTTTTAGCAGGGTACCAACCGAAAACTATACCTATCCCCGCGGATACTAAAAATGCAAGAATTATAGATGAAAGAGATACTACAAAAAGAGAATTTGTAAGCTTCGAGATTGCATAGGAAGCTATAATACCGATCAGCATACCTATAATTCCGCCACAAAATGTCAGCATAATCGATTCTGTCAAAAATTGGATGATAATGATTTTTTTCTTTGCTCCTAAGGCTTTACGAAGACCAATTTCTCTCGTCCTTTCGGTCACCGTAACCAGCATAATGTTCATTATGCCAATACCCCCAACCAGTAGTGATATTGCAGCTATGCCGGAAAGCAGAGCCGTAAATGTGCCGGTGGTCGCTGAAACCGTATTTAAAATATCCTGCTGGGAGAAAATTGAGAAGTCTGCTAATGTCGGATCGTTTAACTTATGCCGTTCAAGAAGAAAATATCCTACTTCGTTTTGAGCATCCGACATAACTTCTGAGCTTTTTGCTTCCAGACCGATTGAACTTAAATAATTAACGCCAAATATTTGTTTCTGAGCGGTAGACAAAGGAATATAAATAATATCATCTTGGTTTTGGAAGCCAGTTCCACCTTTTGACTGTGTAATCCCGATAATCGTAAAAGTTTGACCGTTAATTCGTATTGTCGAACCAATTGCTGTTGTTCCTTCACCAAATAAATCCGTAACGATCTGTGGTCCAACGACAGCGTTTTTAATCATCGCATCCACATCTTGTTGAGAAATGAAATTACCGGAGGTTAAAGTAATTTTATGTACATCTGCATAGATCGGTACAACACCTATAACTTGGGTGTTCGTATTGTTTCCACCTGTTGTCACCTGCGTTCTGCGTGATAATTCCGGTGAGACGTTTAGTATAGTCGTAATATTAGGAGATGACGCAATTGCTGCAGCATCTTCATTAGTTAGAGTAGTTCCTCCACCGGCTGCTCCTCTTACTCCTCCGGTTCTCTGTGAAGTTGGTTGAATAGTTAAAAGGTTCGCCCCTAGCGATTGGATTCTTGAGGTTATGGACTGTTGAGTTGATTGTCCGAGTGAAATCAGCGCAATGACGCTGCCTATCCCTATGACGATTCCTAAAATCGCAAGCCCAGTCCGCAATTTGTTCACCATAAGAGTACCGAGAGCCTCGAAGATAAGTTCAGAATATTCCATTATTTTTTAAATCTCCTTTGTTTGTGGCCATTACCGTCCGTAACTATTTTTCCGTCCCGTAAATGCATGATACGTTTGGCGTGAAGGGCTATATCAGGTTCATGAGTAATCATAATAATTGTGTGTCCTTCATCATTTAATTTTTCAAAGATAGCCATAATCTCTTCTGCCTGTGCGGACGCGATATTGCCGGTCGGTTCATCGGCCAGTAATATTGAAGGATCAAGAACTAATGAACGGGCAATCGCTACCCGTTGCTGTTGACCACCTGATAATTGATTTGAGGTATGAAGTAAACGATTACCCAGTCCAACCATTTCCAAAAACTTTTTTGCTGTATTCAGCCTCTCTAATTTCGGAATTCCGGCATACATCATTGGGAGCATGACATTTTTAAGAGCCGTGGTTCTGGGAAGAAGATTAAATGCCTGGAAAATAAATCCTATTTTTCTGTTTCTGATATCTGCCAGTTCATCATCGGAAAGTCGCCAGACTTCTGCTCCATCAAGTATATATTCCCCACTCGTAGATAAATCTAAGGCTCCTAAAATATGCATTAGAGTAGATTTACCCGATCCCGACGGTCCCATAATTGCCAGAAACTCACCTTTTTCTATCCGAAAAGAAACGTCATCGAGAGCGACCGTCGCCTCAGCATCAGTCTTATATATTTTTGTGAGATGTCGTACTTCAATAATTGCTTTATTAGCCATTGCATTTATTACTCCTTACTATCGTCCTCCTACCCCTCTAAACCCTCCGCCTCCACCTCCGCTGAAAACACCAAAGGGAGATTGTGTCTGATTATTAATTCGGGATGCTGCATTAGACGAAGTCTGTTGTATGCTGGTAACTAAAACCTCACCCTCGGATAGTCCGGATGAAATTTCTGTTTGTGTACCATTAGTTAATCCTGTTTCAACAGTCACCTCTAAAATTTTCCCGTTTTTTAAAGTCCGAACTACAGATTGACCATTTTGTATTTGAACAGCGCTCGAAGGAATAATGATGATATTATCTTTGGTATCGATAATAATATTTGCTTGTACTGACATATTAGGAAAAATATCATCAGTCCCTGTATCGAGTTTTATCGCAGCTGGATAGCTTGTAACACCTGAACTTATAGAACCAGTAGTGTCGAGACTTATAATTTTTCCAGTAAATGTTTTTCCCGGTATAGCATCTAAAGTTAGAGTGCTTTTCATGTCTGACTTAACCTTGGGGGCATCGATTTGAGTCAGATTCACGGTTATAACCGGAGTGGCGTCTGTTATTATATTAGCGATCCGTTGTGAAGCAGAATTTCCTGACGAACCAGTTTGTGAAGTGAGCACGGAACCAATTTGGAGGGAAAGGCCTGAAATAGTGCCGGAAATTGGCGAATAGATTATTGGAGATGCTTGCTGATAAGAAGCCCAGGCACTATTTAAAGACGTTTGGGTTTGAAGTATGACACTTTGCTGTATTTTATACTTCGCTTCAGCTGCTAACCAATCGTCATTTGGCACCATAAATTCAGTCAATTGTCTTTGGTCGGTTTTGGGTGATTTGTCGGAATTCTGAAAAGTAGAATTTTGAGCTATATCCATATAACTTTTCCATTGAGTAAGCATAGTTGACTGGGCTGTATAAAGATTAGCTTTAGCGCTGTCCAAAGAATTTTTAGCGCTCTGATAGCTTGACAAAGCCTGCGAAGCGCGCTGTTTTCCATCCATATCAAGATCGATTTCAGCAATAGGATCGCCCGACTGAACTTTATGACCGTTATTGACGTAAATTTTTTTGACGACTCCTGAAGTTTGTGTGGTAACTGATGCACTATTTGCAGCTGAAACGATACCAGATGCAGACACTGTGACGATAATTGAACCCTTTTCTGCTGTTGCAGTCTGATATTGAGGTAATTTTGATTTTGCTGAAGTAATTTTAGTATAGGTAAACCAGCTTATCACTATAAGAAGAAGAATTATAATTATTTTCGTGTATACCTTTTGTTGTTTATACCATTTAAAAAGCAAAACGGTTTTTTGTAAAAATAAATTCATTTCTAATACTAATTTAATCTACTAAACTGAATAACAGCTGAAAATAGCGCGCCAATAATAATTTCATTTAAGCGGAAGACGTACAGTAAATGTAGAGCCTTCCTTGTATTTACTGACGACATTTATCGTTCCGTGATGAGCATCAATTATTTTTTTAGCAATAGATAGGCCTAATCCATATCCTCCAGTTTTAGAATTAGTTCGTGCCGTATCGGCCCTGTAAAAACGGTCAAAAATATGAGGCAGATCTTTTTTCTCTATTCCGCTGCCGAAATCTTTGACAGAAAGATCTAAATATCCATCCTTAATTGACGATGTAATAAGTATTTCATTTTTATTCGGACTATATTTTAAGGCGTTATCGAGAAGTATGACAACGACGTCAATAAGACCCGACTTATTTGCACTAATTTCAATATTAGCAATTTTCTTCTTTAACTCAATTTGTTTCATTTTAGCGAGTGAAGATACTTTGTTGATGGCTTCATCAACTATTTCTGTAATGAAAACCTTTTTTAATACCATAATGCTTTTAGGCTGATGAAATTGCGCAAGCCTTAATAAACCATCTGTTAGGGACTGAAGTTTATTTACATCCTCAATATTTTGGGTAATTAAGATTTTAGCCTGGCTTAGGGAGAGATTCTTATCGCGCAGATTTACTTCCAGGTTACTTTTTAATGATGTTATAGGTGTGCGTAATTCATGAGATGCGTCACTAATAAATTGATTTTGTTCATCCACCATAGCCTTGATAGGTGTAAGTGTTCTACCTGCCAAAATATAACCAAAACCCCCGGCCATCACTAAAATTCCGGCATTTACAAAAATAAGCATAAGTAGTATCCGCTTATTTGTTTCTTCAAGTAGCTCCGAATTTTCAAGAGACGGAACTGGCGGACTTTTACCCAATCTTCTTTCAATCCGAAACCTTTGCAGCTGTTCAAACCGCGCAACTTCACGGGAAAGCATGTGATAAATCACGCCGCTAAAGGTAATACTGATACACATAATAATCAATAAATACCAGCCGGTTAATTTTAATCGTGCTTTAGTAAACATAATTATTCTCCTATCTTGTAGCCAAAACCTCTTATCGTTTGAATTAGGGGTTTATTTTTGGTAAAAGGCCGATCTATTTTATTACGCAGATTCCGAATATACACTTCTATTGTGTTTGGAAGAATGTCTGAATCATAATTCCACACGTGCTGGATAATATTTTCTTTGGAGACAATGGTATTTTTATGACGAATTAGGTATTCAAGCAACGAATATTCTTTACTGGATAAATGGATTTCCCGCCCATCTCGAACAACCATAAAAGTTTTCGGGTTTAAAGTCAAATCAAGGATAGTTAATGAAGTATTCATTTGCTGGGGTGGTCTGCGAATAAGTGCTCTTATCCGGGCTAAAAGTTCTTCAAAAGCAAACGGTTTGGTAAGATAATCATCTGCGCCACAATCCAACCCCTCAACTTTATCCTGAATTTGTCCTTTGGCAGTTAAAATCAGGATCGGGATATGAATGCGCTGTTTTCTTAAATTTTTACATATTGCATATCCATCCATACCAGGAAGCATTAAATCAAGGATAATCAGGTCATAGTCTTCACTCACCGCAAGGTCAAATCCTTCTATGCCGTCGTAGGCAATATCGACAGTATATTTTTCCTGTTCTAGCCCTTTCTTAATCGCACCAGCTATACGGTGCTCATCTTCTACTATCAGAATCTTCATAGATCCTATTATATTATTAAATCTGAAAAACTGCTGAATATAAAGTATTGAATAAAGGTTGCTGAAACTTTTTTCTTATTCTGATAAAATAGACTTTAAACTGCCGCGGTGGCGAAATGGTATACGCGCAGGACTTAAAATCCTGTGGTAATAAAATACCGTGAGAGTTCGAGTCTCTCCCGCGGCACATTAGTACAAACACAGAAATTAGTCATTAAGTCCGTTCAATCTGGTAGAGTTTAGGATAATAGAGAAATATTACCGGAAGATCATCGACCAAATAGCGCTGAAAATCATAATAAATTTTCTTTCTGGTATTCTTATCAAGAGTTTTTCTGCCTTCTTCAAGAAGTTTATCAATTTTAGGATTGTTATAGTGTGTGATATTGGTATTGTCCTGAGTTGACTGCCAATAACTATATTGATCGGGATCAGGAGGTATAGGTAAGGACATAAGAAAAATCTGGAAAGAGCTGTTAAATGTATTTTCCACTTTTACCTTTACATTGAGTCCAAACTTATTCCAACTTTCTGCGATTTTTTCTGCTTGAGCCACATAAGAGGGGTATGTAGAAATGGTAAATGTACTTGATGAAGAGGCTAAAGGGCTTTTTGAAAGCACTTTTGCGGCTGTATCCGGATCCGTATTATACAGACGGACGTTTTTTGAATAGGCCCAGGATAGTGGTGAGATCGGCGTATAAACTCTATCATACTCGTCAAATTTTGGCAGTCCGTATGCTAAAGCCTGTCGTATTTCTTTTACCTTGAAAGTAGAACTACTTAAATTAAAAAATAATCCAACAAACCGGTTGTAATCATTAAACTTATCTATTTTTACCCCCGTCCATTTATCCAGATTATCTATAGAAGTAAGATCCTTTAAAACATTAATTTCTCCTAATTTAAAAGCAAGAAAAGCCTGATTTATATCTGTATAGAATTTATAAGAGATAGACGGTTTGTTTGCCACTAAGGGCTGAAGTGATAAAGAGGTGATAATATCTGCTTCATAATCCACTCTTGCCACTTTATATTCCCCCAAACCAATAATACCTTCTTTTATTAACGGTTGGGATAAAATGACAGGTAAAATAACATAAGGATCTTTAAGAGAAATTTTAAGAGTATAATCATCGACTACAGTAAACTGTGCATCTTTTAATTTATATTTTATGTCTTTTGCAGTAAATCCTTTACCATCATGCCATAACAAATTTTTTTTCAAATGAAAAGTATAGATTTTAGCATTTTCATCTATATCCCAGGAATTTGCCGCTCCTGGTATGGCTTCGCCGTCACTGTCTAGGATAGTCAATCCGAAACTTATTTGTTTTTGTATATAATCCGGAAGATATGTATCCCGGTATTTTCCGATTACTCCGATTTTAAAGTTTTTTTGTCCTGTTATATTTATTAGGAGTGGGTAGGCCTGAATTAAAAAAAGAGTTATGAAAAATCCAGAGAGAACAGATATAACAAATTCTTTACGGTGTTTATGAAAAAAAACAGAGATAAAAAGAAGTGCAAACTGGATTAGCCTTCGCATAATTACGAAATTAGTACGTTGAGAATCGATGAGATTAGAAATAGCGCAGCTACAGTAATAGTTAGACGAAAAATTATCTTTTCTACACCTCTGCGGCTTTTATAAAACTCACTACCGCCTCCCCAGGCTCTGCCTAAACCAACACCTTTTGCCTGCATTAATATTAAGACGGTTAGAAATATTGAAATTATAAGCTGAAAAATATTTATTATATTCTTCATATGTCTATTATAACAAATTGAGGATTTTCATGCAGATGCAGGCAAGTTTGTCTGGATCATGTCTAATTAAACTGCGATGCAACTTATCCCCTTTCACTCGTCTTATTAAATCAGATGAAATAAGATCATCCTCAATTATCTTAAATTTTACTGACGAATTTAGATCATTAATAACCGGTTGTGCATGATACTTTTTATATCTTTTGATTATCTTATCTGGAATCGATTTATTATTAATAACCACATAATCAAGTAAATTACTGTCGAGATATTTATTTAATTCAGTGATAAATCTGGATGCAGTAAAACCATAGGTTTGTCCATACTCAGTCATCAAATTCATAATAAATATTTTTTTAGCTTTACTTTTTCGGATAGCATCCGCAACACCATCGATGACTAAATTTGCCAAAATGGTGGTATAAAACCCTCCGGGCCCGATAATTAAATAATCAGATTTGATAATAGCCTGAATTACATCTTTTGTAGCTTTTGCCTGCGGTTGTGTGGATAGATTAGTAATGGCCAATCTGCCATCATGAAGAGGTTCATCGATAAAATGTTCTCCTATTATCACACTTGCGTCTTCATAGACAGCTTTTAAATTGATTTTATCCATGGTAACGGGTAAAACTTTACCCTTTATATTTAACAGATCGCCAGCCTTTTCTATAGCTTTTTTTTGAGATTTCAAAAGTTTAGTCAAGGTTGCCAGAAACAAATTACCAAAAGTCATACCTGAGATGCCTTTTTGATTGCTATAGCGGTATTGGAAAAGTTGTCTCAGAAGATGAGAATCCTTTGTCGAAATATCAGCCAGCGCAATCAAAGACTTACGAATATCGCTGTTGGGAAGCAAACCCCACTCATCTCGCTCTTTTTTAGCGCTGCCGCCTGAATCTGCCATAGTTACTACAGCATTGATATGATCGCTGTATTTTTTTAATCCGTTTAAAATACTGAATGTTCCTGTTCCTCCGCCAATGACGGTAAATATTTTATTGTTCATGATTTGTGGAAAAGCCAATTCGCAATTTGGACTAGTATTATAAATAAAATACTAACAATAATCAAAGTTGTTATATAAGAAAAATCCATAGGAGATAGCGAAATTATGCCTATTTTTATTCCTTGGAATTTCCACGCGGAGATACTTATATTGGGTACTAAACGGGTCCATAGATAAAAAATTAGTATATTCAAAATCCAACTGCTTAGATTTAAAGTTAAAATATTTAACGGCAGCATGATAAGATTTATGATTGGTTTGAAGATGATCAAAAGAAGAGTCAAAATAAATGATGAATAAAAAATATCATACCAGGTTCCATCTATTCTGAAAGCCGGAATTATCAGTGTTAGAATATGAAGGCACAAAGTCACCAAAAGATATTTTTTAACTATTTTGATCATGAATATAACAAGCCTAACATAAAGAAATGGTTTTATGCAAAAAGGGCTGTTAACTTTCTCATCCGAATTTGCTCATGGTATTTATGAGCAAATCTATGAGCTTCATCACGGAGGCGTTTAATCAAATTTAAAGCCTGAGAGTTTGACGGAAGTTTAATTTTTATAAATATTTTTCCTGAAGGAATTACTAATTCTTCCTCTCTCTTGGCAAGACCAATAAGCGGAATTGAAATATTATATTTTTTAAAGACATTAATAATTTTTTGTAGCTGGGGCGTTCCTCCGTCAAGAACAAACAGGTCCGGCAATTTCCAATTATTATGCTGAAGTCTCCTTTCCATAACTTCCGCAAGCATAGCAAAATCATCTGGAGTATTCAGACTTTTAATTTTAAACCTCCGGTAATTATTTTTATCCGGTTCGCCTTTGACAAAGGTTACCATTGATCCTGCAGGTGAGGTCCCGCTGATGTTGCTAATATCGTAACACTCTATTTTTTTTATTAACTGGAGACCGGGAATATAAATTTTCAATATATCCGATAATTGGACGAGTTCCTTTCTGTGCGTTTTTTGCGATAAATAGGGATTTTCGATATAAGAAAGGGCAGAAAATCTTTTAAAATTCAGATACTCCAGTTTATGAATTTGATTGCGTATCGCAGCTGCTTTTTCAAATTTCTGTTGTTGGGAATACTCTTTCATATCTGACGAAAGTTTTTTAATTAATTTATTTGATTTGGCTTTTAACAGGTCTTTAATATTTTTAATATTATCCAAATATTGTCGGTGGAATTCATTATAATTGTCCCCAGACATTTTTCTAACTTCTGCCGGACACGGAGAACAAAGTCCTAAATGTGTATAAAAACATGCTCTTTTAGCATTGGGCATTTGATTGCAGAAGGGAAATATTTTTCTGATAAATTTCAGTATATCCAAAACGATAGTTCTTGAGGGATACGGTCCAAAATAAAAAGACCGGTCGTTACTCTCATGACGAGCTAAAAGAACTCTTGGAAATTCTTCTCTGGTAATTTTGATATAAATATAATGTTTATCATCTCTCCATATAATATTGTATTTTGGAAGGTATTTATGTATAAGTTCTGCTTCCAAAACCAACGCTTCAAAATCAGATAAAACTTTTATAACATTTACATATTTGGCGTTTTTTACCATCGCCTGTGTTTTGGGATCTAACGCGGTAAGCGGCCTTAAATATGATAAGACGCGTTTTTGAAGATTGATGGCTTTACCGATATAAATTATAGTTCCACTGCTGTCACTGAATTTGTATATTCCGGGTGTTTGAGGAAGATTTCTGATATTATCCAGGGTTTTGAGCATATCGGAATTCAGCTATAGGCTTTTTTAAGAAAATAACCCGTATAGGAATTTTTATTAGCGGCGATATCCCGGGGATTACCTTCAGCTATGATTTTTCCACCCCGGTCTCCACCTTCCGGACCTAAATCCACGATCCAATCGGCATTTTTAATGACATCTAAATTGTGTTCGATGACAACTACTGTATTACCGAGTTTAACTAAATCCCTCAGGACAAACATTAATTTTTCCAAATCGGCAAAATGCAGTCCGGTTGTCGGTTCATCAAGGATAAAAATGGTGTCTCTGGTATTTTTCTTGGATAATTCGGTTGCCAGTTTTACTCTTTGAGCCTCTCCGCCTGAAAGTTGAGTAGCAGGCTGTCCTAACTTTAGATAAGATAACCCTACATGATGCAGTGTTTCTAGTTTAGTAATTAGTATTGGATGGTGGTGAAAGAACTTTTCTGCTTCTTCAACAGTCATTTTTAAGACATCGGAAATACTTTTTCCTTTATACTGAATATCTAATGTTTCCAAATTATATCTAGTACCGTGACATGTATCACAAGTCACATAAACATCCGGTAAAAACTGCATTTCTATCTTAATCTCTCCTTCACCCTGACAGACTTCGCAACGGCCTCCTTTTACATTAAAAGAAAATCTTCCGGGACGATATCCTTTTGTTCTGGCTTCAATAGTCATGGCAAATAACTCGCGGATAGGAGTAAATATGCCGGTGTAGGTCGCAGGATTACTTCGAGGCGTCCTTCCAATTGGCGATTGATCTATCAGAATCACTCTTTTCAGATATTCCAAACCGGTAATTTTTTCGTATTTTCCAATCTTTTCTTTATGGTACGGATTAAAGTGTTTGGCTAAAACATGATATAACGTATCAACAATTAAAGTTGACTTCCCGCTGCCTGAAACACCTGTGATGCATACTAGTTTTCCTATAGGAATGTTGATATTGATATTTTTTAAATTATTTTCACAGCAGCCGAAAACAGTTAATTGCTTATTTAAAATATTGTTATCGCTTGCATGACTAAATGATATTTTTTTCCTTCCTGATAAATATTGACCGGTTATTGATTTAGGATCCTTGATAATATGCTGATATGTACCCTCCGATATTATTTTTCCTCCGTGTTCACCTGCACCGGGACCAAAATCTACAATATAATCAGCATTTCTCATCATGTCTTTATCATGTTCCACCACAACTAAGGTATTTCCCAAATCACGAAGTTTTTTTAATGAAGCGATTAGACGGTCATTATCGCGCGGGTGAAGTCCGATCGACGGCTCATCTAATACATAAAGTACTCCTGACAAGCCTGATCCTATTTGTGAAGCAAGTCTTATTCTTTGAGCTTCTCCACCCGCTAAACTGCCAGCCGCCCTATCTAGAGTCAAATATTCCAAACCGACACTGATAAGAAATTGCAATCTGTTGCAGATTTCTTTTACTATCAGAGAAGCAATTAATTTATCCCGCCCTGACAAATTTTTATACAAATTTTGTATCCAAGACAGAGAGTCGCTGATCGATAAAGCTGTGATATCTATAATGGAAAAATTATCAAGTGTAATCGATAAAGCCTCCGGTTTTAATCTTTTTCCCATACACGTTGGACAAATTTCTTCCTGCATGAAGCGGTTGATTTCTGTCCTGACATATGGCGAATCAGTTTCCTTGAAGCGCTTTTCAAGTTCAGGTACTATACCTGAGAATACTTCGTGTATAGTTACCATTTTTCCCTGCCGGTTCTGGCCTTCTATATCATAAACAGTATCGCCTGTTCCAAATAATAATTTATGCAAATTATCGGTATTTACTTCCCGTAATCTTTGTGTAGGATTAATACCTAAATTTCTGGCTACAGTCAAAATCAACCGTCCATACCACGTATCTGATAAGACGGAACGCGCAAAAGGCAGAATGCCGCCTTCACTAATTGATAAGTTTTTACTAAGTACCAAGGAAGGATTCACTTTGGTTACTTTACCTATTCCTGCGCAATTTATACATGCTCCGTGAGGCGAATTAAAAGAGAAAAGCCGTGGTTCGATTTCCGGTAATGAAATGTTACATTCAGGACAGGCGAAACGCTCGGAATAAAGGTGGTCTGAATATATTTTGGGGTTTTCAGGAATTTCAAAACCTTTATCTTCAATATAACTAACAATACAAAGTCCCTGTGACAGCCCCAAAGACGAATCAACAGCATCTGAGAGACGCGATCTGTAACTATTTAAATCTTTTTTAAAGACGGTTGACTCAAAACTTATTCTGTCTATAACAACCTCAATATTATGTTTATTCGTGCGGATCAGATTAAAATCTTCGTTCAAAAAGAAATATTTACCATCGATCCTAACCCGTGAAAAACCTTTACTTTTTAGATTAAGAAATAATTCGTTAAATTCACCTTTTTTATCCCTAATAAGAGGTGACAAAACGATTATTTTAGTATTCTTATTTATTCTTTGAGTAAAAATATTTTGAACAAAAGTTATGACATTATCAATTATCTGCTGTGAAGACTGGCGGGTGATAAGCCTCTGACAATTACTGCAATGCGGATTGCCGATACGGGCAAACAATAATCTGAGGTAGTCATATATTTCTGTAATTGTGCCAACTGTCGATCGAGGATTATGGCTTGTAGATTTTTGATCAATAGAAATTGCCGGAGATAATCCTTCGATAGACTCGACATCAGGTTTATCCATGATGCCTAAAAATTGTCTAGCATAAGAGGATAGACTTTCGACATACCGCCTTTGGCCTTCGGCGTAAATAGTATCGAAGGCAAGCGATGACTTTCCACTGCCGGATATTCCCGTAAATACCACAAGTTCATTTTTGGGTATTTCGAGATTAATATTTTTTAAATTATGTTCCCGTGCTCCCGTAATAGTAATTTTATTTTGCATAGACTCTTCTATATACTCATAAGGATAGAAACCTTTCATTTTAACACGTCTTCAGGAGTTCTTTAAAGAGGCGATCTTATCGCGAAGAAGTGCAGCTTTTTCAAAATTTAAATTTTCTGCTTCGATTTTCATTTCTTTTTCAAACGTTCTGATAATTTTGACTTTATCCTGTGGAGTTAATGATTCAGGATCAATTTCGAGTAGCTTGGTATATATATTTAACTTTTTCTGATCAAATATTTTTATATTATCTACTTCTAATTCGTTTGGAGAATCAACCAACTTGTCTCTGATGGGCTTAGAGATATTTCGAGGTATGATATGGTGCTTTTTATTATAGGCAATCTGAACAATCCTTCTTCTTTCAATCTCCTCAATCGCCTTTTTCATCGACTGCGTAATATTATCAGCATACATAATAACCATACCGTTTATATGCCTTGCTGCCCTTCCCATCGTTTGTATTAATGACGTGTAACTTCGTAAGAATCCTTCCTTATCCGCATCAAGAATCGCAACCAAAGACACCTCAGGCAAATCCAATCCTTCCCTTAAGAGGTTAATTCCGACAAGGACGTCATATTTTCCTTCCCGGAGCTGATCCAGAATATCGCTTCTTTCCAAAGTTTGGATATCAGAATGAAGATACTGTACCAAAGGGTAATCTTCCGGCTTAGTTAATCCATATTTTGAAGAATCATGATGCTTTAACTCATTCAGATAGTTTGTCAACTCCTCTGCCATGCGTTTAGTCAGGGTGGTAACCAAAACCCTTTCTTTTTTGGACTTACGCAGTAAAATCTCCTGTACTAAATTTTCAATTTGAACCTGAGTTGGACGAATTTCAATTTTTGGATCAAGAATTCCCGTGGGACGTATCAGTTGTTGAACAACACCGGACTTTGAATATTTCTTCGCCATATTTAGTTCCCAATCAGCCGGGGTAGCTGAAACATGAATTGTCTGTGGAATTCTGTCTAAAAACTCAGGAAATTTTAAAGGCCGGTTATCCAAAGCAGACGGCAATCTGAATCCAAAATCGATAAGGGTTTGCTTTCGCGAATGATCGCCATTGTACATTCCCCTGATTTGCGGAATAGTCATATGGGATTCGTCAATAAAAAGAAGCCATTCTTTTCCGTAAGGTTTACTGAAATAATCAAGAAGTGTAAAAGGCGGGGCACCGGGCAATCTTTTATCAAAATATCTGGAATAATTTTCAATCCCGTTGACATAGCCTATTTCCTGTATCATTTCTAAATCATAACTGACCTTTTTTTCCAAGCGGTAACTTTCCATTTTTCTTCCCTGACTGTTCAGTTCAAGTATTCTTATTTTTAAATCTTTTCTTATTTGTTCAAAAATATCTGGATCCCGGATATCAGTCAGGTAATGTTTGGCCGGGAAAAGGGTAAGCTTATTAATATTTTCAATAAAAGATGAGTCAAGCGGACTAACTTTTTTTATTGACAGCAATTTTTCGTCTGCAAGCGCCAGCCGTAGTGCATATTCATCATAAGCTGGATAAATGTCAATATTTTCTCCACGGACGCGAAATGTACCGCGGTGAAAGTCAAAATCAGAACGAGAGTATTGAAGATCTATTAACCTATTCAAGACCACCTTACGGCTCAATTTCATGCCGCTAATTAATTCGAGTACAAATTTACCGTAAACCACAGGCGAACCTAAATTATAAATGCTAGATACTGAAGCCACGATAATCGTATCTTTCCGGGTCAAAAGATTGGAGGTCGCGGCAAGACGTAATTTATCAATATTCTCATTTATCTCCGCCTCCTTTTCGATATAGGTATCTGTTTGTGGAATGTAAGCCTCAGGCTGATAAAAATCATAATAGGAGACAAAATAATTTACTGAATTATTTGGAAAAAATGACTTGAATTCCTGATAGAGTTGCGCAGCCAAAGTTTTATTATGGGAAATAATAAGTGCCGGTTTATTTAACTTGGCAATAATGTTCGCCATAGTGAAAGTTTTACCGCTTCCGGTTATTCCTAGAAGCACTTGATGGTCAAATTTTTTTTGAACTCCAGTAATTAAACTGTTTATGGCATTTTTCTGATCTTCGATCGGCTTAAAGGGGGCACTTATTTTAAATTCGGTCATATTGATGTATTTTAACATAGTTTACACTTGTTATTGCCCTAATGATATTCTTGACATTCGGTTTTTTTTATATTAATTTAAAGATAGTAAATATAAAATAAATTAATAATAAATAGAATTTTCGGTTAATTTTAAATATGGCTAAAGTTTTATATCAACGCGAAAGACGAGTATTTGAATATATTAATCAATATATCCAACGACATGGCTATGCTCCGACCTTAATGGAAATTGCAGAGGGAATAGGTGTCAACGCCGTGTCGACTGTGCACGAACACGTAGAACGTCTTGTCAAAAAAGGCTATATCAAAAAAACCATCGGTTATGAGCGCGGTATGGAAATCATTAAAGATAAAATGAAGTTGTCTGAATCCGATTCAGCTGTTGATTTACCCGTACTTGGCTTTATTGCCGCCGGAAGCCCGCTGGAACCGCATACTGACCCGAATTTTTATCTCTCTGTCCCTGCCAATATCGTCAACAGCAAAAAACCCGGGTTTGTGTTACAAGTGAAAGGCGATTCTATGATTGATGAAGGCATACTCGACGGTGATTACGTTATTATCCAGCATCAGCAGGATGCTCAAAATGGTGATATAGTTGTTGCTATCCTTCCCAACGGCCTGGCAACACTAAAAAGAATAATTTTCGAAAAAGACAGAATCAAACTTGAACCGGCAAACGCTGCGATGACTCCAATTTATACTACTCACGTAAAAATCCAAGGGAAAGTTGTTGCGGTTTACCGTAAATACCTTACCTCCTAAGAGCCCGTTCATCAATAACCTGAAGGGTTATTGATGATTACGGCTCATTGTGCCGCACCGATACAATCAAGTTATCATCGGTTGCGGCCTAAGCTTCCATCAACACGTCAATTCCGGGAAGTGATCCTTTTTTGATGAATTCCAGCATTGCGCTGCCGCCTGTTGAGACGTGAGTTATTTTATGCAAGTATTCCTTATTTTTAATGCTTGTCAGAGTGTCTCCCCCTCCAACTATGGAAAAAGCTTTGCTTTCAGCTACGCTTTTTAAAACACTTTCCGTCCCGTCTTTAAACCTTTCATCTTCAAAAAGCCCCATTGGGCCGTTCCATATGATAGTTTTAGCTTTTTCGATAAGTTGTCCGTAAAATTTTCGAGTATCAGGACCTATATCAAAAATAGACGCATCGGAAGGTACTTTATTGTAATCAACTGTTGCTAACTTTTGTTTGTTAGAATCACTAGTTATTATGACATCATGGGGTAATATTAAAGCTGAATGCTGGCGTGAGGTTTTCCAAAATACGACTTTAGCCATCTCGATCATTTCGTAATCAATCATAGATCTGCCCATCCCAAAACCCCAAGCTGCCAAAAAAGTATTGGCAATCGCTCCTCCTAAAATAACTGTATCGGCAATATCCAAAAGTTTTTCGATAACCGATATTTTTTCAGGGGTTTTAGCTCCCCCTATAACTACTACAAACGGCTTTTGGGGATTTAAAAGAGCTTTATTTAGCATACGTATTTCTTTATCCAAAAGAAGTCCTGCGTAAGAAGGTAAATATTGGGCAATTCCTACAATCGATGCATGAACCCGGTGAGATGTTCCGAAGGCATCATTGACGAAATAATCAGCCATCGTCGACAGGTGTTTTGAAAAATTATCATCATTTTTACTTTCGCTCTCGGTAAACCTGATATTTTCCAAAAGCACTATACCTTGTTTTGCTTTGTCGCTAACCTCCAGATTTGTTTCTGGATACCAGTATTTATCAACTAGAAAAACTTTTTGAGATACTATTTTTTGCAGATGTTCAGCAACCGGCTTTAAAGAAAATTGCAGATCGTAGCCTTTCGGTCTGCCGAGATGGGAAGCTAAAACAAGTCTTGCTCCTTTTTTTAAGAGATAATCGATAGTAGGTATTGCTTCCCGTATTCTTGTATCATTGGCAATTTTACCGTTGTGTAGGGAAATATTAAAATCAACGGTCAAAAAGACTGTTTTATTTTTTAACTCAGGTATATCTTTGATAGTTTTCTTCATGACGTCTTAAAGAGATTAGAAGCTGCCTTCTCAACTAAATCAATTAATCGTGATGTATAACCCCATTCGTTATCATACCAGGCCTTGACGTTTACCATATTCCCGCTGACAGCTGTCAAAGATCCATCAACAACGGAGGAAAATGTACTGCCTTTTAAATCAGAAGATACTAGATGGTCATATGATAATTCTAAGATACCTGATAATTCATTCTTCGCTGCTTTTTCGAATGCATTATTGATTTCCTTCAAGTCCGCCTCCTTTTTAATTATTACAGTCAAATCGATGATGGAAACTGTATTTAGTGGGACTCGAAGTGATGAAGAAATAATTTTACCTTTCAGTGATGGCAAAACTAAACCCAATGCCTTACTGGCTCCTGTAGATGAAGGAATCATATTGTTTGGCGCACTTCTGGCAAGTCTAAAATCCTTACGGTGGGAATTATCAAGCAGGTTTTGGGAATCTGTATATGAATGTACTGTAGTCATAAAACCTTTAACTATACCGAAATTTTCTTCTAAGACCTTGGCGACTGTAGCCAAGCAGTTAGTGGTACAAGAAGCATTGCTAATAATCTTAAATTTATTTAAATCCAGTAATTCATCGTTAACGCCTATACAGAAAGTGGGAATGTCGTCTTTAGGAGGGGCAGAGATAACCACTAATCCCGCTCCGGCATCAAGATGTGCGGATGCGCTAATTTTATCCCTGAATATTCCGGTTGACTCAATTACCACATCAACACCGGCAGAACTCCAGGGGATATTAGACGGTTCATTCTCCTGAAAAACGTTGATCATCTTTCCTTCAACCTCTAAATTTCCCTTGTTCTCGATTACCCGCTTTGCAAATAATCCGTAGGTAGTATCATGTTGCAAAAGATAAGCATGGGATGAGCTTTCGGCCCGACTGTTAATTGCAGCAAGTTCAAGATTTTTACTGTTTAAAATAATTCTGGCAGCCACCCTTCCTATTCTCCCAAAACCGTTTATGCCTACTTTTATTTTTCTCATAATTCCTCCTTATCAGCCCAAAATTGATTAAACTCAGGTTTAATTTTTTATTGACTACCGCGATTCAAGTTAACTGCCCTTTTTTCCTTATCATGCACTTTCCCATTTATATCCATCTGATAAACAATTACCTCTCCCGTCAGCATTTCTATACTACTGATCTTGTCATCAGAAATTTTCTCTAAATGCTTTATTAAAGCCCGATTAGTATTTCCGTGTGTTACGTATAAAACATTTCTCGCTCTTTTTAATGCAGGCAATATATGCATATTATAGTTTATCAGAACTCTTTTGTAGACATCCTTTAAAGATTCGCCTTCTGGAATAGCAACATCCCAACCCCGGCGAATTTCAGTAAATTTCTCATCACCTAAATCTTCTTTAATTTTCCATTTACTTTGTCCTGTATATTTACCGTAATTTCTTTCACGGACGTTTTTATCCTTTATTGTTTTAAGGCTTTGATAATTTAATACTTGTGAAATTATATCCAAAGTATGGTAGGCTCTTTTTAAATCAGAAGTAATGGCTAAGTCCACCATAATATCTTTAATAACCGCCCCAGCCGCTTTTGCCTCCTGACGGCCTTTTTCAGATAAATCAATATCCTTCCAGCCTGTCCAGAGTCCCCGGGCATTCCAAAGTGATTCTCCATGACGGACAAGAATCAAACGGCTGTATTTATCTGAAATAGGCATAATTATTAGATAATTTAACTGTATGATATTATCATACTTTAATACTATTTAATATTAATAGTATAATATTCCTATGTCAACTCTTTATGTGGTTTCTACACCAATAGGTAATCTGGAGGATATTACAATCCGAGCCCTGAGAATAATCTTTTCTATAGATTATATAGCCTGTGAGGATACTAGAAAGACTAGTCAACTTCTCCAATTATTGTCGGATAAATATTCCTTTGTATTAAATAATCTAAATATAATTAAGAAAAAACCCATCTTAATCTCTTTTTATGATGAAATCGAATATGTAAAAATACCATATCTTCTTAATTTATTACATGAAAATCATGATCTTGCGTTGGTTTCCGATAATGGGACTCCTCTTATAGCAGACCCGGGATTCAAATTAGTACAATCCTGTATTAAAGAAGGAATAAAAGTTGTTCCAATACCCGGAGCGTCTTCACCGATTACCGCACTTACTGTTTCCACATTTCCTCCTAATAATTTTACTTTCTTAGGTTTTTTACCAATAAAAAATAACAAACGCCTGGAACTATATAAAAATATACAAGAGGCTGTGTGGACTGATAAACAGACATATATATTTTTTGAAGCACCCCATAGAATTGAAAAAACACTTGAGGAAATTCTTCAAAAATTCGGTGATATACAAATAGTTATTGCTCGGGAACTCACAAAACTTCATGAGGAAGTTATGAGAGGTACTATATCTGAAATTAAACTGTTAAGTAATGCTTACATAAAATATAAATAA
>CAYIFB010000019.1:0-24083 GCA_964362665.1 uncultured Gammaproteobacteria bacterium | reverse complement strand
GTTTTTCAAATTTTTCTTTCTTATCTCTGGTATGAATGACATCTTGATCAATTCCATTGGCTACTTCTTTAACTTTTACACTGATAGTAACCGGATTTTTCAAGAACGATTGGATGATGCTATTTACCTCACTGGGAATTGTTGCCGAAAAAAAGAGTGACTGTCTTACAGACGGTAATTTGGAGATAATAAATTTTATATCGTTGATAAAGCCTATATCCACCATTCTATCTACCTCATCAAGGACAATATTTTTAAAATTATAAAGATTAAGGAGTTTCCGGTTAATAATATCTTTTAATCTGCCCGGGGTACTTATTATAATATGAGGGTTTCTTCTCAGTTCTGAGATTTGTCGGTAGATGCTTATTCCTCCTATCACTAATACAGAAGAAATATTCAGAGACTTAGAAAACACCTTCAGTTCGTCGTTTATCTGAACTGCGAGTTCGCGGGTAGGAATAATTATGAGAATTCTTTCGTAATTATTAAGAATAATTTTATTAATTAGAGGAATGAGGAAGGCCCCGGTTTTGCCCGTTCCTGTATTTGCTATTCCTATAAGATCACGTCCTGCCAAAATATACGGAATCGCCTGATCTTGAATAGGGGTTGGTACTAGGTATCCATGTGAGGAAATATTTTGTCGAAGCCGTAAGTCAATCTGGAAATCATCAAAACTATTCTTTATCGGTATAGTACTCTCAACAGGCGTAGCCTCAGCTTTGTTTATATAGCTGGAAGTGTGTATACGTTGTTTTACTCTGCCTCGTCCGTTTTGAAAACCCCTACCATTACCCTGATAAGATCTTTTTCTCGTAAATTGCCTATTTTGAAACGAATTATGATACATATTTAGATTAAAATAATAAATCTGCCTAAATAGTGAAGTTGCTTTAAATAGAAGATAGATACAATGTGGAAAATTAGGGTATCCTTATCTTAGTGAGTTTAAAACTAAATCAAATTTAAACAGATTAATTACTTTAAATCTGTTAGATTTGTACATAGTAACATACTTCCATACGCAAGTCAAGCTATACTATAGGATGTTTTGAGGTCGTGTAACATTTGATCAGTTATAAGCGATAGAATCGGATTATTTGATAACCATCCACCCGCACAAAGTCATATTATGAACATTAAATATAATTTAGCCGTTTTTATAATATTTGTTCCTGTGCGATAAAAAAGGTTTTTCGATACATATATAAGTAAATATTGAAATTCCCATCGTTATAAAAAAAGTTATACCGAGTTTCTGGAGAAAAGGTATCCATCTCGATTGATCAAAATTCATCAAATGCATTACATCAATAACCGGTCTGTGCCAAATATATATTCCTAATGATAGTATTCCAAAAATTTCAAAAAAACGTACTGGATTTCTTATTATGCTTGATAGAGACAATTTCTCGCGATTTTTATAATTTAGAGTATGATACATCTCATACTCAAAAAAAATAATACAAATCCCAATTATCAGACTTGTCATAACAGGCAATAAATATAGGATATGAAGGCTATACTTATCGAATTGCTGGAAAAAAAAAGTGGAACTATAGCTAGAGTATAAATAAAGTACGGTTAAAAGAAGTACTGTAATGGTTTTCATATAAAGTCTGCATCTTTGTAACAAATTTGATAATCTTGACTGTATACCGGACAATTCTGCATTAATCAGATTAATAAAAAACCCGAAGATGAAAAAGTCAATATTTGAAAATAAAGGCGTATATATGTAGGTAGAATAAGTTGTTGAATTCGTGATGCCATAACGATGAGCAATAAAATACCGGATGGCGCTACCGGATAATAATATTAATATACCGAGAATTATTTTACTCGAATAACTGTATTTTAAAAATTTACGTAACACTAAAAAAATAACTGGCACAAAGAGATAAAATTGTACTTCTGTCGAAATTGCCCAGAGATTTGCATTAAAATTCATTATAGTCCAGAAATTGTTTACCCTGAATGTGAGTATATTGAGAAATACTGATTTGTTCGATATCCAGAATCCCGGATAGACAACCAAACTCAAAATAAAGACATTAAAATAATATAAAGGAAAAATTCTTTTTATTCTGTTTAGATAAAACAAACGCAGTTTAGTACTTGTCAATGTATACTTACCTATAAAGAAAATCTTACCCATAAAATATCCTGACAGAAGAAAAAAAATCCAAACCGCAGCCATACCACTGGGAAATGTAATCCAGCTGAAATTTATTCCTTGATAAAATAAATATTGTTTTGGCGGCTCGATATGCCATATTAATACAGCTAAACATGCCAAACCCCGTAAAATAAGAAGATAATCAGCTTTATTATGCATAGGATACTTTTATAATATTATAATCATTATCTTATTGATGAAAAACCATGGAGTAGCAATTGTACTGATAGCTTAGGAATGTGATATTCATATCCACAAAATCAAATGAATTGGGTTTGACTATATAATACAAATACCGTTGTCGGTTACAGTTTATTTATTTTGTAAAAAAATTTCCTTTTATTTTATCTGTGAAATAAATTAGTAATATAAATTCAAATGATTGTTTCAGAATGAATAAAGATACCGAAATATCTATTATTATATATGGGATAAAAAGTTATATTTAATCATACGTATCAATACACGAAAATAAGAAGGTCCGGTTAGTAAAACTTTGAATTTTGAGATACCCATTTTTGCAGTACGTTCTTTCCAAACTACTGGTATTTCTTCTATTTTTGCTCCAAACATTAGAGGAAAATAACCGAGTTCCGCGTTTATCGCAAAATCGCTACTTTGGAGTATTGGAAGTATATTATAAACGAGTTCTTTCCGATATAATTTAAAATTATTTGTAACATCTTTTTGTCTATATCCAAATAAATGATAGATAAGTAAATGGTATGTTCTGTTAGCAATTTTTTTTACGATCGGATAATCAATTAATGACTTTTTATTTATAAATCTGGATCCGACTACCCCGTCACAATATCTGATTTTATTTATCATTCGGGCAACATCCAAAACGTTAAAGATAAAGTCACAATCCATAAATAATATATAATTGCTTCTATGGGAAACATGAGAAATTCCTTCTTTCAGTGCGTTTCCTACTCCGGGATGAATGGTCCGCTGGATATACTTTACTCGAGAAAACCTTTTTACCATTTTTAACGCCGCAGATTTTGTATTATCGTTTGAACAATCGTCGACCACGATGATGTTGAAGATATATTTATTGTATAACCGCAGTAGTGCTGGTATGATCAGTGGTATATTTTTTTCTTCATTCCGGCATGGAATTATGATTGAAATTTGGTGATCTAATGAATCATTATACATAAGAAATCTTTATTAAATTTTATTATACAGGATGGAAACAGAAAGAAATGAAAACTATATTAAAAAATATATATAAAACGCGGTATTCCGATAAGGATGAATCAATAAAACTGGTTATATGGAGGGTATTATGTGAGGAATTCTTACAAAAATTTGTTAAGAGTGATTCTTCCGTTCTTGATATTGCTGCCGGACATTGTGAATTTATTAATACGATTAAGTGCCGTAAAAAATATGCGATTGATATTAATTCAAGAATTCGTAAATATGCTGATAATGACGTCAAAATTTTTTTGACTGATGCACAGAAACTGCCCCGATCGTTGACTTCGAAAATTGATGTCGTATTCATGGGATGCTTTCTGGAGCATCTTCCTTCTAAACAGGCGATTGTTAATGTTTTGTCTGAAATCAAACGTGTGTTGAAACGGGGAGGAAAATTACTCATACTAAACCCTAACATCCGATTTTCGACATCTGATTACTGGGACTATTTTGATCATTTGACTCCGGTTAGCGATCGTAGCGTGACAGAAGTACTAACAGCTCTTGGATATAAGATTGATTTATGCATTCCAAGGTTTACACCCAATACCATTAAAGATTCATTGCCAAAATCTCCTTTTCTTATCCGGCTTTATCTTCATATGCCTTTTCTCTTCCCACTATTCGGGAAGCAAATGTTTATCATAGCGCGAAAGGTGTGAGACAAAATACTTTCCTGAGGGTTCTATCGCCAAAACAATATTATTTCGCGCGAACTAATTTAAATATAGTTACTTCATCATCACGATATCCAAGAGAGAGAAATTTGTACGTAATTGGTTTTGTACTTAATTTCCTTTCCTCAGGCCCAACATAAATATAGTCTATATTGTTTGACGAAAGGAATTGCTTTGCTTCTTTTTCATTCATCTGATTACTAAAAAATAATTTTAAATTTGTTTCTTTTTGAGCAAAATTATTGGTTAGAGTCATATGACCCCAATAACTTATTACCGGAGCATAAGCAGGTATTATATGAGACAAAGATGTGATAATTACAGAATTTTTTGGAACCTCCTTTATTACATATTCCATGCCACTGTACTCATTTTTGTTACTATAATACACACCGGGTGGAAAATTACTAGAAATAAAGGACATTCTCCAGATAAACAGGGAAACAATTACAGGTATGGTGATTAATAAGTATAGGACAAGCATTCCAAAGGATATAATTTTAGATTTAAGATGAGAAAGAATATGTGATAAAGTTTGAGAGGCTAAAATTGCTACAGGTATAAAGTGAGCATCTTCCACAAGACGAAGTTTCGGGATTTGGAATACATTTACAAACGGCAATAAAATATAGGGAAGTAAAAACCAAAGGGTGATATATATCATTTCTATATTTCCGGACAGCAAATTTTTTATCATCGATGGTAAAGCGATAATAGGAAGAACACCAAAAATAAAAAATAAATTATAGTTAAAGGTTGGTTCTGAGTAATTCCATCGAGTAACATTCCATGATGTCCAGATATTCCAGGGAAAGCCTTGTTGCTCTTGAATCTTAATAATTAGTAGTGAGAAAATAGCGGATAAAATAATTAAAGAAAACCCTATAAAGAACTGTTTATCAATAACTATTTTATGTTTGGTAAAATATTTTCTTATAATTAGCAATATGATTGAAGCGGGCAGTGTTGCCGCGATAGAGACGAGTACAGCCGGGAAAATGATACCTCCGATAAAAATGGACATCGCCGCTGATATAGCAAATCGTAACTTTCGATTTCTTAAAAAAAATACTAATAAAATAATGCTTAACATTAGAAAATTATGCGAGACAACATAATGCGGAAGAATATTTAATCTATCTAAAGGGTCAAAAGTTGTCCACCAATGGATTGCGAAGCTAATATTCAATTTTTCTTTGAAAAGCCACAAGGGGGCAATGCTTCCTGAAAGCGCTAAATATGAAGCCAACAACCCGCCTCTTTTACCTAGAAGGGAGCGGGCTAAAATGTACACAAGTATTACGAAGATTTCCAAGGATATTATTCTTACTAAGTGATAGGCAAATGAAGAAGAAAGATTGAACAAATAGGCAATTTTGCCGACAAATATATAAAATATATAAAATATCCCGGGTGATGTAGGATCAGAGGTAAAGGCATCACGGTAAAGCCATGCACCATATTTTCCTTGGATTATCGCAGAACGGTAGAGGTTGTAATCATGATCCCAGATTATATGACTGAAGTTGAAAATCATTCCGGGTGGAGTGTGTATAAAACGCAGTATGAGCGGGATATTTGAGGCTAAAATAAGTAAATTAGCGATAATAAAATAGATAATGAAATCCAGTTTTATATACTGCCAAATCTTTATTCTAAACTTCGCACTCACAGGATTTAGTATATCTACCGGGATTATGTAAATCAAGAATTCCGGTGATTCTAAAAAATAACGTAATTATATTTATTGATGATATTGTTTTATGATGGAAGGGTAGATTGGATTTGTTTAGGGCATTTGTACGCCTATACCAGCTTCTGTAAGAGCCGATATGATACCATTGACTCTAAGCTCATCTGCAATTAATTGCCTAACGTTATCTTTATCAACTTCAGAGTCTTGAATTGACCTAGCCACTCCTAACACAAAACTGGGATCAGCCCCTATCTGTAATAACGTTTCAGCTGTTCGATAACAGCACCCTTTAGCGTAATTTGGTGCTTCAATTGCTCGGCATAAATTATTTTTATTCGGACTGCAAAGAGATGGAGAACTGATCTTAGGCCCATATATCGAAATATTAAAAGGACAAATTTCTAACATATGGAATTATACTATAAGATTAAATATAATACTAATATTTCATGGGTAAATTTACTTCCACCATTCCACTGTTTGATGAAAGACGTCACTTGTAGAATATAAATTCCATTTAAGATTACCTTCATTAAAATCCCTCTCTGTTAAGATTTTATAAGAAAATAATAGATTTTCTGAAGGTGAGCAGAATCCTATTTTGAGACCATTGGGATCGTCTTTTTTATCCAGATACATAAAATATGCCATAGGATGGGCAATGGTTGATCCTTCGGTGAATGAACAACCGTAAACCGCGAAGGATTTGTCCGGATACTGCAGATAAAGCTTATTTAAAGTGAGCAAAACACTTTTATAGGCGATTTTATCCGTATGTAACGAAGCAAGGCTGTTTTTCAGGCTAAAAAAGGCAATGATCATAAAAAGTATAAGCGAGGCGGGTCTTGACCGGTTAAATAGCCATCTTATTGTGAGGGAAGTGAATAATGTTACAAAGGGAAGGGCAAAAAGGCTCAAATAGGGAAATCTGTAACCCCGGTAATAGCGTAGTATTATAGTGGCAGCAGCAAAACTCGAAATAATCAGAAGAAGCTTTTTATTCTTAATCACGGATTTAAAATTTAAGATTAAGGTAAATAACACGGTGAAGATAATTAAACCCCCTACCCATGATGGTCCGCCAACAATTCGTCCCCATGTTTCAGGCCAGTAATTTGAAAGATATGTCAACCAGCGGTTGGGAACGTATATGGTATATTGTCCGATTGTCAGGTAACGGAAAAAGTTAGTAAGATTTATCCACTTATGGGTCATATCAAAATAGATGAGAGTTGAGAATGGAAGGATAAAACCAAAAATCATTAAAAAAACCCGTTTGAAATTAGACCTATTAAGTAATGCCGCTATAATTAAAATTGGTAAAAGCAACATGCTCTGAAAATGGATTGAAACAGAAAGCCCGAGAAGAAAACCAAGTATGAAATAATTTCTAGATGAATTATATTTAAAACACCTGATTAACAGCAAGAGAATTAATACCGAGAAAAGCGGTATTATGACTGGATTCCAGACCGCAATAAAATTACTCATCTGGACTTCAACGACACTGCCCATAAATACCATAATTGCCCCGGTCCATTTATCGTAAATTTGTGTACCTAATTTATACAGAAGCAGAAGATAGATGAAGGATAAATAGGTGATGCAATACCATAGGGTAAGCCGGCCCAGAGGGATTTTGCTGAAGGACATCAAAATCCAATACCACCATGGACCGTAAAAAAAGGGCCCCGATGAACTGTATTGGCCAATCAGTGGTATTTTATTGTGATCAGCAGCATATTGAGCGACTTGTGCATCTCTGCTGTTGTCATTTTCAATTGATATACGGTGAGTGTAGTTAAAGGAGCGGAAAAAGACTGCCAGGGAAAAGCTGATTGATAAAAATAAGATAAAGGTCGCTTTTGAAAAAGATCTGCGGGTCAACTCAGGAAATATTTAATATTTTATAACTAATATTTTCAAGAGGAGTTTTTACAGATACCACATCACCGGTATTTTTCCCCATTAATAACCTTCCCAGCGGCGAGATGTGGGATATTTTGCCTAAACTGGGATCGGCCTCATAACTGCCGACGATTTGAAACTGAAGAATCTTCTCTGAGTTTTGCAGTTTGACTGTTGATCCGAGACCAACGGTTCCCTGAATTGGCGGGGCATGTATGTGAGCGCGTCGGATAAGGTTATCCAGGTGTCGTAGTCTTGAGTCGGTTTGTGATAGTTTTGCCCGGGCTACATGATAAGCCGCGTTTTCAGACAAATCACCCATTTCGCGGGCTATTCTTAGCTCCTCTACAGCAGTTGGCCTTTTTAACAAAAGTTGTTGTTTTTCTGCTTTAACCTTTTCCAGGCCTTCTTTAGTAAAACTTATTGGGTTTAACATTTTTTAATTTAATCCGGGTACCCCTGGCATCTGGGTGTCCAATTGGGATTTGACCGCATTAAAAAATTGTACGGTATAAATATAAGCTAAATATATTATTAAAAAAGTTAAAACTATGGCTGTTATACCAACTATTTTGGATTTTATGTCATTTTGTCGAAGATAGCGGATTCCCCAGAAAAAACCCATGGGTGGAAGTAATACGCTACCCAGATATATATATACCTGTCGGCCGATTGAAGTAGAAGGAGGTACAGGGTGAAGATTTCTTCCGCAGTTAAAACAGAAATAATCACTCGTTCTGACGTTTTGGTGACAATTTGAACAAATTACCGGAGGCTGAATATCCATATTTATATTATACCTTATTTGAATTAGTCAATAGAGTGCATTTTGTGTTATAATAATCGAAGCATAGAGGGATCTTTTATTCACCCGCAAAAAAAAATTGCCGGGTTTATTTTTTATTATGAACATACGAAACATAGCTATTATTGCACATGTGGATCACGGTAAAACTACTTTAGTGGATGCCATGCTTAAACAAACCCATACTTTCCGCGATAATCAGGCGGAAATGAGTCAGACTACCATACTAGACAGCGGGGATCTGGAGAGGGAAAAAGGGATAACCATCCTGGCCAAAAATACTGCTGTTGTCTATAAAGATACCAAAATAAATATAATTGATACTCCCGGACATGCTGATTTTTCAGGTGAAATAGAAAGAATCATTAATATGGTGGATGGGGCTCTATTAATTATTGATTCCGCAGAAGGTCCTTTGGCGCAGACCCGCTTTGTACTCGAGCAGGCCTTGGCACATAATCTGAAAATAATTGTTGTTATCAATAAAATTGACCGTAAGGATCAGAGAGCTGAGGAAGTACTGCAAGAAACAGAAAATCTGATTTTACATCTGGCACTAAAAGATTCGCATTTAGACTTTCCGGTGCTTTATGCAGTCGGCCGGGAAGGAAAAGCATGGAAGCAAATTCCACCCGATATTCATGCCAAAGGGGACATATCTCCTATTTTTGAGACTATTTTGTCAATTGTTCCTCCTCCAATATGTGACAGTGATTTGCCTTTTAAAATGCAGGTTTCAACACTAGATTTTGATGATTATAAAGGTACTTATGCGATAGGGAAGTTATCACAAGGTTCGATCAAACCGAAACAAAGAGTTGCCCTTTATCTTGAAGATAAATTAATTGGTTCTTATCAAATTAACCAGGTTTTTACGAGTCAGGGATTAGAACGAATTGAGGTTGCCCAAAGCACTGCAGGAGATATAATTGCGGTGACAGGCATACCTGACATTGCTATCGGACAGACTATAACAGATCCTGCCATTACTGGAGGATTTCAGGCAATAGAGCTCAGCGAACCAACTCTCAAAATTACAATATCGCCAAATACCTCACCGCTGGCCGGTCGTGAGGGAAAATTTACTTCAGCCAGACAGTTGGAACAAAGACTGGCACGTGAGAAGAAAACCAATATTGGTCTTCGCATTGACCAAAGCCCTTCTGGAGGATATGAAGTGTGTGGTCGTGGAGAACTTCATCTTGCAATTCTTCTTGAAACTTTGAGGCGGGAGGGTTTTGAAATGCAGGTAGGCAAGCCTAAAATCATATTTCATGTCGAAAATAATATTACTTACGAACCGTTTGAAGAAGTATCAATTGATATAGATAAAAAATATATTGGTATCGTGGTAGAAGAAATTGGCCGACGGAAAGCGCAAATTCTGGATGTTAAGACCAATACCCAGGATGTTACAAGATATCTTTTTTCTTTGTCCAGCAGGAATCTGATGGGACTTCGCAGTTTACTTATCTCCAAAACCGGCGGAAAAGGTCTTTTTGCTTCGAGGTTTATTGGGTATAAAAAAATGGAACAAGAGGTGGAGCGATACCGTAACGGAGTCATTATAGCTCTAGAAAACGGTAAATCTACCTCCTATGCCTTGGAAACCGCGCAGCAAAGGGGAACGGTATTTATCGGTCCGGGAGAATCTGTTTATGAAGGTATGATTATTGGTCTCAACAGCCGTAAGGAAGATATGGAAATAAATATCATACGTTTCAAAAAGCTCACCAATATGCATACGGAAAACTCCGATGTGGCCATTGTGCTGGATACCCCATTAAGGCTATCCCTCGAACAGTGTATTGATTTTTTGGAAGATGATGAACTTTTAGAAATTACACCTCTAAATTTAAGACTGAGAAAAATTCATCTTAATAAGGTCCAGCGCAAACGTGCTGATAAGAGAAACAATGGGGAAAATTAAATTCGTCTATTTTGACGTTGGCGGAGTTCTTCTTTTTTGGAGAGAAGCCCTTAGTGCATTGGCAAAACATCACCAGAAAACGATCAATGATGTCGATGAAGTTTTCCACAAATACGATGATCTGACCTGCCGGGGAATAATTACCGTTCAACAGCTTAGCCGTGGTATGCATAAAGATCTGGGTCTGCCATATAAAGAAGAGTTAGATATGTCCAATTTCGCCAAAAAATATTTCCGTCCGATAATTGAAACCCACCGTTTTATAAAATCAATTGCTAAGAAAATGCCAGTAGGTTTACTTACTAATATTTATCTGGGTTTTTTGGAAATGTCTTTTGATCACAAGTTTCTACCCAGACTAAAATATTCGGCTATCATAAAATCCTGTGACCTTGGAATCATCAAACCGGAGAAAGAAATTTATCTTCATGCTCAAAAAATGGCAGGTGTGGAGTCTTCAGAGATTCTCTTCATAGATGACTATGAAAAAAATACCGCAGCAGCGAAAAAATTAGGTTGGCAGGTCTTTACCTTTAATAACTCTAATATCCATGAATCAATTAAGAGTATAGAAGAAATGCTGTAATTAACTTCTTAAACTTCCAAAATCTTTCTTTCCATCCTCCTTTTTTTATATTAAGATAGTTATTATGGTTAAAGAACGCAAAAAAACAGCGGGTAAGCATCAGCATCCGATGATTTTAATTGGAATAATCATTATCCTATTTATTTTTCCAGCCATTTTTAATAAAAATATTGCCCCTATAATCCTATCTTACAAAAAAGCAAATAAAATTCACGGATGGCTTCATACTAAAGGCACTAAAATACTGGATGAGCAAAATAATGAAATAACTTTAAAGGGTATCAACTACAGTGAACTTATGCCGGTAAATTATGTCTATCAAAAACCTGATCTCACAAATTTACCTGAGGTATGCAAAAAATGGGTTCATCCTCCGACACCATTAAATGCTAAAGATATAAATGATTTAGGGTTTAATACTGTCAGGTTGGTTATAAATTGGGATTCTTTAGAACCGCAACCGCCGGTTAAGGATTACAACGGAAATTTACAGCATAATTGGAATATGGATTATGTTAAAGCGATTGATCAAGCTATAACAGATCTTAAAAATCAAAATATTGCTGTAATTTTGGATATGCACCAATACTTATGGTCATCAGCCTTTAAATATATCGCGGGATCTGCGGATGGATATGGTTGTTCAGGTTCGGGGATGCCAGCATGGCTTTATCCCTATCCTGATGAGACTAATTTCCAGGAAGCCAGATGTAATTTTTTTAAGGGAATAACAGATAAAAAAATAAACATCGATCCCTTGACGGGATTTAAAGATGTCTGGAGATTTATAGCTGAGAGATATAAAAATAATGATACTGTTATCGGTGCAGATATTATTAATGAGCCATTTACCGTAAAAAATAAATGCTCTGCTCAGGATATGCAGCTTGACAGGTTTTACGAAATATTGGGTAAAACAATTTTACAAGCCAATCCTCACCTTTTGATAATTTTTGAAGACTCTGATGAGATAACAAATGGAGAATATGCTATTATCAAAGCGCCAAATATTCAAAATGCCGTATATTCTTACCATCTTTACAGCGGCAGTTGGATTCCCAACGGAAGAGCACGGTTAGATGCCGTTATTGCCAGAAGCAGGCAGTGGAATGTCCCGCTTTTTATAGGGGAATTTGATGCATACTTGATGACTGATAATTTATATACTTCTCCGTTTCCAGACAAACAGACCAATGACGCCGTCTCGATGATGAAATATTTGAAAGAGAATAAGCTAAGCTGGGCCATATGGGCATATAGCGGACAACAGTCAATATTAGTTCCTGATACAGCAATACATAAAAAAGAGTTAGTAAATATAATTAAGTTAGGTTTTTAATCATATGGACTGGTTTGACGCACCCGATATAAAAAAGGAAATAGGACTTCTGGTGAAGGATCTGGAATTTACCCATATTGATCCGAAGAGAATAATCTGCTTTCGAAGTCACGGATCTACATCCCGTGCGCGGGCAAGAATTTGGAGTTTTCCCCGCATCTGGCAGCAGGCTCTGAAACTCCCTGCCTGTTACATCGTAGAAGTTTTATCAAAACATTTTGATCATCTGTCTCATGATGATAAAAAACGGGTATTAATTCATGAGCTGTTGCACGTCCCCAAGAATTTTTCGGGAAGTCTTGTTCCTCACAAAGGAAGATATTCAAGGATAGATAACAGACGGGTTGAAGGTTTATTTAAAAAATTATTAGGAAAAATTTACCAATGATGATTTTAATTCACGGGGAAGATATAAGCCAATCAAGAAAAAAGCTGCTTGAGGAAACAACTGATATTAAAGATGTGGAAATAATTAAACTGGATGGAATGAAAGCAACAAAAGAAGACGTGATATTAGTTTGTGAAGCTCAATCCATTTTAAATCCTCATAAAATACTCATCATTGAAAATTTGTACAAAGGAATTATTGGTAAAGACAGAAACGATATAATTGTGTATCTTTTAAATCTGAAAGAAGGCATAGATATATTTTTCTGGGAAGATAGAGAACTTGAAAAAGTAAAGATCAATAAATACTTTGGTAAAATAAAATCCTTTAAATTTCAATACCCCTCCTCACTATTTAATTTTCTGGATTCAATTGGAGCAGATAATCGGAATGTTTTAATATTTAAATTCCATGACCTTCTCAGGCAGATTGAGGCGGAATTGATCTTCTATATGATTATCCGCCAATGGAGAAATCTAATTATGGTCAAAGATTTAGGTGTGTCCGGTATGCAACCGATGCCCGTCTGGCAGGCAGGCAAATTTGCGAGACAAGCTAATTTTTTTTCTTTAGAGAGCCTTATCTCGAATTACCGACAATTACTCGCGATCGACTTTAAAATTAAAACAAGCTCTACACCGTACGCTTTAAGACAACTGCTTGACATTTTTTTGTTGAATTTATAGGATAGATTAAATGTTGTCATACTTTATCATACGATTATATGAGTAAGCCAACTGTAGATCCTTCAATTTTCAGAGACTATGACATCCGCGGAATTTATCCCTCTCAAGTGAATGAGGAAACATATTACAAGATTGGGCGCTCTATTGCTTCTTATTTCCACAATTCACCGATTGCAGTCGGATATGACGCAAGACTTTCATCATCCGTATTGTTTGAAGCGTTGTCCCGGGGAATTACCGATATGGGATGTGATGTAATTGATTTAGGGCTAATTTCCACAGACATGCATAATTTCGCATCAGGCTTTTATCAATTTCCGGCCAATGTAATGATCAGTGCTTCACACAATCCGGGACAATACAACGGTATTAAAATCGTCCAGAAGGGAGCAGTTCCCATACACGGACAAAAAGGCCTGCCGGAAATTAAAGAAATAGTTATGTCAGATAATATTACACCTTTAAATTTAAAACGAGGAAGTGTCAGTAAAAAGGATATCTTAGATGACTGGATTAAATTTGCCTCCGGTTTAATAGATTTGAAAAAGTTGAAAAGAATTAAAGTCGTCATCGATGCGGGCAACGGAGTCGGAGGAATATCGTGGCAGAAACTGATCGGTAAATCGGCTATAGAAATAATTCCCTTGTATTTTAATCCCGACGGTAATTTCCCTCACCACTCGCCTGATCCTTTACAAAAAGATAATTTAAACGATTTGAGCCTCGAAATTAAAAAAAACCAGGCGGATTTGGGTTTTGCCATAGACGGCGACGGCGACAGAATTTTTATTTTGGATGAAAACGGCCAAAAGCTATCGGGTACTATCACCACAGCAATATTAGCTAAATATTTTCTCAAAAAATATGGCCCAAGTAATATTTTATATAACGTCGTGGTCGGCAAAATTGTACCTGAAACCGTACTCAAAAATGGCGGGAACCCGATTAGAGTCAGGGTAGGTCATTCGTTCATCAAGGAAACGATGAAAAAGACTGAGGCGATATTTGCCGGAGAACATTCAGGACATTTTTACTTTAAAGATTTATATTTTGCTGATAGCTCTTTTGTGGCAGGATTATATTTTCTGTCTTTTTTATCTGGTGAGTCTCGTAAGCTCTCTCAAATAGTCAAAGAATTTGATAAATATTGCCAAAGCGGCGAAATTAATTTTTTAGTTAAAGATACAGACAAAATACAGGAAATCATACTAGGTGAATTTCCTTCAAATAAAAATGACAGAATTGACGGATTAAGTATATGGTATGATAAATGGTGGATAAATTTAAGGGCGTCTAAAACAGAACCGCTTCTAAGACTCAATCTAGAAGCAGATTCAAAGGACATTCTTCTTGATAAACTCACCAAAATTGAAAAAATTATAATAAAAGAAGGTGGTAAACGAGTTTGAATGTATGATTGATCTTGATGATACAAGCCACATAAAAAAAATCGACAGCAGTCAGGTCTTGTCATCCCTCATGACTCTTCATCTGCAATGTGAACAGGCCTGGAAAGAAGGTTATAACGCAGATTATCCAGAAGTTTTTCAACAAGCGGAGAATATCGTTATCTGCGGTATGGGGGGGTCAAGTTACGGAACCCGGATGATAAAGAGTCTGTATGACGGAGTAAAAACTGCCAAAGTTCCTGTCTCTTTATGCAATAATTATCATCTGCCGGGCTACGTAAATGAGCGGTCACTAGTAATACTTTCCAGTTACTCCGGTACAACAGAGGAAACCCTCCAGTGCGGCAAAGAGGCTTTGGCGAAAAAAGCCATGATAAGCGGCATAACTTCAGGCGGATCTCTTGCAGAATTTCTCAAGTCAAATCATTTTCCTTCGTATATTTTTAACCCCCTTCATAATCCCAGTCAGCAGCCGCGTGTTGGGGTTGGATATATGGTAATGGGTCTTATAGGAATGCTTACTAAAATGTCTTATCTTTCGGTGTCGACAAAAGAAGCGGAAAAATTAGTATTATTTCTTAGTCAAAAATCCATTCTTTATTCTGCGAAGCGTGAATCAACCGTCAATCCCGCTAAAATTTTGGCACTAAAACTCCTAAATAAAATCCCAATCGTAATAGTTGCTGACTTTTTGGAAGGGTCCGGATACGCTGTGCAAAATCCTTTTCACGAAACAGCCAAACAGTTTGGCGTATACTTTTCTATTCCTGAACTTAATCATCACCTCTTGGAAGGATTGACTTATCCGAAGGAAATAAAAAAGTTTCTACATTTTATTTTTATCCATTCCGAAATTTACGAAGAGAAAATTCAAAAGAGAATTATGCTTACCCGGGAAATTGTGAAAAAGAATTCCATTTCCGTGAGCGATATAAATTTATCAGGAAATTCACCCTTGGTACAAGCAATGGAATTGGTTCAGGCGGGTGCTTTTATATCATTTTATTTAGCGATACTGCATGGAGTCGATCCGGCCCAAATACCTTATGTCGATTACTTTAAAAAAAAATTATCAGCCGAAAGTTGATTAGCTTTTGGTTGAATAGGAGGGCAAATATGAAAACTAAAAATATAGTTTGGTTTGATGAAATCGGGAAGGGAGATATTAATCTCGTCGGGGGAAAAGGAGCCAATTTGGGAGAAATGACGTCTTTCGGAATACCCGTTCCCTATGGATTTGTAGTGACGGCACAAGCATATCAGGATTTTATAGAAAGTCAGGGACTGGCGCGCAAAATTAAGGATTATCTTAAAAATTTAGATCATAAAAATCCCAAGAGCCTGGAAAATACTGCCCGGCTTATTCAGAAAACTATTTTACTTGCTAAAATGCAGGGCGATCTTGCAAAAGAAATAATGCACGCCTATCTTGATCTTCACCAAAAAGGGATTAAAAGCAAAAGTATAATCACCAAGGTAAGCTCAGCGATGGATCAGCCCTTTGTGGCCGTGAGGTCGTCGGCAACTGCTGAAGATTTACCCGGCGCTTCTTTTGCCGGACAACAGGAAACTTATCTAAATGTCAGAGGTGAAGTAAACGTAGTGAAAAAAGTACAGGAGGCGTGGGCGTCGCTTTTTACCCCGCGTGCCATCTTTTACCGCGCCGAACAAAAATTTGACCATTTAAAAGTTAGTTTGGCAGCGGTTGTCCAAATGATGGTCAATTCCGAAACATCCGGAGTCATGTTTACACTGGACCCTGTCAACAACGATAAAAAGACCATCATAATTGAATCAATCTACGGCTTGGGTGAACTTATCGTACAAGGAGCTGTTACGCCAGATACCTATCTGGTTGATAAAAAAACTTTAAGCATTAAATCCAAAAATATTAACCTGCAAAAGATCTATCTTACGAAACACAATAATCAAAACAAGGAAATTAAACTATCAAAAGATAAAGGATCAAAACAAAAAATTAGCGACCAAACAATCGTAAAAATTGCTAAACTAGGCCAAAAGTTGGAAAAACACTATTATTACCCCCAGGATGTGGAATGGGCCATCGAGAAAGACCAGATTTATATAGTCCAGACAAGACCAATTACGACTATTAAAGATAAAAATACCTCCGATAAAAATGAAAAGGATGCTTCAGTTAAAGATTTGTCTTCCATGAAACTGCTATTAAAGGGAGATCCGGCATCTCCCGGAATTAAAAGTGGACCGGTAATTATCCTCAAATCGGCTAAAGAAATTGAAAAAGTGAAGATAGGAGATGTGCTGGTGACAGAGCAGACTAATCCCGACTTTGTACCAGCCATGAAGAGAGCTGTAGCCATAGTCACGGAACGTGGGGGAAGGACTTCTCATGCGGCGATTGTCAGCCGTGAGCTCGGTATTCCGGCTATAGTTGGAGCATCGGGGGCCACGAAAACATTGAAAACTGGTATGGTTGTCACCGTGAACGGTATTAAAGGAGAAGTTTATCAGGGAGCATATGTGCCGTCACCTTCCACAACCATTCAGTCCGTATATGGATCAATTAATACGTCTCATCTCAAAACCGCGACCAAAGTTTATGTCAACCTCGCTACTCCCAACAGGGTTGAGGAAGTTTCAAAGATGAATGCGGACGGAATAGGACTTCTTCGTGCGGAATTTATGATCGCCGATATTGGTACCCACCCTAGAAAACTAATTAAAGAACACAAAGAAAAAATATTTATTGATAAACTGTCGGCTGACCTTTATAAATTTTGCGCGGCTTTTAACCCGAGGCCGGTTGTATATCGGGCGACTGATTTCAAAACCAACGAATACCGCAATCTTATCGGTGGCAAGGAATTTGAACCTGAAGAGCCTAATCCGATGATGGGTTATAGAGGGGCATACCGCTATATGTCAGATCCCAAAGTTTTTGAGCTGGAACTTGAGACTATCAAAAGAATCCGGAACAAATTCGGATTGAAAAATTTATGGCTGATGCTTCCGTTTGTCAGGAATGTCCATGAGCTGGTGGAAGTGAAAAAAATTATTGCAGCATCGGGATTGTCGCGTTCTTCATCCTTTAAACTCTGGATGATGGTTGAGATTCCCTCAAACGTCATTCTTATAGATAAATTTTGCGAAGCCGGAATTGACGGAGTATCGATTGGCTCGAATGATTTGACTATGTTAATACTTGGGACTGATCGGGATAATACGGATGTCGCCAGTGAATTTGATGAAAGAAATGAGGCTGTAACTTGGGCCATTGAAAGAGTTATTAAAACCTGCCATAAATATAAAGTAACAACATCCATTTGCGGACAGGCTCCATCAGATTATCCGGATTTGGTTGAAAATCTGGTCAGGTGGGGAATTACTTCAATGTCTGTAAATGCTGATGCTTTGGATCAGGTGCGTCAAACTGTTTACCAGGCTGAAAAGAAGTTAGTTAAAAACAAATAATCTATTTTCATCAAATTTATGTCAAAGATTATAAATATAAAATCCCGTGAAATTATCGATTCTCGCGGTGTACCGACTTTAGAGACGATGGTAATGCTTGATGACGGTATTAACGGAATAGCTTCTATTCCCAGCGGAGCTTCAACAGGCACACATGAAGCGGTAGAACTTAGAGACCACGACCCGAAAAGATTTCACGGTAAAGGAGTTTTGAAGGCTGTTGAGAATGTGGAGAAAATAATCTCAAAACTATTAAAAGGTAAAGATGTTTCAGATCAAACCGGAATTGACAGTCTTATGATAGATTTGGATGGTACCAAAAACAAATCCAAACTCGGTGCTAACGCCATTTTATCTGTTTCTTTGGCCGTTTGCCGCGCTGCAGCCAAAAGCGAAAAAATAGATTTATTCCGTTACCTTAATAAAATTTACGGACTTAGAATGGATCTTACACATCATCCTGCTCCTCAATTTAATGTTATTAATGGCGGTCTCCATGGAACAGGCAATCTTTCGATACAAGAATTTATCATTATTGTAAAAAATACTACCACATATTCTGAATCGCTGGAACTCGGAGTAAATTTTTATCAGGATCTAAAAAAATTATTAAAGGACCGGTCTTTAATTACGTCCGTAGGGGACGAAGGCGGATTTACTCCGCAATTTCATGATGATCGGGAGGCTCTGGAGATTTTGACATTTCTGATTCAAAGCAATGGATTATATCGACAGCATATACATCTTGGGCTAGATTTGGCTGCCAGCGTTTATTTCCGGAGCGGTCAATATCTGATAAACGGGAAATGTTATTCTTCAGATGAATACCTTGTTTATTTATTGGATTTACTTCATAAATATCAACTGGTATCGTTGGAAGATTTGTTTCCTGAAGATAACTGGGCGCAGTGGTCGGCTTTTATGAAAAAGATTGACGCAAATGTACAGATAGTAGGCGATGATCTTCTGGTGACAAATCGTGAAAGATTAGTCAAAGCTATAAAAAAAAAGGCCTGTAATAGTATTCTAGTAAAATTAAATCAGATCGGTTCACTAAGTGAAACCTTAGATGTTATTAAACTTGCCCAAAAAAATAATATTAAAATCATAATTTCTCACCGGTCTGGCGAAACTAACGATAGTTTTATTGCGGATTTGGCTGTAGCCGTGAATGCCGATATGGTGAAGTTCGGTGCTCCAACACGCGGAGAAAGAGTTGCCAAATACAACAGGCTTCTTGAAATCTACCAATGAAACCATTTCTACTTCTTATTTTAGACGGCTGGGGTGTGGCTCCTGAGAGCCGTGGCAATGCGATCTCCCAAGCACATCTCCCTTATTATAAATCTCTCCTAAATACCTATCCTCATGGAATGCTTCAGGCATCCGGACAATCTGTCGGATTGCCCCGAGGGGAAGTTGGCAATACTGAAACCGGACACCTGAATATTGGAGCAGGCTATATTGTGGCTCAGGATCTGGTCAAAATTAACTATTCTATTGCCAATGGTACTTTTTTTAAAAACAAAGCGTTTCTGGATGCCATAAATCATGCCCGAAAATATGAAAGCAATCTTCATTTAATAGGTATGGTTGGTTCTGCCGGAGTACATTCGAATATTGAACATCTTATAGCTCTTCTTGAGTTATTAAAAGAACAGTCTTTTAACCGTGTTTTTCTTCATCTCATGACAGACGGTAGAGATTCTCCCCCAAAATCATCTCTTTTATATTTGGATCAGGTGCAATCGTTTCTAAAAAGTCTTGGGTTTGGCAAAATAGCGACGATTATGGGGCGTTTTTACGGCATGGATAGGGATTACCGCTGGGAAAGAACGCGACTTGCCTATCTGGCATTAACTTCTCATGACGCCGTAAAAGCGGATTCTTATCAAGGCGCAGTAAAGAAGTCATACCAAAAAAATGTGACAGATGAATTTATTCTGCCAGCAATCATCTATGAAAAAAATAAACCTTTACCCAGAATTAAAGATAATGACAGTGTCATCTTTTTCAATTTCCGCATCGACCGGCCGCGTCAATTGACCAAAGCTTTTGTTTTGGATGACTTTCAAGCCCTCGCTAACGATGAAGATTATGACCCGTTTGCCGTAAAGTATTATAAAAAGCATCTTCCCAGGATTCTAAAAACAGAACATCCATTTAGAAGAGGTAAAAAGCCTGAACATCTGTATTTCGTGACCATGACGGAATATAGCCAGAAATTTCACGTCTCGGCGGTGGCTTTTCCGCCTGAAATTGTAGCTCATCCTATAGGGGAAACGATTGCTAAAAATGGGCTGCCTCAACTTCGTATGTCAGAATCGGAAAAAGAACGGTTCGTTACCTATTATTTCAACGGTCAAAGGGAAGTACCGTTTCTCTTGGAAGAAAGATTAATTATACCCTCACCGAAGGTTGATACCTACGACCTTGTACCTGAAATGTCGGTTTACGAATTGACCGAAACCTTGATAAAAAAACTTAAAGAAAAGAAATTTTACTTTATCGTAGTAAATTTCGCCAACCCTGATATGGTCGCGCATACAGGCAATTTAAATGCTACTGTTAAAGCCTGTGAAAGCGTTGACAAGTGCCTTGCAAAGTTGACCCCGGTTCTACTTAAGCTCGATGGTACTTTAATGATTACGGGTGATCACGGAAACGCCGAAGAACTTATTAACCATAAAACCGGAGGAATCGATACTGAACATTCCACATATCCGGTACCGTTAATCATAGTCAATTCAAAATATGAAGGTAAAAATATTAAACTGTCAGAAGGAGTGTTAGGAGATCTTGCTCCAACAATTCTCGACATGATGCATCTTAAAAAACCGGATGAAATGAAGGGTAGAAATTTACTGATAAATAGTTTACACTTATTAAATTAAGGAGGAAATATTTTATGAAAACTACACTTAGTATTATCAAGGCAGATACCGGATCAGTTGGCGGTCATAATAAACCTAGCGAGCTCATGGTAAATAAAGCCAAGGAAGTGGTTGAGTCAGGTATAAAAAGAGGGTTATTAACCGACGGTCGCGTAACATATACGGGAGATGATATCGCTCTCTTAATGGTGCACACTAAAGGAGTAGATCACCCCGACATCCATAAATTTGCCTGGGATACATTTGTGGAAACAACCAAAATTGCCAAATCACAAGGGTTGTATGGTGCCGGACAGGATTTATTAAAAGACGCATTTTCAGGAAATGTTCGAGGCATGGGACCGGGTTCTGCAGAAATTGAAATTGAAGAAAGAGCAGCCGAGCCGTTTTTAGTATTCGCCGGAGACAAATGCGGACCCGGGGTATTTAATTATCCGTTGTTTGAAGGGTTTGCAAGTCCTTATCACAATGCAGGATTAATTTTAGCTCCTGAAATGAAAGCGGGGTTCACCTTTCATATCATGGATGTAAATTATACAGAGGCAGACAGGGTCATTACTCTTAAGGTTCCCGAAGATTATTATGATATCTGCGTGCTTCTGCGTGATCCGAATCACTATGTGATTGAAAGCGTAGTGGAAAATGCGACAGGACTTGTGGCAGCAGTTGCTTCAACTGCAAGACTCCATAATATTGCCGGAAAATATGTTGGTAAAGATGATCCGGTAGCGATTGTACGAAGTCAAAAACAATTTCCATCAACAGGTGAAATCTTGTCGCCTTGGGCACTGGCACATTTGACGCTTGGCGACAATCGCGGATCACATCATGTTGCGGTCATGCCTGTCAAGCAAAACACTATCATTTCCTATTTTGACGGTCCGACAATTATGAGCGCTGCCGGATATTGTGTCCATGAAGGTATACTCACGGAAGCGGTGGATTATTTTGACCAACCATTCTGGGACGTGGTACGTGAAAAAGCATCTCTGAAGACGCTGGACATGCGTGCTCAAGGTTTTTATGGTCCTACAATGGCCGGAATGGACGAACTCGAATATACCGGGGTGGTCGAAAATTTAAAGAGATTGAGTAAGAAGTTTGTAGTTAGGGAGCATCAGAAGTAATTCAAGCGGATTTCAATGGATATCTATAAAAAAAATAAAAAACTCTTTAAATTAGAGCCAAATCTTGGAAATTACGAGAAGGTATATAAAGATTTTGACTGGAAAAAGGTATACGGTGAACTGGATTGGTTTGAGGACAATAAAATCAATGCTGCCTACAATGCTATAGACCGTCATTTAAAAACCCACCGTAAAAATAAGGTCGCACTTTTTTATGAAGATGAAAAAGGCGATAAACAAAAATATACTTTTGAAGAATTGGCAATAATTTCTAATAAAATTGGAAACTACCTGAAACAGATAGGGGTCAATCGCGGTGATAGAGTCTTCATATTTCTTCCCAGAATTCCATATCTTTATTTTTCATTCTTAGCTATTTTAAAGATTGGTGCTATAGCCGGTACTCTATTTTCAGCTTTTTACGAGACGGCACTTTTTGACAGATTGGATAATAGCCAGGCTAAAATATTATTAACCAATTCAGAACTGGCTCCAAGACTTGATTCCATTCGCCATAAACTTCCACATCTTCAAAAAATCATTTTAGTTGATGACCCGAAATTTTTATCTGAAGTTGATAAATCATCAGAGAATTTACATATCGCCCAAATGGAGCCTGATGATTACGCTTTTATGTTGTATACCTCAGGAACCACGGGAAAACCAAAAGGAGTAGTTCACAGGCACCTTGCGATATTATCTGAACATATGACCGCAAAGTATGTGCTTGATCTCCACGATGAAGATACTTACTGGTGTACTGCTGATCCGGGTTGGGTGACCGGAATAGCCTATGAAATTCTGGGTTCATGGAGCAGCGGTGTTACAAGCGTTGTCTATTCCGGAAGATTTGATCCCAAAAGGTGGTACCAGATTCTCGAGGATTATAAGGTGAACGTTTGGTATACGGCTCCAACCGCCGTGAGAATGCTCATGGCTGAAGGCACGGATTTGGTTAAAAAATATGATTTAAAGAGTTTAAGGCATCTCCTGTCAGTTGGAGAACCGCTCAATCCGGAAGCAGTCAAATGGGGCATCGAGGCATTTGGCAGACCATTTCATGACACCTGGTGGCAGACTGAAACCGGAGCTATTTGCATCGCTAATTACCCGATTCTGGATATCAAAATTGGATCCATGGGCAAGCCGATTCCGGGACTTACAGCCGGTATAATTGATGATCTGGGCAATGAACTACCGGACGGTAAAGAAGGAAATTTAGCACTAAAAAAAGGCTGGCCTTCAATGATGAAAACTATCTGGCACAGGCATATCAAGTACGAATCATATTTCATTAAAGATTGGTACATTTCAGGAGACAAGGCATGGAAAGATAAAGATGGTTATTTTTGGTTTATAGGGAGAGCTGATGATGTCATTAAAACTTCAGGAGAAAGGGTGGGCCCGTTTGAGGTAGAATCCGCTTTAGTAGAATACAAAGGCATTATTGAAGCCGGAGTAATAGGCAAACCTGATCCTCTGAGGGGTGAAATTATAAAAGCATTTGTTGTTATAAATCACGAACTACAACTATCACTAAAATCATCAAAAGACGTAGATAAATTCAAGGAAGATGTATCATTTTTCGTGAAAAAACATCTTGCCGGACATGCATATCCCCGGGAAATTGAAATAGTTGATAAATTACCCAAAACCCGAAGCGGTAAAATCATGCGGCGGATCCTTAAAGCCAAGGAAATGGGCCTGCCGGTTGGTGATACATCTACCCTTGAGGATTATTAATTAGATCGAAAATAACACCACTAATTCTCCTTTGATATTTTTTATTTTTAC
>CAYIFB010000018.1:0-28545 GCA_964362665.1 uncultured Gammaproteobacteria bacterium | reverse complement strand
TTCAGTCCATGCTTAAGCAGGATGAATTTAAAAAGGTACTGATTTTCGGTCGGACTAAATGGGGTGTCGAAAGATTATCAATCAGCCTGCAGCAAAACGGCTTTTTGGCAGCTTCTATTCACGGTAACAAGTCTCAAAACCAAAGACTAAGGGCTCTTACCCAATTTCGCCAAAACCAATTACAAGTCTTAGTAGCAACAGATGTAGTTGCAAGAGGCATGGATATTGAAGATGTCTCACATGTCATCAATTACGATGAACCATCAACCTATACAGATTACGTTCACAGAATTGGAAGAACAGGCAGAGCAAACAAGCGCGGTAAGGCTTTAACCTTTATCGGGTAATTTAACTATAAACTCTCCGAGAAAATCAAGAAGCTCCATAACTCCCTCACCTGATTTTGCAGATATAAAAAACGGATTATATTCTGCGTATCTTTTCCGAAGATTAACCCTATTTAAACCTTTTACTTTATCTATTTTGTTAAAAATATATATTTGATTCTTTTTCTCCGGACACATATCATGCAGAATATCTTCAACCACTCTTGTCTTTTCAATAAATTCAGGATCGGATACATCAATAACAATTAAGAGTAAATCTGCATTAATTGATTCAAGTAGGGTAGACTTGAAAGCGTCAATAAGAGTCGCGGGAAGGTTTTTAATAAATCCGATCGTGTCCGAAATAATAATATCCTTCTTCAGCTTTGGAATATATAAATTTCCCACACTGCTGTCTAAAGTTGCAAAAAGCGCGTCTGCGACGAGATTGGTTTTATTGGTCAAGCGGTTAAAGAGCATTGTTTTACCGGCATTGGTATATCCGACAATTGCGGCTGACAGAAATCCAATTCTCTTTCTTTTGTCGATTTGTTTTATTTTGTCGTCCGATAATTTATTAAGTTGTGAAGAAATTTGCCTCATCTCCTGCCTCCAGTGACGTTTCATAAGTTCTGTATTGGTTTCACCGACTCCGACCGTTCCAATTCCTCCGCCTTGTCTGGAAAGGATATAACCCATACCATAAGTTCTTGGACCCATATGTCGAAGGCCGGCTAGTTCGATCTGGAGCTTTGCTTCTTTGGTATGCGCATGCAAAGAAAAGATTTGCAGGATGAGGTCCAGCCTGTCCCATACCTTAATTTTTGAATTGCCGCGAAAGAATATTTTTTCAAGAGTGAAAAGCTGCCCCGGTTTTAATAAATCATTGATGACAACTACATCTATTTTTTCTCTGGCAATTGTGTCAGCTGCCTCCTCTGCTTTGCCTGACCCAATAAATGTCGCCTTGTGAGGATAATCAGCTTTTTGGACAATGGCCGCATATACTTCACCTCCGTAGGTTGTTACCAAAGATTGCAGTTCTTCCATATCCAAAAGTACAGATTCGTAATCTATTCCTTTTCGAGCTAACCCAATCAACATGAAGCGCAGACTTTTATTAATTTCTTGCATAAATTTTAAGTAAGACTCAGGAAGTAAGCGACTGATATATTATACTCTACTAAAGTGCATAAATAGATAGAATGTTATATATAATATATGCTAAAATTGTATTATGACTTTAAATAAGATTAAGTATTTAATTATTTCATTAGGGGTTTTGATATTGGTCGGTTTTCTGGTTTGGCTATTGGTTAAGTTAAATATATCCTCAATTCAAATCAACACAAACCGTACCGCTGTTATTAAACAAATCCAGAGTTTGCAAAGATTGGAAACCGCCTCGTTTACTATCGAAAAAATTATTAGCGCGGGTACCACCGGTGATAATGTTTTCCAAAGACTGCTTTTTGGGGATAAAATTCTTCTTATTGCACATGGCCAGGCGATAGCCGGATTTGATCTATCTCAGGTGTCTGATAAGGATATTCAAGTTGAGGGAAAAAATCTTCGGGTCACATTACCCAAACCGCAACTTCTTACCGTCTTCCTGGATAATACACAAACAAGGGTTTATGATCGACAACGCGGAATCCTATCTACCGATGAAAAAGATCTGGAAACCCAAGCCCGCATTGCAGCGGAAAAATCTATCAGAGAGGCAGCCTGTCAGGGAAATATTTTACAACAGGCCTCAGACAATGCTCGAAAACAATTGACGGCTTCTTTTTATTCCTTAGGATTTGAAACAGTGACCATTGATATTCCATCCGCTACCTGTCAGTAAACAAACTAATAATAGATGTACCCGTGCCGGATTCTCTGAATAAATTCTGATGAATTTTTCTGAGTAAACGAACCGAGGCGGTTCAAACCTGCGGGGATACAAAAATCGCTCGGTATAAAACCAAGCGATTTTTCTATGTACTCTGAAATGTACAATGTTCGAACGTATTATCTGACAATTTAAATACACCTGTTGGGAAGCAATTGGAACCTATTTAACAGGTTAAGAAGTGCTATATTGCATGGAGGGTAATAATTAGATTTTGACTTTTGTATTTTCAATCACCTGTTTTTCGAGTATTTTTTCTATTCTATCCATATTTGTTGGTTTAATCATTGCTTGAAGTTCTTTATCACCACTAATATCAATTCCATTTTTTTCCATAAGAATACTAGTCATATGTATGAGCTTAGTTAATTCCTGCTCTGTTATAATGTCTACCTGTAAATCTATTTCTTCGCGAAGATCATCAACCTGGGCTGCTCGATTTTGAGAAATAAGTACAAAGATAGCCAAAATTATAGCTTCCAATGAGACAATCATTGTGAGAAGTCCGAATGGGAACGGGTCAAATGGGGGCACGCTTGAGATCGCACCAATATTTATAAGTATCCAGACAATGAACCAGAGTATATTAAGCGCAAGAAAGTATATGTTACCTAGCGTGTTTGTCATCCAATCTGCGATAATTTCCGCAGGTTTCCTCCTAGCATCTTCCTTGGCTTTTAAGCTTTTGATGATCCGTTTAGGGGTATAAAATTGAGGCTCTGTATTTGTATAGGAAGTATCGATTTGGTTCATCCAATTATTCTACACTATTTGATTTTAAATTTGTTAGTACCCCGTGCCGGATTCGAACCGGCGATTCTCTGGCTGAAAACCAGATGTCCTGGGCCGCTAGACGAACGGGGCTGGATTATTTTTATTTCTTACCTGTATCTTTGCTCACAGACTGGGACTCAAATTTTTCGTGAATGGTCTTAAGAATATCACGCGCTTCGTCTTGTCCTCCCAATCCAAATGCCAGTCCAAAGCTAAGAGCTAACATGCTGATTATACCGGTAAAAAGTATTTTTACCAAATCCGCCGCAACACCCAGCTGGGTTAAAATAATAAGAATAGTAAAAAATATTATCGAATATTTAGCGACATTTCCGAGGAGAAAAGTTTCGTTGTTACCGAGTCCCCTAACCCCATGTCGCACAATATTAAAACCTAATTTTCCGGCTACCAGTCCAACCCACCCTATAACTACAGCCAAAAAGACGTTGGGTAGGAAATTTAGAAGCTGATTAAGTACTTCACCGACTTTGGGTACTCCCCACACTTCAACAGCTGAGATTAAAAAGATGAAAATTGTCGTCCAACGGACAAGCTCTGCCACGATCTGAGGCCAGATTTTTACTTCCTCTTCCTTGGCAATTTTGGCTGTAGAGAGCCATTTTTCAATCCGGAAATACTTGAAAACAATGGCGATCAAATCCTTTAGTATAGATGCGATGATGAGGCCTATTAGTAAAATTATTATCCCTGCAAAAAGTTTCGGGATATAGGCATAGATGATAACCAGAACAGAATTAATAGCCGTGATTAAATTTTCCATAAATTATCTCCTCCTTACCTATATATTATGATATTGCTGTGGTTTAGTAAAGATCAAAAAACTCCCAAGTTTCCCATTATCTGAGAGAGACTGGGCGACGCCCTCCTTCGCATAAAGCTATGGAGGGCAAAGCAAGTCTGTTTTAAAATATAGGCAGGCTTGCCCGCTGAAGCTTTAGCGTAAGTGGGACCCTCGGGGAATGACTTATATCAGCTTGAGGACTTTCCACCAGTTTTCGATATATTCCGGGCGTCTATTTTGATATTTTAGATAGTATGCATGTTCCCAAACATCAAGACCAATTACTGGAGTATGGCCCTTCAGAAAAGGCGAATCCTGATTTGGAAGTGAATAAACCTCAAGTTTTTTATCCGGGTTTCTCGCCAGCCATGCCCATCCGCTGCCAAATCTGGAAACCGCGGTTTGAGTAAATTCTTTTTTAAATTCATCAATTGTTCCCCACTGCTTTTCAATTTCCTGAGTGAGATCGTCATCTACAGACTTTTGAGGTCCCATAATCTCCCAAAAAAGTTTATGGTTGAGGTATCCCCCTGCATTGTTCTGGAAGGCAACTTTATCTTTGGCGTCGAAATTCAGCCGGTCAATGGTTTTTAATAATTCTTCCAAAGGTTTATCGGCAAATTGCGGATATTTTTCTAATACGGTATTTAGGTTATTAATATAGGCTTGATGGTGCTTAGAATGGTGGATTTCCATGGTTTGAGCATCAATATAAGGCTCTAAAGCATCATATCCGTAAGATAAAGATGGCAATTGGTATTTCATAAATATCCTCCTTAAATAATTAGTATATTTACAAAATAAATTATTATCAACAGACAAAATTAAAAAATACTTTTAATCTGCAACCACGTAGCGGTAGCGGTCAAAGCGGCGGGAACCGTAACCGGGAAGTTTGGTGAAAAAGTCGGTTGATTCCTGGGCATCTTTTAAACAGTATTGGGAAGAATGGGTGGCTAGAGCTTTGGTCCGGTAATCAATAAAATCTGTCACGTCAATATGTACAAGGTCCGGATGCTCATAAACATCAGTAAATAAAAATTCGGTACATGCCCAGGATGTGGCTTCTTTGTTTTTGAAATGTTCGGGAAAGAATAACAAATCCCGCGCATAAGGATATGCCGCATCAACCGCTATGCCTCCTGTATGCCGATGATCCCTGTGATTGACCCAATTGACGTCTTTGTCAAAGCGGATGATCAAATCCTCTGGATTTGTGGTAATAATCAGTTGAGGTTTAAATAGTCTTATCTGATAGGCGACTTTACCAATTGTCGCTAAGTTGTGTTCTATCTCGCCGTCTCCAAGTCCCAGATAAATATTATCTTCGTCTTTCACACCCAAAATCTTCATGGCTTCCCTGTCCTCTTTTTCTCTGATTATTCTAAGGTCTTTTCGGGTTACTTCTTCCTGACGGCTCCCTTTGTCGCCGTAAGTCATTTTCACTACTCTTACCCTTTTGCCGTCTTTAATGAGCCGGGCAACTGTCGCCCCGCAGTAGAGTTCGGTATCGTCCGGATGAGGCATCACTATAAGTATCCGAGACTTATTCTCAAATATTTTTTTATAAGAGTCTGTTGGAAGATCCATTTATGGATATATTATCTTTATTAACCAAAACAATCAATTAGTTTTTCATCTGATTCATTTTTAGTACACTTACAATAATCATTATGCCGCCCAATAATTCCTGCAGATTCATGATTTCTCGAAAATAAAAAAAGCCAAACAAGAAGGCAAAGACGACTTCCATATTAAGAATATTGCTACCAATAACAGGACTTACTTTGCTGAATCCGTAATTGGAAAGATAAACATTGGCAACCATGATAACCCCTCCCAGAACAAGTACAAAGATAATATTCCAGCTAAAATTCATTAATTCTAGCTTTTCACCGGCAAAAAACGACGATAACAAAACAATGATGAAACCGAGAACCATCATAAGTTGTGTAATTTCCGCATCATTAAGTAACTTGGTGTGCCAAATTCTCGAGAAATTTCGGTAGGCAAAAAAGAAACCCGATATTAGTACTAATAATTCACCCATACCTATGCTGGTAAGTGTTCCAAAATCCTTTACGGAAAGTATGACTACTCCTAGAAATGAAAGAAGAATTAAAATGGCCTTTTTAATATTAAATTTATCAAGACCCAACACTAAACTAATAACGGCGGTTAGTGGCAAAGAATCAATTAAACCAACATTAGCAAGTTTGGTAATATTGGCCCCAGCTACCCAAAGAGGTGAACCCAAAAGAAATATAGCTAAGACTCGGGATAAAATCAAAAACCATTCCTTAACTGATATTTTGAAGAGCTTCGCAAGATGTATCTTCTTTCTAAAAAATATAAACCCCAGTATCATTGCAAAAAACAAGCGCAAATAAATTTGCTGCAGGATAGGAAAATGAAGATTTAAATAGCGGGTTACGACCCCAACCCCGCCATAAATTACGGTCAAAATCACTAAAGCTAAAGTCCCTTTTGTCTTCTCTGATAACTTGTCAAACATAAATTAATCTAAATCATCCCTTAATCGCCTTTAGTATTTAATTTCTTTGGTTCCAACAACAAAACTACCGCCCGTTCTTTAGCGATTGGACAGTGTTTGACTCCCTTTGGTACAACATAGCCTTCGCCCTCTGCAAGTTCAATATTCCCATTCTCCGTTTGAATAGTAATGCTACCCTTGTAAATCAAAAAGAATTCATCATCGTTATGGGTATGCCAATGGAATTCTCCCTTGACTGCGGCAGCCCGCAAAACCCAGTCATTGATATAAGCCACATCTATTGGCGACCAAAAGGTATCTCCTAATTGGATGTCAATTTCTTTAAGGTTATATTTTTTATTAATTTGTGAAATATTTATAAACATACACCTCCTATCTATATTAAATCATAATTAAATTTTTGTACTAAGATCTTTCAAGTAATTGAGGTTATTTTGGGAATCGCTAATGTTTTGTAATCCTTGGAAAACATAGCCACAGAAAAACACCTGTCGCCTGCATTAAAAACTATTTTTTCATTATCCAATAGCTTTGGGTCTACAACTACCTCCAGCTCGAATAAATTACCAAAAGGTGGAACTCCACCAGGTTGAACACCTTTGGTTATTTCTGATACTTCCTCTTCTGTCGCAAATCGGATATCTTTAGCATGAAAAAAATCTTTAACTTTTGCATTGTCGAATCTTAAATCAGCCGGTAAAACCAACATGACAAACTTTCTGTGCTTTTCAGATATTTTTACTCTGACAATCATCGCTTTTGCTCCCTGATGAAGGCTGTATCCTGTCCTGATCTTTGCAGCCTCTTCACTTGTCCGCACAGGCTCATGCTCAAAAGTTTCAAACCAGAAATTATTCTTTTGCAGAAGGTCAGTAATTTGTTTAGTTACAGGGTGATATTTCATATTTTAGGTAGTAAATATCAAATGAGGACTTTATATAAATATCTTTGTGGTAACCTAAATTATTGGTGAGCCGACTGGGACTCGAACCCAGAACCAATTCCTTAAAAGGGAATTGCTCTACCAGTTGAGCTATCGGCCCTTCGTCACTGCGTTTACACTGAGTTTACGAATGTGTTCCTCAGGATAAACCCATATCTAAATTATACATTTTTAGCTTTCACCCTTCAATACTGGAACGGAATCGAATCTTTATAAGGTTATATTTTTGTACAGTTTTATCAGTTCCGGTTTATCATTCTCATCAAGTTTTATACTGACCACATCTATTCTATAAGAGGCTGATGACTGGTTATGAGTTAATAAATAATATTGCGCTGATCGTATCAAAGCTTTTATTTTTGCGGGAGTGATTGCCTCCTCCGGTAAGCCGAACTTATTATTTCGTCTGGCTTTTACCTCTACAAATACTAAAATGTTTTTTTCTTTGGCGATTAAGTCAATTTCTCCGTTGCGTGTTCTGAAGTTGCGTTCGATAATCCGGTAGTTTTGAAAAGTGAGATATTTTTCTGCCTCTTTTTCTCCTAAACGGCCGAGAAGAAGATTATTTCTTGACTTCATGTGCGGCTGGCTTTTTTGTTCTTTTTATCTTAGTTAATCTGGTTGATATTTTTTTTGCGGCTTCAGGATCTTTCAATTGATCTGCTTCTTTACCCGATTTATCACGCAAATAATAAAGTTTTGCACGTCTTATCTTGGCTCTCCGACCTATCTTAATATCTTTTATCCAAGGAGAACTTAAAGGAAATATTCTTTCAACTCCTATCGCATTTGAAGCGATTTTGCGCACTAATATGGATTTATGTGGCGGTACACCTCTGATCGACAAAAGGATACCTTCAAAAATTTGAATTCTCTCTCTGGTTTCCTCCTTTACTTCCCTTTTGGTTTTGCCTGCAACCTTTTCTTTTTCGATAAGTTTATAGAAAACTTTGAGAGTGTCACCTATGTGTAACACTAAATCATTGTACTTTACTCTTATTGCCATGGATGGATTTTAACAAAAATCGGATAAATAAACAATAATCTTAATTTAATTCTGCAATATTATGTGATTTACTCTCTCTGAAACCGGCTTCAGTGATTCGCACAAATTTTGCATTTTGATGCAGTTGCTTAATTGTTGTCGCATTACAATAACTCATACCTGACCTTAACGCGCCGAGTAACTGATAAATAACGTCTGATACTTTACCCTTATACGGAACTAAAGCTTCAACTCCCTCGGGTACTACTGTATTTAATTTATTTTCGTCGACTATTTCACCATTTTCCAGTTTTCTGTCTGCAACTGCTAAAAATGAAGCAGCCCCGCGGTGAACTTTGTATTTTAAACCTTTTCTCATAATAATTCCTCCTGGTGATTCATCTGTACCGGCAAACCAGCCGGCCAGCATACAAGTTGATGCTCCTGCTGCCAATGCTTTGGTGATATCTCCTGAAAAATTAGTTCCGCCATCTGCAATTATGGGCACACCGTATTTTTTAGCGTTTTGACTCGCCTCAAGCACCGCGCTAAGTTGCGGAATTCCTACACCAGCAACCATTCGTGTTGTACACAGGCCTCCTGGACCAATCCCCACCTTTACGCCATCGACTCCTATTTTAATAAGATCTAAAACTCCTTGTCCTGTAGCCACATTTCCTCCAATCATATCAATATCCGGAATTTTTTTCCTGATTTTACGCATACCTTCCAAAGCAACTTCATTATGACCATGAGCTACATCAATAACCAATACGTCTACACCTGCTTCAACCAATGCCAAAGCCCTATCTATGAAATCACCCACCACCCCTACGGCACCTCCAACCCTGAGTCTGCCGTGTTTATCTTTGGTGGACTGTGGATGACGGGTATTTCCTTCTAGACTTTTGGCTGTAATCAAGCCATGCAATTTTTTATCCTTATCAATCAAAGGAAGTTTTTCAATTTTATGCTTTTTGAGCAAATTCTGTGCCTCAAATAAGGAAATATTTTCATCGGCATAAATAAGTCGTGAAAAAGGAGTCATCAACTTTGTAATCGGTTTTTTTCTTTCTGTTTCAAATAGAAGGTCACGTTTCGTCACAATTCCTACAACCTGATCTCTGTTATTAACTACGATAAAACTGCTTATTTCATAGGTATTGGCGAGTCTTAGAGAATCTTCAAGAAGAGTATTGTCCGCGATCGTAAAAGGTTTATATCGGATAAAACCTGCATGACGCTTCACTTTTTTTACATGCTCAACTTCTTCCTCTATGGTCATAAATCGATGAATAATGCCAATTCCTCCCGCCTGCGCCATAGCTATCGCCATATTCGCTTCGGTCACGGTATCCATATTGGCAGAAATAAAAGGGATATTAAGTTCAATGTTTTTAGTAAGTTTTGTCCTAGTATTTACATCTCCGCGGTGGACAATTTTTGATTTTTGCGGAATAAGAAGGACATCATCATAGGTCAATCCCAATTCAAAGTTTTTCATAGGCTTTTAATTATTGATAATTATAGCTTCTCTTTCGGCTCCGGTTGAGATATATTTAATCGGAACATTTAATTGTTTTTCAATGGCCTCAAGATATCTTCTGCAGTTTACTGGTAGATCCTGATATTTTTTTATCGACGAAATATCTTTAGTCCAACCAACGTATGTTTTATAAACAGGAATAGCTTTTGCAACTTCAGAGAGTGCTGAAGGAAATTCGTATACTTTTTTCTTGCCGATCAGATAATGCTGGGCAATTTTAAGTTCGGTCAGACCTGACAATATATCCAGTTTCGTCACCACCAGGTAATGATAACCGTTTAACCTGTTTGAAAGTCTGAGCATCGGCATATCCAGCCAACCGCAGCGACGCCTCCTTTTGGAAACCGTCCCGAATTCCATACCCTTATCACCTATAAGTTGACCAATCTCATCATGTAATTCAGTTGGGAAAGGCCCGCCGCCCACTCTCGTCGTATAAGATTTTACTACACCTACAACTTCCAGAGCCTGTGGAGGAATCCCGACATAACTAAATACAGATCCAGATATGGTATTAACTGCCGTCGTATAGGGATATGTACCAAAATTGCCATCAAGAAATACCCCATGTGCTCCTTCAAAAAGAATATTTTTTTTACCGGTATTATTATAAACGAGCAAGCTCACATCACCGATATATTTTTGGAGTTTCCTTCCGTAAAGCGAATATTCATCTAGAATATCTTTTTCACTTATATTGACTTTATAACCATACACAGCCTCTATCCGTTTCTTTTTTAAAGGAAATATTTCATGCAGTTTTTTTCGAAACTCGACTGGATTAACTAAATCTTCCAGACGAATTCCCTGCCTGTTGTTTCTGTCCTCATAACAGTAACCGATCCCCAATTTCAAACTTCCGACTTTATTTACTCCTTTAGACTCCTCGGTAGCCGCATCCAAAAGCTGGTGATAAGGCATGACAATATTTGCTCTTTGATCAATAGTTAAATCCAAATGAATTCCTCTTTTGGTAATTAGATCTATCTCACTTAGTAGCACGCGAGGATTTATCACCACTCCCTGTGAAATCAATAGTTTTTTCTGCCATAAAACTCCGGATGGCAATAGTGATAAGGGAAATTTTTCTCCATTATGGACGACAGTATGACCGGCGTTGTTTCCTCCATTGAACCGGACCACAATATCGGATTTTTCTGCTAGAAAATCCACAATTTTGCCTTTCCCTTCATCACCCCATTGGGAACCAATAACAATAACAGAGTTTTTCATTTGGATTGTAAGTTCTTTAGGACTGTATGGCTGCCTTTGCTAATATTTCTGCTAATCCACAGTATTCACTTAAACTTTTTATTTTTAATAATTTTTTATGATCTTTTTTAATCGGCAACTGGTCAATGATACCATATAAACTAACTTTGGATAGTTTTTTGCCGCGGGTTTTTTCTTTCAATAACTCATACGCGTTATCATAACCGTGTAAACGGAGAAATGTTTGTATTCCCTCGGAAAATATTTCCCAATTTTCTTCAAGATCCTTATTCATCTTGTCAGGATTAGGTTTTATACGGTTTAATCCGGATATCAAACTATCCCATGCCAGAATTGTATACCCGAAAGCTAAACCAAAGTTTCTCTTGACGGTTGAGTCCGACAAATCTCTTTGCAGTCTTGAATAAGATAATTTTTTGGCAAAAAACTCAAACATTGCGTTTGCCAAACCCAAATTTCCTTCAGCGTTCTCAAAGGTTATCGGGTTAATTTTATGTGACATGGTTGACGAACCCACTTCCTCTTCCTTTTTTTTCTGGAGAAAATATTCCATGCTGACGTACCACCAGATATCGATACTAAACCCGAGTAAAATATAATTCAACCTTTTAACTTCATCAAAAAACTGTATCCAGTTATCATAAGGAAGTATCTGGGTCGTAATTAAATTGGGTTTTAAACCCATACTTGAAATAAAGGTGGAACTGAAAGTTATCCAGTCGAATTTCGGATCAATAAAATAAAAAGCGTTGTAATTGCCGACAGCCCCATTTAATTTTGCCTCCATTTTATGGGATTTTATATTCTCTTCCTCCTGAACGATTCTGTGATAATAAACAGCCAGTTCTTTTCCCAAAGTTGTGGGTAAGGCGGGTTGTCCATGGGTACGAGCCAGCATTTTCATATTTTTGGTTTCGACAATCAACTGCTTTAATAAATATTTTACTTTTTTTAGAGTTGGTAGAAGAACCCCATCTCGAAATTCCATTAGCATAATGGCGTATGAGGGAATATTAATATCATAAGAAGTCAGACCAAAATGAATAAATTGTGTTACGTCTTTTAATGAGGTATTTGCCAATTTTTTCTGTAAAAAGTATTCCACAGCTTTGACGTCATGATTTATCTTTTTTTCGATAATTTTTACTTCAACCGCATCTTGAAGTGAAAAATTCTTATCAATATCATGTAAAATCTTTTTCTCTCCGGTACTAAATTTACGAAGTAATTTAGTCTTTTCAGACAAATATTGCAGGAATCTAATCTCGACGCGTACTCTATATTTAATTAAAGCGAATTCAGAAAAATATTCTGAAACTCCTTTTACTTTATCCCAATTTCTGCCATCAAGAAGTGAAATAGCCGTTAATCTCTGGTTAAGATCATCCATATCAGGTTGTAATTTTGTCTAACCGATTTGATAATTGCGCTTTTCTGATATCCATGGCAATACGCTCTCCAAAACTTACCGGTTTATCATACAAGTAATAACTGTATGGTGTAAATACAGATCCTGGCGAACCGGGTATACGCAGAGAAATATCAAAAACGACTATTTTTTCAAAGGGTGGTCCGGGTAAAACAACTGTCTGGAGGGCGTAGGGGCCAATAATTCCCGGAGGAACTATTTTTTTTGAGGCCTTAACTAATTTTTCAGCCAATTCAAATGCTTTCTCAAGAAGCGATTCTTTTACGGTGACTGCAATGTGACCTGATTCGATATAGGTTGGGTTAAGATCATGTTTAATTTCAATTTGTTGAACAGCCGGAATACGCAATAATCCGTCAATATTTGTTTGCCTCCTGGTATCCGTACCCAGTAATTCAATTTTATCGGTTAAAGGCGAGTAGAAAAAATTAAAATTTACCTGAGCTCCTATCAAATATTCCTCGATCACCGCCTGGACCAAATCTTCTTTATTTATTCGTCCCTGATCTATTAATTCTTTTGATTTTAAATTAAATTCCTTAAAAGATCTTGCAAAAAAGAATGCGCGTTCATAATTTCTCGCCGCTTCTTTTACTTTTACCAATACTAAACGGTCAATTTTAGATGGATTTTGAAATCTCAATGGGTAGTTAATCTGCCCTGCTTGCATCAGTTGATATTGATTGAACATCCCTTCCCTTTCCTCATATTTCAAAAGGAATTTATTGCCGTAAACTTTAACGTTAAATTCACCTTCAAACTTCTGCAAATCCAGATACACCTGTACATATCTGTGTGGGATAAAAACAGAGTTTTTGGATTTTAAATATTGAACAATTTTATTACTCGTCAGTAAATCAAATTTATCAATTAGAATATAATCATCTACTAAATTCTGATAATATTTTGTATACGTTTTTTCCCGACCTTTCTGGAGAATGGCCAGCGTACGAAAATTATTCTTCTTTGCCCCTAAGAAAATTTCTAAAGCACTGTGTCCTCCAAGAGTAGCGATGGTTAAATTGTTTAATTGTTTCATTATCAATTTATTATTACTGGTAATCTGTTTAATTTAATGGCCTCGTTTATCTCCCGGGCAATTCTTCGTCCTGTGCTCATCGGGACTCCGAAGGTCAAATCGCTATAAGAAGATCCGTTTATAAACAGATTTGTTCCTGCGACAATTCTACATGATATTTCTATACAGTAAAACTTCAGGTTTTTGGTAATGATGGTTTCCAAACAAAACGGTCCATACAAGCCTTTTGAGGGAATCAGCTTTTTGGAGGCATTAATTACCCTTTCACCCATGCTATAGACTTCCGGTAATAGTGATTCCCGAATAACCAGAGGAAAATTACCAATTACGGTGAATGTGGGCTCAAAGTTCATATTTTTTTCAAACTTACTCGGTATTCTGGATAAACCGTCTATATTTGTTTCATATCTGCGGTCCACGCCCATCAACTCTAGCTTTTGACTTATGCTGGAATAAAAATACTGCAGATAAACTGGCGTACCGACCATATATTCCTGAATAATATATTTTTCCTTCTTGAATTTTTTAATCTTTAATGAAAACTCATCCTCTGATTGTGCTAAAAAATATCCGCTTCCGCCTTTGGCGCCAAAAAGTTTGACGATCACCAACTGTTTGATCTGTGAGGGCTTTTCAATCAGTCTCGGTATCAATACACCAGCTTCGTTTAACCATTTATTCTGTTTAATTCTATCGCCTTCCCATTCCAGCACTTTTTTATTTCCATAATGCGGCAACTTAAGCTTTTTGTCATAATCATCTCCCAAATAAGCGACAAATGACCCGTGAGGGATAATGATTACATTTTGTTTTTTTAATGTAGGGATTAATCTATAAATATCTTTATAATCTGTCACTTGAATAATTTTGTCTATAAAATCAAATCTTTGGTAAAACTGGACACGGTCTTTCGTGGAAATAGCCAATGTGTCAAATCCTTCATCTTTAGCGCCTTTAAGAATCTGCAAGCAGGAATGAGAAGCAAGTGTTGCGATTGTATATTTCATGAGATTAATTAATATAAAATGGTAATTTATTTTTTCGTCCTAAAATTACTGGTATTCCGGACTTAGGTATATAAACACAATCTTCATACCGACCCACAAGCATGTTATTTCTCTTGTTGTGTTTGCATCCTCCCGGTTCTATGGCCAAGATAAGGTCTGATATTAACTCATGGTTATCTATATCCAAAAATTTCCTTTTATCAATTTTATTATTATCGTATTTACTACCGGTATCCAGCGTATGTCCAACCGTATGTCTCGCGTCTTCTATCTCCATATCATGTTTTTTATACGTGTCTTGGTACCATTTAAATACCTCTGCAAAAGTCATAGTTGATTTTAATTTTCTAATTCCTTCCATGTGAATCGTGTAAACTAATTCCAAATATGATACCTTTTCTTGGTCATCCTCCGATGGCTTATAAATACACATTGATGAAAAATCTGCCCATGTTCCATTTTCGTCCATCGGATGAAAATCAATAAATATTGGATCTCCTCTTTTTAAAACAATTGTTTCTGATGGACTTTTAAGGGCATAATCCTTATTTTGCATATCTCGAAATCTGCTCTCATTTATTAGCACCATCACTCCAACTTTATACCAATAGGATTGGACATCTTTTTTTTGCAAAATATTAATTAAAATATGATTTATCTCAACTTCAGACATACCTTCTTTTAATAGGGGAAGCAGTTCATTGTAAGAAATCACGCATTTTCCCTGTAATGATTCTACTGCAGCTACGGATTCATTTCTCAAATTCATAAGTAAAATTTCAGCGAATCTGATAAGTGTCTGATTCGTAAATAATTTTTTTGGGTATAATCTCAACTCGTCTTTGACCTTTTCCGACGTATCCGGCATCTATAGATTGAAATTTGTGTCTTTTAATTATTGACTGAGCTTTTTCTTTATCTTTAGGTGATATAAAAATTCCGTAATCCATACCCATATTGTAAGTTTGGTACATTTCATAATCGGAAAGACCAGCATTCTTCTGGATAAAACGAAAAACTTCTTGCGGTTCAAAGATTTTCTCGAGAATATAGGAATAATTCTGTCGAGCCCTCATAAGCTTTCTTAGTCCATGCCCTGTGATATTAACAACGTAATGAATTTCAATTTCATCCAAAAGATCCTGTATGAGTCTGGAATATATATTGGAAGGTTTTAATATAGCCTCGCCATATAATTCTCCGCTGGGCAATTCAGTTTTATAACCCTTTTTAAGCTTATTGGCAATTTTTCTTGCCAGAGATATTCCGTTTGCGTTAGGACCGTTGCTTTTTACAAGTAGAATTCTATCTCCTATGCAAAGTTTATTGTCGGTAATTAACCTCTGTATTGGCTTAATAATTCCTACTGCTGATCCTGCCAGATCGATTGTGCCCGGATTTATTATTCCTTTCAACGTAGGAGTTTCTCCTCCACCCCATGCAGCACCGGCTATAATACAGGCATTTTTCCATCCTGTAACAAAGTCTGTCCTTCGTTTTGTATCTGTAAACCATGTATTATCCTCAATTGCCCAATATGCCTCAATAACAAGTGGCTTTGCACCAACCGTTGACAAATCATTAATAAATGTGGCCACAGTATCTTGCGCTATATTGTCATAATATGTTTTTCCTGTAATTTTGGCCATTTCGTCAGCAACTAAATTTTTGGTCCCTAAACATTCCAATACTGTCGCCATAAAATAATCATCCTGTTTCCATACAAATGCTGAAGATCCCCGTGTTTCTTCTAACCCTTTATAACCTGATTTTTCGAGTTCTTTGGCAGTTTCGGCAGCTGCCTTTTGGGTTAGGCGAAGAACCGGATCCTTTGTCTCATAATTGTCACCAACTTGGGAATAAGTAATTTTTTTTCTCTTCATTTTGTATTCTTTAAATTGTTTAATTTTTTAAGCCTTTTTTTCCGATATCTGTTCGGTAATGCATTCCGGAAAAATGGACACCGTTTTTACCGATATTTTTATAAACATTTTTGAGTGCAGAGCTCAAATTATTTCCTCTGGCCGTAATTCCCAAAACTCTGCCGCCATTTGTTACCACTTTTCCGTCTACTTTTTTAGTTCCGGAATGGAAGATACTAACAGCATTTGCAAGAGGACCTCTTACAAATGGCTTTAGAAGACCGTCAATTACCTTTCCCTTATCATAATTGCCAGGATACCCTTTTGAAGTTAAGACAACACAAACTGACGATCCTTTATACCAATCAAGTTTCAAATTTCTTACTTTCTTTTTAACTATTGCTTCAAACACATCAATAATATCTGTTTTTAACAACATCATCAAAGGTTGAGTCTCCGGGTCACCAAAACGGCAATTAAATTCTAAAACCTTTGGACCATCTTTCGTTAAAATAATTCCCGGATACAAAATTCCATGGTAATCGGATCCTTCCTCGGACATTGCTTTTAAAGTTGGACCTACAATTTCCTTTTCTATTCTTTTAATTAAGGCTCTACTTACAAAAGGAACGGGAGCATATGCACCCATTCCACCGGTATTTTTACCCATATCATTATCAAATACTCGTTTATGATCTTGAGAGGGAAGAAAAGAAACAAAATTCGTACCATCAGTGGCCACTATAAAAGAAACTTCAGGTCCGGTCAAACATTCTTCAATTATAATTTGGTCACCTGATTTTCCGAATACTTTTTCTATCATCAATAATTTTAAAAATTTTTGTGCTTCAGTCTGACTTTGACAAACAGCAACTCCTTTTCCCAAACTTTGCCCATCAGCCTTAATTACCAGTGGAAATTTTTGTTTCTGTAAATAACTCACCGCATAATCATAATTGTCAAAAACGGCAAAATCAGCGGTAGGAATTTTATATTTCAGAAGTAGTTTTTTGGCGAATACTTTAGATCCTTCTATTCGGGCGGCTTTTTTATTTGCACCTATAATCGCTAATTTGTTTTTAGTAAATAAATCTACAATTCCATCAATTAAGGGATTTTCCGGGCCGACCACCGTCAATCCGATTTTCTTATCTTTGGCGAACTTCAATAATCCGGATAGATCCGACACATCTAAGGAAATATTTTCAGCTAACTGAGATGTACCAGGATTTCCCGGTGCGCAGTAAATTTTATCAACTTTATGGGACTTAGCAATTTTCCACACCAAAGCATGTTCTCTGCCTCCTGCGCCAATAACTAGTACTTTCATGCGATGACTACCTTTCTATTTAGTAATTTAATCTTACCGGTACAAATTAAATTAATTGCTTCTGGTAAAATCTTATATTCTGCTTTTTTCATCCGTTGGTATAGAGTTTCCACATTATCCTTTTTTTTAATTTCAATCTCACTTCGTATAATAACCGGACCCTGATCTACAATTGGGGTAACAAAATGGACTGTGGAGCCGGTAACCGGATAATCGTGATCCAAAGCAAATTGGACTGCAGCATTTGTATGTAAACCTCGTATGGCTTTAATTTTAGTCCCATTTGATAAAGTGAGCTCGTCATTTTCTCCGTCTGGTAAAAGCCCGGGATGAAGATTGATAACTCTGCCTTCAAAGTATTTTAGGAATTCCTTCCCCAAGATCAGCATCCATCCTGCTAAGATGACCAAATCAATTTGATATTTTTTTTTAAGCAAAAGTCCTAGTTCATGATCGTAAATTTGGCGAGTTTTACCCTGATTAAGATATTCTTTCAGACTGATAATCTCAGTTGGAATTTTTCTTTTGCAAGCGTGTCGCAATCCTTGAGCCATTTTTTTATCTGAGACTACCACGCTAACTTTTGCGTTTTTAATTTTACCTTCATCAATAGCTTGTAAAATAGCTGCCAGGTTACTGCCCGTTCCCTTATCGGATATTAGAACAGCGATTTTTTTTACCATGAAAAAATTGGATACTTGGAGGCAAACTTTCTAACTTCTTTTCTAATTTCTTGAAGTTTACTGTTTTTATGAACTTCATGACGAAAATTATCCAAGTATTTTTTTCTTTCCTCTTTTTTATCCGGCAATTTATATTCCTTAACAGCCAAAAGAGATTGATAAATCCAGTGCCCGATTTTCGCCATTTCTTTTTCCTTCATGCCTCTGGTTGTCAAGGCTGGAGTGCCAAGCCTTATACCTGACGGATAAAATGGTGATGAAGGTTCGCCGGGTATGGTATTTTTATTTACCGTAATACCGGCGGTGTCTAAAGCATACTGTGCAAAAAAACCTCCACCGGGGCCGAAAAATGCAGTCAGATCAACTAAAAGTAAATGGTTTTCCGTTGTATTTCCGACAAGTTTCAACCCTTCTTTCATCAACTGTTTAGCTAAGGCTTTGGCATTGATTTTGATTTGCATACCGTATTTTTTAAAACTTGGTTTACTGGCTTCAAGTAACGCAACTGCTATCGCGGCAGTAGTATGATCATGGGGCCCGCCCTGGAGGCCTGGAAAGATGGCGTGATCTATTTTATCTGCCAGTTCAGGGTCTTTTTTTAAACCTTTTTTTGTCACCATAATCATAGCTCCTCTTGGTCCCCTTAAGGTTTTATGAGTCGTGGTGGTAATGATATGAGCGTACTTTGCCGGTGAAATATGTGCTCCGGCGATGACCAAACCTGCCACGTGAGCAATATCGGCCGCCAAATAAGCACCACAAATATCGGCAATTCGGGATAATTTTTCAAAAGGAAATTCATAAACATAGGCAGTTGCACCTACCCAAATCAATTTTGGTTTATGAGTCCTGACTAATTTTTCGAGTTCCTCAAAATCTATTTTCCCTGTTTTGTGATTGACGTGGTACATAATAGACTTGTAAAACATACCGGTTGCGCTTACCTTCCAACCATGAGTCAGATGTCCCCCGTCTGTCAAATCTAGGCCCATAATTGTATCGCCCGGCTTGCAGGTGGCGAGATACACGGCTAAATTCGCCGGTGAACCGGAATAGGGTTGCACGTTGACGTACTCGACTCCAAAAAGTTTTTTGGCTCTTTTCTGCGCAATTTCTTCTATTTCATCAATGTTTTCATTGCCCCCGTAATATCTTTTTCTGGGAAATCCTTCTGAATACTTATTCGTGAGGATCGAACCCATGGCTTCCATTACAGCATTTGAGACATAATTTTCTGAGGGGATCATCTCAAGCCCTTCTTTTTGTCTTTTTGCCTCTTTTTCCAGCCAATAAGCGATTTCTTTGTCCGTCTTTTTCAAATTATTAACATTTTTCATAAATTCCTCCTTTTATTGAATTATAAATATCTAACATACTTTTTCTAAGATATTTTTTTTAAAATTCAAATTAACAGGCATCGGATATATTCCTGAAAAGCATGCAGAACATAACTGATCTTTGGGCTGTCCTGAAGCTTTGATTAAACTACTTAGGGATAAATATTCCAGTGAATCACAGGCAATAAATTTTTTTATTTCATTTACTGTCTTGTCAGAAGCTACAAGTGAACGTCTTTCAGGCGTATCTACACCAAAAAAACACGGCCAGCGGATCGGGGGCGAACAAATACGCAGGTGTATTTCTAAAGCTCCGGCTTCTCTTAAAACTTCGACAATCTGTTTCATAGTAGTACCACGAACGATAGAATCATCTACGACAATAATCTTTTTACCCCGGACAAATTGTTTCATTGGATTGAATTTAATTTTCACACCTTGTTCACGAAGACGTTGGTCGGGAGATATAAATGTGCGTCCTATATACCGGTTTTTAATTAATATTTCTCCGAATGGTATGCCTGATGCGCGGGAATAACCTAACGCCGCTGATGTCCCGGAATCGGGTATGGCGACAACTAAATCCGCTTTTGTAGGTCTTTGTCTTGCTAATAATTCTCCACTCTTTTGTCTTGCCTTATGCACAAGCATACCATTAATTATGCTGTCCGGACGTGCTAGATAAACATATTCGAAAAGGCAGAAACTTCGGTTTTTTAATTTGATTTTTCCTTTAGATTGTAAGCCGTTTTCATCGATAAAAACTACCTCTCCCGGTTCCACGTCCCTAAGATATTCAGCTCCAATAGTATCAAAAGCACAAGTTTCAGAGGCCAACACATAATAACCGTTTAGCTTCCCGATGGACAGCGGTCGAAATCCCCAGGGATCACGAAAGGCGAACATTTCTTTTTTTGTACATCCGATAATGCTATATGCCCCTTTAAACTTATCCATGGAATTTAATATTTTTTCTGGCCAGGTTTTGCTTTCATCATTAAAAACCGTATAAGCTAATATTTCCGTATCTGAAGAACTTAGTCTGTTGACGCCTTTCAATTTTAAAGCTAATTTATCACTGTTAATTAAATTACCGTTATGAGCAATGGCGAGTGTTTGTCCTTGTTTGGAAATAATAATTGGCTGTACATTTTCTACCGTATTACCGCCAGTTGTGGAATACCTATTATGACCTACAGCAACAAAACCCTTTAAAGTTCTTAAAGTTATTTCATCAAAAACGCTAGTTACTAATCCCTGTCTTTTGATACTTCGAAGTACTTTTCCATCTGATACTGTAATTCCTGCCCCCTCCTGACCCCTATGCTGGAGCGAATGCAGAGCAAAATATGCAATCCTCGCCACATCTTCGCTCGGAGCAAATATTCCAAATACCCCGCAATTATCCTTTAGGGCTTCTTTTCGTTTGGTTGTTAGAATCATCTCTTTAATTCCTGATCATCTTTCACAACTTTTACCTGAAAATCGTTCTGGTGATTTGCAATTTTGGTGAATAAATCTTTATCGTGCTTGGCCATTATTTTCAGACAAGCAACTGCAACTGCATCTGGCTCAAGTACAGTCAGACAACCAACTCCACTTGGCATCCTTAAAGATGACAGAATATCAAGGCCTGCGTATGAAGAACTGGGCGGAGGACAATTTATAACAGGATGTAAACTGTTGGCATCAATAAATCCTCCCAATGCATTTGATCTGCCTGCTACGGCTATAAAAATAGTGTCATTTTTCTCGTTATACTTTTTTAAAAGTTTTAAGAGATGCACTGGAGTTTTATGAGCTGATGCGATGTGAATTAAATTTTTAATACTAAATTTTGCCAACTGTAGAGCAATTTTATTTCCCCATTCTAGATCAGTTTTAGAACCAAGAATAATAATAACCATAAATCAAAATATTTTAGATAATGATTCAGCAATTAACTTCTCTAACGGATATTCTAGTCCTTTAAAAGATTTTCCGGTAATCATCTCATAGATTTTCATGTACCTCACGGCAGTTTTCAGCTGAAGGTCAGTGCTCATCTTGGGAGGCTTGCCGTCACCTTTATATCCGCGCTTGACATACCAAATTCGAAAAAATTCTTTGTCGAAATTTTCCGGCTCAAGTCCTTTTTCAAATCTTTTTTGATAATTTTCTTTTTTCCAATAACGGCTGGAATCAGGGGTATGTATTTCATCGATAAGCATCATTTTTCCTTTATATTCGCCAAACTCATACTTCGTATCTACCAATATCAGGCCTTTTTTGCGGCATATATCATTTCCCCGAAGATATAATTTGATAGATACTTCTTTCATTTCCTCCCAAACTTTTTTAGAAAGTAATTTTTTATCTAGTATTTCCTTTTCTGTCAGACGCTGGTCGTGTCCGCCATGTTCCGCTTTTGTAGTAGGAGTAACTATAGGGTATGGTAACTTTTGGTTTTTATGAAGACCGTCAGGAAATTTAATGCCGTATATTATTCGCTCACCTTTTTCATACGAACCCCAAATAGAAGTGTTTGTCACTCCCGAGATGTAACCTCTTACGACAATTTCTACGGGGTATGGTTTGGCTTCATACACCAGAGAAACATTCGGATGAGGTACACTAATGATGTGATTTTTTACGATGTCAGAGGTTTTTTGAAACCAAAAAGCTGATAATTGATTCAGCACTTGCCCTTTATAGGGAATGTAGCCTAAAACTCTGTCAAAGGCGGAAATTCTGTCGGTTGTGATGAGGATCCTTTTACCCTGATGATTGTAAATGTCTCGAACCTTCCCCTGCGTTTTAGAACCCAGTGAAGGCAAATCTATGGTTTTAAAAATAAACTTCCGAGCCTTATTTAATTTTGAAGTTAAAACCATTATAGCAGTAGACTATCAGCTTTTTTTTAGAAAATCAACAGCCATATTATCTGATTTCAGAATTGATAAAATAATTTATACCATTTCTGAAGATGGAAACTCCCGGACCTTCTTGCGGTAGTTTTTTTACAAGACGTTTGTATTGTTCTGCCAATAACGGCCAATTAGGCATCTGGGTAAAAAATAGCGCGCGTTCAGGGTGGGGCATCAGGCCTAAAATTCTGCCGGTTTCGTCAGTTATACCCGCAATATCCTCAAGCGATCCGTTGGGATTTGCCTCTAAATTTAGGTATCTGCATGCTTCGCCTTTAAAATAACGGAAAGCGATCATTTTTTTCCTGTTTAACTCCCTTAGTACATCTTTATCAGCAAAGAATTTTCCCTCCCCGTGGGCAATCGGAATAGAAAAATTATCAATTCCTTTAACCCAGGGAGATTTGTTGCCTTTTTCCTTTTTTAAATCGACAAATCTGACTGTATAGCGGACTGAATCATTAGGCATCAAAGCAACAGTCCTGACGCCATAATTTTTATTTATTGCCGGAAGAAGTCCTAAATTTACCAGAATCTGGAAACCGTTGCAAATCCCGATAATTAGTTTATCTTGTTTTATAAATTTTAATAAATCGCTCCAGAGGTGATTTCTTAGTCTATTAGAATAGGCGTTGCCTGATCCCGTATCGTCACCGTAGGAAAATCCTCCGGGGATAGCTAAAATCTGATAATCGGAAAGTTTAATCCTCCCATCAATCAAATCATTAATATGGACTATGTCTGCAACTGATCCGGCCGTCTCAAAGGCGTATTTAGTCTCTTCTTCACAGTTTAAACCGTATCCGGAGAAAACTAAAGTTTTCGGTTTCATAATTTAAGGCGCACTCCTTCGTCTGCGCCACAAAGGGCCGTAATCCCGATTCTAATCGGGAACGAGCCCTTAGTACCCTTTAAAAGTTGACGAATAGGCATCCTGAATTTTTTTAAGACTGGTATTAATAACTACACCACCTTTTAATCCCTGAATAATCATTTTTGGCTCTTTAATTACTTTTCCGATTAAAGCAATATTATTGGCTTCCATCAACTTTTCAAAAATATTTTTATTTTTTTGAGATATGGTGACGATTATTCTGCCCTGACTTTCTGAAAACAAAGCAAAATCATCCCGCGTTACAGATCCCGGTAAATTTTTTAACTTTATATCAAGACCTAACCCTCCTCCTATCGCTTTTTTTGCCAAAGCTGCACCTAATCCGCCCCGATTAATACTGATGCTTGATGATAGTAATTGTTTTTTTATACTCTGATAAAAATCAGTATAAAGTTTTTTATTTTTCTTGGGATTTACATGTGGAACTTTATTTCCGATACAATTTTTTCCATGTTTTTCAGAAATTAACGAAAAATATTCGCTTCCTCCCAATTCTTCATAAGTCTCACCCAATATATATACCAAATCGCCTGGAAATTTGACGTCTAGAGAAACCACTTTAGTCACGTCGTCAATTACACCGATTGAAGAGATAAGAAGAGTAGGGGGTATGGAAATTTTTATCGGTTTTCCATCCCGATCAAATCCCTTAAAATCATTATACATGCTGTCCTTTCCTGAAATAAATGGGGTCTCAAAAACCGTAGCCAAATCATAACAAGCCTTGGCGGCACACTTTAACTGGCCTAACCTCTCCGGATCATCACTGCTGCACCAGCAAAAATTATCCAAAAGAGCAATACTTTCAGGATTTGCTCCAATGCTTACTGCGTTTCTAATCGCGGTATCGATCGATGAAGCAGCCATGTGATAGGTATCAATATCGCTATAACTAGGATATAAGCCGTAAGATAATACAATTCCTTTATCGGAATTTAAGATAGGCTTTAAGACAGCCGCGTCCGCATTCGCTCTACCTCTTCCGTGTAATGGTCCAAGAACGAGATTTGATTGAACTATATAATCATATTGCTGAGAAATGAATTCATAATTAGATATATTTAGCCTTGACATCATTTCAGTAAATTGTTTGTTGAGGTTTTTTTCTTCAATAAGTTTTGGTTCATCATTTATGAGTTGCTTATATGACGAAGTGAGATTTTTTTTCGGTAATCCGTAATGCAGAAAATCCATACCTAAATCCATAATCTTCTGTTGGCGAAAGTAAATCTGACATTTCTTAGAGTCTGTAAACCTGCCAATTACGGTGGCTTCAACACCCCGGCTTTTCATAAGTGTTGCAAATTTCTTCCAATTTTTCTTTGGGATTGCCAAAGTCATCCGTTCTTGAGATTCAGACACCCAAATTTCCCAGGGTTCAAGCCCCGGATACTTCAAAGGAACTTTATCCAAATCGACAATGCATCCTCCGGATTCCTTGGCCATTTCCGCAACCGAGCAGGAAAGACCTCCGGCGCCGTTATCAGTAATACTGTGATATAAATCCATATTTCTTGCTTCTTTGACAATCGCGTCTGATAATTTTTTTTGGGTAATCGGATCCCCTATCTGAACCGCGGTAGAAGGACTGCCGCTATCCATCGCTTCTGAAGAAAAAGTAGCGCCATGAATACCGTCCTTACCTACTCTTCCCCCAATCATTACTATATAATCTCCGTTTCTAGCTTCTTTTATATATGAAAGTTTACCTTTAATTTTTTTGGGAATAAGACCTACCGTTCCTGCAAATACCATTGGTTTTCCCCGATACCTTTCGTCAAAATAGACAAAGCCTGATGGCGTCGGAATCCCGGATTGGTTCCCTCCGCTATTTACTCCTTCTATAACTCCGTCCATGATTCTCCTGCTGGACAGCATCTTTTGGGTATTATTGGCCCCTTTATAAAGAGGTGTATCTATTCTGGGATCGGCAAAACAAAATCCATAAAAATTAGCAACTGGTTTTGCCCCTAATCCGAATCCGATCGTATCCCTATTAACCCCCACTATCCCGGTTATTGAACCGCCATATGGATCAAGAGCTGAAGGGCTGTTGTGCGTTTCAACTTTATGGGTAATAAGAAAATCATCATTAAATTCAATTGCGCCTGAATTATCTTTAAATACCGATACACAAAAATCTTTATCCCCTTTTTGCTTTCTAATATATTCCGTAGCTCCTTTAATATATTTCTTAAATAATCCCTCACTTATTTCATTAATCGGATCTGCAAAAATTGTATGTTTGCAGTGTTCAGACCAAGTTTGGGCAATTGACTCAAGTTCAATATCAGTAGGATTTCGCCCAAGTTTATTAAAATACACTTGGATAGCTTTCATAAACGGCAGACTCAATGCCAATGGCCCGCGTCTGGTCCCATCGCTGTTTTTAATTCCCTCTTTACCTGTCTTTTTTAATTCTTCATCTGATACGTCTAGGTTCACCCTATCAACTTTGGTTTTACTCCTTAATTTGACCTTTGGCACGATAAAATCCATCCCATTGTCTTTAATATATTCAAGGTAACTTTTTATATGACAGCGTTGTATTATCGGGTTATATAGTCTTTCTGAAATACTCTTGGTTTGACTGCTGGTTAGATCACCGTCAATAACGGTAACTTGGGAAGTATAGACACCTTCTTCTTGTGAAAATTTTACTTTTAATAAGTCTTCAATTGCTTCTTTAGCCGTTGTGGCAATATTATCCGTCACACCCGGTAGATATCCTATTTCCACCGCCCACGAAAATTTATTTATCCTAGACCTGGATTTAATTTCCTGATTTAATACCTCAAAAACTTGGGTAACAGGATTGGATAATATTGAAGCTATATTATTTAATTGGACTGAGGATAGTTTTTTTTCTAGCGTATAGACATCAACAATATAAATATCTTTTAATTTCCCAGCCAGTTCCAGATCTAGAAGTTTTCTTTTTTTTGCAACCGCCCTCGCATCAAATGCTTTGCTTCTTATTTCGATCCTGCTAATCATTTAGAATATGTTATTTTCTGTTAATACAAGCCTCAAGAAACGCCAAAAAAATAGGATGCGGTTTGTTGGGACGACTTTTATATTCAGGATGTCCCTGAGTACCCAGATAAAAAGGGTGTATATCTTTTGGTAGTTCTATAATCTCCACTAAATTTTCAATTTTCGATCGGGCTGAGATCATAAGACCGGCTTTCTCGAACTGATTAGTATACTGATCGTTGAACTCATATCTGTGTCTATGTCTTTCGCTGGTGAGCCCTGTATTTTTATCATGAAATCCATGATATTTATCATAAGCTGACCAGGCTATGGTATTTTTTTTCACCAAAGCTTCCCACGCACCAAGCCTCATCGTACCTCCATAAGATCTTCTTTTCATAAACTTTTCCTGAGCAGGCATGAGATGGATTACCGGATATTGTGATTTCGGATTATTTTCGGTAGAATTAGCATCTTTCAATTTCAAAACATCGCGTGCATAGGAAATTACAGCCAACTGCATTCCATAGCAAAGACCCAAGTAGGGAATTTTAGATTCCCGGGCGAAACCTGCCGCTTTAATCATGCCTTCAGCACCTCGTTCCCCCCACCCTATCGGAACGATCAATCCACTAACTTTAGGAATACAATTTTCAATACCTGTTTTTTCCACTTTTTCAGCATCGATCCAGAGGGTTTTTATATCTACATCCATCATCCAAGCGGCGTGATCAATGGCATCCATTAGAGCAGCATAAGAATCCCGGAGTTGGTATTCTCCGGTAGTAAAGTACTTACCCACAATAGCAATTGTTATCGCATGAGTTTTTTTAGCTTTAACTCTTTTTATTAGATCCACCCACTGTGATAAGTCCGGATTTTTGTAGGTGATTGATAATTTTTGACATATTTTTTTAAGTAAATTTTGCTCCTGAAACTGAAGAGGAACCTCATAAACTGTTGAGGCGTCAGGGCTCGATATAATATCTTCGGGATTCATATTACAAAAAATAGAAAATCTGTCACGTCTCCGATTATCGAGTGGTTTTTCACTGCGTGCAACGATAAAATCCGGCTGAATTCCTGTAGAATTAAGGGCTCTGACAGACTGTTGAGTAGGCTTTGTTTTTGGTTCACCCAGATGTGGAGGGGTGGGCAAATAACTGACATGAATATGTATGACGTCTTTGGGATTTTTTAAAGTTAATATTCTGGCAGCTTCATAATAAAATAAATTCTGATATTCCCCAACAGTCCCTCCGAGTTCAACGATTACAATATCTGCTTTATCGAGTTTGGCGGCGTTTTTAATTCTGTCAGTAATTTCATTGGTTATATGAGGAATTGCTTCTACATCTTCGCCGTTATATTCAAATCTTCTTTCCCTATCAATAACAATTCTGTAAATCTGTCCCATGGTTACGAAATTATGACGCGACATATTTTTATCCAGGAATTTCTCATAGGTACCTATATCCATGTCGGCTTCAGTACCATCTTCGCAAAGAAACGGATCTCCATGCTCAATTGGATTAATGGTACCGGCATCAATATTGAGATAATTTTCGCACTTGACTAGGGTTACTTTAAAACCGGCGGCTTTTAAAAGATACGCGATTGAGGCTGACGTGATTCCTTTTCCAAGACCTGAAATTACACCCCCTGAAACAAATATAAATTTAGTCGGCATGATCTAAGATAGCAAAAATGGTTCATAAGTGTCAACTGTATCATTCTATTTAACTATTCAATTTTGTTTGGAAATTTTATATACTTATTCAACATGAAGACACTTCCACCTATAATATCGGTTATTATTCCAGCCTTTAATGAGCAAGAACATTTACCCAGTTGTCTCCGATCTTTAAAAAATCAAAAAACCTCACTTCCCTACGAAGTAATTGTAATTGATAATAATTCAGATGATAATACATTTAAAATAGCCAAATCTTTCAGGGTGAACGTTCTTTCAGAAAAAACCCGAGGCAGATCCCATGCCAGACAAAAGGGTGCAATGAAAGCCAAGGGCGAATATCTTGCATTTACCGAAGCAGATTGTG
>CAYIFB010000017.1:0-28765 GCA_964362665.1 uncultured Gammaproteobacteria bacterium | reverse complement strand
CAATAATTTGTAATTGGGATTTGTTATTTGGATTTTCTCAACTGCTTCCAAAGCAGTTGAGGCGTATTCCCATTCTACCCATTTCCAAGTGCTGACAGAAGCTTTTTTTATCTTCGGGTTGGGAGGCGTTTCAGTAGCTCCGCAAAGAAATATTTTTTGGGCGGCGACCGCATCGGCGAGACGAAAAATCGCTCCTACATTATAAGTATCCAGCACGTTATCGAGTATTATGTAGATGGGATTTTTTTTAAGCTTTTTAATTTCTTCTTCTTTCGGTTCAGTAGTCCTGAGTTGTTTGGCGTTGAGTTTAATCATGATTTGTCATTTGAACTTTGGCATTTGGATTTTAAGTGAAATATAACCTATCCCCAACCCGATTACCGCTCCCGCAATCACGTCTGACGGAAAGTGCTTACCAAGATATATTCTCGAGTAGGAGATTATAACCGCTAAACTGTAAAAAAGCCATTTTAATTTTGGTTTATACCGCGACAAAACAAAGGCACCTGCAAAAGCAATCACTGCATGTCCTGAGGGAAATGAGAAATTATGGTAAAAATCAAAAGGCTCAATCACATAGGGCAAGACAAACTGGGGCCGAAGCCGGCCAACCATATTTTTGACAACTGCCTCAACAAAAATCGATAATAGTTCCACAACTGCCAGGGAAAATAAAAGTCTCCTGTCCCGCTTTTTCTCTTTAAAATAAATATAAAACCCGATAACAAACCAAATTATCCCCAGATATCCAACCAGGGTAAATATCCCGAAAATAAAGTTGAGAAAAAAACTGTGCGGCAGGTGGTTGATAAGATAAAACAGAGAAACATCAATACCGTATAAATAATCCAGCATACTGATTAATTACACTATTTAATGAAGCTTAATGTCAAATGTCAAAGTTCAAAGCTCAAAAGAAGTTCAAAACCTAAATTTCCAAAATTATTACTTTTAGGCTTTGGATTTGATTTGTTATTTGGATTTTGGATTTTTCTGCCTACGGCGTCGGAGAAAGAGCCGGAGTTGAGGTAGCTTTTGGTTTGGGGGTAACAGTTGGTTTTGCTGTCGCTTTCACTTTGGGTGTTGCAGACGGAGTTGATGTGGGGGTTGTTTCTGCCGGAGTGGGTGTATAAAAAACGACTTCAAATGAAGGCTTGGCAGGAATTGGCCTGATCATCCGGTCCCGACCGGCAAACCAATAATATCCAATCACCAAAATCACAACCGCCAGAATTATCAAAAACACCCAAAACAACCATTGGGTGGAATTTTTTCTTTTGCCTAAATATGTTTCTTCCATAGATTTCGATATAATCGTTCTTATTATATCTGACAGACGAGGGCTTTGGCAAATTTTATTATTTTAATCCACACACCAGCTGAGATTGTAATTTTTACCTGCTTTTTCAGGATCGACAGATGAAACAGTTGTTATCACAGCGTTGAGCCGGCAGGCATCATCCTTTTTTATGGCAAGTAAAGTCAAAAAATCCCCTTCCGCTTTTCGTGATGTCTCATCAAAAGGCTGAGATAAAACAGTAATGACAAACTGGTTAAACGGTTTCAGATAGGAAATCTGGTAATTTTCATGTCTCGCGATTAAAACATCCCCCTGTTTGTCAGTCACCTGTCCAAATTTGGTAAAATCATTCATCTCGACTCCGGAGACGGTGATTTTTTCGCTTCCTGCCGGTTTTGTGGGACTGAGTGTCACCTTTCCAGACGGCATTAATGTAATAGTCGGTTTACTCTTAAATGTTGGAAAAGGCGAGATTTTAGGAATCGGTGTCAAAGTTGGCGACGGAGTTATAGGCGTCTTTTTACCCAAGAATGAAGTATAAATCAAAAATACGCCCAGCCAAAGCAGTACTGCCGTAAGTATGATCGCAATGATAATGATTGTCCTTCGGTTGAAATTCATAAGTATTCTAAAGTTAAAAGCCAATAATTGCCGTCGTTATCTTTAAAATAGATATTTTTGCCGTTTGTCTCGACAAGCGGCTCAAAATTAAGATTCAGGCGGGAGACAATCGGAAAACTTCCGGCAAAAAACTGCTTCTCCCCGCTTTGTGTATCAACAAGATATATCCGGTCGAGTTTCTGAAATGATTTGTCTTTCTCTATCATAATCAGATACTTCTCATTTATCCAGACGAAGTTTACGGCGGAAATATTTGGAGATATATCAATTTTCTGCAGGCGGGTATCTCCACGGTCAATGTTTAATTGGCCGTTTGCTATGACAGCGGAAAGGTCTCCGGTCGGAGCAAATTTGGAACTGTTTAGATAACTGACATTTTCCGGCGGACTCCCTCCAAATTTTTTCCAAAGAAAACTTTTTATGATAAGGCTATCCTGATTTAGAGACTGTTCCTGCGAAAACCTTTCTTCAGCAGGACTTGGCAGAAACGTCTGTTTTTGGATTACTTCCGCGCCTCCCCGGCGAAAAACCAGAATAAGAAGAAAAAGAAACAGCAGGATAAAGGTGATGATTAATATCAGAATTTTTTTAGGTTTCATAGGCATGTACCGTTATTTATTTTCTCCTGGATTTGTCCGATAAAATCATTTAGATACTCTTTCCCGGGATCTGATTTACCGTCATTTAATTGAAAATGCCCGAAAATCTGGGTAATCGGTATATTATATTGTTTCATCATAAAGCAGGTCGAATCAAGAGCTTTACGGGTAGATTTTTGCAGTGCCTGAAAATTTGGATGGTTGGGTAAATCATATACTTCATCAAAATAAGAACCTGTAATTTCATTATTTAAGGCATAATCATTATATGCCTTTCCGTTTTCCGTACCAACACAAGCGCCTCTTTGCGCCTGATCTTTATAAAAATTCTGGGTTTGTAAAGTGATATTTTGATCTGTTGCCAGCTGGCAGGCCAGTTGTCTAGTGTTCAGAGTGTTGAAGGTCGCATAAACATCAGTCCAGGCTGCGCTCCAGTGGATGACAATCATGGTTGGCTTAATACAGCCATTGCGGTAATTCAGCAGTTTATACTCGGAATTGGGCAGAGTTATCGCCTGACTGTCATCCGGACAGTTGCTCACCGGCGCCAAACAGCTATTCTGAGTCTGAGTTGAACCGATAATACCGCAGTAAGTCGCCGCTGACCACGGGCTCCAATTAGTACCTCCCCCTGATAATCTTACAGCATATTCAATATTCGTATCCGGGTCGCTGAACTTATCGGTGCAGCTTTGGAAATTGGGTCCACGATCACAGGAATAAGGTTTATGGTCTATCTGGATATTGGACAATGTCCCCGGACATCTGGTGTCTATCGCCAGATTTATCTGAAACAAACCTACGCTGTATTCCCGGGTACGGGTATCTGGATCTGCTTTCAGACAGCCGTAATTGGCGATGTTTGGTACGCCGCCGCTCTCCTTCTGACAGATGATCGAAGCTTGCCGGGCTTTCTCCGGATCAGGGAAAAATTTACTCAGGTAATCCGGAGAACAATAGCCTGTACCCAGCGAACAGTTGCCTGTTCCTCCTCCGCCACCCCCACCGCATCCGCCAGGAGGAGGACTTGGCAAAGTATTATCACCGCCGCCGTATTGATCTTTTACTCCCTGGCCCACGCTTAAAGGCAAATTCTCACTTTGGCGAAGGGCCAGACTATTTTCCATAGCCTTGTCTGAATACAGGAAACCCAGGATATTTTTATCGGAATTGTTAAATGCTAAATTAGTTGACTGTGTATCGTTTAATCTGGCTAATTCTTTCCGGGCCACGTCGTGAGGGGTTTGAATCGAGGAAAACTGGGTGGCTTTTTTATTGCCGTAGCCAAAAAGTCCCAAAAAACCCTCCCATAAATTTTCCAGAAAAAAAGCAATCCCGGTCGAGCTTTTCTCAGGAGTCTGGACTGATGTGCCAACGCTGTATTGTACGGCCGGATTTAATATCTCTGTATCTTCTTTTTCACCGGTGGTTTTATCATTTGCTGAAACCCCTTGAGAATTAATCTTTGTATCGTCTTTTTTTATCTGCACTCCGTATGGTAAAAAAGATTTATTGATATCGCTCAAAGTATCGTTGAGTTTTTTGCCCTTCGGGGAAGCAAAATAGGATTTTGGCGTGGGAGTAGCATTAGTTGCACCAGCTCCACCTGCGCCAAGTTCAGCCGGGTCATACCAATCGACAGTGCCGCCGGAATTAAAGACCGGAATTTTTATCGGCCCGTTTGACCAAAGGAGAGGCGTGATGGCAAAGATATTATCCAAATTTCCCCTTTGGCCGTTTTTAAAGGCCTGATATTCATCTCCAACAAATTTTTCCCGATCTGCAATGGCAGCTTCGGGTTTAAACCCAAATTCAGTCAAAATAATGGGCTTTGCGGGAGATCCTATCGCTTGCCATTCCCAATTCCAGCCGTTGATAGTATTTCGCTGATCTGGCCCGCCTAACTCATAGGAATTAAACGCCAGATAATCCAAACCGGGGATCTGGGACTTCATGCCTTTATTCCAGAAATCAATGGCGTCAAACGTCTTCAAATCAAAAAGAGGCAAGGAACCGTTCATCGGGGCATTGGCTACTTTAAAAAGTGGTGCTTTGGCCTTGACTTGTGCAATAAAATAAGTCAGTGCATTTGTATATTCCTGCGGGGTATTAAGGTATATATTTTCATCGCTGACAACCCCTCCCCATTCATCTTCCAGATTATTCACTTCGTTGCCAAATACCAGCACCAATGATTGTGGGAATGACGAATTTTTATCATTAACAATCGTCAGAGCGGAGATAAACTGATCTATTTCCGGATTAAGTATTTTTCTGCCCTCATTCCAAACCCTGATTATCGGCCAGAACTTGTTTTTTACTGCCGAATCCAAAAAACCCGACAGGCTGTCCGCAGAAATTTGTACGGGAATTAAAACTGTTAACGGAACCCAATCGGAGATACCCGCCGTATTATATTTAGACCTTAATGCGTCAAGAAGACCGGGGTCGTAATTGGTGGAAAGGTGAGGTCCGAATTTCTCCATAGCAAAGGATGGAGTCGGATAGGCAAATATTACTATTAAGAGCAATAATAATATAAGAGGCAGGCGTCTCATTATTTATAGTATATACTATTTAATATCTTCCTTCTTCCAGGCGGCAAAATTACATTTGGGATAGTTTCCGCATCCGTAAAATTGTTTTCCCCGGCGCGTCTTTTTGACAACCATGTCACCCGCACATCTTGGGCATTTGACATCAATTTTCTCAATAATATTTCTGGTAAATTTACACTCCGGAAATTTAGAACAGGCGATAAACCTGCCAAACCTGCCTGTTTTAAAAATAAGTTCATTTTGGCACTGCGGACACTTTTCTCCGACTTCTTCTGTCTTTTCCTCCACTTTTTCAGCAGTTTTATAGACTTTATCCAATATCTCCTTAAACGGGACGTAAAATTCGCTAAGGACCGGCTGCCAGTTTTTAGCGCCTGCTGCAATATCGTCAAGACTGTCCTCCATCCCGGCGGTAAAAGGTAAATTGATGATATCGGCAAAATATTTTACCAAAAAATCAGTTACCAGAAACCCCAAGTCAGTTGGCTTGAAGCGGTTAGTTTTTTTCCCGTCTTCGTCAACAATTTTTTCAGCGTATTGTCTGTCCTGGATGATGGAAATGGTCGGGGCATAGGTGGAAGGCCGTCCAATGCCTTTTTCTTCCAAAACCTTAATAAGTGACGACTCGCTGTAGCGGGGCGGAGGCGCGGTAAAATTCTGCGTTTTGGTAAATTCCTTCGCTTTTAACTCATCTCCGACTGCAACTGTTGGCAATAGTTTATCGTCCGAGTTTCGGCCCGCAATTTTCAGATATCCTTCAAATTTGATGACAGAGCCTTTCGTCTCAAACAAATAGCCGCTCGCGGATGTTATCTGAATAGTTGTGGCGTCAAACACCGCATCACTCCCCTGGCTGGCTACGGCTCTTTTCCAGATAAGTTCGTAGAGCTTGACATGATCTTTATTGAAATCGGCGCTCACCTGAAAAAGTTCAGGTCCAGTCACCTCAATTTTAGTGGGGCGGATTGCCTCATGGGCTTCCTGAGCTACTTTTGATTTAGTGGTATACCGACGGTACTGCCCATTGTGATATGTTTGGCCGTAATTTTTTTCGATGTAGGACTTGGCAGAGGTAAGAAATTTTTCTGATAAATTAAAAGAATCGGTCCGGTGATAAGTGATCACTCCCTCTTCATAAAGTTTTTGGGCAATCTGCATGGTTTTTTTGGAGGAAAAGTAAAGTACACGCCCTGCATCCTGCTGAAGTTTACTGGTGGTAAAAGGCGGCGGGGGCGACCTTTTGATTTCTTTTTTATCTACGGCAGAAACTGTAAACGGAGTTTGCAAATCTTCAATAATTTTCTTGGCCTCTGCTTCAGTCTGGATCGACGTTTTACTGACAGTATATTTGCCGTCAAAAAGGTCAAAACTTTGAGTAGTCTCATAGTTAATCTGGTTTTTAGAAATGAGTTCCGCTTCAAAGTTCTCGTTATAACCTGCATAAATTCCAAAAATCCGCCAAAACTCCTCTTTTTTAAATTTTTCAATCTCCCGCTCTCTTTCGACAATCAGCCTTACCGTAACAGATTGTACGCGGCCTGCCGACAACCATCTTTTGCTGAGTTTATTCCACAATAAGGGCGAAAGCGAGTAACCCACCAATCTATCCAATATTCTTCGTGCTTGCTGCGCATCTACCAGTTTCAGATCGACCTCACCCGGATTTTTCAAGGCCTCGTCAATCGCTTCCTTGGTAATTTCATGAAAAACAATTCTACTTATCTTTGATTTATTTTTGGCTTGTCCCCCACCCAATTCATGAAGGACGTGGTAAGCAATCGCTTCTCCTTCCCGGTCCGGGTCTGTTGCGAGAATTACATTATCTGCCTTTTGGCTTAATTGTTTCAATTCCAATAGTCTTTTTTTACGTTCCGGAATGATGACGTATTGGGGAGTAAATTCTAATGAATTATCTTTAGCGGTCTTTTTTATCTCGATTCCTAATTTTTTCCGGGGCAAATCCTTGAGGTGGCCAAGTGTAGCCTCGATCCGGTAATCACCTCCCAAAAAGCGGGTCAATGTCCGGGCTTTTGTAGGAGACTCGACAATAACTAAATTCTGCATAATTTAAAAATCATGTGTTATTTGATGAAAGATCATTTTAACAGCAATGTCAAGAGGTTAATATTCCGATAGTACCGTCAGAAAAATTTTTAATCAACTTTTTTATTTCAAGAATTGTAAGTATCCCGCTTAGTTTGGAACTTTCAATTTTTGATACCCTAACCAAATCATCAAAATGCAGGTTTTCATTTCTAAGAAGTTCAATAATTTTCCATTCCTCATTTGTTAAATTATTTTTTCCGTCATTTATTGGATTATTTGTTGATTTGCTGATTGGTATATTTCTAATATTTAACTCTTCCAAAATATCACCTACTTCAGTCACCAGTTTCGCGCCATGTTTCAAAAGTGATGTCGGACCTTTGGATAAAGATGAAGTTATGGGACCGGGAACCGCAAATACTTCCCTCCCCTGTTCCAGCGCAAAACGTGCGGTGATAAGGGCTCCGCTGTCAGCTGCGCCTTCCGTCACCACGGTCCCCAGAGACAATCCGCTGATAATTCTGTTTCTGGCCGGAAAAAACCCTTTGGCCGCAAACTGCCCGACCGGAAATTCTGAGATCACCAAGCCGTATTTTTTTATAATCTTCCAATATAAAGTGGTATTACTTTTGGGGTGAATCATATCCACTCCGCAACCCAAAACTGCAATCGTCTGACCACCCGCATCAATTGCTGTCTGATGGGCGACAGTATCCACTCCATAAGCCATGCCGGAAACGATGGTAAATCCCCTTGATACCAAATCGTAGGTTATCTGTCTGGTAACGGTTTCACCATAGGATGTAATAAGTCGCGTTCCGACAACAGCAATGGTGCGGTTTAATTTCCCCAGAATTTCTATATTTCCCCTGATATAAAGCAGGAATGGGGCACCGGGAATTTCCTTTAATAATTCAGGATATAATTTATCGTTCAAGGTAATGATATTAATTTTCAGATCAGTAATCTTTTTCTGGTACTCGGTCAATGAAAAATCCTGGCGGAATTTGATGAAGTGCTCTGTAAGTTTTTCACCCAGCCCGATTTTATGCAGATCTTTTTCGCTCGCCAACCAAGCTTTTTGGGCCGTGCCAAAATATTTGATGAGAAGCTTAAAACGCAAAGGCCCGATGCCGGGAAAAGCGGAAAAACCGAGGTAATACTTCAAATCTTCGGAAGCCATGACTTTATACTAGCATAAATTCTCATCATTACTTTTTATATCAGTACTCTTAAATTCATCTCCCAAACCATTCTTCCAGCATTTTTTTGGCAATCGGAGCAGCATTGGTACTGCCTTCTCCTCCTCCTTCGACCAGTACGGTAATTGAAATCTGGGGCTTTTCTATCGGTGCAAATACCGTAAACCAGGCGTGAGTTTTTGCTTTACTTTCACCAAATTCCGCTGTCCCGGTCTTGCAGGCAGTCGCGATCTGCACCATTTTTCGGGCGGAAGTGGTAGATTCGAGAGTTTCCAGAAAGTCGACTCCGTCAGGGTGGAGAGCGGGATTGTCTAACTTAAAATTAAAAAGCGGCCAGCCGGTACCCCCAGTTTCGCAAGCCTTTTTCATGCCTTCACGCACCAGCGCAATACTCGCCGGATTCAATTCCAGATCTTTACATTTATTAATATTTCCCGAATCAGTCAGATGAGGGATGCACAATTTTCCGTGATCTGCAATCAGATTGGTCCAGGAGTTAACGTGAAGAGGAGTCACCAACAGATCACCCTGTCCGATTGAAACATGATAAGTATTGCCCAAATACCAATCGCTACCGCGGACTTTTTTAACCCAAGCCTGATCCGGCATGACACCAGCCTCTTCACCTTTTATGTCTATCCCGAGAGCTTTGCCTATACCCACTTTCCGGCCGAAGTCAGCCAGCTTTTCAATCCCTATCGCCTCACCTGCTTTATAAAAAAAGATATCGTTTGACCTTTGCAAAGCCTTGACAATATCGACCATTCCGTCTTTTTTCCCGTACTGCAGAAAGTACCAGTTGCCGAAAGAAAAATCGCCGACCTTCAGGATACCGGTATCTTCAAAAACTGTCTGGGGGGTAATTATTTTATTTTCCAGCCCTGCGAGTGCAACGACAATTTTAAATGTAGACCCCGGAGCATAAAGACCGCCGATTGTCCGGTTGAAAAGCGGCTGATCTGTACTTGCCAAAATTTCTTCCACTCCGCTGCCGCGAATAAAACTGTTGGGATCAAATGACGACGAGGAGAAAAGTGCCAGAACTTCGCCGTTTGCAGGATTTGTAGCAATAACCGCCCCTTTTTTCCCTTCAAGTTCACGGGCGGCAACTTGCTGAAGTTTAGCGTCAAGAGTAAGTTTTAGGTTGTCTCCCACGGTCGGTTCAAACCTGCCCAAGACCCTGACGATTTGCCCTAAAGCATCCACTTCATAGACTTCTCGCCCGTCTTTTCCGCGAAGAAGCGTATCATAACTTTGCTCTATTCCCATTTTCCCTATTAAATCTCCGGCCTGATAAGTAAATTTCCCATTGTTGCCCGATAACTCCTGCGGACTAATTTCACCAATATAGCCTAAAACATGGGCTAGTGTTGATCCATACGGATATCCCCGTGTCAAACTCTCACGAAGTTGGCCCGAAGCAGACAATGGTTTTTCTTCATAAAATTGATTCCCCTTCTCGTCAGTAAAAAGCGGAATATTGCGGACGAGCGGCGTACCATTTCTGTCATAAATAATGCCCCGGGGAGCAGTGATTTTCACCTCACGAAGGCGGTTTTCAGCCGCCAGCTGTCTATACCTGGCCCCTTCCAAAATCGTCAAAGTAAAAAGTTTGGCTAAAAGAAGCCCCATTCCGAAAATAAGTAATAAAAGGAAAAAAATTATCCTGTCCGGGGAGGATTTTTCATCCGTTTCAATGTCTGAAATCAGTCTTTTTCTTCTCTTCTCCGCGGTTAGGGACGCCGCAAAAATTTCATTAAATAAATTAACAGGCATGTCTTTATAACGATATCCTTTTGTAATTCACGCCCACGGGAAAAAAACGTTCCATAAAAATAAATATCACGAGTATAGACAAAACCTCTGCAGTTAAATACCCGACGGAGAAAATTTTATAATATAAGACTGAATAGATCTGACAGGTAATTATAAGCAGTATCAGACGATACAAGGCTCTTCCTGCATGCATTTTCTGGCGGAAAATTGACAAAAGCACGAGAAGCAACAAAAATAACAGGCTGTCAGTCCCGAGCATGCGAAATGAAAAAAAATCAAGAGCCAGGCCCTCTGCAAAAAGGATTAATGATGCCTCTTTTGTGTCCAAATGCAGTGCAACCATAAATGCAAAAATTATCGACAGAGGCAACGGGTAGAGCGTGGATTCGATGAGAATTCCCAAAAAAATTAAAATAAATAAAAAATATTTCATATAGAGGTTAGGACAAAAACGATTTTCAGATTTTGTAAATTTACAATCTGCTCTATTTTAGCTTTTTTGTAAGGCTCTGTATCGTTGGAAGTTATATGGACAATCTTGCCGATAATAAGGTTGGGCGGCAGGTTTTCTTCACCTGTAGTGACAACCTGATCATTTAAAAAAAGAGCATCCTTCTGCAAAACCTTATCAAGGATTATAGTTTGAGATGATTGCCCGGTAGAGCGCCCTGAAACTCCCCGCGAGGTCTTGGCAGGAATGTTTATCTCCGGATCATCTAAAAGCATCACACGGCTCCTAAAACGGGAAACCGATACAATTTTTCCGATAAAATTTATACCATCCACGACCGGCATACCCTCTTTAACCCCGGCGTTTTCACCAACATATATTTCCATATATCTGGAAACACCCAAAATTTCAGCCGGTATATACTGAAAACTGGCAGGAAGCGGGCTGTCTAACTGTTTGCGGAGAGCTTCATTTTCATCTCTCAAAAGTTTAATCTGGCTTGACAGGTCGTTATTTTCTTTGCTAAGCCTCTCTTGGCTATCCGCAATCGCAATATATTTGGGGTATTGCCAGAGAATACCGCTGAAATTGGAAAAAGCTACTTTTGTATCATAAATTTGTTTTTTTAGAGGTAAAATCACTTGTTCCAAAGGGTGCTTCAGAGGATTTAAGAGTTGAAAATAATCAAGAAAAAGAAAAAGGATTGAGGCAATAATCAAAAGGAGTGTATTTTTATCTGTTTTGACCATGGAATTTTACTTCAACCCGCCGGTAACTTTGACTTTATGAAGAAGCTTGTCGTCAAGAAGTAGTGCTGCTGCACCGCGAACGACGCAGGTCAAAGGATCTTCAGCAATCCAGACAGGCATTTTAGTACTTTCCGCAATCAGTTTATCAATCCCGACAAGAAGTGACCCTCCCCCGGCCAAGGTTATCCCTTGCTCCAGAACGTCGCCGACAAGCTCCGGCGGGATTTGTTCCACCGTCTCGTCAATCGCATCCGTAATCATGCTTATAATTGGAGAAATTGCCTCGCGGATTTCGCTGGATGTTAATTTGACTGACATCGGAAGTCCTGTTTCCAGATTGCGTCCCCGTACCACAAAATGTTTTTCACTTCCAATCGGATAAACGGATCCGATAGCGATTTTGGCTTTCTCTGCAGACGGCTGGCCGAGAAGCAATGAATGTTTGGTCCGCGCGTGAGTGATAATCGCCTGATCAATTTCGTCTCCGGCAATTCTGATCGAGCGGTTGATGACAATGCCGCCAAGTGATATGACGGCGATCTCGGTCGTCCCGCCTCCGATATCGACAATCATGTTGCCGCGGGCATCATCTATCGGAAGCTTGGCCCCTATTGCCGCTGCCATCGGCTCTTCTATAAGGAATGCTTCGCGTGCTCCGGCGGAAAGCGCGGCGTCCTGCACAGCACGCCTTTCCACTTCCGTCACCCCTGATGGAATTCCCAGTACTACTCTGGGGCGGGGAATTTTGGGGATGAAAGACTTGGGATTTTCATGCACCTGGTTGATGTAGAAACGAAGCATAGCTTCTGTCGCGTCAAAATCAGCAATCACTCCGTCTTTGAGAGGCCGGAAAGCTTCAATCTGAGTCGGAGTCTTGCCTACCATCCTTTGGGCTTCAGTACCTACAGCCAGTATTTTTTTGGTTTTCCGGTGGCGGGCCACCACTGACGGCTCACGGATAGCGATTCCTTTGCCTTTAACAAAAACCAGAGTATTCGCAGTTCCAAGGTCGATCGCCAGATCATGACTGAATAATCCGAAGAAAAAGTCAAGCATATTTTTTTATTATCTCGATAACGAAAAAATCCTGTTACGGACTGTTTTTATTTTACTACGATATAGGAATTTCACAAGTCGAAGAATACCAATAATTTATGAAGTGTCTGATAAGAAAAAAACAATGTGATTATTGAAGAAAATCTATAATTAATTCGCCCTAATCTATATTAAAGAATTAACAGATTATTTTAATTTACAAAAGTATAATCCGGTGGTTCACTTTCCTCCCCTCCCATACCTGATAAAGTTTCACCTGCACGTTCAATTGTTACTCCACCTTTTTCAGCAGTATCATCTCCGCTATATATGTGACCTGTATAAACATAAGGATCTTCATCGCTCTTATTCGGATCTGGATCTAGATTCATCCGTGGCGAACTTTGGGAAAAAGATGGCTCAGCATATATAATTGTTGTGGCACCAGCAATACTAACAGGTCCATGTGGCCTGGCCTCATTTTCCAAACTAATTCCTGTCATATCCGGCGGGCTAAATACAATATTAAAATGTGTATTGTCCTGATTCCCCCCATCCGGACCGATTGTGTCTTTTAATGTTGCTAATGAAGCTGTAATTGTTTCAACCATATAATCCACTTTAGTTAATTATTTAGTTAATAACGTGCAATTATACCATTCTCTAATCAATAATAACTAGTCAGACAATATAAAAAGTCTATTGGTTTAAATCAATGAACTTTTATGCAAGAGATCATTTTAGGAGTTTATTTAGGTTAAAAAAATAGAAAGGGAGAATACTCAAAGCGAGGATGCCAGAAGGCACCGGTCCCAGGCTTTCGCCTGTCGTTTGAGCTAGCCGAATTGCGGTCTCATGCCAGGATATCCTGATGGCACAAAACTTCAACGCGACTCAACCTGCGTTTGTACGTGACCGAAGTCACAACGCGAGGTTCTCCTCCCTTTCTCCTCTCTCCCAAGAGTAATTTTTCGGACCTCGGAGAGAGGGAATATGTAAAGTAAATAAATCCAAAGTTCCCTGCCCGCAAATGCTACGCATCAAGCGCTGCAGGCGGGAAAGCTCTAAGTTCAAAATAAGCAGAACATACTTTTTACGTTTACTCCACATAACCCCTCTCTCCGAGGTCCGAAAATTCTAGGGAGATGTTAAAGTGCAGGCCTTTTTTGACATCCTAAACTGCAAGCGCTTTTGCTTGAGAAATTAATGTCAAAATTTGGCCATAAAAACCTTTACAAAGTCAATTCCAGCGCTTCCTGCCGGAGTGATTAGTAAAGTTGTATATTTTACCAATAATTTCCAATTATAACAACTATAGGCTAATTTATTTTCCCTGTATGTTTTACGGTTTATAGTTGCATTGGAAGATCGTTATGCTACAATCACTAACTTATGTTCGCCAAATATGTCACATCATGAAAAATCTGGAAGCCGGGGTCCTGCCGCTCAGGCTAGTCAACCTGCACAGCCTGACAATCCCTTATACCGGCAAACCCTGCCGGCGATTCGTGATGCATTAAAGAGAGGCAATGTTTCACCTGCCATGCAGGCTGAAATTGAAAGCCTGATGCCGCGGGCATTTACCGGAGAATTTCTCAATTTGGCCAGTCCGGGATCAGTTGAAGATGCTATTCTTTTTTTCCGGCCTCCGAAGGCTTTTTCTACGGTAAATATCCATCCCCATTTAATTTATGGCGATAATATTCCATTTATTAAAGCCAATAAAGGGTATAGGGAAGAATCGAAGAATTTTGTCAGGGATTTTTGGATTTTACTTAATAGATGCAATCGGTATACTATCAGTTTTGATCCTAAAACGATAGATAGTTCAGGAGAAATGTCTATAGTACATACTTTGAACCTGATTCCGATGAGTGAAAGGTTCGCCGAAAACTTTAAACAGGCAGCCACTCTGGTTATCAATGGTTATGATGGCCGTATGCGCCGTACCGGAGAACCTTTTGCTTTGCATTCCCTACGCACTTTTATCAGCTTTTTTGCTGACCGCCTGCCTCACTCCATCGACCAAACCTGGGTACTCCAAACTTCCCTTCTTGCTTCTCTTTTACACGACATAAGGGAAGATTTTAGCGAAGTTTCTTGGACAAATATAGAAAACAATATCTATTTACTCACCTGCAAAGGAAAAAACGGTCAACCACTACAGGCGTTTTTTCAGCTTACGCCCGGAGAGAAAGAACTCCTAGACCTGCAACTTGAGGCATTAACAACGCCCTACACCCCTCAGGGAACTCCTGACGCTTATCAAACCCAAATCCAGTTTGCACATCTGCGTGAAATGTCCCAGCAAATTGCCGATGATCCCCGATTCGGACCTTTGGCCGCGTTTTATACCCTCCTTATCAAATGGAAAGACAGGTATGACAATATCTGCACCTATTGGGAAAGGGATGAGGATGGAAACATATTCGTCGATAAAAAAAATAAACTGGAAAAACTTATTGAGTCGTACAGTTATTTCCGGGCTGTAGAAGCCGACGTCAAAAGATATCTGGCTTTATGGGCCAGTCAACCGGGAGGTAATATTACTCTTCGATCTAAAAATGATACAACCAGACTGGAACTAGAAGCGTATCTGGATTCCATCGTAAGATTCTCCCAGAGAATTCTTTTTGGGGGTCAGATTAATGAAATGTTAGCAGAAAGCATTGATTCTTATCAGCGTGAATATATGGCAGTTAAAGCTACACGGGATCCGGAGATGCGCGAAGTTCTAAAAGATGATTTCAGCATGAAATATCCCTTTCTCATACCTACCCCTCAAGCACATCCAAAACCTGTCGATATTCTGCAATTTCCGCTTCAGCATATTATTTACTCGTTGGGTTTTAATCCTCTCAGAATTCAGAATATTGATGAATTTAGCAGACGGGCAGGATTTTAGATCTCATATAATTTTCCCAAAACCTTCACTTCCCCTTTTTTTAGCGATAAAGTAAAATGTAGCAATAATGAAAAACTTTTTACTTGGATTTTCCGACAAAATCATCCAGATCGGCTTTTTTCTCGTTTTATTTCTTGTGCCTCTGACTCTTACCCCTTTCAACTACGAACTTTTCGAGTACAACAAAATGATGGCCACCTACGGATTTACCGTTATCATATTCGGAGCATGGATCATCAAAATAATTGCTCTGAAAAAAATCAATCTCCGCCGGACACCTCTCGATATTCCACTGGTTTTATTTTTAATCAGCCAAATTGCTTCAACCATTTTTTCCATCGACCGGCACGTCTCTATCTGGGGTTATTACAGCAGGTTTAACGGAGGGCTTGTCTCGACTTTCTGCTACATAATTTTGTATTATGCTTTTGTTTCCAACTTCCCGAAAGATAAAATTAAAAAACTTCTGCAAGTTGCCTTGATTTCCGGACTTCTTGTAGCCATATACGGGATTCTTGAGCGTTTCGGAATCGACAAAAATATCTGGGTGCAGGATGTGCAAAATCGGGTTTTTTCCACCCTCGGCCAACCGAACTGGCTCGCCGCATATATGGCTGTGCTAATTCCAATATCCATAGGTTTTTTCCTTATAAATTTAAATTGGGGCTATGGAATATTGGCTTCTCTTTTTTATCTCACGCTTCTTTTCACTAAATCGCGTTCCGGCTTTTTGGGATTTGGAATAAGCTTGGTCATTCTTTTTATTGTATTAATTATCACCGCTTTGCAGAAACAAAAAAATCTTATTTCCAAATTACAGATTCATGCTATCGCTTTGATCTGTGTTTTTTTCGCGTTGATAACTTTTTTTGTTGGAACACCTTTTGAACAGATCAACCGCTTCACTTGGCCGCAACTGACAGCAAACAGACAACCCTTCGACTTCGCTCAGGGCAGGCAGATAACAGAGAACAAAAAAGAAGAAAAACCAATTGGTGCATCACTTCTGGAAGTCGGCATTACCGAATCGGGCACTATCAGAAAAATCGTCTGGAAAGGAGCCGTCGACATCGTCAAACACTACCCTTTATTCGGCTCAGGGGTGGAAACATTTGCTTTTTCCTATTATAAATTCCGTCCTGCAGAGCACAACATGACGAGTGAATGGGATTTCCTCTACAACAAAGCCCATAATGAATACCTTAATTACGCGGCCACAACTGGCATCTTTGGCTTGGGAAGCTATCTGCTCGTTATTGGTGGATTTATTATTTGGACTATTAACAAGTTCAAAGTTCAAAACTCAAATGTCAAATCAAGCTCAAAATCCGAAGATCAAAAAATTTTGTATTTTGGATTTGATTTGTCTCTTTGCCTGCCTGCCGACGAGGCAGGGACTTTGTCATTTGGACTTTTTACGGGCTGGCTCTCCATCCTCATCACCAACTTTTTCGGCTTTTCAGTCGTCATAATCCAGCTTTATTTTTTCCTTATTCCCGCTTTCCTCTTTATTTTGCATTCAAGTATGCAGGATCTTGATAACCAACCGATCGATAATCGATTCTCTCTAATCCAAATCGTTTCTACACTGGGCATTTTTATTGTAATTTGTAATTCGTTATTTGTTCTTGCAAGGATCTGGACTGCCGATACTATTTTTGCCAAAGGTTACAGTGAAGCGCAAAATCAGGATTATAGCGTGTCTTATAAAAATATCCGCCGGTCGATAATCTTAAATTCCGATGAACCTCTTTATTATGATGAGTTTGTAGTTCCTGCAGGATACCTTTCCCTTCTCACTTATGAAAATAAAGATACAACCCTTTCCGGACAACTTCGGGAAGAGGCAATATTAGCGAGCAATGAGGCTTTAAAAATTTCCCCCAACAACGTCAATTTCTGGAAGACCCGTACGAGATTGTTTTTTATGCTTTCCCAAATTGACGAAAAATATAATGACGATGCAATTGATTCCCTGGAAAGATCACGGTTTCTATCCCCAACCGACCCTAAAATTCCTTACAATCTGGCCCTCCTTTATGATAAAAAGGACAAAACGCTCCAGGCCATTGAGATGCTTGAAGAAACAATCAGATTAAAGCCTGATTATAAAGACGCTTATCTGGCCCTCGGACTTTTTTATGAAAAGGAAAAAAAGTTTGACCTTGCCCGCAAGGAGTATAATTTCATATTAGAACGACTTGATCCAAACAATGAAGATGTTAAAAAAAGGCTTCTGGAGATAAAAATAAAATGATTGTCCAAACGCCTGATATAGTACTTACGACACCATCCCGCAAAGTTTTAAAAATAGATGCCAAAATTTTGGCTGTGATTGCGGAGATGAAAAAAACTCTACTCACGGCACACAATCCCAAAGGCGTGGGACTGGCTGCGCCCCAAATCGGAATTTCTCTGCGAATTTTTATCACCAGACCATCCGAGAAGGCTAATATTGACGTTTTCATCAACCCTGAAATAATTTGGCAATCATCCAATTTATCAGAAATAAAGCGTCCAGAAGACGGCAAAAAGTCGCTCAAAAGAGAGAAAAAATTGGAAGGCTGCCTTTCCGTCGAAAACGTCTGGGGATATCTCAAGCGCCCGGATAAAGTGAAGTTAAAATATATGGATGTGAGAGGCGCAGTACAGGAAAAAGAATTTACAGGTTTTTTGTCTACTATAGTCCAGCATGAGACAGATCACCTAAACGGAATTCTTTTTACCAGACGTGTGATGGAACAGCACGAAAAACTTTACAGCATAGAAGAAGACGAGGAAGACCAGGAAAAACTGGTGGAAATAGAAATTTAAAATGCTACACACAATTTTCTTCGGCTCATCGGAATACTGCCTGCCAGTTTTGGAATCTTTGCAGAAAAATTTCAAATTAACGGCTATCATTACCCGACCGGATAAAGAAATTGGCCGTAATAAAATTCTGACTCCTACTCCTCCAAAAAAGTTTGGGCTGTCACATAATATTCCTGTTCTTACCCCAAAAACGGCTTTCGAAATTTCGAAGTTAATTCCGGAGTTGAAGAAATTTTCACCGGACTTATCAATTGTTGCCGATTATGGTTTGATGATTCCGGATGAGGTCATATCTCTACCGAAAATTGATACGCTAAATATCCATTTCTCCAGACTTCCGAAGTACCGCGGTCCCTCCCCGGTGCAATATACCATTTTAAACGGCGAAAAGAGCACCTGGATTTCTATCATTAAACTTGTCAAGAAACTTGATGCCGGAGAAATAATTTATCAGAAAGAAATATCTTTGTCGGGAGATGAAACTACAGGAAGTCTATATAAAAAGTTATTCAATATTGCCTCTGTTGACCTGGGAAGTGTTTTATCTGATTTCGCCCTGAATAGAATAAAACCCATTAAACAAGATGAATCAGAAGCAACCTACACCCGCAAAATAACTAAAGAAGACGGGTTTATTCCCTGGGAAATACTGACTTCTGCCATGGGTGAAAGCAAACAAATGAAACCAAATATTGATTCATGGCCATTAATCAAACTTATTCCCGAATTGTCCGCCAAGGACGGATCCGCCTTTGGCGGAGATATTGAGCGAGCTCTGCGAGCTTTTACTCCCTGGCCGGGACTGTGGACGGAGATAATATTACGAGAGATTCCCGGAATTAAAGGTCCTAAATTCCGGGAATCATCGATACCCAAAAAGCGTTTAAAAATTCTCAAAGCCCACTTTGAGAATGAAAAATTAGTTATCGATGAAGTCCAGCTTGAAGGAAAAAATCCGGTGAGTTGGATACAGTTTCTGGCGGGATACAAGATATCTTAGAAACCCAAGGGAGAAGCACTCAGGGAATTAAGTACTTTCAGATGGATAGAAGCATTTGTGCTGGCAATTACTTTTGTTCGCGGTGCTTGGTTTTCGAGGAAAGCCTTCTTAAGATTACCGGAAAATCAATCTTTGCACCGTCAGGATATGTAACCGGCATACCGATAGATTTCAATAAATTCTGCCAGATACATACTTCTTCCCACTTTTGTCCTTTGAAGGGGTCTAATATGGCATCGATTTTGCCATCCAGCATTTCCAGAAGTCCATATCCTCCGACTGACAATAGACTCGGCCTTCCCATCGTCTGAAAAAGTCGGGTGGCGGATAATTTTTCCAATCTTCCAGATAAAGTAGCAAGTCGGAGAAATGGAGGTTTATCTTTTCTCTCCTGCTTTGGTTGATGCTCTTTCAGAGTCAGAGATTCATGGTCAAAATCCCACATCCTGACTTTACCATTCTCAAAAAGTGCCACTCGTGGATCCACCAGACTGGCTACCGCCCCTGCCAAAAGTCTGAAATTTTTATCAGCAATTATAATTCCTGTTGTCTGCCTCCCTTTGGAATTCGTCCCGTCTATCGGATCGACTAACATAAATATCGGATCATCCCCCTTGCCGTCGTTGACAGAAAGCCATTTATGATCCTCCTCCACGTGCAGTTGAACCGGAAAGTTTAACATGCCCGCAATTAAGTTGATCAATTCCCCTCCAACTTTATCAATTTCCCTATGCGGATTACTCGGCTCGCCTCCTCCAATATCAGCATTTAATAGAGATTTTTCATTAAATAAGGGATTTTCATAGATAGACCGCAGAGCTTGCGCTTGAGTGATCGCATACCATAAACATAATGTACTGATACTATTTCTTCCGTCTAAAGTTTCAACTGCGGTGGTTAATCCCCGCGCTAAAAATTGCGGGTAAAAGGGTCTGATATCATCCAACTGCAACTGTTGTGAATCAGAAAAATAATATGCAGGAATCTCGCATCGTCTTGTCATACCGGCGGATTATACCAAAGCAAACGGAAACTGAGAAATATATCGAATTATTTATATTATTATGATATACTATAGGATTAATATGATGCAGGTTGAAAGAATGTTTACAGCTGTAGGAAATGTCATCGCGCCAGACATATTTTTAAATTCTTTTCCTTTGGCTAAACTGGTAGCATACCGGGAACGGCGTGAAGGAAAATTTAAACCATTAAGATTACTCGCTGGTATAGTTGTAGTAATGATCGGTGCAGGATTTGAATTAGCGCCCTATGCAATAATTTATGCCAGCATGATGTCAACAGGACATGCTATTACTCCCTCCAATATGCTTCAAGAGCCTATCGTAGTTGGTACATCGCTGGCTGTAATGACTGCAAAAACCATTTTCAACGCGGCAGTCCGTCATCCAATAATTGGAAGTAATAATAATTAAACAGATGTTTTATATCTCCGGAAGGTCGTTGAGGGAAGAAGTCAGTATATCCATATACGTTTTATCCAGGTAATCTATAAAATCCGGATAATCCAGTTTATGTGAGAGTAAAGTTAAATATTCCTCGATGAGTTTATCTGTTGTCGGAGCTTCATCAAGTTTGGACTTTTCATCATCAGTGAGATTATGGTAGAAGGCATCAAGAAGTTTACGCAGAAGCTGTCTCTCAAATTCCACCCCCAGCCTGCTTTTTTCCAGATCATTGAAAGGAAGGTGGTTGAGTTTTTCTTTATACCTTTCCAAAAGTACGTGCATAATTTACCCCAGTTTTTGAGAAGCCGGCTCTGCCTCGAGTGAGGTAGAATTCCCCGTCAGGGTTTTTACAGCTTCAAAGGCTCCGGGTTTTTCTTTCTTTATTTTCCCGCCGTCTTTTTCGAGTTTCGTGTCAATCTCCTGAGCTTTTTGCCGGATCTGGGGCAATTCCAATACCGCCTGGTTTTGGGTCTTTTCTGTGCCACTGCCAAAAATAAGATTTGCCAGAAAGCCGAAGATTTTTTCGACAACTTTCAGGGGATTTTTCACCTCGGGTGATTTTGGAGATGACGGTTTTACTTCTCCGCCAGTTCCCTGCTCGCTGTTTCCATCTGCCATATTAGAACCAACATATCAGATTTACTATGGTTATTCAATATATCTTTTTAAAAATCCTACTTAAATTAAAGTTTTTTAAAATTTAAAATTAACGACAGGATGTAATATAATATCCTTTCTTATATGAGCATTGCGCTGGAAACCCTAAATAGCCGTTTCAACCCGACAGTCCTGGTCGATTTTTTAAGTAAAAAAGCCAGACCATCCATCGGTTTAACCACTCTTTTTGCTTTTGGATCGGTGACTCAGGACCGATTTGATGCGTACGGGGATAAGCCCGGCAGAAGTGATATTGATCTTTTGGGTGTTTCTGGAAATAATTTTCGTCACCTTAATATTCCAAACTGGAGCATCGTTGACCAAAAGCCCAACCAAGCTCAAGCTCTGGGAACGCTTGATGGTAGAGATGTACAACTTCTTCTTCTTTCGGAAGATTTACTCGGAGCCGTCTTAGATAATTTCGTTGCGATGGCCAATCTGCAAAATCCGTATCAGCCGGGTGTCCAGGATGAAAGCGTTTGGGAATTCATGCAAAGGCTTTATCAGTGCCAATTAGTCTGGGGTTATCCACCTGCTCACGAAGCGTTTGACCTTATGCGTCAACCGGACGCTCCGATAGCTTTCAGAATTATAAGAAGACCCGGTCCTCTAAATCCCTGGAATATCTTAGAAGCGTTTTCCTAGCGAGTTGCTGCTGGATTATCAACACCTTTAAGGGTGTCACCTTTAAAGGTTGATCCTTTAAAGGGTAAATTTCAGTCCAATTAATAATATGACAATCATGATAGCAACCCCCGAAACTGCCGGTCCAAATGGACTGATCTGCTGAAAAATATAGCCTGAGGCAATCGGCCCGAAGATCCTGCCGACTGACCCGAAACTCTGGAGGAAACCCATATTACCGCCCTGCTCGTGTTCACTGGACTTCTCGGAAACAAGAGCTTGAATAATCGGGCCTAAAAAGCTGTTGCCAATCATAAAGACTGAAACTCCGATAAAAAATAAAAGCACAGTACTGCCAACCGCCATAAATCCCAACCCCACGATACAAATGACGCTACTGATAAGATAGATTTTTTCCTCCTGCATGAATTTGACTGCTTTACCAATACCAAATCCCTGAATGATAGCGGACAAAATTCCCCCGAAGGCAAATACGCCGCTGATGCCGATTAGCGATAACTTTAAGACCTGCTCGCCAAAAAGGCTCATAATGGTAAATACTCCTGACTGAGCCCAGAATAAAAGAAGGTAAACCAGATACAAGAGATACAGATCGGATTTTAGCGAGTCTTTGATAAAAATACTGAAATTGAAGTGCTTCTTTTCATACTCTACTTCTTTTTTGGATAATGATTCCGCGAGGAAAAACTGTGCCAGAAGAATGCTCATTAAAGTAATTAATGAAGCTCCCATAAATGGCGCTGCTAAGCTGACTTTGGAAAGAAGGCCGCCCCACAAAGGGCCGATGATAAACCCTAGGGAAATACCCGCTCCGATCACGCCCATCCCGCCAGCCCGGCCTTTTTTGTCTGTAATATCGGCAATATAGGCCTGGGCAATTGATAAATTACCCCCGGAAATGCCGTCAATGATGCGGGCAATCATCAGCCAGAAGATTGAATGGGTCAGTCCCATCAGTAAAAAGGAAAAAAATGTCCCCCATAATGAAAAAATAAGTAAGGGCTTTCGGCCGTAGCGGTCAGACAGCCTCCCCAAGATCGGCATGAAAATCACCTGCATCAGGGAAAAAACGGCAATCAGAACTCCTGATAAAAGCGGGCTTCCTCCGTAATCCAAAGTAATTATCGGAAGAAGCGGAAAAACTATCCCGTAGCCCAAAAAATTGACAAAAACGACCAAAAAGATCAAAAACTGGGGTGATTTGATAAATTTCATATGAAGTTTAATTATATACCCTTCTTACTCGATCCCGAGCGATAGCGAGGGACAGTCTAGAAGGGTAAATAGTGATTCCAAATTATGATAAAAGAAGTATATCATTAAATTCCGGTTGTGAATATGAATCACAAATAGTCCAATGGTTTAAATCACTGGACTATTTTGTATAAAACCTTTAAACGAACCTATAGTTTTTGACAAAGTAATATTCGTAAAGTATAATTCAGCTTCATGAATCACTCTTACATGCCTTTTTATGATCTTAAAACAAGCATAAAATCACTTCCGGAAGCCAGACAACAATTTCTGCTAGATCAATTGGTAAAAACATATCAGTTGGGACTCAGATCTTTAATCCTCCGCAACCTTAAAGACGAGGATATTCAAGAATTTGAAAATACCTTTCTGGAGTATGAAGATCCGGGATTATTGTCTTTCGGACATCGCCGCATCGCAGACTTTGAAAACAAACATACACAATTGGTGGAAGAAATAACCAAAGTTTTTATAAAATCTATTCACTTATAACACAAATATGACAGCTGAAAAATTACCATCAGAATCTGCCAATCCTCTTGAAACTCTCATGTCGCAGTATAGCGCTTCTATAGGCGCGGAAGCGGTCCGTCATGATTTAGATCCAAGAGTTAGAAATGCTTTATTTGTCACAGGAGGCGGACTCGCTCTGACTACCTTTATTCTTGGTCCTTCGGTAATACAAGGTATGACTTCGGGTCTAACATTTCCCCAAGCACTCGCAGCTGCATTGGTGAATCAACCTCTGGCAAGCACCTGGAACCAAATTGAACAAACTACTGCCCAAGCCCTATGGCCGCCTAATTTTGATGTATTAGCTCATAATTTGCGAGGTTTTGAATTATCAAAGTTCGTTATCGCCTGGCGGGCGGAAATAAGCAGTCTGGCAGGTTTGGGAATTATGGCGGGTGGAGTGGAAAGATTTATTCACCACAGGACTGTCAGAGAAGGACGGGCAAATATAAAAGTAAAAGGCGAACAAATGTTTGTCATTGGAGGAAGTTCCAGCAAAATTGCCGATGTCTTAAAACTTGACGATCCCCGCCATGTTATCCCTTTTTTTGAATTCGAAGATGGCGGAAAATATCTGGTAGCAAAACTTGCCCCGGAACCGAAAGGCGTTGGACGTCAGGTTACTGACCGTTTATTTACCAAACCGGTATTTGTAAATCTTGGTGTTTTGCGTCAACAAAGCCATCGCGAGCTTGAAGCCTGGCAGAAAGTGCATCCAAATGAAAGTAATTTAATACATGCAGTTGGCGGAAAAAAATATTTATTTCTGGTTGGCTGTGGAGAAACCCCCGAAGAAGAACTGCAGCGAATTTCCAATACTCCTGATGTTACGCTTGAAGAATTAGTTACTGATGCGGAAATGCTCGCCGCAAGATTGGTCGAAAGCGGAGTAAGACGTGATGAATTTGAAACTTTTCAGGTATATTTAGGAAGCGCTGATACCCCCCGGATCGATCCGGAAACGGGCGAAGCAACATTAAATGACAGAAAAATCGCAAAAAAAGCTGGAACTGATGTCTATATCGATACGTGGCGCTCTTATATTTGGGGAATCAAAGAAGAATTAAAAAGCCAAGAGGTACTGGACAAAGGAATTCGGCTCGTTACGAGTGTCGGAGAATACAGGGGTGTATTTGAAGCGGTTGCAAAAGAGCTGGGAATCAATCTGTATACAAAAGAAAATGACCCCGGAACTGCCACTCTGGTTGCCTATGAAAAAATAAGTGATGAAACCGTACACCGGGCCAAACAATTATCCGCTGAATATGAAGGGAGAAAAGTTATCGCGTTGACCTCAAATATAGAAGATGATAAGGTGGCCAGAGATCAGGGAATTAATTCTGTCTGCAGTGCCGTTGTGATAAAAAATATAATTAAAGCAGTCAAGACTCTCCTTAAAGATGGTAAATCCGCGACCGATATTCAGGACTTGATTGATTCGCTTGTTGGAAAACCGGCAGAAACAACCTTAACTGAACCCACAGCCTCCGATTCCGGGGATCAATAGATCAAAGTCTATCACAAATAGTTCAATGGTTTAAATCATTGAACTTTTTTTACCCCTGAATTCTAAATCCTATAGTATTATGTCCGGCGGGATGTTTATGATAAAATAAACCCTTGGAAAAATATCAGACTAAGAAAATTCGCTTGGTTACCCATCATGGTTTACCATCATAATATTGCATTAAAAATTTTATGAATAGGCGTGAATTTTTATTTTATTGTAGAGATGCATCGCTTGCACTTTTTCTTTACGGCTGTGGCGCTCGTCCCTCACCCACCACCTCACCCACCCAGCCTAGAACCCCGGAAGAACTAAACCTTTATAATGCTCAAAAACTGAGAGAGCTTATGGGAATTGGTCCCGCTACAACTCAGGCTGAATTGGCCCAAATAGTACTAGCCCGGCAGCAAAATACCGATTGGCTCTACCGGAAGTTGTCAGACGGTCAAGTAATTACCTCACCGGGCAACACTGCAAGTCTTGCCCAATTTTACAACTCTTATGGCCAGGCGATAACTTATGGCCTTGACGACCGGGGAGAAAACTATATACACCTCCCCTATTCACTGGAAGGAATTAAAGTACCGCAATATCCCAGAATAAAATATCGTGAGTTTGATGCACAAAATGATGTGGGAACCGTACCGATGAGGACTTTGACTGACGGCAATAACGCTTTATCGTTATATGCGCCTGAAGACACTTTAAATGCATTAATAAGACTTTGGCAACCCGACGATGTAAAAAATTTCCTCCGCGGATATTTTGGCGATCCGAACTCAAACGTACGAAAAAGGCTGCACCTGGTTTTCGCTCCGTCAAGCCAAAGGATACAACTTGGTGATACAAATCCTTTTTATCCCACCAATGAAGTCGAATTTGCCAACGTGCTCTCAGAAGATGCTTCAAGTTTTGAGGTGGTAGTCAATATTCCCGGAGTTCATGGTGATGCTTTAGTGCAGGGACTTCCTCTAAATTTGCATCTTGGAGCAACGCTAACTAATGAAAGGTTGGGCTTTCTTGCCACGGGGTATCCGCAGCAAAAACCGAATAATGACACTCCATATTTTGAATCTTTCAGCACCATTGGAGAGTGGGAATTTTTATATGATCCTGAGATGAGAAACATGCTGATGGGCGGAAGCGATACCTATTCCAGTTTCTTAAATCCGCTGGCGAAGTTTTTGGAGCAAACTGTTCCTTTGGGGTATCCTCTCATCGGTCCTTAACCGGACTTCCCGACAATATCCTCAATCTTGATCTTTTCCTTCACTCTTTCCTGTTTTTCGTCAACTTTCTTCACAACTTTTTCTACTTTCACAACTTTTTCTATTTTTTCGATTTTTTTACCCACAGTTTTTATGGCGGGTTTTACTTTAATTTTCTCCGCTGCTTTTTTATAGGAAATCACGCTGTAGGGACCAAGTTTAGCGGTTCTATGCAGTTTTTTAATGCATTTGGAGCAAAATTTTACAGCCGTTTTTTGTCCCAAATATAAAACTTTCAGTTTTTGGAGATTGGGAAGAAACAATCTTCTCGTCCTGTTTTTGGCATGCGAGACATTACTTCCGATAATTCTACCCTTGCCGCAGTAACCGCAAATATATGACATAATTGAAATTTATAATGTGTTATACTATATCAGAATAAGTATAAATTAACAAGATGTTTTCGCTTCTTTCCCAAAATCCAGTTTCTTTTGTGATTGTCGCTGTTTTTCTGATAGCGGCAATATCCGTGCATGAATTTTTCCATGCTTTCATGGCTGATCATCTGGGAGATCCTACACCTCGGCTTGCCGGACGGCTAACTCTTGACCCAAGAGCACACCTCGATCCTCTCGGCACTCTTCTTTTATTTTTCGTCGGCTTTGGCTGGGGCAAACCAGTTCCTTTTGACCCTTTTAATCTCAAAGACCCCAAGAGGGACTCAGCCCTTATTTCTTTTGCCGGACCTCTTTCCAATCTTCTGATGGCAATAGTGGCAAGCATCATCATCCGTGTCGCCAACTTTCTGCCGATACTTTTACTTTCAACAATCATAACTCAAGTATTAAGTCTTTTTGTCTACTTTAATGTCATGCTGGCGGTTTTCAATCTTCTCCCTGTTCATCCACTCGACGGCTTTAAGGTGGTAGCGGGACTTCTGCCTAAAAAATATTACTCCGACTGGCTGGCCCTCGAGCCTTACGGCATGTTTTTTCTGATTATGCTTATTTTCCCCTTTTTCGGACGGTCAGCCCTCTCCCAAATCATTTCTCCTATTATTAATTTCATTCTTTCTTTCCTTCTTCCGGGAAGTCTCGGCGGAATGATATAAAATATGTATACTCTTCTTACTCGATCCTTAGTTAATAGAAGGATGAGTTTAGAAGAGTATATACTGATTCCAACTTATGATTAAAGAAGCATACTATCAAATTTCAGCTGAAGAGGTGTTAAAACAATTCAATACGGACCAAATTAAAGGGCTTTCCACCCGTGAAGCTGACAAAAGACTTGCCGCATCAGGGCCAAATTCATTGCCCGTTGCCCCTCCGATTCCTCTCTGGAAAAAATTTATCGCCCAATTTCAAAATCTTCTGGTCATCATCCTTCTTGCTGCTACTCTCATTTCCTTTCTTTTGGGTGAAACAGTTGACGCCATAGCGATTGCCGCAATAGTCATCATCAACGCAGTCATCGGGTTTGTACAGGAGGTGAAAGCTGAAAAGACTTTAAATTCTTTAAAAAGCCGGGAAATACAACATACGCTCGTCATCCGCAATGGCGAAACTACGGAAATTGAAGTGGAAAAAACCGTTGGCGGAGACATCGTTATTTTGGAAGAAGGAAGTAAAATCCCCGCGGACTGCCGCATTATCGAATCATACTCTCTACGAGTAGATGAAAGCATACTGACCGGCGAATCGCAGGCCGCTGAGAAAAACCACCAGACTCTTGACGCAAAGTCTTCATCTTTGGCCGACCGGACAAACATGCTTTATAAAGATACCAAGGTACTGGCCGGCCGGGGCAAAGCAATTGTCGTTGCCACAGGTAGAAATACTGAGATTGGGAAAATCGCATCATTTTTGGAAGAAAAAGAAACCGATAAAACTCCTCTGACGATCGAGCTCGAAAAAGTCGGAAGAGTGCTTTCTATGGCTGTAGGGGGAATTGCCGGTTTGATTTTTGCCATAAATATGCTTGCGCGCGTTCCCCTTATTGACAGCCTGCTTGTTTCCATCTCCCTCTCTGTTGCCGCCATCCCTGAAGGCCTTCCGGCGATTGTTACGATCGTCCTTTCTATTGGCGTCAAAAGGCTAGCCGACAAAAAAACTATCGTCAAAAAACTTCTGGCTGTTGAAACTTTGGGTGCCATCAAGATAATTGCGACAGACAAAACCGGCACTATTACCCAAAATAAAATTAATGTCGTACGGCTTCTTCTTCACGATGGAAAACAGTTTACGGTAACAGGACAAGGATACCGGACGACAGGAGAATTCTATGATGAAGGGAAAAAAATTATAAACCCCCAATCTCTGCCGAAACTCGAAACGCTCCTGATGATTGGCGTTTTAGCAAATAATGCGGCTTTGAATGTGTCTGAAAATGATGAAATACATATTTTAGGCTACACCACTTAAGGAGCTCTTATTGTGACAGCTAAAAGGGCAAAT
>CAYIFB010000016.1:0-31102 GCA_964362665.1 uncultured Gammaproteobacteria bacterium | reverse complement strand
GCTTTGCGCCGAGGCTGTTTCTTACGATTTCACAAAAAGTGAAAATTGGCGGAGGGTACAGGATTCGAACCTGTAAGGGATTTCTCCCGCTAGTTTTCAAGACTAGTGCCATGCCGTTAGGCGAACCCTCCAGAGCCTTAATTATAGCTTAAATCATTATACTTCGACAACTTGACCTGTTAAAATCTTGATTATGTTATGATCAGAATATATAAAGGTTAATAAGAAAGGTAAAAAATTATGAAAAGTTTTGACGAACTGGCAAGTGACCAGATAATATCTGCCACAATTCAAGCTTTAAAAAGCAACAATATCGAGGCGATGGTTGTGGAAAATGCGAATAATGCAAAAGAAAAAGTCTTGGCTATGCTACCGGAGGGAGCCGAGGTGATGAATATGTCATCGATAACCTTGGAGACGCTTGGTCTGGACAAAGCAATTAATGAATCGGGAAAATACGACGCGGTCAAACCGAAATTGTATAAAATGGACAGGACTACGCAATCTGTAGAAATGCAGAAATATGGCAGCGCACCCCTTTGGGCTGTAGGAAGTGTGCAGGCTATCACGGAGAGTGGTCAAATAATCATTGCCTCCAATACCGGCAGCCAGCTGTCAGCTTATGCTTATGGATCCGCTCATGTCATTTGGGTCGTCGGGACGCAAAAAATAGTCAAAGATCTGGATGAGGCCATGAAAAGGATTTATGACTTTGTCCTGCCTTTGGAAACAGTGCACATGCAACAACTTTACAAAGTAAATAGCAACGTCAGCAAACTCCTGATCATCAACAAAGAAATTACTCCGGGCAGACTGACTGTAATTTTTGTCAAAGAAAAACTGGGGTTTTAAAGATCAAATAATCCGGTGAAAGCCTGAAGTTTATACCTGCAAAAATATATCTTACCAATACTTATGAATCTCGGCTTTAGTCGGAGAATCATTTCTTGATTTATTTGGTTTAACCCTTTTTTTAAATAAATAAGATACCAGGCAGGTAAAAAGGATGATTTTGAGGGGATAAAGTATGTACTGGTATCGGTAAACAGGAATTTCCACCAAGAGGGTAAAGAGTGTCGTCAAAAGATATAATAACCCAATAAACCGGATATATTTATTTTTCTGCAGCAGCGAGAAAACGAGTGAGGGATAAAGGAGAAAAAAATTGGCGTATAAAGGAATATGCTGGTAATACCAGTCTGAAATAAATAACAGTTTATTCCATACCTCTTCCCCCAGCTGGTGACTTATGATCGGTTGGCAGAAATGTATCGCGCCCAGATTCCGGCATACCTGTTTCATCCTATCTCCTGTTGTATACAGATTGTCCGGATAAGTCTGACCGTTTCCATGGACTTTGAAAAAATTTTCTATTGTTTTAGAGACAAAACTTAAGGGGTTTGTTTTTAAGCCGTCGATTGCTACATTTGTCAATAATTTATTCTCGCGCTTTTGGTCTAATCCTAATTTTACTATAATTTGTGGCTCAAGATCCCAAGCCGGTACATAAAGGTCAAAATTTTTTCCGGCTAACTGGCGAAGCTCCATTAAGTATTTATTATTTTCAGGCGGAAGTAATTTATTTTCGTAGACGATCCTGTTATAAAGGTGTTTTCCCTGGGAATCCGATAAACCTATATTTCCGGTTAAAAAATAATTTATCCCTACCCAACCGACAATAATGAATACGCTTAATATGAGGAATAGGTAATCTGAGATTTTTTTGTGCCGGGTTAGGAAAAAAAGTAGACAACTTATTATCCAAAAGACTATAAAATTATACCTTGCTAAAACCATGAAGGAGGATGAAAGCAGCAGGTATTTGATAAATTTATTCTGTCTTTTTTCAATAATTAGAAAACCCAAATAAAGGAAAAGTGATACTCCGAGTAAGGAAACCATTTCTGACATTAAGCTTAGCGGTTGGAAGATATTGGCGGGAATCAAAAGAAAGATTAGAGCGATAATGAGAGAATTTTTTCTGCCCAAATATGTTTTGGTAATGCGATAGAGAAAAAACGATGAAAAAAATAAGCAGAGTAAATGTATCAAATGAATAAAAATATCGGCTCTGGGAAGAAATTCTGCTACAAACAATAAAACGCTGTATAGCGGCGGCGCTATCGTGGATGGAGTCGTCCAATAATACGGATGAGGTACCCAGTACTTTCCTGTTTTGAGAAAATCTGCAAACGCCCAAAAAAAATATGAGTCAGTAGTTTCGTAAATCCAGAAAAATAGAAAATGAAACAGGTAAAGTGAGATTGTGGCAAATAAAAGGAGATAAATAATTTTGGACTTCATTATAATCGTTTACTGTGTAAGGATGTAACCTGTAAAAGGGTCTGGACAATACAGGTTAATCATACTATATTCTATGTGCTATAAAAACAGCTTTTATTACCGGTATTACCGGTCAGGACGGATCATATCTTGCAGAACTTTTGTTGAAAAAAGGTTATCTTGTCTATGGACTCCAAAGAAGAGCTAGTACGCCCAACACCTACAGGATAGACCATCTGTATGACAATCCTAAATTTCCCAATTTTGTGACAATTTATGGGGATTTGTCTGAAAGTTCCAGCCTGTTAAACATTTTATCCAAAATTAAACCCGATGAAATTTATAACCTTGGAGCCCAAAGCCACGTACAGGTAAGCTTTGACGTACCGGAATACACGGCCAATGTTACGGGACTGGGTGCTTTAAGACTTCTCGATGTCATCAGGCATTTAAAACTCCCTGTTCGTTATTATCAGGCAAGTTCTTCCGAGATGTTTGGAAAAGTCAGTGATGATAAACACCAAAATGAGAATACTCCTTTTAATCCTCAATCGCCTTACGGACTAGCGAAAGTTTTTGCCTACCATTTGACAAAAATTTACCGGGACAGCTATCACATTTTTGCCTCCAATGGAATTCTTTTCAATCATGAATCGCCAAGAAGAGGAATAACTTTTGTCACCCGCAAAATCACCATGGGATTATCCAGAGTGAAGCTGGGTCTTCAGGGCACACTGAAACTTGGAAATTTATCCTCCCAAAGGGACTGGGGATACGCCAAAGACTATGTGGAAGGAATCTGGAAAATACTGCAATATAAAACGCCTGAGGACTTTGTCCTGGCCACAGGTGAAACTCATACTGTCCGGCAATTTGTAGAAGAGGCTGCCGGACTTTTAAAATTTGATTTGGTATGGAAGGGAAAAGGGGTAAAAGAAGTAGGAATAGACAAGAAAAGAAATAAAACCATTATAGAAATAGATCCTTCTTATTTCCGGCCCAAAGAAGTAGATTATTTATTGGGAGATGCATCAAAAGCCAAAAAGCTTTTAAACTGGAAACCAAAAATCAACTTCAGAAAGTTGGTCGAAATCATGTTAAAAAATGATTTTGACCTGGCTAAAAAAGAATTAAAATTAGGCAGAAAGGTTTTTGTAAAGAAAATTAATATTTAAATAATTTATGGAGAAATTTTTCTTTCAAAAAACATTAGTGGCGGTCAAGTTTACAAAAATACATAAAGGCTCAAATCCTTTAACAGATCAGAACCAACCTTTGCAGCTGGTAACCTTAAAACATCCCCGGGGGTCATACCTGAAAGCTCATATGCATACACCTAAAAAAAGAATTACTCTATCCCTCCAAGAATGTTTAATTGTGAAAAAGGGAAGAATAAGGCTTGATCTTTATAGTCCGACAAAAATACTTTTTAAAAAGACATACCTTCGAGAAGGACAGGCGCTAATACTTCTTAACGGCGGTTATGGCATCCATTTAGTCGAAGAAAGTGAACTGTTTGAAATAAAAAACGGCCCTTTTATTGTAGATAAAATCCTTATTTAATATGCATAAGTTTACTGCGCAAATGGAACCATGGTTTGACGGGAAAGAAGCTGAAGCTGTTTATGCGTATATGAAAGGCTGAGGGTGGGTCACGGAATTTAAGAAAACCCAGGAGTTGGAAGAAGAAATTTGCCGTTATACCGGAGCAAAATATTGTGTCATGACCAATAACGGGACAGTCAGTCTGACTCTGGCCTTATTGGCTTTGGGCGTCAAACCCTTGAGTGAAGTATTAGTCCCCAATCTCACCATGATTGCTACTCCCAACTCGGCTGTCCTTATCGGAATCAAACCAGTACTCGTGGATGTAGAAAAAGACACTCTGTGTCTTGATCTTGAAAAAGCCCAAAAAGCCATTACGAAAAGAACAAAAGCTGTGATTTATGTTTCCTGCAACGGACGAAGTGACGATATGAGGAAAGTTACCAAATTCTGTCATGATAACAATCTACAACTTATAGAAGACGCGGCCCAGTCTTTGGGTAGTTTTTGGCAAGGCAAGCATTTAGGTACTTTTGGAAGTATAGGAAGTTTTTCCTTTAGCGTTCCTAAAATTATTACCACAGGTCAGGGTGGAGCATTGGTCACTGACGATCGCGAGCTTTATAAAAAGATTAAAAGACTGAAAGATTTTGGCAGGGATCAGGGAGGAAATGATATTCACGACTCATGGGGATGGAATTTTAAATTCACCGACCTTCAAGCGGTAATCGGTCTGGAACAAATGAAAAAGTTGAAAACAAGGGTCATCAGAAAAAAGCAAATCTATCGAAAATATTACCAACTGTTATCGGGAATAAAGAAAATCCAATTTATTGCCACTGATTTGGAAAATACGACTCCATGGTTTGTTGATATTTATGTCAACGATCCTGATAATCTTCTGGAATATTTAAAGAAAAAGGGGATCGGCTCCAGAAGAATTTATCCTGCAATTTCCTCACAAAAAATATATAAAAACGAATATAAGAATAAAAAATTCGCGCAATCAGAAAAAATTGCCGGCAAAGGATTGTGGTTGCCATCCTCATCCAATTTGACAGACAGCGAGATAAACCATATCGCCAAAACTATCCAAAGGCATTATAATGCATGAAAATGAAAGTCTCTCTAATTATTCCCACCCGTAATGAAGAAGGGTGTATTGGAAAGGTACTACAAGAGGTCCCCAGGAAAATCGTCAATGAAATAATCATCATTGACGGTCACTCCCAAGACAATACCTATAATGAAGCCAAAAAGGGTTTGAAAAAATCCGATTGCCTTATCAGACAAAGGGAAATAGGGTATGGAGCGGCATTTCTTGAAGGATTCCAGAAAGCGACAGGAGACGTCATTGTAATGATGGACGCCGACGGATCCCATAATCCGAAAGACATTGAGAAGATAATCAATAAATTTAAAAAAGGATTCGAGTATGTGATTGCCTCCAGATATGCTAAAGGAGGCAGAAGTGAAGATGACACTCTAATAAGATTAATTGGCAATAAAATTTTTACCTGGATGACAAATTTTGTTCATGGCACTAATGTTTCTGATAGTCTTTATCTTTATACGGCGATATCAAAAAAAGGTCTGGATAAATTAGATTTAACCTCAAAGGGATTTGAATTTTGTACGGAAATTATAGTTAAAGCTCATAAAGCAGGATTGAAATTTGGTGAAGTAGCGGTCGTGGAAAGAGCCCGCTTTGCCGGCAAATCGAAAGTGAACTCTTTTTATCACGGGCTTAAAATACTTAGAATGATCCTGCAAAAATATTAATCCGATGCAAGCTAAACCGCTAACTCTCAAGGATTTTCAAAAAGCCTCGCTTATCCACTTCTCTACCCTCTCTGATATTTCTTCCCTATGCGGGTTGGCAATCGTAAATAAGTTATACAAAAAATTGATCTCCGATGATGACCATTTTTGCAGAGGCATTTGGAATAAAAAAGATTTAGTTGCTTTTATAACGGTTTCATACGATATGAACAAATCTGAGACGGCGATGCATGATCTGTTTTCTTTCTCAGATATCTTGGGAATATTCATTAAAATTATTACCGGAAAATTATCGCCTTGGAGGATAATGCAAAGGTTGGTCTTCGAAAACTCTGTCAAGCGAAATATATTCAATAAATATTCAAGCATTGTCACGCTCTGTGTTGCGGATAAATTCCAAAGAAAAGGCATTGGGAAGAGGCTGGTAAAAACTGTAATTATGCGGTTAAAAGAGAAAAATATAAATTATTTATATGTAGACACAAGAGAAGAAAACCAAAAAGCATTAAATTTTTATAAGTCTCTTGGTTTTAAAATCGTCTTACAGTCTGCCGGAGGTATACTTCTGAAAATTAAACTGAAATAATGCGGGTACTTATTGCTTACCCGCCTCAGGAAAGATTGTTTTATGCACGAATTATGGATTGCCGGGAGCATTATATGTCGAGATTAATTTCATTTTCACTATATTTAAAAATAATATTCAGAAATATTTAGTAAAAATGCTTAACCCATTTTCATTTGTGGTTGACAATATCCTCATTGGCTATATTGCACATTCTCCTTTTTTCCGGAAATTGGCCAGACAACTTAATGGCAAATTTCGATTTAGAGACGGTTATGCTGTTTCTGTTCATGGTTTTACTATGTATGCCAAGTCTCTTGACAGATTATTAGCTCTTTATCTCTGGAAATACTCGTTATTAGAATCGTATGAAACAACAATTGTTAAAAATCTGGTAAAGAAAGGTGTGGTTGTTATTGACGCGGGAGCTAATATTGGCTTTTACACACTGCAATTGGCTACATTAGTAGGACCAAAAGGCCATGTTTATGCTTTTGAACCAGATCCGGATAATTTCCTGCTTTTAATAAAGAATCTTGAAGCAAACCATGTCACTAATGTTACGCCTATCCCTAAAGCCCTCTCCAATATTACTGGCACAATCCGTTTGTATCTTTGCGAAGAGCACCATGGTAACCACACTATTTATGATGAGGGCAGCGGCAGGAAATGGATCACTATTCCTTCAATTACACTCGCTGATTTTTGTGGTAAGCGGATCAAACCAGCTTTAATCAAAATGGACATTGAAGGCTCTGAGTATTTAGCTATTAGCGGAATGGGGAAAATACTGTCGAAGTATTCCCGATTGATCCTCGTCAGTGAATTTGCGCCACTTGCTCTTACTCAATGTGGTAGCTCTCCAATGAAACTGCTTCATAAGATGAAACAATATGGCTTTTCCGTAAAACTTATTAATGAAAAGGAGAAACTATTGGAGACAGTGACTGAAAAAAAACTAATGGAAATTTGCCAAAAATTAAAGTATGTTAATCTTTTGTTCAGAAGATAAAAACTAATTAATTTAATACACTGCTTCATTTACTCTTGAAGGCGAAGCCGTGTACCGAATGGTACGCGGCGGAGAGGGCGAGATTTGAACTCGCGGTCCTCTTACGAGGACATTCGATTTCCAATCGAACGCACTAGGCCACTATGCGACCTCTCCTTATTTACCGATCATCAATCGATGCAAGGTGTTTCTCTCTTTTCTCCACCAGTCCTGGCTATTGGTATTTTCGATCTCTCGGGCCAGTTCTTTTGATTTTTCCAGCTTCAGGCAATCAATGTTTGCTGAGAGCCAATCGCAAGCGTTAAGATTACCATTTTCCATCAATTGTTTCAATTCCAAAATGAGGGATAAAGTATCGGCGTCATGAACCAGTTTTGCTTCCAATGAGAGTTTTTTATCATATTCATCTAAAATATTCAGCATTTTATTATCACTTTCAAGATTGGAAAAGACGTCGTGCTTTGCTTTTTTCTCATTGGTATTAACATACAAATCAGCCAGTTTATAAATATCGCCGATTCTCGTTTCCGATAAATCATGGAATAACGCCATGAGGAGGATTTTCTCAAGACTTACTTTCAAATTTTGAGCCAAAACAAAACTGATGACACATACCATATAGGAATGCTCGGCAATGGATTCTTTATTTGCTCCACCCAAAATCTGCCAGCCTGTCCTTTGCAGTCTTTTTAAAGTTGCTGCTTCAAAAAGAAAATTAACTGATTTTTTGTTGTTCATTTTTCCGTTTACGCAGAAAATTTCTATCAAGAAATTATTCTGCGCCCTCGACCAGAATCGAACTGGTATCACCGGCTTCGGAGGCCAGTACTCTATCCGTTAAGCTACGAGGGCAATTTGTCAAAAAGCTCTAATGCCAGTTTAAATGCCTCTTTATCTGTTTGGTAAGACAATCTTTCCGGTATTTTTTCTGTTGGCAACCACTCAACCGCTATCATCTCTTGGTCATGACTTTGAATATCTCCGCCAATGTGCTCCATCAGAAAATAGTATACTGTTTTGAAACGCTTCTCTCCCTGCCAGACATAAAAATATGAGACAGAAGATTTTAGAGGCATGACTATTTTTGCCTTTACCCCTGTCTCCTCCTCCACCTCACGCAAAGCTGTCGCTTCCTTCAACTCTCCCTCCACATGATCCCCTATCAGGCCTTTGGGAAAAACCCATCCCTTGTGTTGGGAATGCTGACACACTAACCACAACAATTCTTCTTTTTGCTTTTTTCGGCCAGAGGCCGATCGTCCTTTGGACGAAAAAACTATTCCTCCTGCTGAATATTCTTTGATCATAAGCGGTGGGGGCGAGATTTGAACTCGCGTGAGGGTTGCCCCTCCCATGGTTTTCGAAACCAGGCAGTTTAGCCGCTCCTGCACCCCACCATTCGTCGCTACGTTTACACTGAACGTAGTGAATGTGCTTCTCAGGGCAAGCCCAACTTTATTAAAAGCGCTTGCGCCGAGTGAAACGAGGCGCGCCCACCCAGAATCGAACTGGGATCAGCGGTTCCGCAAACCGCTACTCGGTCCATTAAGCTATGGGCGCAGAATGGTTTAGATTGTCTAATTATAGTATTTTGAGGCTTTATTATCCAATCGGAGATATGACCTGGTTTAACCCGTAGTCTCCATGGGGAATTTTTGGCCGATCCAGTCAGACAGTTTATCGATGAGACTTTTTTGGGGTTTTTCAAAATACAGGAGATATTTATCGGCAATTGTTTTCAGCTTTTCTTTTATCTCGGAAGGGAATACAGCCCTGATCTGGCCGGGAAAAGGCAGTCGTGTCTGGATAACGATAATTTTCAAGCCATATTTTTCCTCAAACCAAAATCCGTAGAGTTCATTCCAGCGGAAAAGGCGTCCTGCGTTATTAATGCCAAGCGGGGTAATTTTATGCGTCACTTCAACAGGTTCCACTGATGAGATTACATAAACCACAAAAGCGATGGATAATATCACTCCGATCAGCATGAATTCATGAAGAAAAAAGACAATTACAACCAGTAAAAAAGTAAAGGCTACGACCGTCTGGTAAAAAAGCTTGTTTCGTTTTTTGAATGGATGCGAGGAGCTGTTCCAGGATAGAAGCACTTCATTGAGGTTTTCCTTTTCTTTAACCGGGGTGTTAGTATCTTGGGCAGACATAAATTTATAATAACATTATATCCCGCTAATTCCAAGATGTCTAGAATTGGGTAATAATTTACAGTGTTAGAACCTATTTTGCTAGCTCATCCTTAACCCAGTTTTCCACATTTTTAGTTGTTTGAGTTGCCGGTACGGCAATTAACACATAAGTATCATAACTATGCAACTTAGACACTACCTCATCAATTTTCTTGAAATTATTCTCTAACGAATCCATTATCAACAAAACTTCATCAGCTGAATTGATTTTTCCTTTCCATAAGAAAGAAGATGAAACAGGTTGTTTTTTAACACAGAAAACCAATTTTCTTTCCAATAAGGCAGTTGATATTTTGTCAGCTTCCGTATTATTTGCGCAGGTTAATAATAAAATACTTAGTTTCATTTTTCGACTCCAATTATACTATGTTTCTTCAGAAAAGCTCTACCGCTGCCTGATTTAAGATACTGTTCAAAATTGAAAGCGGTTTATTTATTATTTAATCTTTAAATATTCTTTCAGCATATATCGTAATGTAGTTTTTCCTTTTGTTGTTTTGAGATATTGTTCTCTTCTTTTGGCGTTTTTTATATTTTTGTATGCTTCATAGTGAATAAGTTCATAAGGTGCGTATGCTTTCGTGGAAAGTTCTTCCTTATTATTATGTTGTTTTAAACGAACTTTTAGGTTTTCAGTAAAACCAACATAAGTAAAATTGTGATTAATACTTTTGAGAATATAGACGTAGTGAAACTTCATGTTAAGGGACGCACCAGTCGGTGCATCCCACGCTTTTCTGTTTCCGCAGTTAATTTAATTACACAGCATCATTTACTCTTGAAGGCGAAGCCGTGTACCGAATGGTACGCGGCGGAGAACTATTTACAGTGTTATAACCTATTTTGCTTCCTTCTATTCACCTCAATTTGCTTTGGTTCCCCAAACAATCTAAAACCTGTTATCATTATAGATAATTCTCATATATTACTACAAATTAAAACAATTAAGGAGGTATTATGACAAAAAAAGTACCATCACTACCATTTAAAACAAAAAAAGAATATCAAGAGTATTTAAAACAAGAGAATAAATTAGTAACAATTAAATTAGAAAAGTATTTAATTCCATCCTTATTGGGTGCATTAGAATTGGGACTCACATGTGAAGCTTGGTGTGCAGAACTGGAGCAAACCAAGTTGAATTCTTACGATACCCACTCAGTTAAATGGGCAAATAGAGTTTCTAATGCAATCACAAAGATAAAAAAACAGACAAGCATTACTAATGAAGATACTGAATATGGACATGAAGGAACTCTAAATGAAATTAATAAAATGGTAGATAAGAAATGCCAGTATTATAAAAAAAATCCTATTGATACTCGCTAAAAAGGAATGAACTATTTTTATCTCCGATATATTACCTCAACATGCCTTCCAACAAGTACCTATTCTCCATCCTAATTAATTCTGCGTGAGGACCTTATACTCTGTTAGAACCTATTTTTCGACCTTAATTTTATCTCAAAACCTTTCATTTGCTAAAATTTCTTAAATCCACCGTATCATTTTGCCATATATTCCTGAATTAATACTTTTACATAACTCCGACCAACACTTTTAATCATACAGAAAGAAAAAAGCATAAGGATAAAATATATTCCTCCAGCTATCTCTGATATTGAGAGAGCTGTTTTATCAGGGTAGATCCACTGAAAGATAATAACATTGAAAAGGGATATTAATGAGGCAAAAAGACTTCCTCCTGTGAGATTCCGTATAAATCCATACTCTTCATTATGTTGTCCAAGGAGAATACCTGTGCCAACTTTTCTCCGGATATGGCTTATGGCTTCAACGATGCATTGATCTGATAGTCGTTCATTTTTCATTTCTTCTTCTGATGAAGGTATTTTAATTTTGAAATCAGATTTAATTTTTTCATGGATTTTTTTCTTATACTGGTCAGAAAAAGATGAATCCTTATGGAGAAGCATTTTCGTCGTTGGGAAATTTAAGCCGTCTTTATACAATATTTTTTCAAACACTTCTTTTGAGATAATTCGATTGAGATGCATCAATAAAAAGAAAAGTGCAAAGGTAAACGTAATATCTGTAAGAATTTTAATTCCAAGTACTGCGCTCCAAAACTTGCCCAGTGTGGGACTTAACAAAAAGTAGTGAAGAGTGAAGAATGGAATGGAAACAAGTACTGCTGGAATAGCCCGGGCCTTTAATGTGTAAGTATCAAATTTTATATTCATACCTCCACTTGAGAATAAAATGGTAATGCTGCTATTGGACTCCAAAGTGGTCTACTAGGGGCGTTATGGGAATGACAAACAGTGTAACCAGGGGTAACAAATACAATACTTCCGCGTCGAATAAGCGCATTAACTACCTTCTTAGCTGGATGTTTTGGTCCGGCATCCAGTCCAGCAGAAATTTGAGACTTTTGTGCTTTTATACGATTTAAAATGGTTGGACCTACGTTTTGTTTGCTTCCGTGATGCGGAACGTGAAAAAGGTGCAGATCCATAAGAGAAACTCCAATTCTATCTGCATAGTCTGCGGCATAGGTCAAAGCAGTAATACCAGCATCTCCTGTAAATAGGATTTTTTTACCAGCTACAGTTAATAGCAAAATTACACTCGATTCATTCTCTGGAATAAATCGGCCCGTATCATCGAGAGTTTCAGTTGATGGATCAAGTGTTTCAAGTAGAAAATCGACTGAGTCACTTGCTCTTTGTAATATTGTATCAAGGGCGGACTCAATAGGATTTTTTGCGTCTGGTGTATCTCGATAATGAGGGATAAGGTTTTCATAAAATTCTTTACTTGGTCCAAGGACATGAAAGCTACCGCTTGATGTTTTTGTACCTGTAAACGGTTCCATTATGGCAATACCTTTTTCTATTGCAATTTCCTCCAAATCTCTTATATTGTCTATAGATTTTTGGAGTCTCTTTTCCAACTCTTTATCGGTAAATTCTTTTTCAAAAAGAGCATTTATTTCAGCTTCATGCTCCCAAGGAATATGCATTAATAAGTAATCGACTGATAACTTTTGAAGTATCACCTTAAGCCCAGAAGCATGATCTGCATCTTGATGTGTTGAAATGACGTAGTCCACTTTATCTGTATGGTATTCCTGAAGTATAAGTTTAACTAAGTCTTCTCCGGAATCTAGGGTTCCTCCATCAATGACAATTACCGTTTGTTCATTTCGCACTCCAAAGAGATTACCATAGCGTAATGCAATTGCATCGCCGCAACCAGAACCACTACCTACGTGTATATAATCAACTTCAAATCCAACAGGTGTGTTGTCCATATATTTAATGTTTTCCCTCCTTTATTTAAAACCACCTTCGTCAGAGGAGTTAAAATAATGACAAGTGCATTTTTGCATATTTCGCGCAAGCTGTCAAGTTTAAAGTGGTATTTAATCTCTTGACAATCTATACAAGATATGACAGAATACGTCTACTGCTATAGGTTATGCACATAATCCAACAGAAAATATTTGATCTCGCTAATTCCAGAAATCTTGCTACCCTTAAACTTAGGGAAATTGGAGAACTTGTAGGCGAACCGCATCCGCAGAAAATTAAACATCATATTAGCCAATTGTTAAAAAATGGTCTATTAAAACAGAATCCAAATAAGAGTATTATTTCTCCAGTCTCCTCCACTACTCCAAACGACCTTTTTATTTCTCTACCTATCCTCGGATCGGCAAATTGCGGTCAAGCTACATTAATTGCAGATGAATACCCTGAGGGCTATTTACAAATATCAAAATCAATTCTTCCCTATTACCAACCTAATGAATTTTTTGCTTTAAAAGTGGTTGGCAATTCTATGAATAAAGCTAATATTAACGGAAAATCGCTTAATGATGGAGATTTTGCTGTTATAGATAAGAGACAAAAAACATCCTATCAAAATAAATATGTACTATCGATAATTAATGGCATGGCGAATATAAAAAGATTAATAACTGACTCAACTAACAATCAAATAGTGTTAGTATCTGAATCAAATCAAAATTATCCACCAATTTATATTCACGAAAATGATTTTTCTGGGTATTTGATAAACGGTGAAGTGATTGACGTGATTAAAAAACCTCAACTGTAGTTTCCAAATTGCTTTTGCATTAAGGAATTAGATATTTTCCTATTACTATCGTTTGGTCATTTTACTATTTCAAATAAATCCTTTGGATCTTTTAATACCTTGAATTCCCATTTTCCTAAGTTTCCATTTATATTTACTGCTTGTACCCATTCTTTTGCAGCTGCCCATTTCGCTCGATCCTGATCTGTTTCTTGTCCTTTTACTTCTAAGATAATATGTCTATTATCGGTAAACTTAATAATGAAATCTGGATAGTAGGTATGTGTTTGTCCTTGCCATAGATAATAAATCTCAAATCCTAAATGATCATTTTTGACCCAGGAAACTAGATCTGGTATACGATCACGATCAAATTCTATTCCTATTTTTTCCCAACCACTATCAATAACTATATGACTAATCTGACTTTTTAATATTGGTTGAGTTGGTTTAGTTGTATACCAAATTGGAGCAGTTACTGTACTTCTCACAGGACGTACTGCATCCAAAATTACTGCGGGAGCCTCTTTACTGGAACCTCTAATGAAATTTCCTATATGATTAATAATTTTTTGCAGATTTAATGCTATTACAATCCGTTTCAATTCTTCGGTTCCGACAAATAATGGAATTTTGAATTCAATTTTGTCTGAGTTAAGAAAATCATCAATAATTTGCACTAACTGTCCAATGTGGCTTCCAGCATCGCCCTCCCAATTATTACCGAATTGTTCCTGAAGCCGAACAGCAGCTTGTAGTTTTGCTCGTTGTAATCGGTGTTCCTCTGCTAATCGCTTAAGGTTAAGTTCGCTAATTTGATCAAATTTTGGTTTACCTTCAATAACTGGTGCTACTTCAACTATTGTAGGAGCGTCATCTGGTGAAAGAGTAAGTTTATTTAATTTAGACAAGTCAAGATCAAGGAAATAATTAAGCTTATAATCTACACGAACAACGTGTGGCCATTTGATTTCTTTATCCTTTCGTTCATGAATCGGTTCAATTTTAGTCTTTGGCTTTTCTGGTCTAGGTGGACCGGATTGTTGCTCAACAGGTAAGAAAGTGAAAGGAACACCAAATACTGTCACGTATTCAGGTTCATATAAACCAGTTTCAGGATTGACGTCATAGGAAATACGGCGTAAACCTCTACCCACCACCTGCTCACAAAGCAATTGACTGGTAAATGCCCTCATCCCAAGAATATGTGTGACAGTTCTCGCATCCCAACCCTCTGAAAGCATGTTTACACCAATCACACATTGGACTTGTTCTCCAGCTTTGCCTTTTTTTCCCACAGTATTAAATTTTTCTCTTTCGGCTATAGCTAACTCTTTTTTTGATCTAGTTAATTTATCTTCCTCGTTGGCCTCTATTTTATCTAAAGCATCCTGATCAATACGAAGAAGCTTTTTCTTATCTGCGAGTTCTGAAACCGTGAAATGACCATTTACCAATGAGTATTCGAGACGTGCTGCGGTTTCTGTACGATTACAGATCATAATCATGACAGGAGGAGTTTCGAAGTTAACTTTTTCCCACTCTTCTTTTGTTTTTAACCAGTCACCGCTAAGAATATTGACAGCATTCCGAACTAAATCAGGCAATCCCTCATGAGGTTCAGCTCTTCGATTGAGATCATCTTTCACTTCAGGATAGATATGAAAAAGTTTTGACTTAAAATCTTTTCCTACAACGGCATCATCACGAACGGCAACTTTTGGAGTTTTTACGAGGCTAGATTCGATAGCGTCATTTAAGCCAAAGTCACTTACTATCCAAGAGAAAAGCTTTTCTTCCTGATTATTACTTCCTGTTGGTTTGAAAGGTGTTGCTGAAAGATCATAAGCTCTTAAAACTCCTCGAGCTTCATTAATGCGATCGATACCACTAATCCAAATCGTTGCTATTTCTTTTTCTTCATTTTCTTCATTCCCAGATGGTCGGTGACAATGATGTGCTTCATCGTTAATAACAAGGATATTGGTCGCATTCCCAAAATCAGGTAACACCCTTCTTACAAATGCCTCAGAACTTTCAGGACCTTTTTTGACAACTTTAGGACCATAATTTTCATTGATAGGGGCAAGGGTATGCCAGTTCTCGACCACAATTTTAGCTTGCAATAAATCTTGCCACATCGAGCCCTCAAGAAGATTAAAGATCTGATAAAAATTTTCAGAATTGAATGGGTAAAGAACTTGTAGCCGATCTCGTACTGTAAGTCCGGGAGCGATGATAAGAATATGTTTTGAAAATCTTGGATCTTTTGGATTTGCGATTTTATTAAGTGCTTGCCAAGCGATAAGCATTGCCATAACCACAGTTTTTCCAGTACCTGTTGCTAATTTTAAACACAATCTTTGCCAATCTGCACCGCTATTTGGAATATCAATTCCTTGTTTTTCCGATTCAGGCGCTTCAGTCAACCATATAGCTGTTTCTATCGCCTCAATTTGACACCAAAAAAGACGATTATCTCTTGCTGTAGGAGATTTCCAGTAATCAAGTAGTCTTTTAGTAATACCTGTAATATTTGGATAACCTTTTTCTCGCCAGTTAGTAATACGAGGACGTATTTTATTTACAAGTTCAATCTCAACGAATTCTCCTGGATCGTCATAATTAGCTGAAGTTCTTACAGTAGCTTTCCAATAACCAGATTTTCTACGACCTTCTTTTAATTCAAATTCTTGATTCTCACGAATATATGTCCAATGTCTTATTGGTTCCTGATAAGGACTATTGATGATGAGTTGATCAATTACTTTACTCATAGTCTCTTTACAACAAATGATTCAATTCCACGTGTGTCGATAATTTTAACTGCTATTTTTTTATTTTCTCCCGCTGTAAATGGTAGGGATATCGTTCCTGTAAACATCTCAAGTAATTCTTCATCAACTGTTCCGTTTAGCGCTTTGGCTAATTTTGTCCAATCCTGTTTACTATCACCAACAGGAAAGAAAACTTGTGAAGGTAAAATACTTTGTTCATCATAATCAGTATCAAGCATCCACATAGCAATTTGTTTTTCTGTGCCTGATTCAATTTCACCCGTTACCGGATTGTAGTAATCAAAGCCATTCACCTTTACTTGGTAAGTTTTATCTTGATTTTTAATAAGTTCAATATCTGGTTGACCAATAAGCCAATAGCTTTGATTTGAAGATCGCTTTTTGCGAAGGTCAGAAGTTAAAAGATCAACGCTCATTTGTGATTTAAGAAGTGTAAAAGGAGAATTCATATTGTTAATTTGGTCAATATCTTTTGCTGCTTCTGGATCAAAATGAAATGCTGCAAAAACAATAGTCTTTGGTTTATCTTGTAGTTTTTTTGCTTCTAGGATAGCTTGTTCTACCTGTCTTTGCTCCAATGGACCATAAGTAGGACCAAACACAACAGCTGTTCCTATATTCATTCCATTGGGTTGTGTTAATTCACCCAAAGCATCAATAGAGGCTGTTCCAACTGATGGTTCTAATCTTGCAAAGCTAAGAGTTTGATTATTAGTAGCTCGAATACCAGTTGTTTTGAGTTCATCTATCCATTGATACATCGTATTTGTATCACCAGTTCTTGCCAATTCAGCTCCTTGAGCTGCAACTTTCATTTCATTTCCATCAAATGGTTTAATTCGAAGACTTGGTACAGCTTCAACAGTGAAAGGTCCTGTTACACGAATTTTTTCTCGTTCAATGAACGGCTGATCGTAGAGAGTTTCTTCCTGAGACGATTCATTATTTGCAATGGCACCTAAAGTTATATGAGGAGCTGTTTTATATCTAAAACCACTTGAGATTCCTTCATTTGGGTGTGCAAGTTCATAATAATCGAATTGTGATGTCATTAATCTCTGTTTTGCCAAAGCTATTGCTACTCTTGATGTGTCGCAAGTAATCCATCTTCGACCCCATTGCTCTGCTACAAATGCAGTCGATCCTGATCCACAGGTAGGATCCAAAACCAAATCTCCCGGATCTGTTGACATCAACACACATCTTTGGATTGCTTTTTCAGTTGTTTGAACAACATATATTTTATCTGAAGCTCCCTGTGTGTCTTCCCACAAATTTGTAAGCTCTGAAATAGGAAAATCCTCAAGGTATAAAACGTACTCTACGCCTGACCCATTTTTTATTAACCTTCTTTTCTCTATAAGCTTTTGGATACCTTCTTTATTTGTTTTCCAGCTTTTACCACGTTTAGGACTAAAAACTTCACCTTCAAATTCGAAATCAAACACACAGCTTTCTGTTCTTCCAGTAGAATGAAGGTCCAATGTTCTAAAAACCCTACTTCCTTTTGGTAATAGCTTGGGATTATTTCTTTCCTCGGAGGACATTCTTCTTCTTATTCCATCAGGTAATTCAACAAAAGAATAAGGAGAATCTGGATCTTGAGATTTATAAAGAAAAAGCTGCTTATATTTTACTTTAGATATATCTTTAGCGTAATAGACAATAAAATCATTTACTGTGGCAAGGTATTTTCTACCTAATGACATCTTCTTTGTTTTAAATGGAATAATACTTAAAAAGTTTGAGTTTCCAAATATTTCATCCATGATTTGACGAACTAGATGGACATTTACGTCATTTATTTGAACAAAACATGAACCACTTTTATCAAGTAATTCCTGTGCAAGTAATAACCTGTCATGAAGATGTGTAAGATAACTGTGAATACCCAACTCCCACGTATCTCTAAAAGCGCGTATCATTTCTGGCTCTGCTGGAATATCTGAGTCATCGTTATCACGAACAATAGTTTTATTTGTAAATGGTTGAAAGTTAGAATTATATTTAATGCCATATGGAGGATCCATATATATCATTTGTATTTTCCCAGCCATTCCTTCTTTTTGAAGTAAACTATTCATCACTAATAAAGAGTCTCCTGCAATAAGTCTATTTGACCAATCCTGTTCATGCTCGTAAAAATGAACTGCTTTCATTAGAGGTAGTTCGTTAAAAGGATCATCAAAAAATGAAGGCTGTATTGGATGACTACGTTTTTTCAGAAAAGCTTTTGCAATTCTCTGAGGATCAATACGTTCGTGAATATGAAGACTAACATTGGAAATTTCAAAACTGGTTCCCTCGACCTTACCTGCCCATGAAAGATGTGGGTCAATATTGGGATCATGAGCATATTTAGTTTTACCAATTTGTTTATCTGTTTGACTAGAAACTAAGCCAACTGGAGGATTATTTACCCGTTTACTTTTACTATGTACATATTTTTCAAGAGTTAAGCTATTTTGCTTTGTTTTTTTCATATGATTTTTGTAAATAAATACATATAATCATCTAAATTATAGTTTAATCTGGTTAAAATAGCACTTGATGATTATGTTTTACGGGGTGACATGAAAGGTATGATAATTTGTTAGAATGGATAATCCATTATCTTTGACGATTGAGTGACTTCTGCAATAGTCTGAGTGAATCGAGATAAATCAGGATAATGAATTATAAGAGGACTTTAGGCTAATAGAATAATTTATTATTCAACAATCACTCAAGAAGATCTGACAATTTAACCTTTAATGCCTTAGCCAGTTTTGACAAAGTATCAACACTAGGTTTTCTCTCTCCTCTTTCAATATAACCAACATATGCTCGGTTTAGACCTGCTTTAAAGGCTAATTCCTCCTGAGATATTTTTCTTTCTTTTCTTGTTTTCCTTATTTTCTCCGCAATTTTCTGATGGACTACAGATGTTTTTATCATACATCTATAGTTTCCTGTGATCTCTACCACCTGTCGACTTACCACCAGTATAGAAATGACTATTTACTTTTCGAGGCAAAAGGATTATTTTGGATACAAATTACTTACTGATGGTCGCTTTTACTATTTAGTAAGGAAGTCAGATATGGATCAAAATCAATCGAAACCAGGTTGTTTAAAAATTATTCTGTTAATCATATTTTTTCCGTTCAGTCTTATTTATCTTTTATGGAAGTCAAATCTGGACAAGAAAATGAAAATCGGTATTACTAACGGAGTGTTAATTATATTTGTCGTTTGGGTAGTATTTAATCTTATCAATGACAGTAAAAAGTCTCAGGACTCAAATACCTTAGTCAGTAATGATAAAAACGAAGCTATATCAACACCTACGACAGGACCCACATTAATACCTTCTATCTCAATTGAACAAAAACAGACTGATTTTAAAGAGTTTTATACCAAGTACAAGAAACAGGCACAAGGAATGATTCTTATTCAAACTTCGATTACTACAATCGCAGAGGGAGCAACCGGTAAGGCTGATCTGTATTTAGCACTTGAAGAACTGGAAAAAACACAGGCTGGTATAGCTTCAGCCAATACTGATATGAAAATACCTATGAGTTTGAAGGAATATAAGAATCTTGATTCAGGATTGTTTGATTTTCAGATTGGGGGGAATAATTACACTGACGCGATTAAATACTTCAAAGAATATGTGAATAAGGAAGATTTGACTAAATTATCCAAAGCTAAAGAACAAATTGAGAGAGGAAATAGTCGCTTAACTGATAGTAAAACTAAGATTGATTCTGTGGCCAAAGAATTGAATATAGATATTTCAGCTTTATAACAATCCCTCTCACTTCTCTGGCATGGCTGGGGCTATTAGTTGGAGGAGCCAATCTTTCTGAGTGATATTTATTCCTATGGTGGGTATCACCGCTAAATGTTTCTCATGAGTCCACAGAGGTTTCTCATGTCTTCTACCAACAAGCCTGACATTTAGCTTTCCAGCTGAAACATGACTTGTTTGTTCCTTCTCTGTATATGAGCCAGGGATCTTCCTCTCTGTAGGTTATTATTAGCGACCTGAGGCGCCAGCCGAAGAAGCCTTACGGGTTGGTGACTGCTTGAATTGATTCAAGATAATTTTATTTTAATTTATAGTTTATTGAGAACTCTAAAAACTAATTACTTTGGAGGGGATTAAAAAACTTTTCAATATGCTGTCATTATTGTCATGCTGTAATAATATTACTTAAACAAATCCCAACGCTCCTCGTATTCATCAGCCATAGGCGGTGGAATCAATTTTGAGTATGATTCTCCTTTAAATCCAAGTCTAAATGCTCTCCAATCATTTTCTTTATGTGTTTTACCATAAGTAACCCAATATTTATGCTCTTCCTTTAAATACTTACCAACTACATTTTTTGGAACAATAAATCGTCTGTTTTTTCCTAGATCTTTATCAAAACATATAAAACAATAAAACAGGTCATAATCTTTTCTATCCTCATCTATACCGTGTAGAGTCCATTCATAAACTTTTCCAAATAATTTTGATTTCTGAATTTTCTTACCTGAAGTAATTAATCTTATTTGGCTATGTATTTTTTTATTTGGTGATCTGACCACGAGCAAGACATTATTAAAACTTCCTAATTCAGTGATAACAACATATTTTAATAAAAGAAATTTCTTAATTATTTCCAGCGCGAAATCAACCTTTCTATCAATGTTCATATGATAATACTATAGACAAATCATATAAGCCGGTCAATCCTCCTCATGAATACAAAAACTTTTACTATTGAATATGTTTTTCATCGAGATGTTACTAGTTACCCAAGAAACCATTTAGTTTGTTTGGTAATATTATCTATTAGCTTTGAAGTTTCTGTGACACGAGCAATGGTCTGAGTGACCCTCTTTAATTCTAAACAATGCTTCTTAAAGTGTTTTTTTACCGTAGTAATGCGCTATATAGGAAATAATCGTGCAGAAAATGAGACCAATTACGTTATTACACACTCCTAGTTTAGGAAAGAAAAGTAATGGGGGGGGTATTTAGATTGGATAAGTTTTGTGACCAGGTGAAATAATCGTAATATAAAAACTGAACAATATACTTATCCGATGTGATTAAGCAATTTACCAGAGTTTAAATATGAAGAAAGAGATACTTATATTTGTGATAAATTTACAAGTAGCAGGTAATATAAAGCTGTATAATAACCGGTAAGAAAGCATATGAATTATTTTACTTTACTGAGCAAAATAGCTGACTACATAGAGGTGAAATGGCAGAATGCCGCCAATGACACCATAACTATTGTATCTGATCATCCAAGAATTACCGATATTTATCCCGACGAATTGGATGAAACCTTAAATAAAATGATGATGGGTGATGAAGTTATAGAAATTATTAAAAAAACAAAAGGTATTAATTCTGACACTAAAAAACCTAATGTAATTTATGAGTTAAAAGTATCACGTGGTTTCAGTACCTTTGCAGAAGGAGCTAGATATGACAATAAAAGTAATGCTGATGTTTCCTTGAGATTATATTTGGATAAGGATAATAATCCATACTTAACGGGTTTTGTTTTAAATTATATGAAATACAAAATCTTCAAATCTGATTATCAGAAATGGTTAAAATCTATCTTTACTGGTCTTATTTTTCATACTCAAAACATACCTAAAATAAATATCATGGAACTGAAATCATATTCACCCGATGACTTTATGCTTAAAGCTGATGGTGTAGATTGGTATTCCATGAGTAAAGAAGATCGTGAAGAATACATGAACAAACAGTTATCTAAAGAAATTTCCGAACAATGCACCCCCTATTTTAAAAAGATATATACCTTATTTATAGAGAAGGCAAAAACAAATAATTTTCTATTTAGACCCGCAATTTCTTTTTCTGACATAAGGCAAATAGAGAAAAGATTAGGTAAAACCTACGAGATACTTCATATAAAAGCGATGCAGTCTTCAACTCCTCTAGATTAAGACCAAAATTTCCCCTTTTACCTTCAAATAGATTCCCTTTTTGGAATTTTTCCCCCGTTTAGATTCATTTTTTTCATACAATTTCAGTTGGTTAAATAAACTCGCACTTTAAAATAGGATTGAGTCGTCAAGAAGAACCAATGAAATTCACCAGCGCTATGCGGAACGCTTATTTCCGCAAGTATGGGAAAAGTAAGACGCTAAAGTTCGGACTCAATTTAATAATCTTAGGCGCTTTAAGATAAAATTCCTCTTTTCTTAAGCCGAAGTTGGTTCCTCAAACCGCTTCGGCTTTAAACCCATTATTAATAACATTTATTCTTTACAAAATATGAAATTATTTAAAAATCCATCATCTAACAAAATATTTATCAAACATATGCAACTTGCACCTGGTCATTTTACTGTCCCAATAAACCGAAAAAGATTAAAATTTACCACTCTTGTCGGTATGATAGACAAAAGAATCGAACCTTACACTAGAGAAGAAAAACCTTTTTATTTACCAGAAAAAATAAGAAACAACTTATATTTCTGTCTTTGGGAAAAAGATCATAATCCTTTAATAGAAGCATATGACATTATGCTTTTTGATCCTGCTATAGACGATTTCGCCGTTTTTGGTTGGATTAGCTATAGCGAAATACAAAATTATTGTGAACTTGCGGATTCAAAGGTACTTAAAATATATTGTATTCCTCTTAACCTGCTTCGGCCTCAAAAGGAACTTACTAGAGTTTACAACCAAATTGTATTCCATGGTCCCCTTGCATCCACATTTAAATAAATTCTGCATTGGTCTTAAGGCGCCAAAATAATAATTATAAAAATTAATTAAAAATTTAATAAAAAACCTCTTTTAATCTCTAATTTCCCCCTAAGTCGCCGGTGTTGGTAATCCTCTACTAACTTCGGCTTTTCTCTTGAATTATTTACATTTTTCAGAAAGGAGACCGTTATGTTGTAAAAATTACCTTGGGGGTAATTTATATATAGAATATTTTTCTTTATACTCAGCTATCTTTAAAAATGGAGCATCAGCATACTGTGTAAAGAAGTTTATCAATCTATCTAATTTATCACAAATAAGTTTTTCAAACCCATCTTCAGGATAGACTTTTATTACTTATATATTTATTACCCCCTAAAAATTTCCCCTTATTAATTATTTATCCCCAGAAAGGAATCTTTATGGAAACTACTCAAGATTCTTCATTACCAAAAATTACACTCCAAGAGGTAAAACAACCTGAAACAGCTCAAGGAACAACAGAAGCTGATTTTCTGGTAACAATACTTTTGGAAAAAGGTATTGAATTAATTATTGACCAATTTGGTCAACCCTCATTGGTGGATCCTGGAAATCCATTAATGATCAGGAAAATTAATTCAAAATTTATAAAACAGTACCTCGCCAGAGTTTATTGGGAGGCTAAAAAAACTGCAATTGGTTCAGAAACCATAAGTAAAGCGGCAACCACACTGCAGGGTATCGCCTTTTACAAAAACATAAGGAAAACTGTTTACAACCGAGTGGCACAACTCGGAAATAACATTTTTTACGATGTGGGAGACGACAAGCACATTGTAAAAATTACTCCTGATAATTGGGAAGTAAAAACCACTTCACCAGTTCATTTTAGAAGGTTTAGCCACCAAAGATCTCAGGTCCTACCTCAGAAAGGAGGTGATTTAAAAAATATTAATAAGTATTTCAATATTTCTGAGAAGAATCAGGAAATACTTTTAACGACATATTTACCTACTTGTCTTTTGGCGAATATTGCCAGACCCCTTCTGCTTCTTCACGGACCACAGGGATCAGGAAAAAGCATGGCGTTGGAACTGATAAGGCTTCTTATCGATCCAAGTATTACTCCGTTACTTACAACGTCTGCAGAAGAAAAAGAACTGATCCAGCAGGCAGACCATCATTATTGTTATTTCCTTGATAATGTTTCAAAAATAAACGATTCATTATCGGATAATCTATGCAAATTGGTTACAGGCGGTGCCTTTTCCAAGAGAGAGCTGTACACAGATGATGAAGATATTCTGTATTGCTTCAAAAGAGTTACAGGCTTCAACGGCGTAGCTCAGTTCGCCAATAAACCTGATCTTTTGGATAGGAGCATTATTCTTCAGTTTGAAAGAATAAGTAACGCTAATCGAAAGAGAGAGGAGGAATTGAGACAGGATTTTGAAAAAGAATTGCCTCTTTTAATAGGAAGTTTATTCGATTCAGTCTCAAATATGCTGAAAATAGCTCCTACCATTAAGCTATCTAAATACCCGAGAATGGCAGATTATTATCTGCATGCGATGGCTGTTTCAGAATTTCTAGGATATGGAAGAAGCTGTTTTGAAAAAGCATATGACGCCAATATTGACCAGCAAAACTTGCAGGCAATTGAAGCTTCAGTGGTTTCTCAGACAATCATTCAATTCATGGAAAAACATAATGATTGGACAGGTAACAGTACACAATTATTCTCATATCTCCAGAATATTGCTGTAACACAGAGAGTAGAAAAAGGATTTCCGAAAAATGCCAACTGGTTATGGCGAAAAATACAGGAAGCCCAAGCTACTCTTAATTCTGTAGGAATCAAAGCCACTAGAGACAGGAATTCCTCCGGAAGGCAGATTAACCTTTCAAAGAATAATCCTTTTGATGCTGTTATTGCTGACAATACTGTCAAATCAAGCCTTGAGAAAGTATTGCCAAGCCAAAACGATGACAGCAAGGTCAGCAATGTCACTAAAGAAGATCCTTGTGCCAACCTTGTTGAAAAGGTTAATGAGATTATGAGAGGTGAGAAACATGAGGCTAAGCAGTAAGGCTATTAAAGAATTTCAGCAGATTTATTATAACTTTTATAGGGTATCTCTGACTGAAGAAGAAACTAACAGCAAAGGCTTGGAACTGTTAGAATTTATTCACCTTCTTAGTAAACCTATTCCTCTGTCAGACAAGGATAAGCTTAAAAACCTCTGATAGGTAAAAAAACTCCTTATGTACAGTCGAATATTGTCCATATATTATTACTATAAGATAATATATGACGGTATTCAAAATGAATACGGAAAACCATTTGGTAAGATGTTTCATTTACTGTCGAAATGGCAGGGAGGCTACAGATTTACCATCTGCCTCCCTGTCAGATCAGGAGAAAAGACTGATTGAATATGCAGAAAGAAATGAAATAAACATTGTCGGTATATTTAAAGAAACCACAAATACTAACCTCAATAAAAGACCCATATTCTTTACAATGCTTCAAAGAATCAAAAGAAAAGAAGCAAACGGAATACTAATTCTAAATAAAAAATGTATTCCAACCTCTATTAATTATTACTCCAAATTACTCCGCTTGTTTGAACAAAACTTGATTGTCGAATTCATCTCCGCGGAATAACACGAAAGGAACTATTATGAACAATGATTTAATAAAATCTCCAGTCAAATATTTCATGTACTGCAGAAAGAGTACTGAAGATAAAGATCGACAGGCAGCCTCAATTCCTGCACAGGAAAAGGAACTCAGGGATATTGCAGAAAGGGATAATTTGAAAATTATCAGATTTATTAGAGAGTCTCAATCCGCCCACCATAAAGGAAGACCTATGTTTATGCAGATGATTAGTGAAATCGAACAGGGTGTGGCTCGTGGAATACTAGTTTGGGATCTTAACCGTATTGCCAGAAATATGTCTGATACGGCATTAGTAGTAGAACTGATGGATAACGATTATCTGGATATCATCGTGACCCCAAACAGGGTATATCACAAGAATTCTGATGATTTAGCCAGCATTGGATCTGATCTGGTTCAAGCTAAAAAGTATTCAGACAAATTAAGTGAAATAGTCAAAAGAGGAAATAAGGCTAAATTCTTTGACAGGAAAGAGTGGTCCGGTGTACCTAAAATTGGCTATATCAATTTTCGTGATCTTGTATCAGAAAAAAGCACCATGAAGACTGACGGTGACAGGTTTGTGCTTCTTCAAAAAGCAGCCAGATTAATAATCGACGGTACTCATACCGTTGGACAGGCTTTATATACTCTTAATCATGATTGGTGTTTCAGATCAAGACCAATGAAAAAATTGGGAGGAAAAGAGTTATCGAGAACTGCTTTTTATAAGTTTTTGTCTGATACTTATTATTATGGTTTAATGAAAAGGAAGGAAGGTGAGACCATGGGTAACCACACTCCTATGTTCACAAAGGAAGAATTTGACCTATTACAGATAAGACTTGGTAAATACGGTAAACCGCATAGGACAGAACATGAATATCCTTATAAATCTGTTCTTAAATGCGGTGAATGTGGTGGTGCAATTACTGCACAGGAAAAGTGGCAGATCATTTGTCCTTCCTGTAAACAAAAGTTCCATAAAGGTAAACTGACTGACTCGTGTGTTCGGTGCGGTATGAATATTACCGAGATGGTTAATCCAAAGGTACTTCATTATATATATTACGGTTGTACCAAGAAAAAGAGTCCTAACTGCACCCAAAAAGATATAGAGATCAAAAGCCTTGAGAAGAGGATCGACAGTGAACTGAAAAGGTTTGAAATACCTCAGGAATTTACCGATTGGGCACTCAAATACCTGCACGAGGTCACTCAAGACACTGAGAAGACCCAAACTGATCAAACCAAATATCTACATAATCAATACGAAAATTGTCTTCTGCAGATACAAAATCTCCTTAATATGAAAACAAGATCTGATAATGTGGACGGATCTTTATTATCGGATGATGAATACATAGAACAAAGAAAGAAGTTATTGGAACAAAAGGAGCAGATATCAGTGCAGATGAAAAAGAGTGATGAAAATGTGAATAAATGGGTGTATTTGACTGAAGAAACCTTTAAATTTGCCTGTTATGCTCGGTATTGGTTTGCTAAAGGGGATGTGAAGACAAAGACCACCATTTTAAGCAAGCTCGGTAATAACCTAACCATTAAGGATCGAACCTTGTATTTGGACCAATCCAAAGCGTTCTTCCTAATTGAGAAAGGCTACCAAGAGGCTAAAGAGCTTGCCATCTCGTTAGAACCTAACAAAGAGATTATCACACCAATCCAAATGTTAAGTCTTGAACCCATTTGTACATCCTGGCGGAGAGGGTGGGATTTGAACCCACGGTCCCTTTGACAGGACGGCGGTTTAGTAAACCGCTGCACTAGGCCACTATGCGACCTCTCCTAAATAATATTTTAACTTATCTTTCAGTACTTCTCTTCCGTGTCCTGATTTAAAGTATATTTCGGCTTCTTTAGCGTCTTTTTTATGTATATAAGCTTCATAAAAAATGAGCTTAAATTCTCCATTTCGAGCTGTAAAGTCAGAATGTTTAGATCTATGTTCTATAATTCGTCTCTTTAAGTCATTCGTAAAACCATAATATAATTTCTTATTAGTAATAAACTGCAAAACGTAAAAGTAATACATTTTACAACTTCCGCCTCATCGGCGGATGCGCCGAGGAGGCGCAATGCGACCTCTCCAATTTACCCAGGATATATTATAGCCTATGGATTGAGATAATGGGAAGAAAGTTAATATTATGAAAAAAGGACGCACCGGTCGGTGCATCCCACGCTTTTCTATTTCCAAAGTAATTCTATTACACACAGCTTCTTCTAATCATATAGGCAAAGCCGTGTACCGACTGGTACGCGGCGGAGGGTACAGGATTTGAACCTGTGAACGGCTATTCGCCGTCACGGCTTAGCAAGCCGCTCCATTACCACTCTGGCAACCCTCCCAAAACTGCTTTTGAGATTATAACAAATCCAAGTACTTAATTCATTTAATTACCCATGCGCCAAAGCAATCCCCCAGACGATATCAGCTCCATGTTGTTTTAAAGGCTTGGCGCATTCCAGAAAAGTCGATCTGGTTGTGGAAACATCATCAATCAGAGCAATTTTTTTCCCCGAAAGATCTATTTTGGCGCGAAGAGAAAAAGAATCCTTCAGATTTTTTAACCTTTCTTTTAATTTTAAATCTGCTTGAGGAATAGTGTTTATTTTTCTGATAAGTATTTTTTCTTTGACCGCAATATCAAGTTTTTTGCCTAATGAGTGGGAAAGCAGACTGCTTTGGTTGAACCCCCGGAATTTTTCTCTTTTACTATGAAGTGGAACAGGAATAAGATAATCAAATTCAGGCAAAGTTTTGGGCCAGTTCGATATTAATAAATCTGATACTGATTCAATTAAATCCGACACGAAACGGTATTTGATGAGGTGAATCGCTTCCTTCACAATACCTCGGTAATGAGCTACAGCAAAAAGACCGTCCAGACAATATTTGGAGAGGCAATGCGGGTGAGTAATTCCATCAATTGACTGTTTTCCGCAGACAGGACAGATGGGTTTTTCGATATATTCAATTTTACCGATACAGGATGGACACAAATACGTACCGAATTTACTGCATCCTACACACCTTCGGGGAAAAATCAGGTCAAGAAAATTCATCTGAATCTCTCAAAATATTATACAATATAATCAAGTATAATATGAAACCTTATGACCAATATTAAAATCATCAATAAAAAAGCCAGATTTGATTATGAGATCATGGAGACGTTTGAAGGAGGAATGCAACTTATAGGAGCCGAAGTAAAGTCGCTTCGCGGCGGACGAATGTCTCTGGAGGGTTCTTTTGTCAAAGTTATCGGCAGCGAAGTGTATTTAGTGAATGCCCAGATTTTTCCCTATCCTTATGCACGGCCTGAAGGATACGATCCCAAAAGAACAAGAAAACTGCTTTTGCACAAAAGGGAAATTCTCAACCTGAAAAATAAAATGGGTCTGCAGCGTTTGACCCTGATACCTTTGGAATGCTATAATCAGCACGGGTTTTTCAAGATGAAGATTGGCCTTGCCCGGGGTAAAAAAGAATTTGAAAAAAGAGAAAAAATCAGGCGTAAGGACATGGAGAGAGATACTCAAAGAGAGTTAAGAGGAAAAAGCTAAATAAGTATGGGGATGCATTGATCGACGAGGATCGCTCTTTAAAAACTGCAAGCCGAAGTGATTACCTTCGTTAAAAAAATCAAAAAACAACTGTCAGTAATGATAGTGCACAAGATGTAAGAATTGCGCAACTTGAGCGAGCAATCGCTGAAAAGGGAGCAATACTTGCTTCTTTATTCCGAACACCTACTTTGGCATTAACTGCCTAAACTGGTTTAGGAATCATTTGTATGATCTTTTCTCGATGGGATTGTACAAGTGGAAATACAGTCGGGATGCATTTCGTATTCTGACAAAATGCGAAATAAAGATTTTGTCTTACTCTTTTTGTTGATTTTCAGTTGGGATACAGGAAGAGGAAATTCTTACAACTGAATAAGCTTGTAGAAGTTTTTAAATTGTTTCTTCGGACTCCGCCTCATCGGCGGACATCTCCACTAAACGCACTATTTTATCTCAATTGCGTAGATTTTACTGCCAATCATCACAAAAATTTTCTTATCGCTTTCTGAAGCTATAAGGCCATCAGCATTTTTCAGATCGTCCCACTGGTATTGTGACTGGTAAACCCCGTCTTTGTCAAAAACAACAATTCGCAAGAGGGGTTTATCCAGAAGATACAGATATTTATCGCTGTCGCTGGTATAAAAATTGGTGACGTTTTGGATGGAGTCGGAAATGCCTTTGAAGCTGAAATCTTCTCCAAGTCCTTTGGCAAACTTCAGAATTTCGTTTTCTCTGCCTACCCAGATGGATCCGTCAATAACCAGAGTTTCAGCTGTGGCAAAATTGACTCTGACATCGGGATTTAGATAGTTGCTGCGTGCTGAAAAGCCGAAGTCGGTCGCAATGTATTTCCAGATGGCATGGTTTTGGCTGTCCAGAAGGTAGAGGTTGCCGCCAAATGAAGCCATGGATTTAATGTTTCCCCATTTGTCATCTTTTTTTACAACTATTTTTGAAGTTTTGCTTTTCATGTCTATGGCCACTACTCCATCGCTGTTTAAAAGGTAAATATTTGTTCCGTGAATTGTCAAAGCCCCTGCATCTTTGACGACGTCGCTGCCGGCAACGACTTCTGCCTTTTTGCTGTCTGTTTTCAGTGAATAAATCGCCTTATTCTGACTGTCGAGTATGGCTGTTGTTTCATTAAAGTTGGTAATTTTGGCTCCCGTCCCGTCTTTTTTAATAAGATTTAAATCAAAAAACAAAGGCACAGCTGTCAGTTTATAGATTTTATAGGCAGTTGTTTCCTGAGAGGCAATTTTATCCAGCCATTCCTGTACCTTTTTATATTCAGAAGAACCTTTTGGAAACTGGTTTATATACGGACTTAAGGATAATTTACTGGCGGACAAAAGTTCCCGCGAGCGCACACTATTAAGGTCAATCAAACTTACTGCCTCGTCATACTGCTGGGTAATAAGCTCCATTACTTTGTTCAACTCAGCAGTCTTTTTACTGTTGCGGGAGTGATTGATATTGAAAAAAATGCTGAAAAAAAGAAGCAGAATCAAAACTATTGCCACAGTCAAGAGGTTTTTCTTGGATTTAGTCTCCGGCCGGATGGCAGTTTGCTGCCATTTCTCTTTCACAAAATTAAAGCCCGCCGCTACACGCGACCAAAGCATAAATTTTTTGGGCTCTTCCTGAGGGACTTCTTCTTGGGGCGCGACTTCCGGAGGCACCTCCACCACACTTTCATCTTCTTTCTCCCAGTCACCGATGGATATCAAAATAACAGCTTTGCCGTATGCTTCAGGCTTATCTAAAACTTGGGCAAGCAATTCATCTTTGATGATTTCGGGATTTTCTTGGGTAAAAAGTGTTTTTCTTTTAGTCTGATCAATGATGGCATTTAAATCTTCGGAATA
>CAYIFB010000015.1:0-36586 GCA_964362665.1 uncultured Gammaproteobacteria bacterium | reverse complement strand
TTCAGAATAAACCCGAGGCAGATCCCCTGCCAGACAATAGGGTGCAATGAAAGCCAAGGGCGAATATCTTGCATTTACCGAAGCAGATTGTGAAGTACCTCATGATTGGCTACAGTCGCTTTATGATTTTTATATAAAATATCCTCAAATTGTAGGCTTTTCTGGAAGTTATATTTATAAAAATTCTACCTCTTTTTTGAAAAATCTGGCGCCTTTAAGTCTAAACCTCACCAGTATTTTTTATAAATTAATATATGGCAATCATACATTTCGCGGAACAAATTTTACTATTCGGAGAGATTTTTTCCTGAGAGCAGGCGGATTTAATCATTCCGCAGTACCTTTTGATGATGTCGAACTTGGGCTTCGGGCTGGAAAGTTAGGTCCTATAAAATTTAATTCCAATATTAAAGTTCTCACCTCTGACCGTAGGATAAAAAATAGGTTTTTTACTTTTTGCCTTGAATTTATAAGAGCATATTCGCGGATTTTTATCTTTAATAAAAAAGGTTATGATTTGCTATATGAAGATATCCGCGATTAAAACCTATTTTCCTTTACTTTTCAGATAATCCCTTCCTTTACCGACTACAGTATTAATCGGCACTCTTTTTTGGCAAAGAGGACACGTCTCCTCATCCCAGGCCTGCATCTTAATTTCAGCTAGAGACTGATAGGGTATTTCTAATGTACGGCTATTGATCTCATCAGGGTTGCGATTGGCAAGCACACAAACACCAATCACTTCTCCACCTGCTTTTTTTACACTAGCTATTACCTTCATCACTGATCCCCCTGTAGTAGTAATATCTTCTACAACTAATACTTTTTTGCCCTTAACTAATTTATCATATCCACGTGTAAATATTTGATCTTTGTCTTGTGTTTTCTCAGTATAGACACCTAACACCTCCTTACCGGTTAATGCGGTTAAATGATAAGCGGTCCACTGTGATAGAATAATCCCTCCCAAAGCCGGCGCAGCAACCACCTCAATTCCTTTATCCTTATTCCTTTGCGCTATTTCCTCGCAAAGTTGTGAAATATCCCTGGTATGCGGATAAATGGCATCCTTATTGAGATATGTTTCTCCGTGTTTGCCTGAGGTGTAAACAATGTGATCATTTGAAATGTATCCACCTAATTTTTTAAACACTCCTAATACTTCATCACTGGTCATTTTAGTCTCCTTTTATTCTGAATTTATTAATTTCATCTCTTAATTTTATTGCTTCCGTGCGGGATATCTCAGCAAAATTATTATCTTTTGAGGCAAAGATGACTGCGCGTGAAGAATTGATGATAGCATTTAAACCGTCTTTGTCTACTCCGGCTTTGACAGTTTTTTCGATATCTCCTCCTTGAGTCCCGACTCCGGGAATTAGAAGCGGAAATCCGTCACCTACAATACGCCGCACAATCTTTAATTCATCAGGGTAAGTAGCACCTACAACCAGACCGCAATTTTCGTTGTAATTCCAATCTTTAAAAACTCGTTCCGCTAAATACTGATATAGTTTGATACTTTGATTCCCGGAATCGACGGCTAGATCCTGAAATTCCCCTGCCCCGGGATTTGAAGTTCTGCATAGGATAAATAATCCTTTATCTTTCCTGTCAAGAAACGGTTTTAGTGATTCTTTACCTAAATATGGATGGAGAGTAATTGCATCTGCCCCCAGAAAGTCAAAAGCAAATTTGACATATCCCTCGTTAGTACTGCCAATATCTGCCCGTTTTGCATCCAAAATTATGGGGATATCCGGATATTTTTCTTTGAGATAATCACAGGTTATTTTAAGAGCCTCTATACCTGCTTTTCCCCGCGCTTCATAAAAAGCGGTATTTGGTTTGTAAGCACAAACTAAATCATGCGTGGCATCAATAATGGCTTTATTAAAAGTAGATTGCGGATGTTCTCCATTTCGAATATGTTCAGGAATCTTTGTAATTTCACTATCAAGTCCCACACAAACCAGAGAGTTATTTTTTTTAACTATGTCTTTTAATTTTTGTATAAGTGTCATTTATTTGAAAAAAGTAAGTAAATTCCAATTGAAGAAAATATAAGGCCGACAAAAGTTTGCAGTGAAAGTTTCTCTTTTAGTACAACAACACCCAAAACCACAAGAAGTGCAATCCCGCCGACACGAAGCACTGGTATTACCACCGATGCTCCAGGGCCCGTTGATAATGCCTTAAAGGAAAAAAGAGAAAAGGCCGCAATGGTTATTCCTCCTAAAATTGCAAATACAATATCTTTGGGATTATTTTCTACTTTTCTACTGAAGATGAAATATGTGATTATGGCAAATGTTGTCGCTGATAACTGAAAAACAAGATTTGTAAAAAAGGGGTCTTTTAAGTGAGAAGCCAATTTTCTGAAAATATCCGAGATTCCTACGATTCCAATTGCAATAATTGAATATCCTATCCAGTTCATGATTAATTATGAGCTATCCCAACTAGCTCACTCAAATTCGTAATATTTTGTTTTTGCAGATATTCGCTCAATTCCTGTTTCAACTGAGAATAAATCTTCATTCCCTTAAGATAGGTAGCAGTGCCTACTCCTACCAAAGTTGCTCCCGCCATCATTATTTCCACGACGTCTTGCCACTTGGTCACACCTCCCATGCCAATAATAGGAATTTTTACCGCTTCATATATTTCGTAAACACATCTGACGGTGACAGGTAAGATTGCGGGTCCGGACACACCGCCTTTTTTCGCACCAAGAATTGGTTTCTTTTTACCGATATCGATGATCATTCCAGGGCCGACTGTATTTATGGCAACAATTCCATCAGCTCCCTCTAGCTCACAGGATTTGGCGATATCGGCAATATCGCTGACGTTGGGAGATAATTTTGCCAAGACCGGGACTTTTCCGGAGATTTTTTTGACAGCCCGGACGATTTCTCCGGCTGCACCCTTTTCCATTCCCAGAGGTTTCCCGAATTCATCATCTACGTTGGGACAGGAAAGGTTTAATTCGATAAATTGTGGTTTTAAAGGAACAATTTTTTCGACCAATAATAAGAACTCTTTTATTTTTGTCGCAAATAAGCTGACTATGATAGGTATTCCTTTATTTTCTTCTAGAAATAATTTTATTTCATCACTTCCCTTTACTATTCCCGCATTACGAAGTCCGACTGAATTTATCATCCCGCAATCAAATTTCCAGACACGGGGCAATGGATTTCCTTCTCTTTTTTCAAAAGTTAAGGACTTCAAAGTTATTCCCCCTGCTCCGGCTTCGATTGCTCTCTTGTGATCAGGAATTTCTGTAATAATACCTGACGGGAGAATAAAGGGGTTATCAAAATCGACTCCATTAAACTTTATGCTTAGATCTGCCATAAGTTATTTGTAATATAACAACTATGGATTAGAGGTGCAATAGGTATTTGACAATAAGTGTCAATTTCGTATGATATAGCGGATGAAAACTTATTACGGGCCTGAAACCAGGAAAGCTCTTGATAATTTCCCGATCAGCGGATTAAAACCTCATCCTGTCTATGTCTCTTCCATTGTCTATATTAAAAAGGCCGCCGCCAAAGTAAACAATCATTTGGAGATACTTGACGGAAAAAAAGCACAGGCAATCATTAAAACTTGCGATGAAATATTAGCCGGAAAATTTGCTGATCAGTTTGTAGTTGATCCTTACCAGGCTGGTGCAGGAACTTCCCATAATATGAATATTAACGAAGTGATTGCCAATCGTGCTAGTGAAATCAGCCGACTGAGTATTCATCCCAATGATCATGTAAATATGTCTCAATCTACCAATGATGTTATTCCCTGTACTATCAGAATTACTTGTTTAATGCTACTTCCTGAATTAAATTTACAGCTTCGGAAACTTAAAGATTCTTTTAGTAAGAAATCAAAACGATTTTCACAAATAATTAAATCCGGCAGAACTCACCTCCAAGATGCTTTACCGATCACTCTGGGCCAGGAATTTGCAGCCTATGCAAAAGCATTAATGTCTGATGAGAAAAGAATAAATCAAGCAGCTGTTAATTTATTAAAAATTGGCATTGGAGGCACTGCCGTGGGTACAGGAATCAATACTCATCCTGACTATCATCAGCTGATGTTAAAAGAATTGAAGAATCTGACAAAATTAAATCTCGAAACATCCGGCAATCTGATAGAATCAATGCAAAATACCGCTGATTTTCTACATTTGTCGTCAATGCTGCGGATTTTGGCTCAAACCTTAATAAGGATTGGCAATGATCTTCGTCTGCTTGCATCTGGCCCTAAAACAGGACTAGCTGAAATAAATCTGCCGGAAGTGCAAAAAGGTTCTTCAATTATGCCAGGAAAAGTGAATCCGTCAATTGTAGAAATGCTCACCATGGTTTGTTTTCAAGTAATAGGTTTTGATCAAGCAATTCTACAAGCATCTATGGCAGGTCAACTTGAATTAAATGTCATGTTGCCGCTTATTGCATTTAATTTAATTGAACAGATTAGGCTTTTAACCAGCGCTATCGCTGTATTTGATGAAAAATGTGTAAAGGGAATTACTGCCAATGCCAAAATGTGCCAATACTGGTTCACCCAAAGCAGTGGAATTGCGGCAATTCTCAACCCCCATCTCGGTTATGATAAAACAGAGGAAGTAGTTAAGATATCTTTAAAAACAAACAGGTCGATCAGGGAAATAGCGGTCCAGAAAGGGTATTTGACTTCAAAACAAGCAAATAAAATATTTTTTCCAGCTTCTCTCACTAATCCGAATTTAATATTAAAAACTAAATAATTCGTCATATGGCCAAATCATCCCCAGCATTAAATCTTCACAGGAAGTTAAATGGCAAATTGGAAATTAAATCTAAGATAAAACTTAGTAACCGGAAAAATTTATCTTTAATGTATACGCCAGGAGTTGCAGAAGCAGTAATGAGCATCAAAAAAAATCCAAAACAAATATTTAATCTCACGATAAAAAATAATACGATTGCTGTCATTACGGATGGATCCGCTGTTTTGGGACTCGGCAATGTTGGGACTGAGGCCGCTCTTCCCGTCATGGAAGGAAAATGCGCTATCTTTAAAGAATTTGCCGGGATTAATGCTTTCCCTATTTGCCTCAAGACCCAAAGTGTGGAAGAAATTGTACAGTGCGTTAAAAATATTTCTCCCGTCTTCGCCGCTATCAATCTGGAAGACATTTCCGCACCCCGCTGTTTTGAGATTGAAAATAAACTGCAAAATCTCGGTATTCCGGTCATGCATGACGATCAGCATGCTACAGCTATTGTGGTGCTGGCGGGTTTAATAAATGCTGCCTCTGTTGTCAAAAAAGATTTAAAACTCTGTAAAACAGTAATCACGGGGGTGGGCGCTGCCGGTACGGCCGTGGCAAAGCTCCTGGCTTTTTACGGATTAAAAAATATAATTCTTGTTGATTCAAAAGGTATAATTAGCGGTAAAAGAAATGATCTTGATAATTATAAAAAAGAACTGCTCCTTATCTCAAATAGAAATAATCAATCAGGTAACTTAATCCAGGCCGTAAAAAATGCAGATATATTAATCGGAGTTTCCCAAAAAGGAATATTTACCCAAAATATCATACAAAATCTGAATAAAAATGCCATCGTTTTTGCCCTCGCCAATCCCGATCCGGAAATAACAGCCTCCAATGCTAAAAAATGGGGTGTGGCTGTATATGCGAATGGCCGCAGTGATAACACAAATCAAGTGAATAATGCCTTAGTCTTTCCCGGTTTTTTTAAAGGACTGATACAAAAACGAATAACTAAAATCACCAATCAAATGAAAATGAATGCAGCAATCTCGTTAGCGTCTTTAATCAAAAAGCCTACTCTTCAAAAATTTATTCTTTCAATATTTGATAAACGAATTGTAGCAACAATCGTCAGAAGTTTAACCGACAAAAAATAATATTTTTTTACTACATTACTATATATTAATGAAGTATTTTATGGTAAGATATTTTGACCAAAGCCGGGAGAAACCAACAACTTTCCATCTGATAAAACTTTTGTTCCTCTGATAAAAACATTTTTGACTTTGCCCTTTACCTTCCGCCCCTGAAATGAACTCCAGCCGCATTTGGTAAAAAGATTTTCTTTCTTGATTTCATATTCCTCATAGGCATCAATTTCCACATAAGTTTCTTTATCTTGTTTAAAACCAAAAATTTTCTGCGGATTGGTATTTGTTAAGCGAATAATATCCGCAAGAACAAGACGTTTCTGTTTGACTGCTGTCATAAGAAGCGGCAGCATTGTTTCCAAACCAGGCATTCCGCTTGGAGAATCAAAAGATTTTTTTTCTTCGAGCGTATGGGGAGCATGGTCTGTAGCAATACAATCAATATACTTTAAATTATCCCAAAGAAAATCTGCGTCAGACTGGCTTGCTAAGGAAGGTTTTACTACGCCAAATCCGTCTAAATATGGCAAGTCCTTTTCTGTCAAAAACAGATGGTGCGGCGTTACATCGCAGGTAATATTCAGTTTTAATAATTTGGCATCCATAATTTTTTCCAGATCCGACCTTGTAGCGATATGAGTAATATGCAGTTTATTTTTATATTTTCTGCATAAATCAATTGCCAGATCAATTTTATCTCCTTCCGCGTGTACTACAATCATCTTATCTTTTTGCCAGGCTTGAAAAACCTTATCTACCATTTTTTCATCATCAACAAGATATTTGCCGGTGGTTAAATTTAAGTAAATCTTGAGTCCTACTACTAATTTTTGCACTTTAGAAAATTCAGCAATATTCCTGCCGTCAGTACCGAAATAAAGTCCAAAATCGCAGACAGCTTTTTGGCTGACTATTTTCATCTTCTCAATTAATTTATTATACGAAAAGATTGGTTCTGAATTATTGGGCATATCAAACACCGTTGTCACGCCTCCGGCAAGAGCTGCGGAGGTGCCGGTAAAAAAATCTTCCTTTAGGGTTTGACCCGGATCACGAAGATGGACGTGGATATCAATAAGTCCAGGAAGACGAAGTAACTTACTCATTATTTATTTAATATAAGATCCAATAAGGCCATTCTGACATAAAGTCCATTTTGCAACTGATCTCTAAAATATAAAGACCTGGAATCATCATCTATTTTTTCGCTCAATTCATTTATACGCGGCAAACAATGAAGAATTATACTTTTTTCTTTCATTTTTTCGACCAAAGATTTATTTATAACATAGCTTCCTTTGACACTTTTATAAAGAGATTCTGACATGTATTCTTTTTTCACCCGGGTCACATATAAAACATCAATTTCCGGCAATAAATTTTTGAATTCTGTATATTCAGTAAAGTTTACTTTCTGGTTATTGATAAATTTCCGGATATTCTCCTGGATAGGTACCTGTTTTGGAGTAGCGAGACATAATTTAATATTTTTATATTTGCACAGTGCCATAATGAGAGAATTAGTTGGACGGTAGTGAGCCAAATCCCCGATAATCAAAAAACTCAAACCGTCAATATGCCCGAAGCTTTGTTTAATCGTGTACAGATCGATGAATGCCTGGGTCGGATGTTCTCCTAATGCTCCTTCACCTGCGTTTATAACCGGTTTATTTGCAAATTTTGCAGCTAATTTTAATGATCCTGAGTCAGGATGCCTAATGACAAGTATGTCTGCGTATGCAGAAAATACCCGGACCGTATCTTGAAGGGTTTCGCCTTTGGCTACAGAAGTATTCGACATACCGTTCAAAGGAATTATGCCTCCTCCCAATCGTTGCATGGATGTGATGAAAGAGGAAAATGTTCTGCTGGAGGGTTCATAAAATAAAGCCGCCATAATCCTCCCTTTCAACCTTTCGTCTCCGCCTCTATCCTCAACAAGTTTCTTTATTTTATCAGTTCTTTCGAATAATAAATCAATATCATCCCTACTAAAATCATTGACTGAAACGACATCTTTTTTATAAAAATTATTTTTCATTTTACATACTCCTCCCAGGATTTAATGCTCAATTTGTTTTCATTATACATATTAATAGACTCAACGAAAAGTGTTGCTATCGAAATTTTGGTGAAAAGAGGAATTTCAGCGTCAACCGTTGCTCTTCTAATCAAATATCCGTCGCTAATAGCCAAATCAAACGTTGACTGACTTAGGTCACTTCGTTCGCTGATATTAATAACTAAGGAAACCTTTTTACTCTGAATCAAATCTAATACACAGGGATGCTTTTTTTCATGAAATTTGTAGACAAAATTAGCCTTAATACCGTGTTTTTTCAAATACATTTCGGTATTTTCCGTAGCATATATCTTAAATCCCATATTTTTCAATATTACTGCAGCAGGTAAAAACCTATTTTTTATGGCTTCCCCCCCAAGAGAAAGAAGTACTGCCTTCCCCGGGTAATTTGTACCTGTAGATAAAACTGCTTTCAGATATGCTTCCTGAAAAGTATCTCCGAATGAGGCTACTTCTCCTGTAGAGGCCATCTCAACACGAAGAATAGGATCAACCTTTCGCAGTCTCGTGAAAGAAAATCTGGGAACCTTGACACAGTAAAAATCAAGTTTTTTATGCGGATTAACTTTTGTGTAATTACCAAGCATTACCTTTGTGGCAAGGGTAATAAAGTTAACTCCGTAGGTTTTTGACACAAAGGGGAAACTTCTGGATGCCCGAAGATTCGCTTCAATCACTAAAATATCAGGATTATCCGTCGAATAATTATTGACGAGAAATTGGATATTGAACGGGCCATGAATTTTTAAAGCCTTAGTTATTTTTGCAGCGGTGGTTGCAATTTTATCTTTAGCTGATGCAGATAACGAAAAAGTTGGTAAGACCAAAGTGGCATCCCCAGAATGGACTCCCGAATGTTCCACATGTTCAGAAATAGCATAGCTTAATATTTTACCAGTAGCTGCAACAGCATCGAAATCAACCTCTCTAGCGCCTCTTATAAATTTAGATATAACCAACGGATAAACATTATTTATGACATTATATTTTTTAAAGTAAGATAATAAATCTTTTTTAGAATAAGCCTCAAACATGGCCTTACCTGAAAGCACAAAAGACGGCCGCAGTAAAACCGGATATTTAATTTTATTGGCAAATATCAGAGTATCTTTAACAGTTGTTAATTTTTGCCAGATTGGCTGTTTAATCTTTAGTTTATCCAGAAGTCCAGAAAATTTATTTCTATCTTCAGCCTGTTCAATATGCTGAGGAGATGTTCCAAGCAGCTTCACTTTGTACTTCGCAAGTTTGGGTACCAGTGTATTTGGAATTTGACCGCCAACAGAAACAATCAGGGGACAATTTTCAAAATCGATTATATCCATTATTCGCTCAAGAGTAAGTTCTTCGAAATAGAGTTTATCCGATATATCATAATCTGTCGAAACAGTTTCAGGATTATTATTAATCATGATCGGACTAAATCCAAGTCTTTTAGCGGTTAGAACGCAATTAACCGCACACCAGTCAAATTCCACAGATGATCCGATCTGATAAGGCCCGCCTCCTAATACTGCAACCTGTTTTGCTGAAGGTTTGGAAATATCATGTTCTGTACGGTGATAACTCAAATACAGGTAGTTTGTTTTTGCGGGAAATTCCCCTCCCAGTGTATCAATCTGGCAAATCTTAGGAAGTATTTTCCAGTTTTTTCTTAGAGATCTTACTTTATCCTGATTCAAATGATAAATATTTCCTATCTGTTGATCGGAAAAACCTAAAAGCTTGGCATTTCTTAGCGATTCTTTCTTGAGAGTTGTCTTAGCAGATTGCTCAAGTAATTTTTTATAATGGGAAACAATATTTTTGATCCGTTCTAAGAACCATAAATCAATGCCAGTCTTCCTATAAATATCATTTAAAGACTGACCGTAAAAAATATTGTGTGAAATTCTATAAGGCCTGTCAGGAGTGGGAAGAAGATTCTGAAGGCTATTTTTTTTATTAGCTGATTTTTTAATATTTTCCGGTGATATACTTTCTCCAATTATCCCTTCATAATCAATATCGAGTGAACGGATAGCTTTCTGAAATGCTTCTTCAAATGTTCGTCCTATGGCCATAACTTCACCTACGCTTTGCATTTCACTTCCTAAATCCTCATCCATGTTTTTAAATTTAAAAAAATCCCAGCGGGGTATTTTGACAACTACATAATCAAGTGAGGGTTCAAAAAAAGCAGAGGTCGCCTGGGTCACTTTGTTTTTAATTTCCGATAAACTGAATCCAAGCGCAAGTTTCGCCGCCGCGTACGCTAAGGGATACCCGGTGGCCTTTGACGCTAGAGCGCTAGAACGCGATAATCTAGCGTTCACTTCGATAATTCTATAATCGCCGTTTTTCGGATTTAAGGCGTACTGGATATTACACTCGCCTACTATGGGTAAATTTTCGATGACTTTAATAGCTACCTCGCGAAGCAAATGGTATTCATGATTATTCAAAGTCTGCGATGGAGCAACAACAATTGATTCCCCGGTATGAATTCCCATCGGGTCAAAATTTTCCATATTGCAGACTGTAATAACATTTCCAAAACTATCTCTTACCACTTCGTATTCAATCTCTTTCCAATGTTCCAGATATTCTTCAACTAAAATCTGCGGGCTGACTGATAAAGCCATCGCGGCAATTTTTATTAATTCCTGATAATTTCGGGCGACTCCCGATCCAAGTCCTCCTAAAGAGAAACCTGACCTTATAAGTACCGGAAATTTTAAACTTTTTCCATCTGATTTCACATTATTAAGATCGGTAAACGATATGCTTTGAGGAACTTTCAACTTTAACTTCTGAATGAAATTCTTAAAAAGCAAACGGTCCTCTGTCGTGATAATACTGCTGACAGGAGTTCCCAGTACTTTAACTTTGTATTTTTCAAAGACATCACTTTTATGAAGTGCCATACCGCAATTCAAAGCGGTCTGTCCGCCAAAACCGAGTAAAATACCATCAGGCTTTTCTTTGGCGATAATTTTTTCGACAAATACCGGCGTAACCGGCAGAAAGTAAACTTTATTGACGAACTCTTTGGAAGTTTGGATTGTGGCAATATTGGGATTAATTAAAATGGTATAAATACCCTCTTCACGAAGAGCTTTGGCTGCTTGAGAACCGGAATAATCAAATTCACCGGCTTCCCCTATTTTTAAAGCACCGGATCCCAGAATCAGAATTTTTTTAAGTTTTAAGTTTTTTTCAGCCATTTTTTCGCTTTATCGATAAAAAATTGAAATAACCACTCCGTATCTGTGGGACCTGGCATTGATTCAGGATGAAATTGTACACTGATGAAAGGCAGTTTATTGTGTTTAATCCCTTCATTAGTATGATCGTTAAGATTGGTAAACCAGGGTTCCCAACCTTTTAACAGAGAATTTGTATCTACGGCGAATCCATGATTTTGGGTAGTAATAAAACACTTGCCTGTGTTGTTTTCGATTACGGGTTGATTTTGACCCCGATGACCGTATTTCAATTTATAAGTATCAGCACCTGATGCCAAGGCCAGTATCTGATTTCCAAGGCAAATTCCAAAAATAGGTATTTGCCGTTTTATCGCCTCGCGGATATTTTTGACAGCTACCCCTACCATTTTCGGATCTCCGGGGCCGTTACTGATAAAAATGGCGTCAAAATTTAATTTATGATCTTGAGAAAAAAAATTGTAATTCCAAGGTACTCTGATTACTTTAATTCCTAGATTTAAAAAAATCCTTATCTGATTGAATTTTAATCCGCAATCTATAATTAAAATCGTAAATTTTCCATTTCCATAGGTCGTAGGTTTTAGGCACGACACCATAGACACTAAGTTTTTCTTATTGATGTCTTCAAAAGATAATCCCGCCTCTTGGCGGGATTTTTCAAATGCGATTATGCCTTTCATAACACCTGACCCACGGATAATTTTAGTAAGCGAGCGGGTATCAACCCCACATAAAGCAGGTATCTTGGATTTTTTAAGCTTATCTGAAAGGCTGGTAGACGACTGCCAATGTGAATTATTTTCGATGTATTCGCTTATAACTAATCCTCTGATTTGAATTTTATCTGATTCAAAATTTGCTTCGAGGCCATCATTACTTTTATTAGATGGGACTCCATAGTTACCGATAAGTGGATAGGTCATTGTGAGAATCTGTCCGTAATATGAAGGATCGGTAAAAGCTTCGGGATAACCTACCATTCCGGTGTTGAATACCACTTCACCGCTTACTTTACTATTACAACCAAAACTGACGCCTGTAAATACTTTCCCGTTTTCAAGAATTAAATATCCTTTCGACATAATCTTTCATACAAGTCCGCTAATATTTTAAGCTAAATTGCTCTAGAAAACAATCATTGGCGGATTTAAACCTGCATGTTTCGCGAACTGCGATGACGGTGTAAAACTTTCAGGGCGATTTCTGACCGGCGGAAAATTGATTGCGCCTCGGATAATGTCAAATTACTTGATTTATCTTGAATTGCTTCTTCTGCTCTTTTTTTGGCCTTGATAATTTCCTGCTCATTGATTTCTTCCGCACGGAATGCTTCAGTAACCAAGATATATGTTTTTTCTTTTGTCACTTCAATAAATCCACCCCCAATAGCCAAAAAATGTTCTTTATTATCTTTGTTAATTTTAACTTCACCTTGAACTAATTTGGAAAATAACGGGATGTGTTGAGGTAGAATTCCGATTGTACCCATTGCGGAAGTTGCTGTCACCATTTCCACCTGATCACTAAATACTACCCTGTCAGGGGTGATGATTTCGAGAAGAAAAGTCGCCATAATTATTTAACTTCATCAATTCCACCAACCATATAAAATGCTTGTTCGGGTAGGCCGTCATGTTTTCCTTCCAGGATCTCCTTAAAACCGCGAATTGTCTCCTCGCGTGAAACATACTTCCCGGCTTTGGAGGTAAAGGTTTCCGCTACAAACATCGGTTGGGATAAGAATCTCTGTATTTTACGTGCCCTTGAAACTATTAATTTGTCCTCATCCGATAGTTCTTCCATACCTAAAATGGCGATTATATCCTGCAGATCTTTATATCTTTGCAACACTTTCTGCACACCTCGAGCGGTCTGGTAATGATCTTCACCCACGACTTCCGGGGTCAATATTCGGGATGTGGATGCCAACGGATCAACTGCTGGAAAAAGACCTTGTTCCGCAATGGACCTTTCCAAAGAAATAGAAGCGTCCAAGTGTGCAAAAGTGGCCACCGGTGCCGGATCAGTATAATCATCAGCAGGTACATAAACAGCCTGCAGAGAGGTAATTGATCCTTTTTTGGTAGAGGTGATTCTTTCCTGCAAGGCGCCCATTTCGGAAGCCAATGTCGGCTGGTAACCGACAGCTGAAGGAATCCTGCCAAGAAGCGCCGAAACCTCGCTTCCAGCCTGGGCGAAACGGAAAATATTATCTATAAATAGCAGAACATCCTGACCTTCTTCATCCCGAAAATATTCGGCCATAGTCAATCCTGTGAGAGCCACGCGGAGCCGGTTACCTGGAGGTTCGGTCATTTGACCAAAAACCAAAACTGTTTTAGCAAACACTCCTGATGCTTTCATTTCAAGAAGCAGATCATTTCCCTCTCTTGATCTTTCACCGACACCGGTAAAGACTGAAACACCTCCATGGACTGTGGCTACATTTCGGATCAGCTCTTGAATAAGGACAGTCTTTCCCACTCCTGCCCCTCCAAAGGCTGCAACTTTACCCCCCTTTACAAAAGGGGCTATCAAATCGATAACCTTTAGCCCGGTTTCCAAAATCTCCGCCCGTACTTCCTGATTCATGAGTTTCGGTGCGGGACGATGGATCGGATATTTTTTGTCGGCTTTAAGGGCCGGGCCGTTATCCACCGGTTCTCCCACAACATTTAATATACGCCCCAAGGTGGACTTGCCAACTGGTACCATTATGGGATTTCCCGTATCATAAACTAGCTGTCCTCTTTTTAATCCATCTGTCTGTCCCAGTGCAATCGTACGGACTTTATCGTCACCGAGGTGAAGGGCTACCTCCAATATTAGCTTTTTGCCATCCGTCAAATTAATTTCCAGGGCGTTATAAATTTCGGGTAGGTCACCTTGCTCAAAAAGTACATCGATAACCGCTCCTATGATTTGAACTATTTTTCCTTTTTTCATTTTTCCATCCCCAATCGCGCCGTCACAATATCGGCAATTTCATAAGTAATTTTCTCCTGTCGGGCTTTATTATATAAAAGCGACAAACCGTCAATGAGGTCATTTGCCGCGTCAGACGCATTCTTCATAGCAATCATTCGAGCTGAGTGTTCTGACGCTTCAGATTCATGTATTGCAGCTCTAATCTGATTTTCCAAATAATGCGGAAGAAGACTATCAAGCACCTGATCGATTGTGGGCTCAATTAAAAATTCCGTACTTTCCTCTTTCTGATCGCCTTCAGTATACTGTTTCAATCCCACAATCGGAAGAATAAGTTTTACCGTCGGATCCTGTTTCAGAGCGTTTATAAATGTGCTGTAAACCAGAAATACCCGGCTATATTTTCCGCTGATAAATCCTTCAACATATATTTTCGATAGTGGTCCGACTGCCTCTGTAAAAGGAATAGTCTCAGAAAAATCAGCAAGAAGTGATTTGTTTTCCCTGACAACAAATCTTTCGCCTTTTTTCCCGATAGTGATATATTCACCCGAAAAATTTGGGTCAGAGTCTTTCAGAAAATTCAAAAAGTATCGGAATAGATTGGTATTCAGTCCGCCGCATAAACCTTTATTAGTCGAGATAATAATGTATAAACTGTGTCCTGCCGGATTACCATATGAAAGTAACTTATGAAGTTTAGGATCTGTTCTTTTGGCCAGTTCAGTCACGATTACCTGAATCTTTTCGGCATAAGGCTTTCCCAAAACAGCCGCTTCCTGCGCCTTTTTCATTTTAGAAGCTGCTACCATTTCCATGGCTTTAGTCATCTGGGAAATATTTTTAGCCGATTTTATTCTGCTTTTTATGAGTTTGATATTAGCCATTTTATTTAAAACTTTTTTTAAAAGTTTCTACACTTTTCTTCATTTTTTCCAAAAGTTCTGTGGATAGTTTACCTTCTTTTTTTATCTCATGCATGATTTTTTGTTGTGAATCATTCATATATTCAAGATATTTTTTTTCAAAGTCACCAATTTTCTCGACCGCCACATCATCAAGCATCCCTGATGTACCGGCATTAATCAAGACAACCTGTTCTTCTACACTCATTGGTTTAAAAAGCGTTTGTTTGAGAAGTTCCACCATTCTGCGACCCCGTTCAATCTGATTTTTAGTAGACTGATCAAGATCTGCTGCAAACTGGGCAAATGCAGCCAGCGACCGGTATTGAGCTAGATCCAGCCGAAGTTGTCCGGCTACCTGCTTCATAGCTTTTATTTGTGCTGATCCTCCAACCCTGGAAACAGATAAACCTACATTAATCGCCGGTCTTATTCCGGAATAAAAAAGGTCCGGTTCAAGATAAATTTGCCCATCAGTAATAGAAATCACATTGGTGGGAATATAGGCAGATAAATCCCCGGCTTGGGTTTCGATAATCGGTAGAGCAGTGAGTGAGCCCCCTTTATGTTTTTCATCTAATCGACAGGCACGTTCAAGCAGGCGGCTATGCAAATAAAAGATATCTCCCGGATAAGCTTCACGGCCGGAGGGACGTCTTAAAACCAAAGCAATCTGCCGATACGCCCAAGCATGCTTGGAAAGATCATCATAAATTACTAAAGCATCCTGTCCTTTGTCCATAAAATACTCGCCGATAGCACATCCTGCGTATGGTGCGATAAACTGTAAGGAGGCAGGGTCGGAGGCATTAGCAGCAACTATAATGGTATGCTCCATTGCTTTGTGATGCTTTAGAGTATCAATAATCTGAGCTATCCGGGATGTTTTCTGTCCTATGGCTACGTAGATACAAATTACTTTCTCGTTTTTTTGGTTGATGATGGTGTCAATTGCTAAAGATGTCTTTCCTATCCCGCGGTCTCCGATAATAAGCTCTCTTTGGCCTCGCCCGATCGGTATCATGCTGTCAATCGCTTTGATGCCGGTTTGAAGTGGAGTATTTACCGGATGACGATCAATCACACCCGGAGCTATTTTTTCAATCGGATAAAACTTTTGGGTGTCTATTGATCCTTTATCGTCGAGAGGTTTGCCTAAAGGATCGATTACCCGACCTATCAATTTTTCACCAACTCCGATAGAAAGAAGTCTTCCCGTACCTTTAACCTTATCTCCCTGCTTTATTTTTAAATAATTGCCAAGAACAATTGCGCCTACCTCATTTTCTTCTAGATTTACAGCCACGCCAAATATTTCGTTGGGAAATTCTATCATCTCGGAATAAGTGACATCCCTCAGGCCAGTTATACGCACCACTTCGTCTCCAACTTCGCGAACCGTGCCGGTAAAACCTACTTCTAATGACTCGGAAGAGATGTTTTTAAGTTTTTCGAATATTTTATCTTTGATATTTGGAGTTTTACTTTTGGGCATAATTATTTTTCACACTAATCCAATAAACGGCTCTTCATCTGATTTAACTGATATTTGACAGATGTATCAAGAAACCAATCGCCTAGTCTGATATTAAATCCTCCGATTAGACTTTTATCCAGACGAAAATTGATGGGTACCCTTACCTGCAAAAGATCCCGCAAGGACTGGGTCAGAATCTGTTTTTGGTCAGTAGTCAAAGGAACTACGCTGTTTATTTCAATAAGATCTGTTTTTTTTAACTCAGAAACCATTCCTTGGAGTTCGTCGGTCACGTCCGGCAGAAGTTTTTTTTCTCCGGCTTCTGTCAAAAAATCCATAAGTCCCCGTACAATATGGCTGGATTTGGAATTGGGTTTATTCATTTGACTAAATGGGCGATTTGTTTAAGTTTTTTATCAATGATTAACTTCTGATCTTCCTGTGAAAGTACATCTTTAAGAATTTTTTCGGCCATTCTGACTGAAACATCTACTGTTTCACGGTGCAGATTTTTGAGCATTTTTGCTTTTTCCGACTCTATTTCTTTTTTTCCTGATTCGATGATATGTTTTGCTTCTTCATGGGCGGATTTTATTATATCTGATTCGACGTTTGTTCCTGCTTTTTTACCCTCTTCAATAATCGTTTTGACTTCGGCGTGAGCTTTATCTAAAATCTCAGCTTTCTTTTTTTCCAACTTCTCCATCTCCAACTGCATTTTTTCTGTGTATTTTAATCCTTCTTCTATCTTTTTCTTTCTTTCGTCCAGCATTTTCAGTATCGGTTTATAAAGGATTTTGCTCAGGATTAAAACCATCAGAAGAAAGTTTATGATTTGCGTCAATAAAGCCACTGGTTCAACACCAATTTTATCCATAGAAATAATTAAGTGAAATTTTAGGTAAATTTAATAATAAGAGCGATGACCAAAGCATAAATTGCGATAGCTTCAGCAAATGCGATAGCCAAGATCATGCTGGTTCTAATTTTAGATTCCGCCTCTGGATTGCGACCAATTGCTTCCATAGCTTTCGAGGCAAGCATACCAATTGCTATTGCCGGTCCAATAGCTCCAATGGCTATTGTGAGAGCCGAGGCAAGCATCTTAACTGCTTCATTAGACATAAATTTACCCCCTTTATAAAAAATATAATAATTAATTTCTTATTTTAATGCTCATGACTGGTTGTTGCAACAGACAAAAAAACCGCCGTGAGCATAGAAAATACCAGAGCTTGAATAAATCCGACAAAAAGTTCCAAAGCCAGAAATGGTAATGGTGCAAAAAGCGGCATCAGGAATGCAACCACGGTCAATAATACTTCTCCGGCAAAAATATTGCCAAATAACCTGAAAGCGAAGGAAATAATCTTTGTTCCTTCCGACATGATTTCCAATATTCCTACAAAAAAATTGATCGGATTTTTCAGATTGATAAATCTTCCCAGGTATTCTTTACCGAGTGTTGAAAATCCATAATATTGGATAAGTACCACCGATACGATTGCAAATGCAAGAGTCGTATTGATATCAGCAGATCCTGCACGGAGTAAGGGAATAAATTCTTTTTTTCCATGCACCATTTCATTTAATCCAATTGATCCAACACCCGGAACAAGTCCCATCCAGTTCAAAAAGATTATGAAAAAGAAAAGAGTACCTACCAAGGGAAAAAATTGTTTGACTTTTTCACCGGTAATAGTTTTGAACAGATCATAAATTCCGCCAATCATCATTTCAAATATAGACTGCATTCTGGAAGGAATTAGAGAAAGCTTTGAAGTCACAGCTAATGAAGCGAAGATTAACACTATCATGACCAGCCAAGTTGCCAAGATAGAATTGGTGATCGAAATACCAAACAAAGAAAAAAGTTTTTCCGCTTTAAGTGATATATGCACTTCGCCCATATTTTAATTTGAACCGTTTTTCTTGGCCAGTTTATAAATATTATAAAAAGAGATAAAAAGTCCCAACATTATCAGAGAAAGGGTAAGTTTGGGTGAAGTGTTTAATTTATTGTCTAAAAACGAACCCAAAACTGCCCCTATAACTATCGGAATAGCAATGGTGAAACCTAAATTCGATGCCAATTCCAAACCTTCTAAAAATCTGCTTTTTTCCGAAACATCATCTGTCTCTTTTTTATCTATTTCCGTGACTTCCAGAAATCCCTCTTTAATACTCATGACCGACTTCTTTTTACTCACGCTTGTAATTTAATAGTTATAGGGTAATTGTAATTTAGTGAATTTCTCAAGTCAAGAGTTAAGGCCGTATCCCCGGCTTAGTCGGACGGACGAGCCCCAAGAGCTTTCGCATCATCCACCACTACTGATAACCTTTCCTCTCGTTCACTAACTCTGCCTTTAACGAGTATTATATTATCGTTTATCCAAAGATACTTGGTTCTTTCATAAACTGTCGGAAATATCACGAGCTCAATGGAACCTGTAAAATCATCTATTTTTACGAATGCCATTTCACTGCCGCTTTTTTTAGTGATAATTTTCCGCACTTGGGTTATTAACCCTCCAATCACCACAGGAATTACGGAAACTGTCAAGGCATTAATTCTATGAGTAACCTTTTTTTCCAAAATCTGAATCTTTGACGTGAGTGGATGTTCTGTCAGAAAAAAACCCAACAAATCCCGTTCGAAAGCTAACAATTCTTCTTTCGATAACTCCTCCACTTTCGGTATATCATCCCGAAGATCAAGTTTTTCCTCCATGGAAAACAGGCTTTCCTGCCCATCTATTTTACTATTCTTCGTGGAATTTACCCGGTCTACAATCTGAGAATAAGCTGTAAGAAGCGCCGCCCGCTTACCAAACTGGTCCACAGCACCAGCTTTAATCAGGCTTTCCAAAGTTTTTCTGTTGACCTTGGATAAATCGACTCTGGATATAAATTCGGTGAAAGTTTTAAAAAAGCCGTCCTTACGGGCCTGAAGAATGGATTCTATCGCCGCGCTTCCGATATTTTTAATAGCCGACAGACCAAAACGAATTTCGTTTTTATCTATAGTAAACTCGACATCCGATTTATTGATATCGGGAGGCAACAGCCCTATTTTCATTCTTCGGCATTCCAAAACTGCACGGGTAATTTTTTCATTTCTGATTGGGCCCGACGTACTACGGCTTTCAGCAGTGAGTACAGCCGTCATAAATTCGACAGGAAATTTGGCTTTCATATAAGCAGTCTGGTAAGCAATCATGCCATAGGATGCTGAATGGGCTTTATTGAATCCGTACCCTACAAATTTTTCAATCAGGGAAAAGATATTCTCCGCAATTCTTTTGGTATATCCCTGATTGACACACCCGCTGATAAACTTCACTTTTTCTTTTTTCATCACTTCTCTTTTTTTCTTACCAATGGCCATCCGGAGTTTATCTGCCTCAACCATGGAATAACCGGCCATCGTATTGGCAATCTGCATGCACTGTTCCTGATAAACTGCGATTCCGTAGGTTTCGGATAAAATAGGCTTTAAAGCAGGATGAGGGTATTTGATTTTTTTGGGATTGGCTTTAGCCTCAATAAAAGTGGGAATCCAATCCATCGGTCCGGGCCTGAAAAGCGCCACCATAGCGGAAATATCGGAAAATTTATTGGGTTTCAAATCGCGGGCAAGGCGTCTCATTCCACCAGATTCCAACTGAAAAATTCCGGTGGTTTCGCCTGAAGTGATAAGCTCATATACTTTTTTTTCATCGAGTGGAATTTTCAATAGATCTACTTCAATCCCTTGCGTTTCTTTGACAAACTTGATGCTGTTTTCGAGAATTGTCAGATTTCGAAGTCCCAGCAAATCCATCTTCAGAAGACCTACCGCTTTTCCGTCTGCCGCGTTCAGATCCAGACAATACATATCGTATTGGGTAATGATTTTCTCCCCTCTCGTTTCCTTCTGGAGGGGTGTGTAATTCGTTAAAGGCTTGTCGGAAATCACAACTCCCGCTGCGTGAACTGATGCATGTCTGGCTACTCCTTCAAGTTTCCTGGCCAAATCCAAGAGTCTTTTAGTTTCCGGCTCATTTTGATAGGCGTAATTTAACTCAGGGGTAGTTTGTAAAGCTTTATCAATGGTCATCGAAAAACCCTGTGCTCCGGCTGGAATTAATTTGGAAATCCTGTCAGGTTGAGAATAAGGCATACCCAAAGCACGTCCAACGTCCCGGATAGCCTGACGCGCCTCCATAGTACCAAAAGTTATGATTTGCGCTACCTTATCCTGACCGTATTTTTCCGTGACGTAGGCTATCACTTCATCCCTTCTGTCATCGGCAAAATCAAGATCTATATCCGGAGGAGATGGCCTGTCAGGATTTAAAAATCTTTCAAAAGGAAGTTTATGCTCTAAGGGATCAAGATCGGTTATGCCAAGCGAATAAGCAACGAGTGACCCGGCCGCCGATCCTCTTCCAGGACCAACAGCTATGCCTTTATCCTTAGCCCAATTGACAAAATCAGCAACAATCAAAAAATAAGTGGCGTAACCTTTCTTGCAGATAATATCCAGTTCATAATTAAGTCTGTCAGTAATTATTGAAGTAACTTTAGGGAATCTGGTAGGCAATCTTTCTTTGGCAAGTTTTCGGACGAAGCTCTCTCCGGTCTCGCCGTTTGGAACTTCAAATGACGGCAATATCCAGCGGCCAAGCTCAATCTCTACATTGCATCTGGCGGCAATTTTTACAGTATTTTCGATTGCTTCCGGATACTGGATAAAAAGCCCTTTCATCTCCTGCGGGCTTCTCATGTAAAAATCCGGTGATGAAATCATCGACAGCGGTCTTTTGGATTCCACAATAGTATGCTGAGTCTGGACACAAAGAAGAATCTCCTGCGCTTCAGCGTCTTCAGCATTGATATAATGTATGTCATTGGTGGCCACAAGAGGAATTCCCAGCTTTCTTGACAGGGTGATTATTTTTTCATTGACTTTGGCCTGTTGTTCAACTTTGGGATGGTTTTGGATTTCCAGATAGTAATGCTCTTCACCAAATATTTCCAGAAATTCCCGTGCCCGCGTTTCGGCCTGGATTTCCTGATGATTAAGAAGAAGTTGTGAAATCTCGCCGTTGAGACAGCCTGACAGGCAAATCAAGCCTTCACTATATTCCTTGAGTACCGATATATCAATTCTGGGCTTGTAATAAAATCCTTCCAGATTGGCAAGAGTAGTGAGCTTCATCAGATTCTGGTAACCGGTGTTGTTTTCTGCAAGCAGTACCAGGTGGTACGAATCGCTATCTATTCCCTGCTGTTTGTCAAAGCGGCTTCTTTTAGCCTGATAAGCCTCAATTCCGATTATCGGTTTTATCCCATATTCGCGGGCTTTCAGGAAAAACTTGATTGCCCCGTACATGCTGCCGTGATCGGTAATCGCTAAGCTGTCCATCCCCAATTCCTTAGCGCGGGATAAAAGATCCGGAATTTTTGCCAGTCCGTCCAAAAGCGAAAACTCAGTATGGCAATGAAGATGTACAAAGTCAGACATTAATTAGTTTACGTTTTAAGCAAAACTTTAATAAGCTTTCCGTTTTTTCATCAAATTGTTTTTTTAGTCCTTCTTCTATGTCTGCGATAGCTTGATTTTTGGAACGGGCTTTCTCAAGTCTTTCATATGTTTGCACGATATCAAGAGTCGTATCTATAAATTTTGCCATCATCTCAGAATAATCAAGCGCAAATACATCAATATTATTTTCTATAAAATACTCTAATGTGTCGCTAAAGGATGTAAAACCATATTTGAAAGAGACAGGTAGATCACCTATTCTTTTGTTTGGTTTTTGCTCTGTTTTTACTCTTTCCACGGCTTCAGGCAATCTTTGAGTTCTCACTGTTTCCATAATACCTGCTATTTCTGTTGGAATTATCCCAGGCATAAGCACTAAGTCTTCATCACCAGAATAGAATCTTCCAGCAATATTTCCAGTCCCCTGAAGAGCATATGCAACTGCTTGCATAGCACCGGTACCAAATTCGTATCCTTCCGTTTCGTTATGTTCTTTAATTTTATCTATATCAACAAAACAAATTGCAGTATCAGTCTCTCCTAACAAATAGGATTCTATTAATTCCTCCATCGCTTTTATACAAAATCTTCTAGTAAACAAGCCCGTTAATTCATCAATATTAAGTTTTCGCTCCAATTCAAAATCTTTTTCAACAAGTCTTACGGCAATAGACCTTAATATTGGAATAGGCAACTTTTTATCGTAAAGATCTCTCAATAAAGCTATATCTGGATCTTCACTCTGTTGACCTGATAATGATCTTCTCATCAACATATCAGTCCTTTGATCTTTTGTTCTTGCAATTTCACCTTCTTCAAGCCAGAATAAAGCATTTATTGGTCTCTCGGGTCTCGGACCGGCTTTGGCAACTTTTGTCGCCAATGAACTCCTCAAAATTTCTCTATTTTGAACAATCTGACCACTTGTTTCTAGTGAATCATTTAGCATACTTTCAATTTATAAGATTTTGTAACACCTCTTTTATTTTCTCCGCTTTTCCCTGTCCTTTAATTTCCCTCATTACCTGTCCGAGTAAATACATTAAAACATTTTCTTTTCCGGATTTGTAGTCGGCAACTGCTCTGGGATTTTCTGCGAGTATTTTTTGGATAATTTTTTCCAATTCCTCATCCGGAATCGTCACTTTTTGTGTTTGTCCTGCAATTAATTTTAGCAATTCTTCAGGAGAAACCTTCTTAATATCCGCTTTTTTATTGATAATCCAATTCGCAATCGTCTTTGTTGAAATCTGATCCATTTTGATATGTTGATCCCCGGAATCGAGCGTGGTTTTTACCGTTTTTTCAAAGTACTCTGCCCGTTCCTGAGTCTCAATAAGAATCGTAGAATCATAATCATTTAACTGATATTTCTTCATAAACCTTATTATTTTTTGGTCAGGCAACTCCGGTATTTGTTCTTTAATCTTTGCTATTTGTTCTTTTGTCCATCTGATCGGTGGAATGTCCGGCTCGGGAAAATACCTGTAGTCATGAGCTTCTTCTTTACTTCTCTGGCTATAAGTAATGCCTTTTTTCTCATCCCAGCCGCGCGTTTCCTGCTTGGGTGTTTCGCCCTGACTTAACAAATCTATATGCCTGACAATTTCAAAGTCGATTGCTTTCTTGGCGAAGTTGAAAGAGTTGATATTTTTAACCTCAACTTTATAGTTCGGCAGATCTTTATCAGTTTTTAGTCTTACGGAAATATTCGGTTCCAGCCTCATACTCCCCTTCTCCATATCAGCATCCGATATTCCGATGTAGCGGATGATCTGGTAAAGCTTTTTCAGGAAAACTCTCGCTTCCTCACTTGATCTTATATCCGGTTCTGTCACAATCTCAACTAAAGGAACACCGCCGCGGTTAAAATCGATGAGTGAAACCCGTTTCCCGTCTACGACGTCATGAAGCAATTTCCCCGTATCTTCCTCTAAGTGGACTCTTCGAATTCTTATAGTTTTAATTAGATTCCGGGAATTTTGATCTCTTTTGATATCTTGATTCCCGGAATCAAGCGTGAGGTTTCCATTCACAGCAAACGGTTGATCATACTGACTAATCTGGTATCCTTTAGCAAGATCAGGATAAAAATAATTCTTCCTGTCAAATTTGCTAAACTGCGGAATTTCACAGTTTAAAGCAAGTCCCAGCATGACACACCACTCCACAGCAATTCTATTGGGTACAGGCAAAGCACCGGGCAGTCCCAGACACACCGGACAAGTGTTGGAATTGGGTTTTTTGCCAAACCAGTCGGCAAAACAACCACAAAACATTTTGGACTTGGTTTTCAGCTCTACGTGTATCTCTAGTCCTATAACAGGTTCGTAATCGTTATACATAATAGTATTGTCATTCTGAGTGAAGCGAAGAATCCCCTTCATATGCAGAATTCCGTTCGGGATCCTTCGGCTGATGCCTCAGGATGACACTAAGGTGTCAGTTTTGGTTTTTGTTTATGCCAGCCGTTCGTTTGCTGATATGCGTACCCAACCTGTAAAAGTTTTTCTTCTGCAAACATTTTTCCAACCAGCTGCATTCCTATCGGAAGTCCCGATTTGGTAAATCCGCAAGGAATAGCGAGTGACGGCACTCCAACCGGATTTTGAGAAACTGTATAAATATCTGCTAAAAGATTTTGCACCGGATCATTAATGAGTTCCCCAATTTTAGTAGGAGGGGTGGGATTAACCGGCATGAGAATTACATCGCATTCTTCAAGAGCTTTTCTATATTCCTTGATAAAAAGCGTCCGAGCTTTTTGGGCTTTTTTATAATAGGCGTCATAATAACCGGCCGACAAAGCATAAGTACCAATCATTATTCTGCGCATGGTCTCGCTGGTAAAATTACTCCGGGATTCTCCATATCTTACGCCATCATATCGGGCCAAGTTGGAGCTTGTTTCGCTAGGCCCTATCAGATAATAAACAGGTATGGCATATTCAATCATGGGCATCGAAATAGTTTTTATTTTAGCTCCAAGTTTCTCCATCTCTTTGGCAGCCTCTTCAATTGTCTGTTTAATTTCTTTGTCTAATCCTTTTTGGAAAAATTCTTCAGGCATGCCGACAGTAATATTTTTTAATGATGCTGCCAGTTTTTGTGAGTAACAGGGAACTTCGTTTTTAGAACTTGTCCCGTCATAATCATCATGTCCGGCGATAACTTCCAAAATAAGCGCACAATCTTCTGCTGACTTTGCCATTGGGCCTACACTATCGAATGATGAAGCATAAGCAATACACCCATACCGGCTGACCCGTCCATATGTGACTTTAAGTCCGGTAATATTGCACCACGCCGCAGGATTGCGGATAGATCCTCCGGTATCCTCACCGATGGCAAAAAGACACATTCTACTTGAGATTGCTGCCGCCGGACCGCCGCTTGAACCACCTGCCACCCGAGTCAAATCCCAAGGATTATGTACTGGAGAAAAGTCAGTATTTTCACTGCTGCCGCCATGGCCCCAGGCATCCATGTTCATTTTCCCTATGAGTATCGCGCCCACCTCTTTAAGTTTGCGATAAACCGTCGCGTCGTACACTGGGATATAATTTTTTAAGACATTGGAAGCAGCAGTTGTTCTTATTCCGCGAGTAACATAAGAATCTTTAAGGACGTAAGGTATACCGTAAAGAATTGATTTTCCTGCAAACCCCTGGCTGTCTTTTTGACGCGCTTCCTCTAATATAATTTCCTTATCGATCAATGTAATAAAGGCATTGATTTGCGGATTATGTTTTTCGATATTTGCCAGACACTCTTTTACCAAATCCTCACAGGAAAATTCCTTTTTTCTTAATGCTTTGGCAATGTCACTTATTGATTTATCGGCAAGCATATTATTCTTCAAAAATGGCATCTACGACAAAATAACCGTCATGCTTATTTTTAGCGTTGGACAGAGCTTGTTCCTGTGTCAATATTCTTTTCCCATCAACCTCATCTTCCCGGAAAACATTTTCCTGTCCGGTCACCTGCGAGGTTTCGGGTACATTGGTGGTGTTCAGTTTCTGAATTTGTGATACAAGATCTAAAACAGAAGAAAATTGTGGGGTTATTTTTTTTATCTGATCGTCATTTAAATCTAAATTGGCAAGTCTGGCGATATGTTTGATATCTGATGATTGAATAGATTTATTATTTTGAGTCATACAGACATTATAACTAATAAAGTATATAACGATTAACTGACATTATATCTTGGTTCCAATCAACATTCCGGAATAATAACAATATATATCTATAAGCTGTTGTAATTTTTTGTGGGAAAACTCCCCGCTAAAATGAAGATCGTGTATTATAGCAGCAATATTAACCGCCGCTTCCTCCCTTAAAGTCCTGCCGCTAAAAACACCTTTTATATCAAGTCCTTCCTGGTATTTCGTCAGATCTACATCCCCTCTGTCAGCTGAGGTAATTATTAAGACGGTTACATCACCTTTCTTTACCAATTTTTTTATTGCGTTTGTCCATTCTATCGGCCCGTTTCCGACACCTCTGGCTCTTATGACAAACACTCTTTTACCCGACTGATAACTATTATCTAGAGAGTCTGCGTCATTTGAAACTGTCTCTATCTTGACGAGATTGAAAATATTCTCAAGTCGTGATTTATCCACATTATTGATTAAATATTTAGTTGACAAATCAGGAAGGTTTTTTTTAATTAAGATCTTCTTAAAAGCAGTAAAACTTTGGTGTTGATATACCTTTTTGCCGTAGATAGTTAAAAGAGGATCAGCATTGGGATTGTAAAAATAACCGTCAGCATGAAATTTCACCGTATCAAAAGCTGGTAAAACATTTGTAAATACACAACCATCATCCCGAAAAGAAGATATTACATATACCCCGCCCGGTATCTCCGTTTTTATGCCTACGTATAATCCGGCTGTAATATTGGGTATAGCTAAAGAATTATTTTCGTAAATCGACTCAGGTGATCCGATAAAGACTATTTTTTTTCCTCTTTTGATTAAAAATTGTGAAAGTACCATCACACATAAACTCGCGGTATTAGATAATGTATCTGTTCCTTGAGAGAGATAAACCGTATCTGTTTCTTGTAGCATTTCATAAATAAAATATAGTGTTGCCAGAAAATGTGATGTAACTTCCTGACCGGAACCAAAACTGCTTATGCGGTCCACCCCTCTCATTGAAAGCTTAAGCCAAGGAATTCCTGTTTTATTAGAAGTCCTCTTATAAAGAGCGCCAAGATTTTTTGCAGGCTTTCTGAAACTGCGAAAAAGATCATATATTTGTAATCCTGTCAGACCGGCAGTTCTTTCGATAGTTAAAGGATGGGTAATAGGAGTTAATCCTTTCACCCCTCTAATTGAGTCAAGTGATCCGCCCTTAGCGCCAAAATAACACCTCAGGAAATCTGCTTGGTGTGCTAAAAAGAAGTTTCTCCAGTCAGGTACTATTTCAAAAATAGCATCTGATGATTGGTTTAATTTTATAACCTGTCTTAGTATCTGCATTATGATGGGTGAAATCTTTTGTTGATTATATTACCAATTCTACGAAATCTCAAATCAACTGAATCAAAAAAACCCGCATAATTTCGGGTTTTTTTGATATAACTTGAATTTTAATTTAAATATTCCTCAAATACCTATTGACCTCCCAATCTGTCACATATGTCCTGAAACTATCCCATTCTTCTTTTTTGGCTTCGATATATCTTCCCCAGGTATAATCGCCAAAAGTTTCCCTGACAATCTTGCCTTTTTCAATTTCCGAAATTGCTTCTATCAAGCTCGCGGGAAGTTTGGTGATATAATATTTGGCCAGCTTTGCATCATCAAATTCGAATAAATTCTCTTCCACCGGATTTGGTGCCTTCAAATTCTGTTTCATTCCTTCCAGTCCTGCCTTAAGAAGTACCGCAATAGTCAGATAAGGATTACCTGACGGATCCGGACAACGTATTTCGACTCTAGTCGCTTTCTCCTCAATACCTTTGGTGACTTTTGGAATTCTGATAAGGGCAGACCTGTTTATTCTTGCCCAACAGACATAAGCGGGCGCCTCAAATCCCGGAGTCAATCTTTTATACGAATTGACGATTGGAGCAAACACTCCTGCAATCTCCCGCGCATATTTCAGCTGTCCTGCCAGAAATTGGTAGGCTACCTTAGACAGTTGGTATTTATCAGTCCTGTCATACATAGCATTTTTACCATTTTTCCAAAGACTCTGGTGCGTATGCATGCCGCTTCCGTTGATTCCGTAAAACGGTTTGGGCATGAAGGTCGCATGAAACCCGTGTTTGTGGGCAATAAATTTTGTTGCCATCTTGAGTGTCATGGTATTATCAGCCGTACGAAGCGCCTTATCATAACGGATATCTATTTCATGCTGATTATCAGCCACCTCGTAGGTGCTCGTTTCTGTCGTTATACCCATAGCATCAAGAGCTTCCATTATTTCCCTTTTAATCGTGTAACTCTCATCCATCACCAGATTAAAATAATATCCGTTTCCCTTTGATTGTCGGATGATATTTCCATTTTCATCCTTAGGAAACAGGAAAAATTCACATTCCGGTCCGCTGTAAAAATCAAAACCCATCGTATTAGCCTCCTGAATAACCCGTTTTAAAATATTGCGCGGATCTCCTGTGAAAGGCTCATGATTGGGAGTATAAACGTCGCAAATTACCCTTGCGACCCTACCCCCGGTTTCATGGTTTCTCCACGGTAGAAGTGCATAGGTATCTGGATCCGGCATCAGATACATATCGGATTCATGAATTCTGGCGAATCCTTCAATTGACGATCCGTCTATCCAAACTCCTCTCTCTAAAGCATCGGCAAAGTTATAGGCGGGGATGGTTGAATTTTTGGTGTTTCCTAAAAAATCGGAAAATTGCAGGTCTATATAGGCTACTTTATCTTTTTTGGCTTTGGCTAAAACTTCCTTGTAAATATCTTTTGGCATATTTATTAATCCTTTCTTTGTAACAATTAATAAAAAATCTTCCGCTCTGATATGCTCAGATTGGAAGACTGCAATGTCTTATTTCGCCTCGTTGCGAAATTAAATTAAATCCTAATCCATCAATCCCTTTTTGTCAAGACTTAAATAAACTTGGATGATAAAATTACAGAATCGGCGATTTCTTTTAAACTCCGTCTGCTATCCATACTCTCTTTTTGTAATATTCTATAAGCTTCATTTTCACTGATTTTTTTTCGTTTCATGAGAATCCCTTTTGCCTTATCCAGAGTTTTTCTTAATTCTAATGCTTCCTTAAGCGCCAATGATTCCTCAATTAATAAAGCATTTTCTACAGCTCCACCTACCAATTTACCTATCGCCGTCATTAAATTTATTTCCATTGCCGTATGCTTATGCACTTTCTCATGCTGGATATTTATTACCCCGCAAACTCCCTTACGGTTAATGATAGGAACGGATAAAAATGCTTCGAAGCGGTCTTCCGGCAGATTTTTAAAATATTTGAAACGCGGATCTTCTGCTGCTCCTTTGGTTATTGCAACAGCCTTTTTTTCTTTAGCAACCCAACCCGTTATCCCTTCGCCCATTTTCATTTTGATTTTACGAAGAATATCCGGATGAGACTTTTTAGACGATCGAAGTATCAGTTCATCCATGACTGGATCCAGAACATATATAAGACAGGAATCAGCTCTGCAGACTTTAGAGGCAATGTCCACTATTTCCCGGAGAAGTTCATCAATTTCCAAACTGTGCACATTTTGCGCAACTTCATATAGAAAACTTAATTCCTTATGCAATTTATTCAATATTGGATCATGACTCATGATATTTAAAATCTCCGGATTACGGCCTGATAGGCCTTTTGTTCGAGCACATCATCCAGAGGCTCTAAAGATATATCAAGTCCATATTTGATGTCAATTGCCTGTTTTATCAGATAATCGGCCAAATACGGATTTTTGGGCAGGATTGGCCCGTGAAAATAACTCCCAATACAGTTTTTATACACTGCTCCCTCAAATCCGTCTTCACCGTTATTGCCAAAACCATGTTTAACTCGGGCAAAAGGTTTAACTCCTTTTCCAAGATAAGTACGTCCTCCATGATTTTCAAATCCGACGATTGAGTGTTGTATGCCTGAAAAGTTTGTCAAATTCGTACTAATAATTTCGGCTGATACGTTACCGATCAGCCTTTTAGCCTGATCTCCGGGATGTTTTGTATAAAGATCAAAAATTCCAAGTCCTGGAATCGGATCTCCGATATACGGTTTATAGTATTTCCCGAGAGCTTGATATGCCGCACAAACAAAAAGTCCAGGCGCGCCTTTTTCTATCAACTTTTTTAAGATTGGTCCTTTTTTATTAATAAAGTCTTCTCCGGCGATCGACTGTTGTCTGTCCTGCGCACCTCCCATAAATATCAGATCAGCCAATCCAAATTTCTGATCATTTAACTCTAAGGATATCGGGATGACTTCTGCTTTAATTCCCCTCCACTGACACCTCTTCTGAAGACAAATAACATTCCCTCTATCTCCATAGGTAGACATCAAATCCGGATAAAGCCAGACAATTTTCAGATTATGATTCATAAAGTAACTAATTAATTTTGCGACCTCTTAATATTTTTCGAACCTCCAGCATGGCAGAATACGTTGGCAAAATATAAAGGGTTTCGTTGTCTAAAGTTAGTTCTAATCCTTTTTTAATAGCGTCATTTAGTTTGGGTTCAACCATGAGTTTTGGATTTTTATTTTTCTTAGTATACTTAATACGAAGCGCCAAATCATAAACCCTTTCACCGCTGAGAAAGATTTCACATTGATCGGGTATCATTTCGAAATCCACATCCCAAATCCAGGAAATATCGCGCCCGTCGGGAATTCGATCGTTAAGAATAATCAGGAGAATACGTGCGCCATCACCGATAACAGTTTTTAAGGATTCATTATATCCGACCGGATTCTTGGATAAGAAAACTTTAATCTTTTTTCCGTGTATGACAAACTCTTCCTGCCTGCCGAAAGCCGGTGTAAATTCGTTCAGAGCCTTTATAATTATTTCTTGATTAATATTACACTCACGGGCAGCTAACACCGCCGCAAACGTATTATATTTATTATACTTTCCGCTTAAGATGGGTGCATGAGAAATTATTTCAGGTTGAGGTCGTGTTAATTGGCATTTTAAACAATTCCAGATTCCCAAATGAGAAAAAAAGATAGCTTGATAAAATAAATTTTGTCCGCATTTTGGACAAAAAGTGGAATCAGTGGCGTGTTCTTTTAGACCATAATAATCACTCTTATCGAATAATCCGAAATATTTGACTCTTGCATTACTTTTAATCCCAAAAAATGCAATCTGAGGATCGTCAGCATTTAATATCAAAGTTGTCTTTGAATCCAAAAGTTGTATAGCTTTTGTCCATTTTTGTGCAATTACATCGACTTCACCATACCTATCCAATTGGTCACGAAACAAGTTCAGTAAAATAATAATTAATTTTTTATTTACCTTAAGTTTAGAGTCAAGTTGGGAGATAACCAGAGGTAAGCTGTTCTCATCAACTTCAAATACGGCGTAATCAGCCTTTAATTGACCGCGAACATTACACTGCGTAATAAGAGCCGAAACAACACCATTGATCAAATTAGCACCGGATTTATTTATGATGACTTTTTTTCCGCCTCCGGCAAGAATAGCTCTAATAAGGTGGGACGTGGTAGTTTTACCGTTTGTACCTGAAATTAGAATCACGCCTTCTTTGATTCTACGGCTCAGAACTGTCAAAATATCAGGCTTCAATCTCAGAGCAATCTCCCCTGGCCAGGTACCACCCATACCAATATTAAACACTCTGCTCACGAACGAAAATAATCTGGCGATAATAATTATTAGCGGAATAATCATAATAAGATTACATCGATCGGAGTATTTTTATTCTTTCCTCTATTGGAGGATGAGTATCAAAAAGCGAAGAAAACCAGGCGGTAAAATGTTTATCTTTAAAGGGATTTATGATGTAAAGATGGGCAGTAGCGTTGGTAGCCGCTTCTAAAACTTCTTTATCCTGCGATATTTTTTCCAAAGCCAAAGCGAGTGCTTTAGGATTACGGGTGATGAGCGATCCTGAAGCATCAGCTAAAAATTCCCTTTTTCTGGAGACGGAGAATTGGATAAGAGTGGCTATAATAGGCGTCAAAATGGCAAAAAAGATGCCCAGAATTATTAAAATCCCGCCCCCGTTCCGGTCATCTCTTCGTCTGCCTCCACCCCACCAAAGTGAACGCATAAACCAATCCGATAAAAAAGCCACCGTACCGACCAGAATTGAAACAACAGCCATCCAACGCGTATCATAATTTTGGATATGAGACATTTCGTGTGCGATGACTCCTTCTAATTCATGACGATCCAATTTTTCTAAAATGCCACGGGTTGCACAAACTACTGCGTGTTGTGGATCGCGGCCTGTCGCAAAAGCGTTGGGAGCGCTGTCTTCTATCACAAACAATTTCGGCTTAGGAATTCCGGCTCCAATGGCTATATTTTCTGCGATCGTATAAAAATTAAAGTCTGTTTTACGATCTGCCTCCCGGGCTCCGGACAATCCTAAAATAATCTTATCTCCGTAGTAATAGCTGGACCAAGTCATCATACCGGAAACTATTAATGCAATTCCTACAAATGACCCGCCGTAACCTAAAACCTTACCGAATATATAAGTAATGAAAGCAATAAACACAATGAAAAAAACCATTATAAAATAGGTTTTTTTACGGTTGGCGTTAATTTGAGAATAGATTGAAACGACCATGTAAGTATTTCTTAACTGAAGTCTACCTTCACGCTTTTTCGTTCTGACTCTGCGGCTTCATAAAATTCTTCCTCCTGAAATCCTAGATTGCCTGCAATTAAGACATTGGGGAAAGTTTTCAGTTGTGTATTGTAATCAAGAACTGAGCTGTTATAAAATTGTCTGGAATAAGCTACCTTATCTTCGGTATCAGAAAGTTCATTTTGCAGCTGTAAAAAATTTTCATTCGCTTTGAGATTGGGATACGCTTCAGCAATAGCAAAAAGAGATTTTAAAGACGAGGTTAATAAATCATCGGCCTTAGCTTTATCAGCTGGTCCTTTTGCGTTAAGAAGGTTATTACGGGCGATGTTCACATCTTCAAAAACGCTTTTTTCATGTTTAGCGTAAGCTTTAACTGATTCTACTAAATTTGGTATAAGGTCAGAGCGGCGTTTCAGCTGGACATCTATTTGGCTCCAGGCTTCTTTAATCCGCAGTCTGGCAGATACAAGCGCATTGTAGGCCAATAAAGCAAAAACAACCAGAACTCCTGCTAAAATAATTAAAAACGTAAATATATTCATAAAACTGACTCCTTCTATAAATTATTAATTTAACTTTCCAACCAGGACTTAATACTATTATACGACTTTGTGTTTAAAATATCATCAGCCGTAGCCCAACCCCGGCGGGCGACAGTCACCCCATATTGGATATAATCCATTTGGGAAACGTCATGACAGTCGGTATTGACCACCAGTTTAACGTTATTTCTTATTGCCTCTTTTACTAATTTATCGTTAATATCAAGTCTTTGAGGGTTGGAGTTTATTTCAAGAGCCTTATTTGTACTCTGACAATATTTAAAAATTCTATTCCAGTCCAGATCATAAGGATCTCTTTTTCCAATTAACCTGCCTGTTGGATGAGCAAGTATTTTAGCTTTTGGGTGTGATAAGCCCTTTAAAATTCTCTCTGTCATTTCGGATCTTTTCAGGTTAAAACTGCTGTGAACTGAAACGATGATTGCGTCAAGATAATTGAATGCTGATTCTGATAAAGGTAATTTTCCGTCAGGAAGTATATCTGTTTCTAACATGATGAATAAATGTACTCGAGTACTTTTAGTTGATGAAATAATGTGTTCAAAATAGGCTTCTCTCTTCTTCAATATGGTCTCTATATGATTTACAGTATTAGTGGTATACCCTGGATTATGATCACTTAAACCGATATATTCATAATTTTTTTCCTCAGCTTTTCGGATAATAGTCTCAAGAGATGAACTGCCTAAATCATGGGAGGTTGAAAGATCATAATTGCTGTGAATATGAAATTCACCCTTAATATCTGTAAGTTTTACTAACTTAGGCAATCCGAGAGGTTTACCCTGAGCCTGTCGAAGGGCTACCTCTATTTCTCCCCGGTCTTCCCTTAACTCAGGCGGTATCCAAGGCAACCCTACGGCATTATAAAAATCCTTTTCTTTGCCGAATTCGTAAATTTTTAATTTTGAGTTATAACTTTGGATATTGGGTATTGGATATTGGGTATTGGATATTTTCTTTATCCCGTATTCTGATAAGGACAATCCCTTTTTAAGAGCAAACTCGCGAAGACGGATATTATGGTTTTTGCTGCCGGTGAAGTACTGGAGCATCGAGCCGAAGTTATGAGGCGCCTGTACCCGCAAATCTATCTTTTTTTGACCACTCACCAAAAGTGTGGCTCCTGCCGGTCCTTTTTCTATGACTTTGATCTTATCCGGGTAATTTATGAAGTAATTTACCACCTCTTTTCCATTCTCCGTAGCAACAGCGATATCAATGTCTCCAATTGTCTCCACCCCTCGCCTCAGACTTCCCAGAAGCGTAATTTCATGGGCATACGGGCATTTTTTCAGATATTCTACCATCCTGTCGGCAATTTGGCGGGCAAATGGATATAGCATCTTATCTTCCTTGCCTGCACCCTTCCTGTACCGTTCCAGCGCCTCCAGAATATCCTTCTGTGATTTTTCTCCGAAATTTTCGATTGGAGCAATGCGGTTTTGGCTGGCAGCTAGTTTTAAATCATCTAAAACTGTCTCAGGATTACTTAATTTGAGGATAGTCACCAGTCTAAATGCTTTTTTGGGGCCAATGCCGGAGACTTCCAGAAGCGGAAAAATAGAGGAAGGAACTTTTTGTAAAACGCTCTCAAAATGCCTGACTTTGCCTGTTCTAAACAATTCGTCTAAATGGGAAGCGATAGTTTTTCCCACCCCCTCTAAATTTTCGAGTTTCCCATTTTTCCACAGATCTTTGATCTCAATAGTACTATTTTCAACCGTCTCGGCAGCCTTCTCGTAAGCGATAATTTTGAATCTGATTTCCTTGGTCAGTTCATAAACTACTGCGATTTTCCGAAGAAGCTTGGCAATTTCCCTGTTGGTCATATAGATTAAACTAACTAAAAAAAGTGTAGCATACGTATTGACCAGCCAGCAATCATCTGATATTATCCTGACAGGGTTTCTGAGATGGGTTTACCCTGAGGAGTGAAACGACGAAGGGCTCGTGGTGTAGCGGTTAACATGTCGCCCTGTCGAGGCGAAGATCGCCGGTTCGAATCCGGTCGGGCCCGCAGCGTAAGAACGTTGATTTTGATATGCAAAATCTTACGTTCAACGCTGCTGGAACGTTTAAATTTTCTCAAAATTTATTACGTTCCGCATCAAATATACTGCCCTCAAATTTATCTGCCCGAAAGGAGGTCGACTAATTGATGTTTAAAAACTACCTGAAAAAACTGAATTTTCCCGAATCATATGTCTCCATAATATTAGGTTTTTTGATTGTGGTTGTAGGAGGACTTCTTGTCAATAATTATATGAAATCAAGACAAGGCCAGATAAATACTTCTGATAAAGATTCTGGTGTCATAAAACAGGAAGAACAAAAACTTGCTGAAAACTTGCCAACCACCTATACCGTTTCTGAAAATGACACGCTTTGGAGTATTGCAGAAAAATATTACGGTTCAGGATATAACTGGGTAATAATTGCAAAGGAGAACAAACTGGCCAATGCCAATAAGATTGAAAAAGGTCAGCAGTTGAATATACCCAAAGGCGAAGTAATCAAACCCAGTGCAAATTCCATCGTCTCGCCTGATGCTGTACAACCAGAAAATTATACTGTGGTAAAGGGAGATAATCTTTGGAAAATTGCTGTAGAAAAATATGCAGACGGTTATGCTTGGGTAAAAATAGCCAAAGCGAACAAACTGGTAAATCCAAATCTTATCCATGCAGGCAATATTTTACAGCTTCCGAAGTAATCTATCAGTAAATAAATTATCTATTAATTTAAAAACCGTAAATAACGGATTAATTTTGATGTGATTTTTTTGGTATAATAATTTTTAAGCGGGATTAGTACACTGGTAGTATGCGTCCTTCCCAAGGATGAGAAGGGGGTTCGATTCCCCTATCCCGCTCACAAGTCAAACTTGCTCTAAGTTTGACGCAGTAGCCAAGTCTGACTTGGCAATTTTAATATAGCTCAAACATGACTGAAACGTTAGACGTTTCTACAAATAGGTGTTACGTTTATGTTCTTTTTAGTCTAAGCGATAAACGTTTTTATACAGGCTTTACTACTGATTTGAAAGACAGGTTATCGAGACATGCCAGAGGCGAAGTTAAATCTACCGTTGGTAGAAAGCCATTGAAGCTAATTCACTATGAATACT
>CAYIFB010000014.1:0-41167 GCA_964362665.1 uncultured Gammaproteobacteria bacterium | reverse complement strand
TTAGCGGCGATCCACGTCTGGAAGGAGTTCGTTCAGCCATATTATGTCCGTAGCGGGAACAAGTATGGCATGGGCGGAATCTTTACCTGCCCCTCCTTTCCCCATCCACCCGATCCAACGGTAGAAGGCAGCTCTTACGGGTTGCACTGGTGGGCTTGCCCGGATGGATTACTGCCCTGGTCAACTCCATACCAGCACCCGCCCTACACTTTGTCGATGATCAAGGAGCCCAGCTCCAAGATCATTATGACGGAATTGGGCAGCAGCGGCCAAAACTGGAACTACGGGGGATTCGCTCCGGATGAGCGGTGGTGGACGACCACGGCTGGCAATCCGCTTGGTTCAGTGGATCCCGGGGAGTCGCCCAAGCACGACTGCGACAATCCCCCCCCCCCCGACAATCCCTGCCCGAGACTTCCCGTCGCTGCCTCTGCATATTTAAAATTGGGCGTCGGGTGGCCCTCAAGATTACTACCGAACTTCCGGTAGGAATCCAAATCCTTAGTAGAAATCGCACCCATCGCAGCAAACATGGCGTAATAAAGTGGTGTCGCATGACCTTTGCTGAAGATTAACCTGTCATTAAAAATATTATCCGGATTTGTGAAATCGTAGCGGAAATGATTAGCTAAAAGTACAGCCGCGAGATCTGCCGCTGAAAGTGATGATGTCGGATGTCCAGAACCGGCATGGGTCGACATCTTTAAGGCAAAATAGCGAAGATATTTGGCAATTTCCTGAAGTTTTTTCTGATGTTTGTCTAACATGATCTTATGAAGGCAGATTTTCGCTACCCAAATTTTTTAAAGTGTTGATTCTCTCTTCAACAGACGGACCTGAAAAGATGAAGGAATTCGAATTGATGCGGGTGGCTCCGGCAAGAATGACTTTTTTGGCATTGATGTCATCCATAGCCCCGTCAACTGCAATCGGTATTTCAAAATCAAACTCACGCAGTCTTTTAATTCTATCGGCAGTTTCCTCCCGATACGGCCGGCCGGATTCGCCTGCCTCAATGGCCATAACTAACAGACAATCTATATTATCAATATACGGCAACATTTTCTCCAAAGGTGTCGGCCCATCTATCGCCAGACCGACCTCAAGACCCAATTTGTAACACTCTGCAATATAATCCTCAACAAAATCTCCTTCAACATGGGCATAAAATCTTTTAAAACCAGCATCCGCAAACCTTTCGACATAACGCAGAGGATCTTTTACCATCAGATGAAGTTCCAAATTGATTTTTGTTTGAAGGGATTTAAAAGGCAGAGGATCGCTGAACGTGGAACTTTGTACTAAAGTTTCATCGCATAAATCAATTTGCACGTAGTTTACTAATCCTTCTACCAAATGAATCTTTTTTTCAATTTCAAGAAAGTCTTTTTCCAGAATAGCCGGTATTACTTGTATCATATCCTATTCTCGTATTCCTCAATCGCTTTTAACCGCCTGATATATCGCGGAAGATTGTTAAATTCCGTTTCCAGCCAGACTTTCAAGATGCTGCAAGCATCGCGATCGCTAAGCCGGTCGCCGGACAAAGCCAAGATATTACTGTTATTATGTTTACGTGAGTGTGCTGCGGATTCTTCGTCGTATGCACTAACCGCCCGGATCCCTTTTACTTTATTGGCGGCAATCACCATCCCGGCTGCGGATCGGCAGAGTAAAACTCCCTTTGATGCCTCTTTCCAGCTATTTCGTAATTTTGTTTCCTCTCCCACGACTCTTTCCGCAACTTTGAATGCAAATTCCTGATAATCATCACCAGGATCAAAAACGGAATTGCCCAAGTCTTCCCACGGGTATCTGTTTTGTGTCAGCCACTTTTTAATTTGTTCTTTTAATTCAAATCCCCCATGATCGGCGCCAAGATAAATCATATTTTGTTTGTTTTTTCTACAACTGGATGCTGGCCAAACTGGTTTCTGAGTGCGGCAATCACTTTACCCGCAAATGACGGCTCTAATTTTGAATTTTCGCGTGCGTTTAAGGCTGCCTCCAATACCGGGACCCTCACTTTTAACTCGTGGGCCACCTCTTTTGTCCAGCGTCCTGTCGTCCCTCCGCCGACTATTCCCTCGATTTTTTCAAGTTTTGGATCATTTTGAAATGCATTTTCCAGAAGTTCTACCAGCCATCCCCGCACAACACTCCCCCTTGACCAATTATGGGCAATTTTGGCAAAATCAAAGTTATAATTGCTTTTGTTTAAAATTTCAAATCCCTCACCAAGCGCCTCAAGCATACCGTATTCCACCCCGTTATGAACCATTTTCACAAAATGTCCCGCGCCTGACACTCCAAAATATTCATAAGAGCCAACTTTCCCTGCTATTAACTTAAAAAAGGGCTCAACTTTGCGGAATATATTTTCTTCTCCGCCGATCATGAGACATGCCCCTTTTCTTGCGCCTTCTATCCCACCACTTGTTCCCACGTCCAGAAAATTTATTTCCTGATTTTTAAGTTTTTCGCTTCGAAGAATAGAATCCTTGTAATATGAATTACCTGCATCTATGACGATATCCCCGACAGACAGACCCGCGTCTAAAAGCCCTGTTATCATCTCATCAACCGCTGCCCCCTGAGGCACCATGAGCATGATGATGCGCGGGGTGTCCAAATTGTCAATCAGCTCTTTTAAATTTGAGGTTTTTATGAGTTCCCCTACGGATTGGCTGGTGAGTTTGGGGACTTCTTTATCAAGTTCAAAAACTTTTTCAATGCTCCGGTTAAAAACAGCTACATCTACTCCTTCTTCCAAAAGATGAAGCACGATAGCCTTTCCCATTCGACCTAGTCCAATAAATCCGAGTTTCATAAATCTATTATATCCTATTATTTAGATATTAATGAAGCAGCCAATGTCTGCCATCTTTTTTTATTAAATTTTCGGCTTCATGAGGCCCCCAACTTCCGGGCTTGTAAATAGGAAGTTTGGATTTGTTTTCTTTTTCCCAAACATCCAAAATATCCGTGACCAGCCTCCAGGTAGCATTAAAACCGGCATTGGTGGCAAAAAGCGTCTGGTCTCCATTCATACTGTCGAGAAGTAATCTTTCGTAGGAATCAAAAGTTTGTAACCCGAATACGTTTTCATAAGAAAAATCCATTTTGACGTTTTTTAAACTAAAACCCAAGCCCGGCTCTTTCGCCAGCATCTGGAGGCTTATTCCGGGACGAGGATGAATTCTGAAAGTCAGGACGTCTTTGTGCGAACGCTCAACATCAAGGGGTAAGTTTTGAAAAAGAGAATGATGGACTTTTTTAAACTGGACGGAAATTCGTGCTACCGACTTGGCCATTCTTTTACCGGTACGAAGATAAAAGGGAACGCCCTGCCAGCGCGGGTTATCGACATATAATTTCAGAGCAGCAAAAGTCTCGGTTTGTGATGCCGAGTCAACATTTTTTTCTTCATGGTATGCCAGAATTTTATGTTCGTTTAACGTCCCGCTACCGTATTGACCTCTGACCACATTGGACTTAATGTCGTTCGGAGTGAGTTTTCTGATTTTCTGCAATACTTTCACCCGTTCTGCCCGGATTGACTCAACTTCAAGATTTTTGGGCTTTTCCATCGCGGTAAAAGCCAGCATCGCCATCAGATGATTCTGCACCACATCTTTAAGAGCCCCGACTCCTTCATAAAAAGCACCTCTCTCTCCAACACCTCCTGCCTCCATAAGAGAGATCTGGATATTATCGATGTGGTCTTTATTCCAGATATTTTCAAAAATCGAATTGGCAAAGCGAAAGGCAAGAATGTTTTGGACTATTTCCTTAGCCAGGTAATGGTCTATTCTATAAACTTGTTTTTCGCTAAAAGTGTGAGACAACTGTTCCTCAAGTTTTCTGGCTGTCTCCATGTCTTTACCGAAAGGCTTTTCGATGAGGACTCTGGTCCATCTGCCTGAACCCTGACCGCACCCTTCGCTGAGCTTTGACTCCGACAGATTTTTTAAAATCGAAGGGTAGTTGACCGGAGGAGCCGCCAGATAAAAAAAGCGGGTAATACAGGCACCTCTGTCTTTATCGAAGGCCAAAAGCTGCTGCACTACCTCCTCGTATGGCTTTGTGTCTTCAAAAAATCCCTGCTGATAATAAAGATTGTTGGTGAGTTTTGAGAGTATCCGGTAATCGATTTTATCGGATTTGGAATATTTGACAACCGCTTCTTTCATCATTATCCGGAACTGGTCATGGGTAAGATCCCTCCGGGCAAAGCCAACCACCAGAAAATTACCAGGCAAAATTCCGTTGAGGAGTAAATTGTAAAGCGCCGGCATGAGCTTTCTGGCGGTCAGATCGCCTGTCGCGCCGAAAATCACCATGACGAAGGGTTGAATCATCATCAAAAAGAATATAGCAGAAAAATAATTAACTTAAAAGACCAGATTATGAAAATTATTCATCAAAATCTGTATATAAATTGGTATTTCTCATGTTATTGATGACTGCAGCGGGAAATTTATCAATATCCGGATTTGTATTTTTCTTTCGAAATCTTTCAATGACTTTTCTTTTTTTCTCCCCTGTTGCCACAATTAACGCGTAATCTAAAGCCAATAAGGCTTTTGGCGTCAGGGAAATTCTATTTTTAAACTGCCCGTCATTGACATATCCAGCTACAAATCCTGGCAAATCCCATTTTTGGCGGTAGCCGGGCAGAAGTCCTGCCGTATGTCCGTCTTCTCCAATCCCCAGAACCGCAATTTTATAATCATATACCTTAAATAATCGTTCCACTGTTTGATTATATTCATCTACAGCTTTCTCTAACGAGCCATCTTGGGATATTAAATAATAAGGAATATTGCTAACTTTGCATATTTTCCATAATCCTGTATCTTTAATTACTTCAGCATTAACATTATTTTTCGACCCTTCCGGTCGAAATCTCTCATCTACCTGCGCAAAAGCCAAATATCTTCCAATATCTTTTTGTCTAGAAATCCAATCAGATAATTTCATATATAATTTAATACTTGATCCTCCCGACAGAAAAATTACAACTCTTTTCTTCTGCTTAAAAGCGTCTGTCAAAACAAGACACAATTTTTTTAGAGCCTCATCATATATTTTTCTCTCACCGCACTTATGAGTATTTATATTTTCCTCCATTAACTTGATCAGTCTGCTCTTCTTCTCTTCAGTCACCTGTACTACCACCACTCCTTCATTGGGTTGTCCATAAATAACGACAGATCCGAGCGGAGAAAGTATAATGGCCGGAACCGCCGCTAAATCCTCTTCACCGTTTACCTTTATAATGCGTGACCTACGGTCTGAGATTATCCGGTTCAATGATGTTCTGATAGCTGTTACCAAAGTTTTCGTAATTTTTCCCGGTTCATTTCTGACGGTTATAATACTAGTTTTGTCTTGAGTATCTACATCAAAATTGAGGTCCTGCATGGAACTGTAAATTTTACGCCGTTTGACACGAAAATCCACAATCGCCAGATCCACTTTAATTTTATGCTGATTGATAAGTCTGGTTACCTGATCTCCAACTGTCACCAGTAAGTTTTGCCTGTGAGATTTTAATTCCTTAATTAATCCGGGAATTACTTTCAGAAACGAATTCTTATTTTTTAAAAGAGTATCCTGGGGAATCTTCAAATTACTTCGCAGGTTTTCAGGAATTGTGTAGCCAAAAGGCTTGAGGCGGTCAAGTACATGACCAAGTCTGTCAATCTGACCGAGTCTTATTCTTGTCGATGAAATCCTTCTGTGATCTTCTGCCTGAATCAGCTTTATTTTTATGATTTTAAGCTCTAGCAATCCATTCTTTTTCCTAGTCTTGTTTATAAGGAGCGCTCCCGGCAAAGAATCACGGGTTACCGCAATTGCTTCAAGCTCTGCCGATTCCCCTGCCGAACCGTAAACGTCATCGATCTTTAATATCTTTGCTCGCTCTAACAAACCCTCTCTTCCTAAAAAACCCTCCAGTTCTTTTTTTCTCGACTGATATTTTTGTATTTGGATTTTGGAATTTATTTGGAATTTGGTATTTGGAGTTTGGATTTTTCTGTCAACATAATTATCTGATGTTAATCCAATTAATACTTTATCGCCAAAATTAAAAGCCTGTTTAATAAAGTACTGGTGTCCTTTATGCAGCCGGTCAAAAGTTCCGCCGATGGCGAGTGTTTTATAACTTTTAGCACTCATGTAATTTGATTGATAATAGATTATAAAAAGGTTGTCAGGAAGGGTAAATCCCCATTTTATCAGAGTTCATTATTGATCAATTCCTGATATAAGGTCAGGTATTGTTTAGCGCTCACCCGCCAGGAAAAATCGCTTTCCATGGCAGATTCTACCATCTTTTTATATCTCGGTTTATCCTGATGCCAAATGAAAAGAGCCTTTTGTACGGCATTTTCCAGCGCCTCTGATGAATAATGTTCGAAAATAAATCCGTTTTCGTTGTCTTTGATCGAATCTATGAGCCCCCCGGTTTTGTGGGCTATCGGCAGCGTCCCGTAAAACATGGCAATCATCTGGATAAGACCACACGGTTCAAATTTTGATGGAATTATTATAAAATCAGAGGCTGCATAAATCTGGTTGGCAAGCTGCTCATCAAACTTGAAATTACACGATACATTATCCGGATAAAACTGTCCTAACCATTGGAAACGTTCCTCCCAACTCTGATCCCCGGTCCCCAGTATCACCAGTTCATATTCTGAAAGATTGGCTTTCCTCACCATTTTATGCAAAATATCAATCCCTTTTTGATTGGGATCAATCCTGCCTATAAAGGATAACAAGGGAATTGTGCGGCCTATTTTCAAACCTAATTTTTTTTGCAGGTATAGTTTATTTTTCATTTTTCCCTCTTCCCAGTCATATATTTTTGATTCAGTGTTCACTGGTGTTTTATTTTTTAGTGACATATACGGATACTTCACATATCTAGTATGTGAGCTGCTTTTCCAGCTATTATCTATTCCATTCAGGATTCCAAAGACCTTGCCTGATTTTCCGCGAAGCACTTCTTCAAGTCCGCATCCGAATTCCTCCGTCATAATCTCTTTGGCGTAGGTTGGAGAAACTGTGGTCACGACATCCGCATGAATAATTCCTTCCATAAGAAAATTCAATTGTCTGTTCTCAACTTCCCATTTTTCCAGATGGCATTTAGTCTTATCCATCTTCAATTTATCCAAAACCTCTATTGAAGCTTTACCCTGATACGAAAGGTTATGAATAGTCAATATAGTTTTTACAGGTATTTTATTTTCCTTGACCAGAAGTGGAATCAGACCTGTATGCAGATCATTGCAGTGAATAATCTCGGGTACCCAGGTTAAGACATTTTCAGAAGTAATTTTTATAATTGCCTTATCAAAAAAGGCAAAGGTTTCAGGATGATGGGCAACGCCTAAATATTTATCGTTTTTTAGTAGATAGACCGGTATATTCGTAATAGGATTTGCCACTTCAATTATCTCAATTTTTTCGTGTATTCCCCCATAATTCATTTTGAATTCGCCAACTTTAGTCTTTTTTATTCTACCCAGGCGAATTGCTTTATAAAAAGGAAGAACTATCCGGATATCAACACCCAAATCTCGTAGCGCAGCAGGCAAAGATCTGGCTACGTCGCCAAGTCCGCCAACTTTAATTAGAGGATCAAGCTCCCAAACTGCAAAAAGTACGTTCATAGTATTATGTTTAAGTGACCTAAGTTACTTAAGTGACTTATTGAGAATTTGTTGATAAGCTTTCTCATACCCTTCCACCATTTTCTCCTTGGTAAAATTTTCCAAGATATGCGTCCTGCAATCACCTCTTTGGATCTGACTTATTTCCCGGACAGCGTGAGATAAACCCTCAACTCCACTCTCAATTTCTACAATAAAACCGGTTTTTCCGTTGACGACAATTTCCGGCACTGACCCGATATTATACGCAATAACCGGAGTTCCGCAAGCCATCGACTCCACCATCACCAGACCAAACGGTTCATGCCAGGTGATGGGAAAAAGAGTACAAAGTGCATTGCCGTAAAGCTCTTCAGATGTGTGATGATTTATTTCTCCGATGTAGCTGATGAATTTTCCGTCAATTTGCGGCTTTATTTCTTTCTCATAATAAGGCATATCAGCCGGATCGATGGCAGCGGCAATTACAAGCGGAATATTGGTTTTTTTAGCGGTTTCGATAGCTTCAAGAGGTCCTTTTTTAGCTACAATTCTTCCCACCCACAAGAGATAATCGCCACGTGGTTTTTCAGTATAACTAAATTGCGAGAGGTCAATACCATTATAAACTGTCGCTACAAAATTCAGATCCGGCATACCTCCCCGCTGGTTCTCTGAAATGCTGATAAAGTTATGTTTTTTAAAGGCATGCAGTACTTGTCTTTTTTCTTCAGGAATCTCGCCTGCGTAATAAGATCCGTGAATGGTATGGACGACCGGGGTCTTTGAAAATTCACAGACAAACATGGCCAGATATTGGCCGTGATTATGGATGATATCAAATTCTTTCTGCCGTCTCAGGCACTCTGTATAATGAATCAGAGGCAGGAGTCCGTCGTCTTTTTTCAAACCTGAATTTCCCAATTCTTCCGGAAAAATACTGACAAGTTTTGCTCTGGTCTGACTATCACCGGTGGCAAATAATGTTACGTCGTGCCCAAGCTCAACCAAACCATCGGCCAAAAGGGAAACAATTTTCTCCGTACCTCCGTATTTTTTGGGAGGAACAGATAAGTATGGCGGTGCCAGAAGTGCGATTTTCATATGCGAGATAAGGCTTTTTCGTAATCTCCGACTATTTTATCAACTGAAAAGTTTTCTTCGACGTATTTTCTGCAGTCTGTTCGATTGATCGAATCAATATTTTTAACCGCCTCTATCATTTTTTCTTCACTATTATTTTCTATAACAAAGCCAGTCTTTCTATCAACTACTACCTCAGGAATTGCTCCATTTCCAAAGGCCACGACCGGTGTACCACAACTCAAAGCCTCAATCATGACCAGACCGAATGGCTCTTCCCAAAGTATCGGAAAAAGAAAGGCTTTCGCATTCTGGTAAAGTTTTAACTTTTCCGGAAATGCTAACTCCCCAATCCAGTTAATCAACTTTCCGTCAATATCGCTTTTAAGCGTGTCAAAATATTTCCGGTCGTTGATTTTACCGGCAAGGATCAGTTTCATCCCAAGTTTTTTAGCTACCCTAATTGCTCCAGCTTGGTTTTTATGGGATGCAATTGAGCCCATCATCAGAAGATAATCCCCTCCGACAGGATCAAACTCATATTTCTCTGTATCAACGCAGTTATAAACAGTCGCCAAATAATTAAGCTGAGGAAAATTTTTACGCTGAGCGTTGCTGATAGTTATGATATGAGTATTATATTCTTTAAAAATTTCCGCCAGCCGGTCAAAAAGAGGAAGATGCATCACATTGACAAAAGGTTTATTGAGCATCTTGGCAACCGGGAGGAAAACAGCCTCACCCCGCATGTTGTTCAGAATGACATCATAATCATCTTTCCTGTCAATCAGATACTGTATAACTTGAGCAAGATAGACGTTTTCTTTTCTTAAAGGACGTGAGGATTCAACATTAGAGGGAAGCTGCTTGGAATTATCCGAAGATGCCAATTTTGAAGACCGAATTCTCCCGGATTCACTCCCTGCAACTGTATCTCCCATACCCACTTCTATCAACTCATAATTTTCTTTCTTTGAACCCTTGGCCGCAAAAAGAATCACCTTATGACCGCGTTCTGATAAGCCTTTGGCCTGATAATAGGCAATCCACTCTGTCCCTCCCTGCGCGGGAGGCGGGACTGGAAGAGCAACAGAGCCAAGAATAGCTATCTTCATAATAATTATTATAAAGCATGCCCTGAGCAAAGTCGAAGGGTATCAAGTATGGAAACGCGAAGCATTATGAATTTTTCGAAGCGCACACCCATCAAATTTTGATATGATTCTTTACTTTCGGGTAGTAGGCAAATTTTTCATACATGAGTATAAAGCGATGGGCAATCATCTCCCAGGAAAACTTTTCTACAGCAATTCTTCTGGCGTTTTCCCCCATCTTCTGGCGTTTTTCCTCATTATTTAAAAGCAAATTGACTTTTTCGGCAATTTCTGTCGCATTGCGGGGGCGGACAAAATAACCATTCACTCCTTCTTTCACAGCCAGCGGAATACCCCCTTTTCGAGTAACAACGACTGGAGTTTTGCAGGCCATAGCCTCTAGAATTACAAGGCCTAATGGCTCGTCCCAGACGCTGGGGGCTACAAAAATAGAGGCTCTTTTGTAAAATTTATTGAGTTCATTGCTGGTGCCAAGATGTCCGATAAACCGCACGTTCTTCAATCCGTAATCCCGAACTTTCTGTTCCAGTCTTACCCGTTCTGATCCCTCACCCAGAATCAAAACTGTCGCCGGTATCATTCTGGCTGCCTGAATGAGGTATCTGACCCCTTTATAGGGAGTGAGTTTCCCTGCAAACATCACTATTTTTTGTCCCTTCAGATCATATTTTTTATCGATATCTGCCGTGGTTAAATCAGGGCTGAATTTTTTGATATCCACTCCGCCGGGAATAACACGCACTTGTGATCTAAACTCATCCCCAAAAATCTTAAACAGCCACTCTTTTGTCCAGAATGAGTTTGGGACTATCCGACGGGCCCGCCTAAGAGCATCACTTGTCAAAGCCAGATAACGTTTATCTTTTTGGACGGTGGGAAGCTCTGACCCGTGAATGGAAATAATATAGGGAATCTGATAGGTATTTTTTATCATTCTGGCAACCCAGGTAAGAGGAAAAGCATGATGTACATGAATGATATTGGGTTGAAAATCTTCGACTGCGTCGGTCACGCTCTCCAGCATTTCCTCGTAGATATTGACAATTTCACGATTGGAAATTTCGGTATAAAGTTTGCAGTTTGGCCATTCGGGATGCCCTGTAAAAGCAACTGGCTGGGATAATTTCAGAGGATACAATTTGACATTCGGAATTGCTCTTGCATCGGGTACGACCATCGCTACTTTATAATGTCTCCCAACTTCACTAGCCAAATAACGGGCATACGTTCCCGATCCGCAGCCCCAAAGAGGAAATGTTTGTAAATAAAGAATTTTCATTTTAAAAACAACTTCTTGCGGTAATTGTAATCGATAAAGACATAGTTTAGCAAATATTGGGAATCATAACGAGGCTTAATTATTGTGAGTGGTAAATAAAATTTGCCGAAAAAATGACAACCCTGCAATTTGTCTTTTATAGCGCCAGGGTTCATGAATCAATCTGTACATCCACTCCAATCCGTTTTTTCTCATCCAGACAGGAGCCCTTTTTACCCTGCCTGAAATATAATCAAAAGCCCCTCCCACGCCCATTAATATTAATGGCCTTACTGACACCTGACAGCTGACAGCTGACAGCTGACTTATAAAGTACTCCTGTTTAGGAAATCCCAACGCGACAAAAAGAATATCTGTCTTTTCCCGGATAATTTTTTCCGTTATTTTTTTCAGTTGCTTATCTGAATTTTGGGTTTCATTGATAACTTGTACTTTGTAATTTGTAATTCTTACCTCCGGTCCATCTATAGCCCAACCATTCAATCCAGGATACTTTTGCTTTAAGCACTCGAACGCAGCGAGCGCCACACCCTTTCTACCCCCTATAAGTCCTATTGTAAAGCGATTATTTGACGACATATCACACATATCCAACATTAAATCGGTTCCTGAAAGTCTGGAAGTTTTTATGTGGAACTTTTTTTCCATCGCGAAGCATAATCCTGCTCCATCTGGAATATTGATTTGGGCCGAGTTGACAATCTGTTTGAAATATTGATCCTTTTGGGCATAATTAATTATTTCCGGGTTGGGTGTAAAAATCACGAAAGGTTTTAATCTCTTTTTTGGATATTGGATATTGGATATTGGATATTGTTTTAGGTACTTTCTCACTTCCTCTAGGACTTCTTCTCTTTTATTTAAATTTATTTTCACACCGAGGATTTTGATCATATTAAGCGATATAGTAAATTATACAAGATGTTTTAATGATCTTTTATGATTATCTGAAGATTAAATATTGAATACATTTTGTTTTTTATGTTGTGACCGTTATCTAAACATTATCTTTAATATTTTCATGGTGTATTTAGTTAAAATTCATCCTTGGTTATCCTATTACTATAAGTCCTGATTATTTTTTATATAGTTACACTAAATTATTTTAACCTGTTATTTCGTGAAAAGAATTTCATTATTATAGGTCTTAAGACAAAAATTAACGTCGTGAGATGCCTCTTTTGTACAAATCAATATTTTCGAGAGCCACCCCTGTACCGCGAACGACACAAAGCAACGGATCTTCAGCAATATGCACTGCCACTCCGGTCGACTTTACCACCAGTTTATCAAAATTACGAAGAAGAGACGTCCCGCCTGATAAAACAATTCCTTTATCAATGATGTCTGAGGCCAGCTCCGGCGGGGTCTCTTCCAAAACACCTCTTATGCCGTTTAATATACTATTTAAGGGTATCTGTAGGGCATCTGATATCTCTTCGCTGGTGATTTCTATCATTCTGGGCATCCCTGTCAAAGAATCTCTTCCCCGAACCTCCATTTTGGGTGGAAGTTCTTTTCTTTCTGCCTCGGATAAGCTTTTTTGCGGTAGCGCCGTACCGATCTGGATTTTTACATCCTCAGCCATCCGCTCACCTATATAGAGGTTAAATTTCTTTTTGATGAAGGTGGTAATCGCTTCGTCAAGCTTGTTTCCGGCCACCCTGACGCTATTATGTACAACCACGCCACCCAAAGAGATTACAGCAGCCTCAGTCGATCCTCCTCCTATATCAACAATCATGTTTCCTGAGGCCTGGGCAATCGGAATCTTGGCTCCAATGGCCGCGGCCAGAGGCTCTTCGATGAGGTAGACGGTTTTAGCTCCGGCAGAAAGAGTCGCATCCATTACTGCACGGCGTTCAACCTGGGTACATCCGGCTGGTACGCAAATCATGACCTCAGGCTTGAAAAGGCGGGAACGTCCGCAAACTCTGTCAATAAAATAACGAAGCATGGCTTCAGTCACTACATAATCGGCAATAACTCCGTCTTTGAGAGGACGTGAGGCAACAATATTTCCGGGTGTTCTCCCGAGCATTTCTTTGGCTTCATTACCTACCGCAACTACTCTGTTATCCTCTATGGAAATTGCTACAACTGTCGGTTCATTTAAAACCACACCTTCCCCAGCCAGATAAACAAGTGAATTAGCAGTACCTAAATCAATTCCCAGTCTCTTAAATAACATATTTTTCAGAAATTTAAATTTGATCTATTTAGATATATTAATATCTATTAAACTGATTGGAATGATATTATTTTACCCTTATTATGATATAATTACAATACAGATGATCAGACGAATTACCTCTACAGTACTTGCTGTTTTCATCGTTGCCACTCTGGCCATTATTGTAATTGCTTATGGACGGGGTTTCCGCCTGAATTTCAACAATAAAACCTTCACTTCCACCGGTATTTTATCCGCCTCATCCTACCCTGATAAAGCCTCGGTCTGGATAGACGGACAATTAAAATCAGCAACCAGCACTTCGCTTTCGCTCAGTCCCGGCTGGTACAATGTCAAAATCACCAAAGAAGGTTATCAATCCTGGGAGCAAAAAATTCATATTCAGGGGGAAATTATGAGCCAGGTAGATGCGCTTCTGATTCCGACCAATCCTTCACTTCGTGCTCTAACAATAACCGGTATCATGCATCCAACACTCTCACCCTCAGGAACTAAAGTCGCCTATATCATCAGTCCGCGTGAAGCAACGATCAGCGGTTCTTTGAAAGCAAAATCAGGAATTTATATCTTCGAATTGCGGACAGATGCCTTGGGAAATGTCATAGATCCAAAGCCTCTCTATCAACCTATAACGAATTTGGACTGGCAAAATGCCCGTCTTTCCTGGAGTCCGGATGAAAAAAATATTTTATTAACTTTTATCAAAGTAGTTCGCACCAAAGAACAAATCATTCAGGTTTATTTATTCGAGACTGATGCTTCTCAAAATGTCCCTGTTGATGTCACTAATCGGTATGAGGCGGTTCTTAAAGATTGGCAGGATTTGGCTAAAATAAAAGAAACTACCAAATTTTCCACTTTACCCGAAAGTATTTATAATACCTTATCCACCAGTGCCGGAAATTTGAAAATGTCACCTGACGATTCAAAAATTCTTTATCTGGCAACTTCAAGTGCAACTCTTTCTTCTGTCATCTCACCGCCTCTGATCGGCAGTAATTCTACTGAAGAAAAAAGATCAATCCAAAATGGTAATTATTATATTTACGATAAAAAGGAAGACAAGAATTATTTAATCGCTTCACAAAAGTCACTAAGCCAGCCAATAACCATAACCTGGTATACTGATTCAAAACATATAGTAATAGTAGAAAATGCAACAATCTATATCATAGATTATGATGGTTCAAATAAACATGGCGTGTACTCCGGACCGTTCCTGAATAACACCGTCTACCCGTGGCCCGGAGGCAATAAACTGGTTATTTTAACCAACTTCAACCATGGAGAAGGATCCCCCAACCTGTACCAGATTGATTTGAGGTAGAAAAAATAAATTCACCTCGAGAGTTCACTTTCCGGCCTAGCCAAAATGACCAGTCTTTTGAAAGTCGTACCCGGAGGCCAGCAGGTTTGCAGAGTCAGTTGTTCATAAGGAGTTTGCTCAGTCAGAAAACGGACGTCGCTTGGATTTACCACCAGTTTATTTACCACACGGTAAATATACCTGACTCCGTTTAAATAAACATCTATCTCATCGCCATTGTTTAGTTCTTTTAATAAATAAAACACGGCGTTGTAGCTGCCGACATTCCAAAATGAGTCTGTAGAATGGGCAAACAAATAGGTGTTGCCTTTCACTCCCGGAAAGACGGTTCCTGCGGCATGGGCTACTCCTTTTTGTAAAAATGGGAGATATATCTCAGGCTTGCCGGCATCGACATTGGGAAAAATCGGGGCGTTGGCGCCTATTTTGGGAATCACGATACCAAACTGGGTAGAGACGGGATTTATAACTTCCACCTTGTTCCCTCCGGCAAGTTGGCCAAATAGGGTGCCCGATGTTGGCATTTGAGGCGCAGAAATAATATTTTTAGTATCTTTAGCAACTTCTGTATCTGTATTTTTTACCACATAAGTCACATTCCTCATTGAATTAATCCTATATAGCACATCAAGATAAATTGCTGGTCCGAAGGTCATCACCATTCCCCAAATGGCAAAAAGGACCAGAAAATTGCCGATGGTGCGCAGAATGATGAATTTTATTAACGCGGTATATTTATAATTTTTTTTAGACCCTGTTACACCTGATAAAATCATTTGAGGGTGTTTTCTGGCCTTTTTCCGTGCAATTATTTCTTGTGGTTTCATATATATTGAGCGTCCCCGGGCAGAGTCGAACTGCCATCACACCCTTAGGACGGGCGTGCTCTGTCCATTGAGCTACGGGGACATCTGATAATTGTATTTTATCATTAAGAGAATTAAAATACTAAAGTATCGGAACGTAAGAAATGTGCTATTCACATTTCAACGTTCCAGAAGCGTTTAAATTTCGAAGAAATTTATTTCACTTCGGGGACTTGCTCAGTTTCAGCCAAAGGCTGATCGGCTATGGCCGAGGTAGAATGTTTACACTGTAAATTTTCGGGACGTAGTTCAGTTGGTAGAACGCTCGGTTCGGGATCGAGAGGTCGGCAGTTCAAATCTGCCCGTCCCGACCGAATATTTACAGTGTAAAGGGTTTATGACGTCGGCAGTTTTTACACTGGAAATCGTAGATTTTCACGTGCAAGTCTGCCGTCCCCGACAAATAGAGAAAAAAATCCCAATTTGACAAATTGTGATTTATATTGTTATAATGCGCCCTCTTTATGATTAATCACCGTTTTCAGGATTTTTTTCATAAAAAAAAAAGGGCTCTTCGTGGTTTTCTTGGTCCTCTTGATAACCTTTTTTCAACTTAAACAAATATCGTCAACTAGTATTGCATATGGCGCGACCCGTCAATCAACCAACTTTCCAGTCTCTCCCATACCTGTATCCTCAACTCCTACATATACTCCAACAGTAACCCCAACCTCAACTCCTGTACCTACTCTTCCTATCCATAAACTTCCGGTGATTACCACAACCTCTTTGCCAAAGGGAAGTTTATTGAAGAGTTATACAGCCTATGTTGAGGGTTATGATGAAGATGCAAATCTGAATTTGACCATGAAAATTACCGGTCTTCCGCTTGGACTGTCTTCAAAAAAATGTTCCACCTGGATAGATACTTTAAACAGAAAAAATATACGTTGCGTGATTGAAGGAAAACCTCTTAAAATGGGTGTGTTTAATGTCAATGTAGATCTTTATGATAATCTCTCAGGCCAAATAAAAATATTGAAACTAACTATCGGTCTCCGGTAATTATTTCCAGAACAACAACCTTTCCTGTAACTCCCGCTTTACCCATTCATCTCATCATTTTTATACCCACCTAAACTAAATCCGAAGGGAAATTAATCTTGAAGTGAATTCTTGACGTTTATTTTCTGGTGAACTGGTGTGCCTGCCAGACCATATAACAGCAGACTCCGACGACAAAAACGCTCACCCACATCGGGATTTCCCAGGAACCGTTTACGGTAATAGGCCAACCTGTAAAGATTCTGAGTAAACTCAAAAATCCTACTGTCCCGAAAATATACATGGAGAATTTAGCGTAATATTTTAATTTCAAAAAAATCACCTCCTCTAATAATAATGTATAAAACCCCTGCCCTCTATGTCAATGCGCAAAAATAAGTCTTGTTATATAATGCTTTTAAATATGACCAAACTCATTCTCGCATCAGCTTCGCTCGGGCGCAAATACTTACTTGATAAATTAAAACTGGATTATGAAACAATCCATACCAATCTGGATGAAGAAAAAATCATCTCCGACAATCCGATTAATACCATCAAACTGCGGGCAAAACTTAAAGGAGAAGAAGCGCTGAAACAGATAACAAAGAACAAACAACAGATAACAAATAACAAAGAACAGATAACAAATAACAAAGAACAGATAACACTTAATATAAAACCAGTAACCTATAATCAGCCACCTAAAACCTATAACCTAAAACCTATAACCTATCTAATTCTCTCCGCCGATACAGAGGTCATTCTTGATGGGAAGCTTTTTGGCAAACCGTCATCAGAAAAAGAAGCGGTAAAAATGCTCAAAACTTTATCAGGAAAAACACATGAGGTAGTGACGGGAATATATATCATAATTTCCAATATCCCTGCCTCGCCGGCAGGCAGGCAATATCCAATATCCAATATAGAAACATGGTCAGACTATGATATCAGCCGTGTCACCTTCAGAAAACTAACGGACAGCGATATCAAAAGATATCTGAAATACACAGACTATACCAGATACACCGGCGGATATGCTTTGGTTGCCTCACCGCAGGATTTTGTCACCAAAGTCGAAGGATCCATCTCGAATGTGATCGGACTTCCCATGGAGAAAGTGATTCGGATCTTGGATAAATATTTTAACTTGTAAATTTGCTCCGTCTAGGCTATATTTCACATATAAAAAAATCTAGCTTTTGATTATAAAAGATAAATTAATATTAAAGATAAATGACTGAACCAACACCATTAGGATTACCTCAAGATTATTTACCAGTTAGATCACCAGGAAGAGCAGCTGCTCGACTCACCCATCCAAATAGTTGGCGAACGTTTGCCGTGCCTGTACTGATTGCAACATCAGCTCTTATGGCCGGTTGTATGCCAATCCCAAATCCTGACAAAGCTATACAGGCAACCTCACAATATTTGGCAGGACACCAGGAACAGGCAGCGGATGTTTTAAACAAACTTCCTCCGCCTTTGGTCGACCGCGCAGTTAAGCTGGAATTTAGGGAGTATGAAAAAACAAATCAACCGGGGGTCTTAATGCTCACAACCAGCGGCGGATCAGCGCTAATTTGGCAAGAAACAGACAAAAGAGTGATAATGGTAACTGTAAATCATATTTTTCCAAAAAAACCTTTTCACGAACTTTTCGCCAGTCAACCGCAGAAAGATACGTCCGGGCCATTTTATAAATTACTCACTGCAACTTCTGATCAGGTACAATTTATTTCTATGGAAGGCAATCCTCTGGGAATTGTAATTTTTACTAAAAAAAATCCATCCCTGAGACCGTCAGATTCTCTTTCAACAAAAAGTATGTATCCTCCCCTTCTTGCAGGAGATTTAGACTGGAAGAGCGCCAGTTTTCCCATGCTAGGATTTCCCGGAAATGCTGATGACAACGTACAATGGTTTGCAGATAACTGTTACAGCGGTATGGGAACTCCGGTCGTTGACGATGATGGTTATACCGTCTTTACTTTATCCTGTGATTCTTCAAACGGCGGAAGCGGAAGCCCGCTGATGACTCAGGATGGACAGTTAGCAGGATTTCTGCAGAGTGGAAATGATTTCGGTCTGGTACAGGCCGTCCCTGTAGCAGGAGAATTCTTTGGTCAATATCTTGCTCCTCTTCTGGAACAGGCAGGATTAAATATTTCACCCAATTGAAGAAAAACTGATTACGACAATTCCCAAAAGTCCCAAACCCAAACCGATTTTCTGCTGTTTTGTTAATTTTTCCTTAAAAAATATACTCGTCAGTAAAACAAATAGCACAGGATAAGCCCCGGCAATGGGGGCGACAATCGAAGTAAATCCCTTCAATATACCGATATTATAAGAGAAATCCGCGAGGGTTATCAAAACAGAAAATGTTAATACTGTCTGCCACACATTTTTTTTAGAAAATATCAGGGAAGCATTTTTCCTAAAATCCTTCATAAATAATGGCAAGAGAAAGTTTAGAAGATACAGAGGGAAACCTGCCCAAAACCAGCCAATTTTTCCGGCTGGAATCCGCACCAGGGCAAAATAAATCCCCCAGCCAAACACTGATCCTAATGCATATATGATACCCTTGTCAGACAAAATGCCTGACAATTTTGCCGACTTTCCCAGGTTTAGAGATACCAAAACTCCCCCAGTCAAGGTTAAAATAACTGCCAATATCTGCAACGCCGTCAATGACTCGCCGAAAAACAGCACAGATATAAGAATGGTAACAAGGGCAAAAGATCCCGACAGCGTCCCGACTATTGCCGCATTGCCAACTTCCAAGCCCCGGAAATAACATAAATTGCCAAAAATATGGACGATATTAAGAACCGTGGCCACAAAAAACATTCCCCAATCGCTCATTTTTCCGGCAAAAGGTAGGTAAAGGGAAGATAAAAGAAAGGCAAAGGCCATGCCCCAGAAATAAGTCTGTTTCGCTCCCAGCTTTCTACTGGCAAGGGTGACAAATATATCCCCCACCCCCCAGCCGGCAAAGGTGATTAAAGCAAAAATGATTGGCATATATTTAAAATAATTCAATAATTATAACAGAAATTTATAAGCTGTAAAAAATACCAAATATTCTTTAGTTAAATAATACTATAGGATTGACTATTTTCTTTGCTTAAAGTATAATTATATCTTCATTCATTTTCATTAATTTATGCCTACAGCATTAGTTGAAACACGTTCATCCTTAGATCGCAGAGTGTTGGTTGGAATGGCTTTGGACGCACAGCTTGGCCGAAGTAACGAAGAAATCACCGCTATGCGCCAGGTCACCCAGCTAATCGGCGTCTTGACCAATCCTGAATCTTCCCTGACTCAGGCGATTTCCGGCACACATAACTGGACACCTGATGCTTTTAATAGGGATCCTATCGTTCGAAAAGCACATAAAGTAATGACGACCAGATTGGATCAAGGGCTTTTTCAATCGGGCATACATAGCCTCGAAGAGAATCCTAAAGACGTTTCTCAAGCTGCTCAAAGGCTAATCAGCCAATTAAGAAAAGAACAGTCTCAAAAAGGTACGATTTTGCCGGCTTTTCAAAAATTACAGCAAGCGAAAGAACCTGATACATTCTGGGATTTGATTCAACATGATAGTGAGGTTGGATCTGTTGTGAGGCTTTTTTCCCAAACACTGCTTGATATTACTAAAGCAAGATATGCCAAGGCAGAAGCGATAGTTGCTACCAATAATTCTTCTGATGACAGCTCTCAACCAATCCTGGCAGATGGAACTATTTTTTCTACCAGACGACGTGCTAGAGTAAATTCTTCATTACTAACCAAACTAACTTTAACCGTAGCAGCTTTATCATTGGTAATTTCAGCTTGTGGAGGAGCAGAACTTCACGATAAAACGCTCATGAACCTACCTCAACCCACACAGACGGCTCTTTTGGCTGAAGGCGGAGAAACAGATTATAACAGACAGGTGCTTTCTCAAATGGTTAGTGATTACTGCGTGCAAACAGGATGCGACCCGCAAACATTACTGAGTCACATTACTCTTTCTGATAAACCTGATCCTAACAAGTTACTACATATGGTGACAGTTATGGATCAGGGCATGACTATTTACAGCACAAGCACAACATTTAAGAACGCGGGTCCTTTTTATCATGAATTTTCTCATGTGGATGTGGAAAAAGTTGAATTGTCCGCCGCTCTTGTAGCTAAAATGGGTTTGCCTGGACAAGTTTATACCGTGGGATTTAGTCTCGACGCGCCGGAACTCGGAGATAAAAGATCTCTTACCAGTCTGGAAGAAGCTGCAGCTGACGCCATGATGATGATTGTAGGTGAAAAGCAAGGTGTATATTTTCAGCCGGATTTAAATAAAAAAGCCTACGGGAATATGGGATTATTTTTACTTCGTCTGGCCGGTATCAAAGGAATAAGTAACGAGGATTTTATCAAAATGCATAGGGAATCTGATCTCTTCGGATTTATAGAACGGATCACCGGCAAACCTGAAGATACGACTGGTTTTTTAGCACTGTATTCTACTGTGGACGAAATGAGAGCTGCCATGCAAAAAGGAATTGTATTTACCGTCGATAAAGCCATGCAGGAATATGAACTCTTTAAAAAAGAATTTGAAAAGCTATCCCAGCCCACCCAAGGCGCGTTTTTCAGATTACCCTGGAATCAGGAAGACAGCTTCGCCTTAAAGGCGTGGAAAAGAATCGTAAGAGGCAATACTGATCCTTCGATGGAAGTGGCTTTAGCGAATAAGTATGTACTACAAAAAGCTCAAAGAGCCAACCTGGCTACTACGCTACCCAATAGACGAACACTTTATCATGCCTAATTTACAGGCTAACCCCTTTCGGGTGAATTTTTCCTTAAAACCAACAAAAGGGTAATTATCGCCTTGACTTTAGCCTATAGTATTGTATAATTCTTCCTCTATGACATTAACCCGACGTGAATTTTTAAAACTAAGTGGTGCTATGCTTGGGGCTGCAGCACTGGGTCTAAGAGCTCCAATCCCTCAAGCGGAAGTATTTAATCCTCTCGCGTTAAACGTAGGCCTGAACTTAAAACAAGAGCTACTTGCCCATACCGATACTTATACTCCTTTCAAAGTCGAGTATAATGTCGGAAATCAACTCGTGTCTGGAAGAAGATCCAATCTAACCTTTTATAACGGTGTAAATCAAGCAGAATTACCCTCTCGTGTAGCAGATCTAGTGCATGCAAACGAAAAAGATGGCGGATATTCTGTGCTGGATTTGGGTCCCGGATTATATGGTGGTTTGTCTACCTCAGAACATCTCGGAACCGCAAATGTTTGGGGAGCACGATACCCATTGGTCGTATCTATAGATAGAGAGAGGATGCCATTTGATCGTATCTTTCCGGATGATTACAACCCTCATCTTGGTTTACATGGCCGGGGTGAGTCGTACGGATTTGGTTTTTCCAGCCGTCTTGATCTTAATCTCTTGCCTCAAGGTGTAAAATTCGATAAAGTAGCAATTAACGCTCCCTACCTTCGTCCTGAAACAGGACTTCTTCTTTTATCAGCTTTTGACAGGGTAAAAACTGGAGGGTATTTAGTTCTCGCTCCTGATCCGGATTTCGTCAACGTACCGGTAAAGTTAAACGGAATTATCCAGTTTATAAGAATATTATCTTCCAGTGGCTATTCTGAAGCAGAAATTACCCCTCTTAATGTCACTGCAGAAGAAGTTTATGATCTGAATGAAGGACAGCTTGACGTGGTCCGGCCAGACCAACAGGCAAACGTTGCCGAGGCTAGAGGTATCGGTTCTTTGGCTTCAGGCTTTCTCCCATGGAAACCCGGTACAGAGAAAGTAACTACTTTAAATGCTTATTATTACACAGGTCCGCCTATAGATGTCTTTCTCATTAAAAAGACTAAGGAACTTGAACAGCAACCCGCCCAACAACCACAGGATATGCCTGATCTATCTTTGGAGGATTTATTAAAAAGAAGTCTTCCTTGGCTAGTAGCCGGAGCCGGAGCAGCAGGTGCTCTGGGAGGAGCTCTTGGTGGGAAAAAAGGAAGAACTACAGGTTAATTTAATATAAAATCCCCACTTTAACATATTACTTAAAAACGTATGTTTAGATAAATATGTTAACTCCAGAAATGTCGATTGTTATAAGAGCTTATAATGCTGAACTTTTCATTGAAGAAACTATTTTGTCAGCTGTAAGACAAAATCATCTTACTGGTGATCATGAAATAATCGTGGTAAATGATGGAAGTACTGATAGAACACCGGCAATTGTTACTAGTATTCAAGCGCAATTGCCGAGAGATTTTGTAAGGGTAATTTCCACAGATAATAGAGGTGAAGCTGCGGCAGCAAATACCGGGGTTATGTCAGCACGCGCTGGTAAAATCTTATTTTTAGATAGTGACGACTTGATAGTCCCACAAGCTTTATATGTGTTGTCTAAGGGATTGGATAAACATGTTGTTGCATCCGGTGAAAAAAGAGGTTTTCGAAGAGGAAAAAGGGGGGAAACGATATTTACTTATTCACCTAGAAGTTCGAAAAAAACACAACTACTTAGACCAGCAGATAATCCGGAAGAACTTTATTATCTGCATGCAAATATTTTGGGTGCCCCTCGGGCATTTAGAAGAACTGATTATGAAAGAGTCGGCGGGTCTGATGAAAACATGCGTGTTGCAGATGATTATGACCTTGGATTACGCATAATTTATCCAGGAAAAGCTTTGCCTGTTTTTGTTACAAACCGGGTGTTATTTTATCATCGGCGAGTAGGTAATTCACAATCATTCAGAAATAGAACTCTTCAATCGCGCGAAGCGGAAACCGCTATTAATCGTGCTTTTTCCCGACTGGGTATAAGTGGATTACAAGCCTCTGCGGCAGGAAGGGATGATACCGGTTATCTTTTTTTTGCGCATATTCCAGCATAATAAGTCTGGAATCATGAATTACCAGAGGCATAAAATTGTTGACAAAGACAGAAATAATTTTATATACTTCCTCCAAACCTGCCAAATTTAGATAAATAATTATGGCTGTAGAAGCAGTTCTTCCACATGTAATTGAGGAGGGTGTTAGAGCAGGATTTACCGCCGCAGGTTTACCGATTGTTTCTCCCTCATCTCATCCGGTGGAACCATCCTCACCTCCACCTAGCGCGGTTTCCCAATCTCCCGCTGAACCTCTAACCCCCGCCACACTACCTAATACCGTACATACTCCATCTACAGGCTAAATATCCAATCCCAGCTTGACAATATCATCTATTTCCCCTATCATTTCCCCCATCTCCTGCTCGATAAAATATGCCACCTCCAGAACGAAGTTCACATAATCAACTTCCCTTACCTATATTCTACAAACCAATATTAGAGGGCTGTGCAATGCCTATTCAAGATAGACTCGCCCCTACCATACATGATATAGCTACTATACATAACTGGATGTTTGCGGAAGTTAGACACCAATTTGGGATATCATCTTCAGCAAAAGACCTTGAAGTAGATGCAGCAATAAATAAAATTCTCTTAGAACCGACTACACTACAGACTGAATCTGATCCAATCTTCGTATCCCGACAGGAACTAGTCGCGGAGTATGTACACACTACAAGAGTGCTTGAGACTACGTTGCGGCTTAAACGCTTTATGTTTGAGAATAATCTTCCTGAAAAAGTTTTTGCGTATCAAACGGGTACCGGATTCCCATTACCTGAAGAGATGGAAAGCTGTAAAAGACTGGATTATTATCTTCCATATGGAGATGGTATATTAAGACATGCTCCGAAGCCTGCTGTTGCCGGCCACTCTGAAACAACTGAAGATGGAGTCAAAAGGGGCGACTCTCCGGGAATGTATTTCTATGAAATTACGGCTAAAAACGGGGAAAAAGCTACACTTGTGGTACTAAAAGGAAGAAAACATGCCTATGAACTTCTTGGCACTCCCCGACCTCATCATGCATTAGCTTTATTACCCAGAGTCTTAAAGGGAATAGGAGCCACATCTCTTTTGGATACTTTCGCCACAGGATTCGACGGAGTTCCCTATGAAAATGAAGCGCCTCCAAATGTAGGAGATTTTGGCTATATTATGGCAAATCAAGATTTAACCGGTGTCTTAGCCTTAACTCATCCCGGAATAGGAAGCCAAACGATACTAAGTCAATTTGGAGGTCCGTTTCAAGCAGGTATTACAAGAACTTCATCAAAAGAATTAGTTACCAATTTCCAGACGGCTTTTGAGGCTGAAATTGCCAATCTAAGACAAGAACGAGGTGATCAGGAAACTTACGATGAAACCACCATGTTTTATGATGATACTCCCTTTCCTAGAACACATTATGTTATCGAATATGATTGTCCCGGTGTCGTAGATTTTGAAAATGAACCGGATTGGGCAGCTGCGCAGGGAAAAACTAATTTAATAAGGAGTCAACCGGCGATGATCGATGAAAGGGTTATACAACTCACCGATGGCACACAAATAATTTCAGCGCAGGGAATGTCTGCCGCCTGTGAACTGGCAACATATCATCAGGTAAATCCATACGGTCTAAAAACCAATTTCAATCGTGATCTTCCAACTCTCGCCATCGCAGGGGCTACAGATCTGGTAGACCCCCGGAAAGGCGGCCAAAGTCATCATATCTCGCATGAGGAGGTACAAAAAGCCGGCGAAAGATCGAAGATTTTCATCGCGCCGGTGATAACCCACTATTTCATAGATTTAGCTGGGAAATAATAAATTTAAATAGGTTATAATAAAAAAGATTCATTATGGATCGTCTCTCTTTTGCCGAAATAAACCTTGCTAACTTCGCTTATAATTTCCGCTCCCTGAAAAAACTCATCGGCAAATCGACCAGTATCATGGCTGTTGTCAAAGCTAATGCTTACGGACACGGGGCAATTCCAATTGCCAAAAAAGCTTTGCAACTAGGGGCCAAATACATCGGAGTGGTCTGCCTTTATGAAGCTAAAGAATTAAGGCAGGCAGGCATCAAAGCTCCGATTCTCATCATGAATTATTCAGATGAGGAAACGGCCGTTGAGGCTGCCAAACATGATATAACTTTAAACATCATGGATGAAAAAGTCTTAAAAGCTGTCGATAAAGCCTCCCGAGGAATGAAAAAACGCACGAAAATACATGTCAAGATTGACACAGGCATGAGGCGGGGCGGAATTTATCCAGAGGAGGCTTTGAAATTTATCGGAAGAATTGAAAATTATAAAAACGTCTTTCTGGAAGGAATTTTTACGCATTTTGCCGCAAGCGACGAAATGGATCTGACTTTTACTCATGAACAGTTAGCAAGTTTCAATAAGTTACTTAAGTTACTTAAGGATAAGAATATAAACCCTCCCCTCATTCACACTGCCAATAGCGGGGCAAGCTTGCGCCTGTCATCCGGCTACTTTAATCTGGTCAGACCGGGTATTATCATGTACGGACTCGCCCCTTCCCGCGACTTCAGGATGCCTGTCAAACTCAAGCCTGTCATGACTTTAAAATCAAAAATAGTACAGATCAAACTTTTACAAAAAGGCGACACAGTCGGCTACGGCAGGACATTTCAGGCGAAACGGAAAATGATGATGGGACTACTCCCTATTGGTTACGGCGACGGTTATCCGCGGGCGCTTTCCAATAAATTTCATATTTTAGTCAAAGGCAAAAAAGCGTCTCTTTTGGGAAGGGTTTCCATGGATCAGACTGCTGTAGATTTATCGAGAATTAAAAATGTAAAAGTGGGAGATGAAGTGGTGCTCATCGGCCGGCAGGGAAAAGAAACTATTCTCGCCGGTGATATCGCGAAAATTTGCTCAACCATCAACTACGAGATTGTGGTGGGTATTGCCCCCCGCATTCCCAGAGTTTACGTTCACTGAGGAGTATATTCTCCTTTTTTTACCTCCGGGTGCTATAATTCTGAAATTCATGCCAGCTGAACAAAGACTTTTTTATCCAAGACATATGGCTCCCGTCGGAACATTTCCCGAGGGGATCAGTATGGACAAGAGAGGTCTAATACCAATGCCTACTCTTGTCGCAGGTTTAATAAGTGAAAATCCTCGAAGGAAACAGCTCATAACTGAAATGCTTGCTACCAATCCCACAACAGCGCTTCATCAGGCAATGGTGGCAGAAACTTACCTTGATATGTGTGGCATGTATTTAGAAAGAATTCATTCCAAAACTTTTCCTGAAGAAATGGACCATTTAAAACACTTTTTGTTCGGGATGACTTTTCCGGTTTTCATGCATGATACAGGCAAATGGGGAATATTGCCCGGAGTCGATGATGCGGTAAGTGTGATCAATTCCCGGCCTCCGGAAGTTATGCGAAACGGCAATCATTCCACTGACCATCGCACATCGGAAGAAACAAGGCTTCACGAAATGCATGCTGTTGCCGGAAATTTCATGTCTTTAACTCTTGGGGGAATGGATATTATTTCTCCATCTGAAGCTGGATGGCTGCAATTCACATCTCTTGTTCATCATGCACATTTTCAAAATTCCCGTATCCCCCAATCAGACGGAAAAGGTGATCTTGTCTCCTACCCTATTCCAAGGATAATTTATGATCACCCGCATATCGGATTATATAGCCTGCTTGTCATCATGGCCGATACTGTTTCCGCCATGGGCCAACCCAGAATTTATCGGGATAACGGTCTGCCTGATCATCATATAATCCGCGCTCTTGAAACAATCCTTGACGACTATCTGGACTCTTTAAATTATTCCTGGAAAATTGGCGAAAAAAATGCAGTTAGAGGCTCATATATCGCTATCGCTTTTCAGGCAATGCGAAACATCCAGATAAAATATCCGGAAGAGGTATGTCGGGGGGTTATGGGATATATAGCTGAAGACGGAAATGAAATTAGCGCTTCAACATTTGGGCCTGACCAGCTGGCAACGCTTACAAGTCAGACGTGGAAGGGATTTGGCAGACAGTTGTTGACTGCAGCTAAAACGGATTAATAACTAATAATTTCTTCCTGAGAAAAAAGAAGTCCTATTTCCCGCTTGGCATTTGACTCGTCTTCAGAGGCATGAACAACGTTGTGCTGGATGTCAGTTCCAAGATCTCCGCGGATCGTGCCTTTGGGAGCCTTTAATGAATCCGTAGGGCCGCAGATTTCCCGCACTTTGGCCACAACTCCCTCACCTTCCCAAACCATAGCCATGACCGGAGTCTCCATCATGAATTTTTTCAGATCAGGAAAAAAACTTTTATCTTTGTGGTGGGCATACCAGCGGTCGATAATGTCATCTGTCAGCCGGATGAATTTCCCGGCCGAAAGTTTAAAGCCTGCGTCTTCCAAATAAGTCATGATTTTGCCAATGACCCTTTTATTTACCCCGTCTGGTTTTACAAGTACAACTGTCTTTTCCATAATTTATGAAAATTAAATTTAATTATAACTTATCTTTCACCTAATGCCTAATACCTGCGACCAGATTCCCGCTACAGTTTCGCATGATCTCGAAATGCTATTCCATTCGTTCTTAAGACAGTAGTCAGTTCATTTAAGGCATAAGCATTTTGATTTTGATTAATATCAATACTAAACCAAACTGCCACCGGGAAACGGCCGGAGGAATGCTGTGAATTGATAGTATCCATACTATCATTTACCTGTTGGACGAACGGATTAGTTGAGTTATATGTAACATCTCCTAAGCCTAAATTGATCGTCTCTGTCTGCTGGCCGATTTCGTTGGTGATGATATTTAAACCTTTACTATACATAAAATCAGCAGTTTCATTTAAAGCATTTTTATCATACTCGTACCAGTGGAAATTCAGGTAATCTGCTCCGTCTGCTGCATATCCGTTAATCAGATCAAGACCTTTGGTAATCATATCCGCAACAGCGGGAGTGGCGAAAAATGCAGCCGGATCCGCATGATAAATAGAGTAATATGAATGACCGTTAAAGTCTTCATCATCTAACGTCCTTTTGAAATAATCATCCTGCTGATAGCTGCCAAGCGGATAGTTATTCCCTGTCAGAAGTACTGACATAAGACTTACCAGTCCGCCGTTGGTGCATTTATATCCCTTGCTATGGGCAACCTCACAGGCCGCAGCAAGTTCAGCATGATACTGCGCTGGAGTACCGCTATAGAAAAGCGAACTGTTTTCTTCGTTTTCGACGACCAGTAATGCGGGTTTGACGTTGTCAAGAACCTGTCCGATCTTGGTCTTATAAGCATCAATATCTGAAGGAGGAGCTCTGTTTGCTTTGTCGTTTCTGACAGTCAAAATAATTTCAAATCCGGCATTTTGAAAATCTAGGCAAGTCGGACACGAAGTTGTGGTAGCTAAATCTACATCCGGCGGGCGGTGCTTTTTTGTACCCAGAGTTTGGGCGAGCGCAACTTTATCGGCAATTGGTATTTGCTGTCCCAGCATCACACCCCAAATATTGGGAGGAGTGGTAGGTGTGGGTGTTGGAGCCGGTCCGCAGGTAGCATTATAACCACATTCCCATCCGTAAGGATAACCGTAAGGATCCAATTGAGATTCAAAATAGCAGTATTGATTGCCGGTGCATTGAACGCCGGGAGGACTGCTGAAATCTCCACACCAACAACCCGCACAGCACTGATAATACCCGCAAAGCTCTGAGCACCCAACCGGAGGAACAGGATTAAAGGTAGGCAGAGGACCAGTAGGAGTTGGTGCGCCATAGAACTTGGTTGGGGTGGGAATTGGAGTACCGCCTCCGCCACCGCCACCACCGCCACCACCACCGCCTTGCTGCCCTGAGTTGGGCACTCCGGCAATCATCTGCACATTACTACTATGTAGTGCATAATTATAAGCAAGATTTGGGCCGCAGCCGTCTTTGCAACCTGTCAGAATAATATCACCGTCATCCTTATTCTCGAGTTTGGCGTATAGGACAAAATAGGTCTGGTCATTAAGATCTGAATCATAATAATAAGTTTGGCTGGGACTTAAGGGATCTTTTGGCAACGTAATATTATACTGCGGAAACTCCATCCCCCAGTCTGCACCGCTGATCGTACCATAACCTGGATTTGGCCGGGGATAGGCCAAACTATCATTATAATAATCTTCAAATATCCGGACCAGTTTACTTAGGTCCTGTTTTCTTTTGCTGTCGCGGGCCTTTTCCAAAGAACTTTTGATGTTGGCATAAAGAACCACGGTGGAAAGAAGCGCTATGATCGAAACCACGATAATGACTTCGATTAGGGTAAACCCTTTGAATTTATATTTATTCCGGCAGGTTTTGAACATGATACTCTTTAAGGATACTACGATTTTGTTTGGGGGGCAATCTGTCGAAAGAGGAAATTTAACTATAAGTTCATCAGTTTTTTGAATCTCTCCTCGTCTTTATACGGCCCGATTATTGCCAGATTAAGTTGTGACTCTTTAAAAATTTCTTCTGCTACTTTTTGGAGATCTTCGAGAGTAACACTATCCACCTTCTGCATGATTTCTTTTGGCGTCAAAATCTTGTCTTCAATTACTTTGGAAGTTGCAAAAAGAGCAGCTACGGACCGGCTGTCTTCAAGTTCGAGAATAAGTTTTCCTTTCATGTTTTCCTTGGCTTTATTTAATTCCTTTTTTTCAATTTTGGTCTTTTTTATTTTTCTAAGCTCTTCAAGAATCACTTTGATAGCATCATCTATCCTTAATACATCCACTCCGGCCTGAACCACAAAATTACCGACATCGATATATCTTTCATCGTTGGCGCGCACGTAATAAGCGAGACCCCTTCTTTCGCGAACTTCAATAAAAAGACGGGACGACATGCCTCCTCCCAGGATATTAGTTAGCACTCCTGAAGCATATCTGCTAGGATGCAGTAAAGGGAAGGAACGGACGCCCAAACACAAATGCGTCTGTTGTGTATCTTTATAAGTCAAAAGAAGCGCGGGTTTGTTTTGGTTTTCTTTAACATACTCTGGTTTCTCAACTTTTTTATTTTTCCATGCCCCTAAATACTTCTTTACAATCCCCTGAAGAGCGTCGCTTTTGGCGGGTATGCCGCCGGCAATGGCAATCACAGTGTTCCCGGGTCCATAAAACCTGTCCATATAGTTTAGGAAATCTTCACGTTTGACGGATTTAATCACCTCTTTAATTCCCGCAATATCCCGGCCCAGTTTGGTATCTCCGTAAAGCAGATTTTCATAAAGGTCGCCGATTTTACGCATGGGAATATCCTCGTACATATTTATCTCTTCGATTATCACACCCTTTTCCTTCTCAATCTCCTGGGCGTCAAATTTGGAATGAAGAAGCATGTCTGAAAGCACGTCAATAAGAAGCGACAGATGTTTTTTAGCGGCTTTTACGTAATATCCCGTGTGATCCTTGCTGGTAAAAGCATTAAATTCTCCACCTATTCCATCAATTAGAGATGCAATGTCAAAAGCAGAAGGCCGCCTCGTTGTTCCCTTGAAAGCCATGTGTTCCAGAAAATGCGACAATCCGTTTATCTTTTTTTCCTCATAACGGCTCCCTACTCCTACCATCACCAAAACTGTAACAGACTCTACCCCCGACATGGGAATTGTCAGAACTTTAAGGCCGTTCTCCAGTGTATTCAATTCATATCTCATAAGAGATCCTAATGATACAAAATGTTACATAAAATAACAAGAAGCTCATTAATAAATGAGAAAAAATAAGACGACTACGGCTCCCAATATATTTAAAGGGTCAGCTGCTAGAGTAGACAGACTGGCTCCCACATCATAATTAAAAATTCCGCCTCCCGTGGATCCCGTCGGCGACGGGCCTGAGGTAATGCTCGGTCCAGCCACTCCTGTCGCAGTTGGCACAGGCAAGGCGGGAGTACTTGTTGGAGTTGGAGTTGAAGTTGGAGATGAGGTCGGAGATAAGGTCGGAGATAAGGTCGGAGCAATAAAAGCCGAGCTTTTCAGAAGAAATGCCGCGTCTCGAGGCCTTAGAACTAACTCATCGCCGGCTGAGTAAACGTGTCCTTCCACCCCTTCATTGGCATAAATAAGCCGTTCCGGTACTCTGATATTTTCCGGCGTGGATTCGAAATTTATAAATATCCAGCCGTTGTCAAATTTTCTTTTCAAAGATTTGCCGTCTGTCTGATAATCTCCTACAGGCTTTCCAAAATTTAAGCCTGACTCCAAGGCATTTTCCGTAACTTCACCCAAATCTGTCCGGTAACCGGGTCCGAATTTAAAGTAGGTCAAACCGGACTGATTGCCCATCATAAATGTCGCCAGACAATAGCGGGCGATTTTTTTAAGTTCGCTGGGAGAGGGCGGAATATCTCCGGGGTCGCGGGGATAATAGTTGGTTTTTAGGAGGAATCCTTTATTATTTTTGCCGTTATCAATCATCATTTTGATGTCTTCCAAGAGTTTGGCTTTGGAATACAAACTGCCTGACCTGCGGTTGTAGCAAAAATTCTCATCCAGAGCCAAATCTGCACTGTTGAAATATTGTAGATTTCGGTCGCCGCTCGCGTAATCTTTCACTCCGTTGTAAATGATTTTTCTACTGCCCAAATTAGATCTTAATTCATCTAAAAATGCCTGTAATCCGCTATTCCAATCATCTATTTTAGCTTGACCGATTTTCGCTTCCAAATCTACTCCTCCAATTGGATCAAACTGGTCCAGAGCAATTCCGCCGTAAGGAGCGCTTGTTACCCAGTCTTTGATGAGATTTACCGCCCACGTCCTGTACTGGCTGTTGGTAAGATCGAGATAATAATTTTTACCGTCTCCGCTGGTCTCTTTAGGAATCGGTTGATTGGCATGTATATCTTTCAACAGCCACTCTGTTTTAAAAGTATCATCGCCGTAATTGGTCTTGTCAAATCTGTAAGTCGTATTGTAATAAGGATAAACCGCAAGACCCGGATTGAGATTTTTTAAACTGACTGCCTCCGCGTTATAGCTTGGAAAATCCCAGTTGCCGTGGGCATTGCCGATGACGACTAAATCATAATGTCCGGCAAGAAAACTTCTCTCTTCATCGGTAAACTGCCTCCCCGGGCTTGATACCCAGATAAATTTATTGCTGTTATCCGCTGCAGCACGAATAATTGTGGGAGTTGGAGCGGAAGCGGAAGCCGAGGTTACTCCTAAAACCGGATGCATTTTAAAATAATAAAATCCAGCAGTAATCAGGCAAATAGTGATAAAAAATAATTTTGGGCGCATTTAAAACAATGGTATTAATACCATTGAAACATCGAAGGTAGAACCTTGTCAATGATGATGAGAAACCCCAGAGATTTAAAAATTCTGACTGATGAAATTCTTGAAGGCGTCCCCGTTGGGCCGCAGCGTACCGTCCGGCTCGTTGAGTCCCCGTGCTCCGGCAAATCCCTGTATATCCATGCTAAACCAGACAGCTACAGGCAATTTCAGCTTGACTATTTCCTGCATGACATTAGCTACCTGACCCGGATCGGTGTTTTGCTGTTGTCCGACTTCATTCGTCAAAGCAGGAAGTCCTGTAGCGCTTTGAAGGTAGTTCACAGCCTCCCCCAAAGCAGCAGTATCGGCTACGTACCAGTGGAAGTTGATATAATCTGCACCGCTGGCTTTGTAGCCTGACAATAAGTCCTTGCCTTTTTGGATGGATTCTAGAATTCGCTGTGCATTGGGATTTCGAATGTATTGACTGTACTTGTCGCTTGAAAGGGTACGCTTGAGATAATCATTGGCTTTTTGCGTATTTCCGCCTGTTTTATAACTGTCTGCAACCAGTAATGCCACTTCACTGCTGACCAGTCCGCCATTGGTACATTTATAACCTTTGGAATGGGCTACGCTGCAGGCTGCCGATAATTCCTGATGGTACTGCTGGGGTGTGCCTGAATAAAATAAAGCACCTGAATTTTCCTCGTTTTCGACAACCAGAAGATACGGCTTATACATATCCAAAACTCTGGCCACCCTGTTTTTATAGACATTTAAATCTGAAGGAGGGCTTGACGGATTACCGCCACCCCCGCCGTTTCTGATTGTCAGAATAAGCTTCAATCCAATTAAATTCGCTTCATCGCAGTCGTTGCAGGTCAAATCATCACGGTCAACTTTTACATCAGCAGGACGGTAAAAAACTACGCCTAATGATTTGGCGAGATTGATCCTGTCAGTAACTTGCATCGAGCCTTGACTCAGCATTACTCCGAACGGATTACCTGATGTAGAAGGATTTTGAGTGACCAGTGGCGTAATAGGAGCTGAGGAAATCTGTGCTGGAGAAGGGGTAGTGATGCGCGAACGGTTGAGTCTGTCATTCCGGAAAAATAATCTCAGAGGAAGCATGGATCTTACCGCTTGCCTGTTGAAACGTATAAAAAGAAATCCAACCAGAAGTAAAGCTGCAATAATGACAATGAAGAGATACGTTTTCGATTTACTCATGCTTTCCATTGTAGTTTATTATACACGAAGGTGTCAACCACGCTCCTTTTACTTTTTCCCCGAAAAATTATCATGTTCTCTGGGAAGGTGAAAATATAGTCGCAGGCAGGTTACACACGACCTTTAAAGGTGACACCCTTTAAGGTAATCAACATCCTTAAAATAAACCCCACAAGATCATGCTATAGCTTGAGTTTGTGGGGAATGGGAAGTAATTGTATTTGGGGACGTTTTTGGGGACGGTCCTTGAATTGGCCTTCATGACGATCTGTAAAGTAAGCAATTTTCAATATCTCTATTTATTCTTTCGCAATAATGCAACCTATTCTTGTCGAGTCGACCATGCTTAATTAAACTTCTGTATTTTTAGACTACTAGTAAGCTCTATTCAAGGACCGTCCCTAATTACTCTAATTTAAATTTTTTATTATTTGACTTAAGTAATAAAGAAATGAATAATATATATTATGGTGGATACTTTGGCACAACCACTTCGGGGAACTCTTACTCAACCTGATAGAGTCGGCAGCAGGCTTCGTACATTATTACCTAGACTGCCTGATCATACAGTTGCCCCAATAAAACCAGTTATACCAACTCTCGCCAGTTTAGTCGAAGCCCAATATTCCTCCCCAACGCTTTCGATTGCTAAAAGCAGAGAAGAATTAACAACAAAGTATGAAGAAGCCCTCCTGAAAGTACTCCCAGCTGACCGGGAATCTACTTTGATTGGTCTCTTGCAAAAAGTTAAGATCGATTTGGAAGGATTGGAACAAAATCAGGCTCTAGCTAAAGTCCAAAATGCTAGAAGCACTTTAGCGGATTTGACATTAAGACTAGTTGACGGAGTATATATTCCTACTACAACTCTACAAGCTCTGGAACAAGTTAGAACAACTGTAGATTATCTTTCTCTCAAACTTTTTGATAATTCTCCCTCAACAATGGTGAATTTCCATGAAACCACCCTGCAACTTTTGGAAAGAATGGCTCTAAAAGTAAATGATCCGGAAACCAGAAGGCTAATTCAAGATAAACTTTTAAGTTATTTAAAATCTTCTCCACCTGAACTGCTTCGAAGTTACGCAAGTAATATTTATAACGTGATTTCAAGGGGATAAAAAGATCCGTCAACTAAGTTGTATTTTACCATCCGGCCAAAATAACTTACCGTACTTACGTACAAAATCGTATATTTTCTCCGCTTGTTCATAATCAGCGCTTGTATAGAAGTTTCCAGTAGGTAAACCTGTTCTTTGGGAACCTGCCGCCATCATATCAGCATATACTCCCATCGGATTATTTTCGTAATACAAATGCATTCTCTCTTCAAGTAATCTATTTAATTCTTCGGCTACCCTCTCAGTCATTTGCGATCGAAAATATTGGATGTATGCCACCCCAATTTTGCTCCGTACGGTTTCTAATTCTTCAAGAGTAATTCCATCAGGCCGACTTGCTAATGCTTTAACACCAAAAACAGTTATTGCTAGTTGTTTCCTTACCAACTTTTCCAATTCTTTATATGCTTGTCCACTCTCGTGATCATTCTTGCCTTCCATTTGTCCGAAAAGATAATTTACGGTGGTTATCGCAGTCAACTCACTTACTACTCTCTGAACATCACCTTCTAATAGAAAGCCATGCAAACTATCGCCTTCTGCCCCAAATATATAAGCATCCATAAATTCTTTATTCCTTAGAATAAACCCCAGCCATTCATTTTCAATTTTAAAACAATCCGCTATATTATAGCCTGGTAGATTTATTATATACTCGTCTCCATCAAAAATTAAGAAACTATCCTTAGGATCCGTTGCATGAAAAAGTTCATGTAATAATAATTTTACCACCTCAAATTCATCGTAAATACCTAATTCTGTTAATACCGTTCCCATCATATTATGTCCCTCAGTTGTAGATATTCTTAATTCTTTTATTCTACCTCGATCAGTATTTACCATCGCATTGAAGATACCGCCTACCATTTTTTGACCGCCAGGAATTACTCCTTTATCATATGCAGATTTATCAATGTTCACCTGAGGATTATTTTCTAAAAAAGCCGTTTCATCAACCGATGTATTACCTCGCATTAGCTGATGTATTTGATCTGGACTAATCTTATCCGCCACAAGAAATGCGAGCTCTTCACCGGGTATGTGATTTAGATATTTATTTCCTTCAGCAATTTCAATAATCTGATGTAATATTGGCATAACTAATTTACGATTTATCCTATAATTTTCTGCTATTCTATCCATAAGTTGAAGCATCCTGATATGCTGAAGTTGAACATCCTCTGGAATATTATATTCTCTATGAGGAGAAACTTGAAAACTCGGTGTATTTACAATTACTTCAGGTGGTTGAGTATTATTCATCGATTGGTTTAGACCAGATATGGCATATGCTCCTCCGGAAATAACCACTCCTCCTAACACCATCCCAGCAACAAGCCGTCTCCGGGTCTTGCAGAATTTCACTTTCCCGGCTAAATGCCTGTTGAAGTTTGTAATTTTGCCAACTACGGCAGGATCTAGGTCTTCAACTCTCAAATCAAAAGTAATTTTTCGAGTTATCAGGTCACAAGCTGCAATTTCTACTTGACCATCTGTTACTCGAAATTGATAAGCTTTTTGGGGGTCTTCATGTGATGTAAGACGCATCCAGGTCATTTTTCCCTGGCTGTCAAAAGCATAGACCACCTCGTCACCAACACTCATCCTGCCCGTAATTTCTCCTTTTTTCCCTATGAAATCCATTGGCTCCGTCATTTTATACCTCACTGCCTGACTCGTCCCGTCCGAATGGTGTAAGGCAACTTCATCTCTGGCGACCCTTCTTCCCTCAAATAAAGAAAAATCCAGATCCGGACGGGTAACGGAATCACGAAAATGCAGTAATTCTGCCGCCAACGGGTTGGTTGAAGATGGGGATTCAATTGGTGCAGGCCGCCTGATCAATGTATCAGTTGGAACGGGTAATTGTACATCAGCGCTGATCACATCTTGCCTCCTCTTCCTCTTGGGATATTTACTCTTGCCTGCTGTAGCGTCCTATTTAACTGTCCCCGTTCGGAGGCTCGAGCCTGTTGCCTGGCGCGGAGTGAGTTTCTAAGAGTGGTCAATTGAGCTTGGCGGGCTTGATGTTCCAGACTTAAATCCTTTGAGAATGCGGGATTAAGATTTAAATCAGTTGAAGTAGTTATTGATGCTGTAGTCCTGGATCCCTTGGCAGATCCTTGCAAATTTAAAAATCTCTCCCTTATTTTATCGCGTAAAAATCTCCAGTAATCAAGATTATCTTCCGGATCATAACCGGATTGGCCCACAGGATAAAGCTGCCAGTAACCCGGGTCTGATGGATCAGAAGACAACACTCCTTCTGTAATCAAGTCACCCCATCCGGGGTCAAACTTCTCAATACTTATTGCCGATAAATCAACGCTTTTTGGATCGTTTATGGCTAATCTGGCCAAGGCAATTAATTGATCCAATCTTACTTCTCCGGCATAGACACCATTTCCGCTGATATGCTCTCCCATGATGACTTTAATAAAATTTAGGAGCTGTCCTTTGTTCTCTCCGGCATTAGCAAACAGCCAGGAAAGCCTGCCAGCGGTCGCTTCAATCACCTGCTGCTGCCTTGCTCCTCTGTAATAATCATTATCGTTCTTCCTCACCCTTGAATACCAGAGCGCAAGTTCTCCATTGAAATGATTTTTCCCGGGGGTTAAAGAAGGAACACCCGGATAATCGGTAGCAAAAATTTCTGAATAATTATCGATAAATTGCTGGTCGAGCTCGACGTCAATCCCTCCCAAGGCTTCGATATAATTCCTGAAGCCGTCAAATTTATAAAAAAAACAAAAATCCTGTGAAAGACCTGTCGCATCTTCCAATATTTTTCTGACTCCATCCCAGCCCCCTGCATAATATGCTCCGTTTATTCTCCACGCGATAGACGGATCGCCAAGCATATCGTCTATTTCCGGCGCGTGAAGGTCCCGGGGAATGCGAACTACCGTAGTTTTTTTGGTGCTTTTATTCAGTGAGGCCACAATTATCGCATCCGCATGAGGCACACCCTCCACATCATCCAAACCAACCATGCAGATATTTATCCTGTTTCTGTTCATTTCCGTTTCAACCCTTCTTGAAAAATCAGGGTCGGTAGCATTTCTATCTGCCCTGTTTGAAACAATCATATCGTAAATTTTTGAGAGAAAATCAGATTTTTCCGGTTCCGGTGATTCAATTCCCGCGGGTGTAGGAAGCGGAGTCTCAACAATAGTTGGGGTAATAGGGTGCACTTGCTCAGTCGGTAACTGTTCTTGAGATGGTCTATCCCCCATTCCGGATGCTTCAATCTGATCCGGAGGTATGACTGTAGCTGCAGACGTCGTTATTCCACCCAGTGTTATTGGAGTTTTTAATATCCTGTCAATACCCACCGCCCCTCCTAAAACTATCGCGGTAATTCCCAACCCCGCAATAATTTTTCTTTTTCTGCTTAATCTTTTCTCTTTTCTCCTCCTCCCCCTCACCCTCTCATAGGTAGTCCTTATACCAGGGTAACTTTGGAATATAGCTTCTCTTTCTTTATGGGGTAGGTATTGCTGCAGAATAGCAATGTCTGTATTGGTGGGAGGTGTCTTTGCCTGGTCCATCTCTGTTAGATTTAATACCCAGGCAGTTCTTAATCCGTAATAGGGATCCTGGGGATTGTAATCAGGGATAGCGCTCTTATAAAGAGGAGAGTTTGTTTCATTGGGGAGCCTGTTGTCTCTTGCCAGTCCCTGGAGAAAGGGTAATAGAGTGGGATCCGGAGGTTCCTGTTTATCTGGAGGAAGTGCCTGTCTGTGTTGCAAAGCGTTGACAAGAAGGGCATACCTGCCTAAGGGTATCATTCCTCTCGTGTGTAACCCTGCATATTCTCTTAAAGAGGCTGTAGCAAGGTTGATGGGAGTGGGAAGGGTTCCTCTGATTTCGGGACTAAGTGGGGATGGTAATATCATTTCTCCACCGGTCATGTTCTACCTCCTCTTCCTTTGACTCTTGGCATATTTACTCCTGCCTGTCTTTGGGCTGTGTTTAGTTGCGCTCTACGGGAGGCAAGAGCTTTTTGTCTTGCTCCACGATCCCGCATGGCTGCCAGTTGGGCATCATGGGCTTGTTTTTGTCCTGCTTCATCTACTACCAATTGTGGGGTAGTAGATACTATTCCCAACGGATTATTTGCCAATTTGATTTCCTCTGCGAGCTCTGTTGGAGAAAGATACCTGCGTGTTATGATATTATAAGGTTTGTCATTCCAACCGGTTTCAGGATTACGACGGTATTCGATATAGGGAGGGAGGATATCTGCAATTGAATCTGAAGTAGTAGATAAAGAGACCCCTTTAGAATTGTCATTATTATCACTTATGGTATTCATAATTTGCATCATCGTTTCGATGGCTTGGGAATTACCAGAGGTAACAAGAACTGCTACGACTTTATCATTATCCTTTCCGATTGCCAAAGAATAAATTTGTCCATTAATTTCAACTTCTGCAATAACAGCGGGATAAGGAAGGGTAAGTTTAATTCCTGAAATTTGGATATTTTTCACCTCCATTCCTGGACACGAGTAAACAGCCCCTTCAATGGATGGAGTTCGGCAAAGTGTTTTCCCATTTGAAGACATAACCTTATCTATTACCACAGGAGAAAGTGCGGTACCACCATTTTGTATGGAAAAAGCCATTACCAAATCCACCAGGTTAAAATCTGATTTTTCAATACCCTCCTTATAAATATTTACACCGGAAGGATCAATTTGTCCCGCCATAGCCAATACTTTCCCTGAATTTGCATCAATTACAATACCGGAATCCAGAACTTTTTTTCCGGACATTTCTTCCAGATAGGTCTGGACTTCAGGATCTACGGTGGTGTAAACAGCCAGACCTAAATTGTGCGCTTCATCATCTGAAAAAAGAGTTTTCAACTGTCTTAAAGATAATTGCCTGAAATAAGGATATTTATAATCTTCATCATGTCCGGAAAATTGTATCGTCGACATTTCAAATACTGCTTCGTCTTTTTCCTTTTTGCTGATGTAACCGTTTTGCACCATAAGATCTAAGACATCCAATTGGCGATGATATGTCTCTCTGGGTCTGGAATAGACATCATAAAGAGCTGGAGCCTGTGGTAAACCTGCTAAAAAGGAAGATTCTGCAAGGTCCAGTTCCTTAGCTGATTTGCCAAAATATACTTGGGCTGCCTCTTCAATACCATATGCCATATTGCCGTAGTAAATAGTATTAAGATACATTTCCATGATTTCATCTTTGCTATAGCTTTTAGTTATTTCAGCCGCCAATATCACCTCTTGAATTTTTCGGTCCAGTCCGGTCAATCCGCTTCTTTGTCTGGCAAATTCCGGATCCATCAGGAGATTTCTTGCCAATTGTTGGGTAATAGTTGATGCACCCTTTGCAAACTGTTCCGTTACAGGTCTTCCCAATAGTTCCCAAATATTTCCGATAACAACATCCTTGACTGCCCTTCCTATGCTTAAAATATTATAGCCGGGATTATGCTGGAACGTTTTGTCTTCTGTGGCAATAGTCGCCTGAACTACAAACGGGGAAATCTGTGTCAAAGGTACATATTTTTTATATCCTGATGTCTGACTTTTTGCAATATCGCCTGAATATACTCCTCCATCTCTGTCATATAAAGATACCATCTGTTCTCTTTGGGCTATATCTGGAAGCACGCTTATATTGACCTGAGAAGCTTGCATTTTATTTTCAAAGTAAAATCTTTCATATACCGGTGCTGCTATTGTTAAGGCAAGCATGGCCGGCACTACTACACCAGCGCCCCACTTCAAAGCTAATCTATTTATTCTTCTACTGATTTTTCTCGCATCTCCATTTCTTATCTTTTTTTCCTCTCTGATTCGTTTTTGTTCCTTTCTCCATTCGGAAAACACTTTTTGCGTTTTTTCTGCCATTATTCTAATTCTTTCTCTACGCTCTCCCAATTTTATTTCATCAAGTTTCTTTTTCACTCCAGACATATCCCATTTTCTCTCCTCACCTACTCTCTTACCCATTCTCCTCCCCCTCACCCTCTCATAGGTAGTCCTTATACCAGGGTAACTTTGGAATATAGCTTCTCTTTCTTTATGGGGTAGGTATTGCTGCAG
>CAYIFB010000013.1:0-42891 GCA_964362665.1 uncultured Gammaproteobacteria bacterium | reverse complement strand
ATCCAATCGTTCGGCGGTAATTTACTTTTGCTTTAAATTTTGATACCCGTACTTTATCGCCTTTAATATGCTTTACAACTTTTCCGGAGACAACGGCGCCTTTTACCAGCGGCTCTCCGAATAAAATATTTTTATCTGATTTCACCAGTAAAACTTCAGGAAAAAGATAATCACTGCCTTCTTTTGCAGATAACCTGTCAATAATTATTTCTTCATTTTCAGATACTTTATACTGCTTGCCTCCTGATTGAATGATAGCGTATTGCATAAGACTGATATTATATAAAATCTGTTATCTGATCACAAGTGGCTGATTTTTGTACTCAAGTCTTGATACTGAAAGTACCAACCCAAGATTTATTAAAGTACTGATGATCGAACTGCCGCCATAAGATATTAAGGGAAGTGTTATACCGGTTATGGGCATTAAACCCAAATTCATACCTATATTTATAAATATTTGAATGAAAAATTGAGAAAAAACACCAATGCAGATAGCCCTTTTTAATTTTTCCTCTGTTGAAGTAGCGTTTTTAATAATTTTCCAGAGTAGAAAAAAATAAAGCATTAAAACCGTAAAACCTCCTAAAAACCCCATTTCTTCTCCTAATGAGGCGAAAACGAAATCTGTATGGTATTCCGGTAAAAATAACAGCTTACTTTGGGTTCCCCGTCCGAGTCCCATCCCTGAAAAAAGTCCGCTGCCAAGAGCGATCTTGGCTTGCAAAGCATTATAACCGGTTCCGATTGGATCATTTTGGGGATTAATAAAAGATATAAGTCTTGATTGCTGATAATCATGTAAATAATGCCAAAATACAGGAAACATGAAGATTAACAATATCAGTGAACCCAATAGTATCTTCCATCGTAATCCCGCGTTTATTAGTAAAGACAAATAAATAAAAAGATATACTATCACGTTTCCTAAATCCGGCTGTTTAAAAACTAATAAAACCAAAGGAGCCAGAAAGATTAAATTTGTTAACTGATGACGAAAATTGTTTGACTTGTTCTGAGTCATAAGTACACTAAAAATAATTATCAAGAGAGGCTTAATGATCTCAGAGGGTTGAAGTCTAAACCCGAAGATCTCTATCCATCTGGTCGCACCGCGTACTACTGGGCCGAGGTAAGTCAGTATTAATAACATTACCGCCAAGAAATATAAGACCCATATTAACTTAATCCAGACTCTTACATCTATACTTGCAAAAATAAAAAATAATATCGTACCGATGAAGAAAAAAAATAGCTGGGATATCAACAAAGAGGGAGACGTTGATGCGATTAAGGCCAAACTAACACCCATTAATCCCGTAATAGGAATAGATATTAAAGGGTCAAGAAAAATCGAAAAATTCATGCTCTAATTATTTCCAATTTGTCTGATTGTTCAAGTTTGCTTGCCAGGGTTTTTTTCATAATATGAGATTCAAATTCTTTAGGCCACCGGGGCATTTTTACAATAATCTTATCTGTTAGAGAACAGCCCAGTTCTTTTCTTTTTATTTGAATCTGTCTCACCAACTCTCTGGCTTCTCCTTCTGTTATTAATTCGGGCGTTAATGTTGTATCAAACTCCACCATCAACTCTTCTTTTCCTTCCGCAAACTCCACCTGTTTCACATTCAACTCATTTTTGATTAATTCTATTAGTTCCTCATTAATTTTGAATTTTGAATTTTGAATTTTGAATTTCTGTAACGGTTGTCTCACTTTCTTTCCGGCTTCTTTTCTTTTCGCGTGTCCCAATTCACATACTTTTCTTACCAATTCCATATTTTCTAACAACTGCAAACTTTGTCCATCGACAGGCATATTAATCTCTGACCTTATTTTAGGCCAATCTTCCAAATGAACAGACTCTCTACCGGTAAGATTACGATATATTTCTTCGCTAATAAAAGGCAAAAATGGTGCAATTAATTTACATATCGCCGTTAAAACATTAAATAATGTTTCATATGCAGCAGCTTTATCGGGAGAATTATCAACGGTCGGACCAACTCTATCTCTTATCCGGCGAACATACCATATAGACAAATCATCAACAAATCCTTCTACGGTCGACGACGCTCCTAAGGGATCATATTTTTCCAATGAATTTGTTACTGCAAACACGGATTGATCCAACCTTACTTTAATCCATTCATCAAGTTTTGAACTAGGAGTAAGCTTGAAGCCTTGATTTGGTTTCCATTTATCCACAATTGCATTACTGACAAAAAAATTATAAATATTCCAAAGCTTTAGATGGAATCTTCTCCTGACTTCATCTGCTTTTTTATAACCGAATAATAAGTTTTCGTACGGGTTTTGAGTTGCATACATCCATCTCATGACGTCAACTCCGATTTTATCCGCACCTTCATTGAACTCTATCGCGTTACCCCAAGATTTGTGCATCGGTCGACCGTCTTCAGCTAATAGTGAGGCATAACCCAATACTGTTTTGAAAGGGTTAGTTTTTTTCAACACTGTACCCATGACGATTAACGAATAAAACCAGTTTTTAAACTGTCCGGGAAAAGATTCTGTAATAAAATCAACCGGAAACCAGTTGTCAGAAAGCGTAGATATAGAAACTATTCCAGCATCGAGCCACGGATTTCCTACGTCAAGAATTCTAGACGTAAGTTTCCCGCATTTAGAACATTTTATTTTGACTTCATCTATCCAAGGCTTATGGGGGGAGTTTCCGGTAAATTTGTCGAAGCCCGAAATAGCACGCTTCTTTAACTCTTCATAACTACCTATAATCTCAAAATAACCACAATTTACACATTCATAAATCGGCAAAGCCAAACCCCAATAACGATTTTTTTTGGAGATTAGCCAATCATGCATGTTTTTAAGCCAATCAAGTTCCCGATCCAACCCGAAAGACGGCAACCAGGTTATTTTTTTGGTAACCTCAATCATTTGTTCACGTAGAGTCTTGCCTGACTCGTCTGCTTTATCCATGGCAATGTACCATTCATCTGCCACTTTCCATACAAGCTCAGTTTTACAGCGCCAACATGCCGGATAACGGTGTTTGTAATGCTCAGTCTTCAGTATCCAGTTTTTGTTTTTTAGATAATCGATAATTATCTGGGGGTGTTTTTTGGCATTTTTACCGGAAAACTCTCCGAACCCATCCAAATAATCAGCATTGTCAGCAATAACCGGAATCATCGGTAAACCCAATTTTTTACCCAGTTGAAAATCCTCTACACCTGCTGAAACAGCTGTATGAACCAAACCGGTTCCTTCACCGGCTGATATTGGCAATATTTGGCTGTCGGTAGGAATTACGGTATGAAATTTAGGATCAGAAACAACTTTTATCACAGCCGGCAAATTATCAAATGGCCCCCGATACTTTTTACCGACTAAATCTTTGCCTAAACAAGTTTGAGAAATTTTTGCTTCCTTCCCAAACACCCGGATTACGGCATCTTTAGCTACCCAACAACCGTCAACTAATGCATATTCCATTTTGGCATCTACTGCCACTGCAATATTGGCTGGGATGGTCCAAGGAGTCGTTGTCCAGATCAGAAAAAATTCATTTGGGTTATCAACCAATGGCAACTTTAAATAAACAGATTCGTGTACCAGTTCCTTATAGTCTTCGGTAAGCATTTCATGCTGAGAAATTGCTGTTTCACAACGGGGGCACCAGGGAATTGATTCATGGCCTTTATAGATCCAACCTCTTTCCCAGCAAACCTTGAGAAAATTCCAGATGGCATAATTATTCTCGTCAGACATGGTGAAATAAGAATTGTCCCAGTCCATGAAGTAACCAAGGCGCTGACTTTGCTCTGTCTGGATGGCGGAGTATTTTTTGACTCTCTCTTTACATTTGTTGACAAAATTAGCAATTCCATAACTCTCGATATCTTTTTTCGATTTGAACCCAAGCTCTTTTTCTACTTCCACCTCAACCCAAAGTCCTTGGCAGTCAAAACCATTTTGGAATCTCTGTTTTCTCCCCAGCATGTTATTGAATCTCTGCCAAAGGTCTTTATAGGTTCTACCCCAGGCATGATGAACTCCCATAGGATTATTGGCGGTAATCGGGCCGTCTAAAAAGGAAAAACGCTCAGTTGAGGCAGTGTTCTTCTCGCGGTATTTTTTATCAATTCCCTTAGAATACCAGTATTTTAAAATTGTTTTCTCCATTTCGGGAAAATTAATACTTGTGGAAACAGGTTTGAACATAGGTTTTATTATACCAAAAACTCACCCATTTTATGGTACCAACAAATAAATGTCAGTAACCGGGTGAGTTAATAGATAATTTCGATGAATATTTTTTGAATTTTTAAATTTGGCATATCCAAATATATTTTCCCAGACTGTAATATTTTAGCATAAAGAAAATTATTTAAAAAATGCTTTTTTATACCGGGGCTTAGCCTCGTTTAATACTCCCTCTACCCTTTGTGTACCATCTTTTTTACGGAAGAGTTATAAAGTGGATTTTTCCGAACAACTCGTTTTTCTTCTTGCGTGAAAGCAGTGAGGTTATTTTTTTATCAATTTGCTCATCTGAAACATTTGTTGACACAGCAATTACTCCTGTATCTTTATTTTTACCGGCTATTTTCTCAAAATGTTTTTTATTGAAAGTAACAATGAGACGTTTTGTTTTCTTTGCGAGAATATAGACTTCTAGGTCGGTGATTCCACTCTTCTTCATATCAAGAACCAAATGTTTTACATCATGGCGACTGTTTAATATCGGAAATCTGGTACGAGGAGAGATATTCTCATCAAGAAGAAGTTTATACCGTCGGGGTTTTTGCATATAAACTCTCGTCTATATCATGAATTAGTTCGGCAATTACACCCTCCAATAGATTCTTCCTGATATGAGGATACAACTCATTAATTGAATCAATTGTATGCCCCTCGCTTAATAAGTATACGATACGGGATACAGGAATTCGTGTTCCGACGATTACAGGCACCCCGCTCATAATTTTCGGATTAGAAGTTATAAATCTTGACATATTAGAAGTATATCACCTCTTGGAATTGTTGAAAAGGCAACTGGATAACAACTAATTCTTCCCCTGCCTTAGGAATGAGGGGATATCCCATTCATCTTGTTGACCTTCGCTTTCAGCACCATCCTGACCCATATTGTTTTGATTCAGATTGGACATCTGATCAGCCATCATGGTATCAGCTTTGGCAGACAATTCCTTTAATTTTCTCTTAGTCTCATCAAAACCTGTAGCTATAACTGTAATTTTCACCTGGTCAACCATTTGTTCATCAATAGTTGCTCCGAAAATTATGTTGGCATCCGGATCGACCGAAGCTGAAATAAGTTTTGATGCTTCATCCACCTCGCTCATCGTCAGATCGGTGCCACCGGTAATATTGAAAAGCACTCCTTTGGCTCCATCAATTGACATTTCCAAAAGTGGAGAAGATATTGCCATTCTAGCCGCAGATGTTGCTCTGTTTTCTCCTACCCCGGTTCCAATTCCCATCAGGGCGGAACCAGCATCCCTCATGATAGTTCGGACATCTGCAAAATCTACGTTGATAAGACCGGGTAAAGTAATAAGGTCAGAAATGCCAGTTACACCCTGTCCCAAAACAGCATCCACCATCCGAAAAGCTTCAACCAAAGTCATTTTCTTATCTACCACATCCAAAATTCTTTGATTGGGGATAACAATTAACGTATCGACTTTCTCTTTCAGATTTAAAATACCTTCTTCTGCAACAAGCATTCTTCTGGTTCCTTCAAAAGCAAATGGTTTTGTCACCACCGCTACTGTCAAAGCACCGATTTCTTTGGCGATTTCGGCAAATATAGGAGTAGCTCCGGTGCCTGTACCCCCTCCTTCACCGCAAGTCAAAAAAACCATATCGGCATCGCTAAGAATTTCCTTAATTTTTTCTCTTGATTCCTCTCCTGCCTGTTTTCCTACTTCCGGATTGCCTCCAGCTCCGAGTCCCTTTGTAAATTCTTCTCCAATCTGAATTTTAGTGGTAGCTGAGCACGTTAAAAGTGCCTGCGCATCAGTATTAACACCGACGAAATCAACCCCCAGGATTTGAGAAGAGGCAATCATGGAATTTATCGCGTTACTTCCACCTCCTCCTATTCCCACTACTTTTATTTTAGCGAATCTGGCTAAATCAGGTTTTATCAGCATTTTAAGCCTTTCTGGACAGGATATTATAAATTATGGGAGGAATGATTTGACCATTTCAACCAGTTTACCGGCAACTCCTTGAATAGGAAATTTACCCACTACTTTACTGAATTTTTGAAAATTAAACTTCTCTTTCGTGGCAACACCTTCCTTTGCCGCATAGAGAACTAGTCCAACTGCCGATGCATAAGCAGGAATTAAAATTTCATCAATTAAACCGGTAACATTCCCCGGAATTCCAACACGAACCTGCATAGCTAAATTTCTTCTGGCGGCTTCAATAATTCCTTGAGTTTCCGATCCTCCCCCTGTAACTACAATTCCGGCTGGAGTCAATCCTCCAAAACCGCTCTTTTTAATCTCCAAACCAATCATGGTAAATATTTCATTAAGTCTTGGTTTAATAATGCCATCGACAATTGTTTTCCTCGATACTTTGGTAAGTCCTTCAGCAAGATGTAATGATGATAAATCAATCGTATCATCAGAGGATATTTTGGATTTAAGTTTTTTTGATTCTTCGGTTTTAATTTCTTCGGGAAACGTTGGTTCGGGCAACTTTTTATTTAATATCAGTTTAATTTTTTCGGCGCTTTCGAGCGAAATCCGCAACCCAATTGCCAAGTCATTAGTTATATTTCTAGCGCCTATCGGTAAAACTCCTGAATAAGACAGCGCTCCATCAATAAATATACTTATATCTGATGTACCTGCTCCGAAATCAACGAGAACAACTCCTAATTCTTTTTCAGTTTCAGTGAGTACTGCCGTAGCTGATGCGAGACCGTTAAAAACAAAACCATCTACATCAATTCCAACTAACGAGGCACATTTTTCTAAATTTCTTAAAGCAGTTCCTCCTGCGGTGATCAAATGAGTATTCACTTCAAGTCTAACACCTGTCATTCCTGCAGGATCTCTAATTCCCTCCTGTGAGTCCACAATAAATTCTCTTGGTAATACATGTAAAACTTCCTTAGTTGAAGGCAGGGAAATTGCTCTGGCGGCGTCTATTACTCTCTTTACATCATCTGAAGTAATTTCTTTCTGTGGTTCAGCTACAGCTACAACCCCATGCGAATTCTGTGAAGAAATATGAGCTCCTCCTACAGACAAAAACGCGGAGGATATGGAATATCCCGCCATCCTTTCGGCTGCTTCTAAACTTTCAACGATGCTGGCTGTTGATTCTTCGATATCAACAATCTGACCTTTTCGCACTCCACGACTTTCAGATGTAGCTACACCTAAGACATTTAGCATTCCAACATCCGGGATAGAAGCAATTATCGTAGTGATTTTAGAAGTACCAATATCGATTCCTGCTACAATTTTTTTACTCATATTGAACTAATTTTTTCTCCAGATTTTAGGACCACCACTGGCTTATCAAACTGAAATTTAATCTGGCTTATAATTTTCCCTTCTATTCTAAACCTAGATATTATTATTTGTAAAGAGGCAGCAATTAAATATGGATCTTGTTCTTGAGAAAATTCTGCCTCTTCTCCTTCAACTAAAAAAATATGATATATTCCGGATGATTCATTAAGACTGATTTTGTTTATATTGAGGGTATTTTTTGAAGCAGCCACAATCAACTTAATTGCCTTTACGATTCTCCAATCAATTTTATCCAAATTTAAAATTAGTAAATTGGGAACCTCTATTGCAGTATATTTTTCACTATCGTAATTTATATTTGGTATAAATATTCCATTCTGGTCGACAAATATTTTACGATTATTAATAGTTAAATAAGCTACCGGCACACGATTAATAGTCTCAATTTCCAGCGAATTGGGATATTTTTTCCGGATGATTATTCTACTGAATATTTTATTTTTACTTAAAAGTAATTTAGCGATATAATTTTCATCAAGAAGTAATAAATTTTTATTATTAAGAATCTCTAGATCATTTAGTTCATCCGTAACAGAAATTACCGCTACTTTTCGGACAACAAAAATAGAATAAACTGTCCAAATTACTAGTAAGCTGATCAATAATAAAGCCCAAAAAGCAAGAACCCAAATCTTTTTCCTTTTCATCTCAATTTTTTTCATTTAAAACCGAGGATATGACGGATAATATTCTTTCTTGTCCGTTATAAGCGAAGCTTTTGAAAGCGAGGCTGGCATTTTTATTAAAAGTATCAAGGTTTTCAAAAATTTCATCAATCTTTGTAAGCATAAGTTCAGGTGTCAAATCATTTTGAAGAATAATTATTGCTGATCCCAAATCTCTTAAGAACGCAGCGTTTTCATTTTGCTCTCCTTCGGCTGATAACGATAAAGGGATTAAGATTGCCGGTTTTTTATAATAAGCTATCTCCAATACGGTATTTGCTCCGGATCGTCCAATAATCAGTGATGATTGATTATACAAATTACCCAGCTCTTGAGTATTAATATGCTTCTGAATCAGATAATTCCGTTTAGATCTGACCGGCAATGAATTTTTTATCGACCATAAATAATTAAAATCCATATCGTCATAAGCATTTCCGCATTGATGCATGATCCGATACCTTTTTACTAACTGAATAATTAATTTGCTCATTGTTTGATTTATAACATGTGAACCGGAACTTCCGCCAAGAATTAATATTAGTGGCAATTTTTCATCCCAAGTATTTATGCTTTTCTTAGTGTGAGGATTTATTATCGATTCCCTCATAGGGTTACCTGTAATAATAAACTTTGGATTGTTTTTAGGAACGTATTTTGTTATGTGAAAGGATATGCATACCTTATCGGCAAAAAGGCCGATTATTCTATTCGTCAATCCTAATATTGATGTCTGTTCATGGGTTACGATAGGTATGCGGAATAAAAAACCTGCCAAACATACGGGCAGTGCTATGTAACCACCAAAAGATAAGATAAGATCTGGTTTTATATTTCTGATAATTAGAAAACTATGTAAAAATCCCAAGGGGAATTTGATTAAGGATTTAATTGTTTCAAGACTAAATTTTCTCTGCAACCTGCCCGTGGATATACTATAAAAGGGAATTTTATATTTGATTATAGTTTGATATTCCAACGAAATTGCATTGTCATTATCAAAAGTGTGTTTACGTCCGATAAAAAAAATATCGAAATTTTTATTATCTCTTAAATTATCGATCACAGATAAGGCTGGAGCAAGATGACCTCCGGATATTAGAATCTTGTATTTACGAGAAATGCTATTTTTATTTGACAGCATATTTGCTTATATTAATAACTATTCCTATTGCGAATAGACTTATAATTAAATTCGATCCGCCGTACGAAATAAACGGTAACGGTACACCTGTTAAGGGAAATAAAGCCACCATCGAACCTAAATTAATTAGTATTTGGGTACTAATATAAGTCAATACTCCACCTGCTAATAAATAACTTTGTTTGTCTGGAGCATTTTTGGCAACTTTATATATTTTATATAACAGTATTAAAAACATGACAATAAAAATTAATGTGCCTATAAAGCCAAATTCCTCCCCTATTATGGCAAATATGGAATCTGTCGTGGATTCCGGTAAATATTGATATTTTTGTATAGAAGCCCCGATTCCTAATCCCCATAATCCGCCTGATCCCAAAGATATTAAAATTTGTCTAATGTGATATGAACTTCCCAATGGATCACCGGCTGGGTTTAGAAAGGTCATAACTCTGGCTAATCTGTAAGGAGATGTAAGAGCTAAAGTGATTATAGCCATGATTGAAAATGGAATTAGCAATATAAACTGCCAAATAGGTGCTCCTGATAAAAAATAAATTACCAAGAAAATAATAGTTAAAATGAAGGCTGTACCTAAATCAGGCTGCAATACGACCAATCCCACAATAATAATAAATAAAATTATAAATGTTATAAAACTTTTATGATTTTTTGAGGATAACCAAGACGATAGATAAAGTACAAGCGTAATTTTAGCAAGCTCAGATGGTTGAAAAACTATTTTTCCTAAATTAATCCATCTATGGGCACCCAATAATTTTAAACCAATTCCGGGAATAAAAACCGCAATCAGGCTGACAAGAGTTACAAAAAGCAAAGGGACGGAAAGTTTATATAATTTTTTATAATTTGTGACTGAAGAAACTATTAATGCCAGGCTTCCTAAAGAAAACCAAATTAATTGATCTTTGACGAAATGAAGCTTATCTCCAAAATCCCTGAAAGCTACCACATTCGATGCTTCATAGATCATCATTAAGCCAAATACACAAAAGATTAAAGACAAAATTCCAATCCAATAATCGTAACTCTTCGTTTGTTTAAATAGCTTAATTTTTTTTATCACAAATTATATCGTTCACTATTTTCAATATATTAATCTGTTAACTGATAAACGCCAGCCAAAGGCCAATAATAGAAAGCATTATACTTACCAACCAAAATCTGAAAACAATTGTCGTTTCGTGCCAACCTTTTTGTTGTAACCATAGATGAACTGGAGAAACACTTATTAATTTTTTACCACGATATTTTTTGCTTAGTAGTTGTAGAAATGAAGATAATATTTCCATCACAAAAATTCCTCCAATAACAATTAAGGAAAAAGTTTTACCCATCAATAATCCTATTACCGCAAAAGTTGCTCCAAAAGATAAGGCGCCCACATCTCCTAAAAATATACGCGCGGGGTAAATATTAAAATATAAAAATGCGATAACTCCCCCCAACCATGTAGCAATAAAAATTGATAATGGAGTATCTAAAATCGAATGAGATATTACCCAAAAAGCCACCAAAGATATCATTAATACTCCGGACGCCAGACCATCCAGACCATCAGTTATATTGTAGGCGTTGGCAAACGCCGTAATGACAAAAGATGCAAACAATATAAATACCCACTGCAAATTAAATACGCCAAAAAAAGGAATATGAATAATACTAATTTTTAAATCAGCAAATAACCAATAGCTCGCTATTAAGGCCAAAATTACTTCAAGGATCAGCTTATTTCTGAGTTTTAAACCAAAAAAAACTTCAGACTTGTCAAAAAAAATTTTTTTCAAATCATCGTATAAACCAATTAAACCAAATGATATAAAGGTAAAAAGAATTATTTTTAACTCGGCGTAAGTATTATTATAGATTGATGTTATAGGCACCCAGAAAAAAAAGAGGATTGGAAATGTGGTTAAAAATATGATTGTTGTTATAGCTATGATTAAAAGACCTCCGCCTATCGGAATTCCTGCCTTATGTTTATTAAAATTATCAAAAATTGGTGTAGGAATATTAAAAGCGTCTTTTGTGTTTTGTTTTTGTCTCTGAAGCTTGAGTTTATATAACAAGTTTATAAAAGGAACAAGGCTTATGCCTTGTATAAGAAAGGAAGCAATCAGAATCCCAAGTATGAATCCCATATATTATAGCAATTAGAAAATACGTGGGTAAAATATGAATAATGCCACTACAACTGTTCCTATCGCAGTCATAAGCATCATCCCTGCGGATACATCTTTTGCTATTTTAGCATCTTCTTTCCAATCGGTGGTGATTAAATCTGTCATGGCTTCTATAGAAGTATTAACCATTTCTACTCCTAAACCAAATACAATCGTTAATATTAGAATCGTCATCTCCACATGGCTTATCTGATAAAATAAACCTAATAAAACAACAAATAAGGCAAGAGTGAAGTGAATTTTAAAATTAGGTTGCGTGCGTAGAGACCAAATAATCCCGTTCCAGGCATTTTTTAGTGAAATGTGATGTTGTCTTATGCTCATTTGATATATGATATCATGATATTAGTAACCGCGTCTTATTTTACGCCAGGTTTCTATCAAATAAGTCGCACAATATTTATAAGACAAGGGGAGATCCTGTGAATGTAAATATTCTTTCACGTTTCCGCCAAAACCTCTCTTAAAAAGAGATAAACCCTTCCATGGATGATTAATTTTATTTTCTGGAGATACCCCCCACATATTGTAGATTTTCATCCCCCGCTTTTTGGCATCTTTGATAATTTCCCATTGCAAAAGATAATTGACCGGAACCTTCTGCTCTATTGATGCACTATGATGATATATAGCCTGATGCTGGTAATATATTACCAATGCAACAGAAAGTAATTTTTTCTGAAAATATCCTTTATAAAGAACTCCGCTACTATTTTTTAAACATTCTTTAATTTCTACGTCTATTCCTGTGTGCTCTACAAATTTTTGTCTCCGGGAAGTTTTATGATACAAGTTAAGAAACGGGGGAATATCTTTGATATCGGTACTTTTTATTATATTTACTTCCATTTTTCCGGCTTGTCTTATCAAGTATCTGGTTGTCTTTCTCATTTGAGCTAAAATATCATCTTCAGACGGCAAAAGATTAATTAGCCAACAATATTCCCCGTCCATTTGATGAATTGGTGAATCAAGAAAACCGAGCTCTTGAATAAGCGTTTTATTGATTTGAGTGTTTTCAATTAAAGGACTTAGACGGATAAAATCTGCCTTTTGTGTTTTGGCAAATTGCCTCATAAAGGATACAAAGTATTCTAATTGTGTTTTATTCCAGTTTTTCATGATTGGTCCGTGTCTTATATGTAAAAATGTTCCTCTACGAGCTATCACTTTCACAATCTGATAAATTCCTTCCAATTTATTATTTTGGAATATACCAAATCTCCACAAATTATTCTCTCGCCTGTTTATTAATAGAGTATTCCGCGTTATTTCACCCCAAAGCCAGGATTGAAAAAAACTTTGTGGAGAATTGTCGGAAATAAACTTTTCCCAAAGAAACGCGTCTGATATTTCCTTAACTTGCATATTTTTTAACTATATTAATAATTTTATCAGCGTCCGCGTAAGTGATGCGCGGATATGTTGGAAGATTAAGACTCTGCTGTGCTAACCTTTGTGCAACAGGGTAATTTTTAGGCTGGAAATATATACTCTCAAAATCAACTCCGGCTGGATCAATGTTATTTCTATACCAATTACCTAAAATTATTCCTTGCTTTTTTGCAGCCGAAAGTATTTTTCCTGCATTTGCCGTCAGAATATTATATCTCAAGTAGATTGCGCCTTCTTTGTCAGACGGAAGATCGATGTTATTTATCGATGAAAAATTAGATTGATAATAATTTGCAAGTTCTCTTCTATGTTTGTTGAAGGCTTTAAGCTTATCAAGCTGAATAAGTAATATACTCGCCAAGGCGTTGGGATATTTTTGAGGAATAAATTTCGGCCTTAAACCCTTTTTTTCCATATTTAATACGGGATAAGATAATAGTCGCAATTTTTGCAAGATAACCAGTAATATTTTTCCTACTCCAATATTATATAGAGGAAGAATGAAATTAAAGGCGATCGGGTGAAATAGTTGCTGTAATACCCAGCTATGACTTGGGGATTTTAATTTACGGCTGAATTCTGTCAATTTATGCGCTAAATTTACATTGTCATTATTGACGATTGCCATACCGCCAAAAATAGAAGATATTACTTTATCTCTACCAAAGCTGAAAAAAGATATATCTCCAAATGATCCTATTTTTTTATTATGGACGGAGGCACCTAAACTATGTGCACAATCCTCTATCAAGGTAATGTTATATTTTTGTGCAATTTTTTTGATCGATATAATATCCCCCGGAATGCCGAAAGTATGTTGAACAATTATTGCCTTCGTATTAGGATTTATGTTCCGTTTTAACGATTCAATCGATATGTTTAAATCTGGATCTATATCAACAAATATAGGCTTTGCCCCGTTCCAAATGATACAATTCGCAACAGCTACACAGGAAAAAGCCTGTACTATAACTTCATCTCCTCTACTTATATTTAAACATTTTAAAATAGCAAATAAAGCTGATCTGCCGCTGTTAAAAGAAACAGCAGTACTTACCTTAAAATATTCTTTAAACCAATTTTCAACTTTTTCCAAATCCTCACCATAAATCCATAACCACGGTTTCAAAATAACTTTAAGAGTTTTTATAAAGTCATCAAAACCTTGATTCGGAGCAAGACCTATAGCTATTGGCTTTTCAAACAGCATATTTTCCTAAAGTTTTAAGTAATTTCGCGGATTCTTTACCTTCAAATACTACTATTCCATCATCGTCTAAATTCTCGTAAATTATACTTGCGCCAACAGCGGGATTTACTATCTGAATTTTTTTCTCTGCTGAATTTTTATGAGCGCCAGAAATAAAAGCCTTGCTGTAATTAAAATTAGTTAAAAGTACCAAATCGCAGACTTTTGTTACTTCTTTTCCAAGTCTTTCATGAATTTTTTCTGCTTCCTCACCTAATTCTATAAGTGGAGTCAAAACTAAGATCTTTTTACCTTTAAATATTTTCATATATTCTACAGCCGCAACTACTCCATCTGGATTAGCATTGAAAGCATCATCCACGAGCGTCATTCCACCTAGTTTGCCGCTAAATTGCATGGTGTTTGAGGTAGGAACAATCTTGGATATTCCTTTTTTAATCTCATCCAAAGTCATTCCTAGACTTTTCGAGGCATAGATCGCCGCCAAGACATTTTCAATTGTTTGTCTGCCCAATAAGTAAATCATCATCCGCTTATTTTTATCGATTAAGGAAAATTCAAGATGATCCTGAAATACTTTAATATTTTTTATATCCGTATCTGATCTAAAAGTAAATATTTTCAATTCCTTTACTTTAGCCCATTTGGCCATTTCCAGACAGTAAGAATTATTGCCATTTAAAATAACTATGCCCTCTTTTGGCAGACTTTCTACCAGTTCAAACTTTGCCTTCATGGTGTTTTCTAAAGAGCCAAAAAGTTCCAGGTGTTGTTCATTGATACCTGTAATTATTCCCATATCTGGTTTTACCATATCACAAATAGTTTTTATTTCTCCTTTTTTATACGCACCCATCTCGACTACAAAAATTTGATACTCTGGTTTTAAATCTCTCAAAATACATTTAGCTATACCTATATCAGTATTATTAAATCCAGAAGTTTTAGCTACTTTAAATTTTTCCGAAAGGATTGTAGCCAGGAATTCTTTAGTGGAGGTTTTGCCATAACTTCCAGTGATGCCAATAACTTTTAAACTTTTGAAGCTAGAAATTTTCCTTTTTGCCATTATAATAATAATTTTTTTCAAAACCTGAAATGGAATATTAAATAAGATAACAAAGAGAAATATCGAAAGAGGAAGAAATTTATCTAGTATCGGCCCAAGTATCAACGGCGCTTGTCTATTAAGGCGCAGTGTCCCGAATTGTAAAATGAAAACTAACAATAAAATAGAGATAATTTTTAAAGTAAATTTTGGCAGTTTCCAACCTCTAGTAACTAATTCTCTAATGTTTAATATTGCTTCCAGTATCCAGATAGACCAGAAAAAATAATAAAGCGCTGCAATTAATTTACTCCAATAATCCGATTCTGGCAGCGGGTTAAAAAAAGACAAAAAAACTAAACCACTAAGTATGACTAAAGGAATCCATTTTAAGAGTGTCAAGGGCCCGAGGAATAATTTTTTCCCTTGACCAGTTTTTAGATGCGCGAAAATTCTATCAAATCTATATTCCTTCAATTGCCATAAAAATGTCTGGTGAAAAGCATTACGAAGAGTCCTGACAGTGAAGACAGTCAATAATATATACAATAATATTTCAGAATTCATAAGTCACTTAAAAATTTCTCTACCTCATCTGCAAATTCTTTCGGGTGAGTCCATGGCACCCCGTGACGTGACTCTGGAATTACGATTATTTTGGAATTTTTAATCAATCGTGTCATTTTAAAGGCAACTTTCACTGGAACGATCTTATCTTCCTTACCCCAAATTATCAAAGTTGGTTTCCTGATTTTACCAAGTACAGGCTCAAGCCTGAAGTTTATAATATTTTTGAATGTTTCTCTTAAAACTCCTCGAGTATTATAATAATCATAGGAACCTGCCATTCTGTACAGTGACTTTCTAGCCATGTCCTGCAAATTTGATATGATCGGGATTGAGAAAATTATTTTTCCGGATTTAGCAGCCAGCAGATAGATTGTTTCTTTGATTGTCATATCTTTGCCTAATCCGGGAGTTCCGCTTAATATCAACGCTTTGACTTTGTCGGGAAAGTTTACGCTTAAAAAAATTCCGATTCTTCCTCCGAACGAATGACCGATTATGATTACCTCTTTTAATTTTTTTTGTTCAATATAGTTTAAGACATATTTTCCATAATCCGCAATCGTAAAGGGTTTGGTCAAAGGAGAAGTATTTCTAAATCCCGGCAGATCAAAACAATCCGCTTTAAATCCTCTTTTTTTAAACACTGTGATTAACGAATGATACTTGGAAGAATTTAAATTCCAACCATGAAGAATAAGGATCGGGTAATTATTCATAATAGCAGCTCTTACTTTACCGTTACGCTTTTTGCTAAATTTCGGGGTTTATCCGGATCGGTCTTTCGAGAAATTGCCAGATAATAGCCTATTAATTGACCGATAATAACCGAGGGAATCGCTGAAGTTATACCACAGTCATTTATCGGTAAATAGTAATCAAATTCTTCATGATTTTTATAGGAAATTCCGATGATATATCCGCCTCTGGCTTTCATTTCCATAGCTCCTGCTAAATTAGCTCCATAACTGTCATCATTTGGCAGAAAAGCAATACATGGCGTACCTTTTTCAATGAGAGCGATCACCCCGTGCTTTAATTCACCAGCTGCAAATCCTTCTGCATGCATATATGATGACTCTTTGATCTTTAATGCAGTTTCCAAGGCAATCGGATAAGATAATCCTCTACCTATAACATAAAGATGTTCTTTCTTGTAGATTTTTTGAATTAATTTTTTAATTAAAATCTGATAATTTTCACTTAATATTTCTTCAGAAGCTGAAACAGCTTTCATTAGCATTTGTTGACCCAATTTAGACTTTCCGGCCAGATGATATGCCAGAAGATATAAATAAGCCATTTTGGCAGTAAAAGCCTTAGTAGAAACAACTGCTTTTTCAACTCCAGCACTCAGCGGAATTTTCAAATCAGCCATTCTATAAAGAGTAGAACCTATAACATTAGTTAAGGCGCCGATTTGTGCACCTTTCTCTTTAGCTTTTTTTAATTCTTCAATCACATCAATAGTTTCTCCTGATTGAGATAAAGCAATGACTAAACTACGGTTTGAAAGAAAGTCTACCAGATAACCAAATTCACTACCTACGGTAAAATTAACATGTCTCTTGGCTATTTTGGAAAATATATATGTCCCTGCTAAACACGCATATGCTGCCGTACCGCAACCCACTAAATATGTTCCGCGTGAATGCTTTATTTGATGTACGAAATCATTTATCAGTTCTTTATGATTTTCAGAAATTGTTTGGAGAATTTTCGGTTGATCATAAATTTCCTTCAGCATAAAATAAGCAAAATTACCTTTTGATGATGAAAAACTACTTCCCCAACTAATTCGCTCAAACTTTGGTGTAAGTTTATGTCCGTCAAGCAGACTAAAGGTTTCAATTTGTTCATCGGTTACCAGTACTAATTGATCGTCTCCCATAAAAAAAACGTTATTGGTATAAGGACTAAGTGCATGCGCGTCAGAAGCCAAAAAGTTTTCCCCGTTACCCTTACCTATTACTAAAGGCGAACCGTTTTTGGCTGCAACGAAGCTATGACTTTTCAAGTCCATGACAATAATTGCATTCAGACCGGTAAATTGAATAAATGATTTTCTAACAGCCTCAATAAATAATTTGGTTAACTTATCTTCCGACACTTCAGTATATTTCGATAGCAAGTTTATATAATTTTCTTCTACCAAATGAATTGCAACTTCGGTATCGGTCTCTGATATTAATTTATGATGTTTTGCCAGTAATTGCTGTTTGAGTTCATAGTAATTTTCGATGATGCCGTTATGAATTATGGCAAATTGTCCCGTACAATCGAGGTGAGGATGAGCGTTAGCATCGGTAACACCTCCATGAGTTGCCCAACGGGTGTGTCCTAAAGCAATATTGCTATCAGTAAATGACGACAGATTAGTTTCGCCGATCATACCTGTTTTTTTGCGTACAATAATTTTATTATTATTGCTTAAACTTTTTAGGGCAACTCCCCACGAGTCATAACCGCGGTATTCTAACGATTTTAACCCGTTTAGAACTATTTCCGGTGCATTGTTTTTTTTACCGATATATCCGAATATTCCGCACATATTATTTTATTTTTAGGTTATTTAATAACGATTTTCTGTTACTTCCAGAAATAAACTTGTGATTTATTTTAGTTTTGTAAACTTTGGATTCCATATAGCAATAAGACGCGTCTGGAAGATCTGCAGATAAAACAACACCCGCCGCTAAGAAAGAACCGATACCAATTTTGACACCCGGCATTATAGAAGTATTTACCCCTATACGTGAATCATTCCCGATTACACATCCAAGTTTTGCTTTGCCCGTTTCTAAGAAACTTTCTGAAATTTTTGAACTGATAATTCCTTCATCCAAGCGAAAATTAGCCAGAACACTACCAGAACCTATGCCTATATTATCCCCTAACACGCTATCTCCAATATAATTATTATGGAACCAGCATTGACTTCCGATATGACTTCGCGCTACTTCTGTAGAATAACCGATAACACAGTTTTGTCCTATGGTAGATTCGCGAACAAGAGAGTTATTCCCTATAACTGTCCCTGAACCGATATAACAAGGCCCGATTATTTTAGTATTTTCCAGAACTTTTACCCCATCTTCCAAATAAACATTACCGCTTAAGACTGCTGAAGGACTTATAAAACAATTATTAGTTTTCGATTTTTGTATCTTGCTTAAGAAGTAGGCATTTAAATTGAGAATATTCCATGGATACTTGATAAATCCCCAATACCCGTCATAATTTAATAAGGATGCTTTAACTCCACTTTTTATGAGTTTAGAGAGGGCAATTTCATATAAATCATCATAATCTCCAGATTCATCTTCCAAGGCTTTCAGAAGCAGGTTGGAATTCTGGAAATAGTCAAAAACAATTGTAACAAATCCTTTGCTAACAGATTTTGGATCAGGTTTTTCCTTGATATCCGTAATCATTCCATGATCATCCAAGGTCAGATATCCACCGGGAAAATAACTGGTAACTTCTTGTCCTGTCAGCAAAATATCCGCATTGTTGTTTAAGAGACGTTTCTGAAAATTATAATAGATGACGTCTTCACAAATATCCGCCGGACTGACTATTAATAATTTTTTGTTAATTATTTCCTCTTTAGCCGATAATATTGCTCCTGCCATCGATCGAACATCTTTTTGCTCTACCAAACTGACCTCGAGATCAAAATTAGTTATTAATTTTTTATAGGAGTTGTAATTGTTTTTACCAACTACTATGACTACTTCTCCGAAACCAAATTTTTTCAGTCTTAATAATGTATAGTATATTAACGGATATCCGTTGAAATTAAGCATCAATTTATCTTTGATTGGCCAAACCCGTGTAGAGTCTCCACCAGCTAGTACTAATGCACAAATTTTATTCATCTTATTTAATAATTCTTTTTATATCAGCTCCTATTTTTCTTAATCTTTCTTCTATTTTTTCATACCCGCGGTCAATATGTTCGATGCCGTGTACAATGCTTTGGCCATGCGCGAGTAATGCTCCTAAAACTAAAGTCGCTCCTGCCCTTAAATCTGTCACTTCCAAAACAGCATTATGCAATATTGTTGGACCATTAATTTTGATACCATGTGGCGTATCATCCTTTCGATCTGACCAGTTAAAATTATAATAATCACTCGGATTCTTTATTTTAGGATCATAAAAACTTATATTAGCTCCCATCTTTAAAAGTTCGGGTACATAACCGAAACGGTCTTCGTAAATTGTTTCATGAATGGTTGAAGCTCCTGTTGCTTGGGTCATTAATAATGCCCATGGTGCTTGCCAATCTGTCATAAAACCAGGATGGAATTTAGTTACCACATTACATGACTTTAACTTTGTTTTTTGCCGGTAAAACCTGATAACATCCTTATGGTTCTCCTCCCACTTACCTCCCGTTTGATCAAGTTTGGTCAAAAAAGAGTCTAAATATATCTTCTGTGCCCCTTCAATAATAACATCTCCACCAGTCGCGATCGCAGCTATAGCAAAAGTCACGACTTCATTACGATCCGGCATTATTTCAAATTCAGCTCCGGTTAACTCTTTCACGCCTGAAATGACTATTAAACGGGGTGATTTTCTTTTAATTTTAGCTCCCATTAAATTCAGTAAAGATATCAGGTTATCGATTTCCGGCTCTAAGGCAGCATTTTCGATAATTGTTTCTCCTTTAGCGAGTACTGCTGCGAGAATGACCGTTTCTGTGCCTGTATGCGTATTATGAATAAATTTAATTTTAGCGCCTTTTAATCCTGAAGCTTCAGCATAAAAAAATCCGTCTTTATATCTGATCTTCGCACCCATTTGTTCCAAAGCTTGAATATGCCTATTTATAGGCCTCTTTCCCAATCTGCATCCTCCAGGGTTTGGAACCTCTGCTTTACCATAACGGGCTAGTAATGGGCCTAAAACCATAGTGGCGGTTCGGTATAAACCTCCGAGTTCCAGCGGTACGGAATAGCCCCCCTTATTATCGCCTTGAATCATCATGGAATGATCTGTTTTTATGTCAACTTTTACTCCCAATGGTTTTACGATATCTGCGGTTCCGCGTATCGAGGATATGAGTGGAGTATTTCTGATATATATTGGCTTGTCGGTTAAAAGTCCGGCTAGAATTACTTTCATTGCCACGTTTTTAGCTCCGCTCACGTGTGTTATACCATTCAACTTTCGTCCGCCGTTAATGACGATTTTTTCCATTATTTATCTCCTAAATATACAATTTCTTCGTGAAGTACAATATTAAATTTTTTTTTGACTAACTCTTTAGCAAGGTTTATCAATTTTATCACATCAGAAGCCTTAACTTCTCCTCTATGAATGATAAAATTTGCATGTTTCTCCGAAAACATTACTTTACCTATTTTTTTACCGCGCAGTCCCACTGCGTCCAAAAGATATCCTACCGATCTCGTGTAATTTGGAGTAGCCAATCTTACTGCATCACTTTGTGATATATTCCTGAACGTACATCCTGATGAATAATATCCTACCGGTTGTGAATCTCTGCGGTAATCTGAAGCTAACTGACCTAGTTTCCATAAAACTTCTTTTTCTTCAGTATTTAACTTAAAAATACAGGAGACAACAGTTTCCTTCGTTTTTTGAATAACACTTTCGTCATAACCAAACTTCATATAATTATGATCGACATCTTTTATATTTCCCTCAGTATCCAACAATTTGACGCTGAAGACGCAGTCTCCTATAAATTTTTGCATTTTCATGTTATGGGCATTTATGTATAACGCTCCTCCAACTGTACCCGGTTGACCCAGAAAGGCTTCTAAACCTGAAAAACCTTGGTCCAGGGTATAGCGTACAAGTCTATTCGTTCCTACACCGCTATCAGCTTCAAGAAACACACTATTCGTTTTTAATGATTTATCTTTTAAATTATTTCCTCCCTTTAAACCAACAATTTTTATCTTGTTGGAGTCATTTTTAATTATTAAACCCCTGAAACCCGAATCACTTATGAGTAAATTAGTACCTCCTCCAATGATAAAATAATTAATTTTTAGATTTTTGGCGAAATTAACGGATTTTACCAATTCATCAGTATTTTGGATTTTGATGAGAAGATCAGCAGGACCGCCGATTTTGAAAGAAGAAAATTGTGACAGATCAACATTAATTAAAACTTTGTTTTCTCCGAATTCGTTTATGAATTTTTGATAAGAAGTGTTCATTATTAGGATGATCTTTGATTTTTTATCAATCTGATTAAATCTTTTTGCCAGGAAAAAATATCGCCTGCACCCATGGTCACAATTAAATCCCCCGACTTAATATAATCCTTTAAATAAGTTAAAATCGTTAATTTATCAGCAAAATAATGTGAATTTTTTTTATATTTATTCGCTTCAATCATGAGTATTTTTGATGATATAGAATTATCCAGTTTTTCCCTTGCAGACGGATATATATCCGAAAAAATAACAATATCTGCTTCTTTAAACGATCTGGCAAAATCATTTAACAAGGTTTTTGTCCTAGAAAAAGTATGCGGTTGAAATATTACGATTAATCTTCGATCTGGAAACCAGTTTTTAAATGATTCCAAAGTAGTTTTTACCTCTTGTGGATGATGAGCATAATCATCATATAAAAGTATATTATTTATCTCGCTTATTTTTTCAAATCGTCGTCTGGTACCGCGAAATTTCTTGAGATTTATTTTAATATCTTCCCATGATAATCCTACCAAATTGACAGCGACAGAGGCAGCCAAACTGTTTAATAAATTATGCCTGCCTGGTATATGAACAATAAAATCACCAAGGTCGGTATTTTTAAATAAAACACGCATCGAGCTTAAACCGTCACCAAAGTATATTTTTTCAATTCTATAGTCTGATTTAGGAGAAAATCCGTAGGTAATAACTTTATTTTTGAGGTATGGAATTATACTGACAGCATTTCGATCGTCCTGACAAATTACAATATTACTCTCATCAGCCAGATTATTGGCAAATTGGATAAAAGCCTTTTTTATTTCCTCAATATCTTTAAAAGCATCCGGATGGTCATAATCTATATTGGTGATAACCAGTAACTTTGGTTTTTGCCATAAAAATCTGGGTGTTCTATCCGTAATTGGACAGGTCATGTATTCATCTGCCTCCGCCACAAAATATTTTCCTTGGCCAAAATGGCCGGCGTAACCTAAATCATTGATTTGAGCGGTTCCTACCGCATAAGAAGGTTTTAAACCAGAATTTGTTAACAACGATGCGATAATAGCTGACGTAGTAGTTTTGCCGTGACATCCTGCAATTGAAATACCAAACTTATCCTCCATAAGACTTCCAAGGTATTTTCCGTGCATCAGGGTCGGTAAACCCAATTTAAGAGCCTCTTTAGCTTCAGGATTACTCATGCCCCCATGTGCACCGGTTACCACTACAAATTCTGCTGTCCTGTCGACATTGGCCGGCTGAAAACCTATTTTTACCAATATTCCCTGTTCCTGAAGCACAATATCTGTCTGAAACTCTTCTTCCACATCAGATCCGGAAACTTCATAGCCTTTCTGATGAAGATAAGTAGCAAGCGCAGTCATGGCGACGCCTTTTATTCCTATCAGATATGCAGATTTTTTATGCATAGTTTTAATAAATAAGCCCTATCGTATTTAACATTCTACCATTCTTATTATGGTCTCTGCGGTATGAATAAAATTTCTTGTCACAAAAGGTGCAGATATTTATTGTGTCAATATTTGTTGATAAAATCGATGTATATTTTAATTGATTTAAGGCTACCTCAGTTAAACTAAAATATTCGTGTCCAGGGTGTGATGATTTACCTCGGGCTTTTTTATTCAGATATTTATATTTTTTGAAAAAATTATCAGACAGTTCCTTTGAAATTTCAAAACAACATTTTTTGATATGCGGTCCAATCGCTACAACTATTCTTTTTTTATCCGATCCAATTTTTACCATATATGCCACTGTATTTAAAATTACACCATTCAAAAGCCCTCTCCAACCGGCATGGATAGCTGCAATTATTTTTTTTTCAGTGTCGTATAATAAAATCGGTAAACAATCAGCTGTGTACACCCCTATATATATATTTTTATTTGTCACTAATGCATCAGCTTGATATTTTTTTTCTGATAAACTTTTAATGAATATAACTTTATCTGAATGTATCTGATCCAGGGTACATACCTCACGTTTGAGCGGAGCGAATTTTACACGGTTTTGCATTTCCTCTTTATCTAAAAAGAAATGCTCTATTTCAGAATATTTATTGAATAGTTTTGACTGTACCATTAATTGCTTTCTCCACGGCCTTAATTTCATCCCAAGGATATTCAATTTTTCCGTAACACATGGATTTTTCATGTCCCTTGCCGCATAGTAAAATTACATCGCCTTTTTGCGCTAGCCGTCTTATAGAAAAATTGATAGCTTCCTGTCTGTCAGGAATTTTCCAAAAATATTTACCTTTAGTTTTTACAGATAAATTTTTTATTTTATTTTTTTTATCTGCCTCAGAAATCAGATTGGAGGAAAATCCTTGTGCAATTTCGCTAATAATATCTCTCACATCTTCAGTTCTCGGATCTTCTGCTGTCAAAATAACATAATCTGCCAATTTAGCAGCAATTTTTCCCATCATCGGTCTTTTTAAGTGATCTCTTAAACCGGCACAGCCAAAAACTACAATTAATTTTCGACGGGTTATCGTTCTCACTGCTTTCAACACTTCCTCCAAAGCATTAGGTTTATGCGCAAAATCAATAATTACCCGAAAAGGTTTATGAAGAGTAAGCTCTTCCCATCTTCCCTTGATTCCGGGATAACTTTTGATCGCGGAGATTATATTTTTTTTGTCTATTTTAAGAAGGTTTGCAACTCCCGTCGCCGCTAGAAAATTGTAGAGTTGGAATTTACCGACAAATCTGCTTTTTACAGGGTAGTTTTTTAAATTTATATCGGCCTTTTTATCAATTCCGAAAGATATGACTTTCCCTGATGTTTTATTACTTAAATAATCGAAACTAGCATCATCCGCATTTAAAACTGCATATTGCACCACTTTCAGGATCTTTGCTTTAGCATCCCTATATTTTTCCAGAGTTTTGTGATAATCGATATGTTCGTGCGAAATGTTGGTAATAACCGCTATCTTTATATTAGTCCCGAAAACTCTATACTGATCTAAAGCATGTGAGGTAACCTCAAGAACAAAGTATTCACTACCACCCTTATACGCAAGATTGAGATATTTTTGGAGTGAAAACGGGGAAGGTGAAGTAACATGAAAACCAGTATCGAAATTAACGCCATTGATAATAGCAGAAACCGTGGTTATAACAGACACTTTTTTTCCTGCCGATTTCAATACATGATATATCATGCTGGCAGTGGTGGTTTTGCCTGATGTACCAGTAACGCCTATTACAATCATTTTTCTTCCTGGAAATCTGAAATGAATACTAGATGTAACGGCAATAAATAGATGAAATATGTTTTTTAGTTTACGTATCATGCTACTATAGGTCTATATTATACCAGATTCAGTATGAGGGAGAAATACCATAATAAGAAAACAATTCTGAGGCAATGGAAAAAAATACAGGAGCTGCGGTTTCCGATCCCCATGGAGAAGTTGTTGGTTCATTTATTGTTACTAACATAATAAATTTAGGATCATCAACCGGTGCAAAACCTACAAATGATGCAATAGTTTTTTGAGCATCATAATGTCCCTGTATGGGAATTTGCGCAGTACCTGTTTTACCTGCTATTCTGAAGCCATTTGGTTTAATATTTTTAGTCTCACCATTATCAACTGCGGATACCATCATTTCTGTTACCATGGATGCAACTTCTTTTTTAAACACCTGTCGTATAATTTTAGGTTGCGTATCTATTTTTTTACCGTTTTCAGTAACTATGCTTTGAACTAAAAAAGGTTTAAGAAGCTTGCCTCCATTGGCAACTGCAGCAACAGCCCGAATCATTTGCAAAGGAGTTACGGCTATTCCTTGACCAAATGATGCAGTAGCGTAATCAATTTTATACCATTTATTTAATGGTCGGATGTCAGGAGATGATTCCCCTTCTAAATCGACTTCGGTCGGCTTTCCGAAACCCAAATCAGTTATGTATTTAATAAAATTATCATCACCTAATTTATTTTCGACATATACCATACCTACATTTGATGAATATTCGAGAATTTGGCTCATTGAAATCTTTCCATGATATTTCTGATTCCATGTGTTTATAGCGTATCCGCCGATTTCCACGGGCCCGTTTTCTTCAAAGATCGTATCGGGTTTAATTTTTCCCTCATTTAAAGCTGAAGCCATAACAAGCACCTTAAAGGTTGAACCAGGTTCGTAAGATGATGATACAGTGGGATTATTATAATAATCTGACGGATAGTGTACATAATTATCCGGATCGAAAGATGGATATGAAACCATGGCCAATATCGCACCGGTCTTTGGATTTAATATAATAACGCTACCGCCTTTAGCACCAAATTTTTGTACGCCTTCCAACAATTTTTTTTCAGCGGTAAATTGTATTGAACGGTCTATGGTTAAAACAAGATCACGACCAAGTTCTGCCGGAATTTCATCATATCTTCCTGATAAAATCGGATTTCCCAATACATCTTTTTCTATACGGATATACCCATCTCTTCCACGCAATTGGTTATCATAATAACCCTCGATACCAAAATATCCCTGATCACTTCCTTTAGTATTTTTACCAACAAAACCGAGTAAATGCGCAGCCATGGAGGCTTCAGGGTAATACCTTTTTGGTTCATCAATAAATCCTATACCTTCCAACTTTTCGTTTTTCAACCTTAACATTTTTTCTTCCGTAATTTTCCGTGCCACCGGCACCCAAATTAAATCATTGTTTGTAACTTTTCCAGAAATTGATGATTCATTAATCCCTAAATCTTTGCTTAAAATTTTAATGGTTTGACTAATATTTTTTGTTTTATTTGGTTCTAAATATACAAGGTATGACCTTTGATTAATTACCAATGGACTATTATCTGAAGAATAAATTTTACCTCTCTGCGCCGGAATATCTAAAGTTGTAGAAATTTGTTTTTCGGCAATTCCTTTTAGGTCATCCGAGTTTATCACTTGCCAATATAATAATTTTATTATAATTACGATAAATAGGAATATGTATGTCAGAAAGACGACGTAAATTCGCCGGCTCATATTTAAAAAGATCTGTTAGAATAAGCAATTGGCAGGGGAGAAGTTAAGGATTTAATTTCAATATTTTCACCAAATCCTAACTCTTTAGCTCTAATAGAAAGACTAGCTATTGCAGCAGAAGAGGCGATTTTTGTATTCATATCCAAGTTATCTTTTTGGATTTCTACCAATTTATAATTTATCTGACTTATTTTCTCACCCTCTGTCGAATAAATATTCAATGTAATAATTTGAATAAAGACTATCAGTAATACCAGAAAAAGAAGCAGTTTATTAATTCTAATTTTTTGTAAATTCATAATTTAGCAATAATTCTTAATTTTGCAGACCTGGATTTACGATTGGAGTGTTGTTCCATTTCACTTGCGAGAATCGGCTGCCGGTTAATCATTTTTACTATATTCCCTCTCTCCCACTCTCTAAATTTCATCTTGATAATCCTGTCTTCCAAAGAATGATAGCTTATTACAGCTAATCGACCATCCACACTAAGTAAATCTAAAGCCTGATTTAGTGCTTTTTTTAAATAATCGAGTTCATTATTTACTTTAATTCGGAGTGACTGAAAAATTCTAGCTGAAGTCTTAAGCAAAAGTTTTTCAAATTGATAATCCGGCATGCCTGGATAAATTTTTATAAGTATATTCTTTATTATTTCGACTAAATCATTACTTGTAAGTATTTTTTTATTTATGGAACGGGCGCGAATAATAGCATCAGCAATTGTCCTAGAATGGAGTTCCTCAGAATATGCTGTAAATATTTCATATAATTCCTCCGCTTTAAATTTGTTAATTATTTCTTTCGCTGTTAAACTTGTTCTTGTATCCATCCGCATGTCCAACTCTTGAGTATTAAGGTAACTAAATCCCCTGGTCGTGTCATTAATCTGGTATGTTGATAAACCCAAATCAAATAATATTCCTGAAATTTCGTTAAATCTTATATTTTCTGTAATTTTTTTTAAATGTACAAAATTATCATGTACCAGAAAAATTTTATTACCTAAAAGGCTTTGTAAATTATTTTTATGCAACAGTTTGGTAAAATATATTATCGCTTCCTTATCTTGATCTATTCCTAAAAGAGTACCCCCTGCTTTAATAATTTCTAAACTATGTCCTCCCCCGCCTAGAGTTGCATCAATATATTTTTTATTTCTGGTAACAGATAACCCTTCTATAGTTTCCCTCAAAAGTACCGGTAGATGAAAAGCGTTATCTAAAGTCATAGGCAAAGTGACTCTAACTTATCCTTCCATCTGTATCCGGTAATCTTCCCATTGTTTTTTATTCCAGATTTCAAAATGATCTCCTGCTCCGATAACGACAACTTTATTTGATATATCCGCAAAATTTACCATTCCTTCAGGAATAATAAACCTTCCTTGTGAATCCAATTCAATGTTTACAGCTTCAGCGCACATTTTTCTTCTTAAATCTCTGCCTTGCTTATCAGAAAATAAAGGGCGACTTAATTCAGCTTGGGTTACCACCTCCCAATCCTTACTTTTGAAGCCAAAAATACATTTCTCAAAACCAATTGTCAAAACCATTCTTTCATCATGCAGTTCCTGCCTGATCTTTTTTGGCAGGGCTATTCTCCCTTTATCCATCAAATTTGGTTCAAAAGTACCTAGAAACATAATTATCTACATAATTCACCATTTAACTACATTTAATTCCATAATGCTACGAATAAATACACTTGTCAAGTGGTAATGAAATACGGATTAATTAAGAAATAAAAATTTTGAAGTGTCTTGGGGACAATCTACCTAGGAAATATTGGGAGATTCCACTTCTATCTGAATATGAGTTACGACTGGAATTTCCATGCGGATATTTTCACGAATTTTATCCATAATTTTTTCGATATCGTCGGTCACAAGATAATTATCCAGATTCACCTCTAAATTCAATAAGATCTCTGTCGGTCCTATATACATAGTATTGATATCAACAACTCCAATCACCCCTTTCACACCCTCTACTATATGGATTATTTTATTTTGGAGCTCTGGAGAAGCAGCATGACCGACAAGATAGCTTTTTATCTCCCAAAATAAAACCAAAGACAAACCCGCTAAAGTGATACCTATAAAAATTGCTCCAAGTGCATCGAAAAGAGGATTTTTGGTCAATAGGTATAGCGATAAACTGACGATACCGATAAAAGCAGATATCGTACCTATCAAATCCGATATAAGGGACGTCTTGACTGCTGTCCTGGAAGACTTTTTATAAGATTGCAAGAAAGAAATGTCTTTTCGGGAAATTTTGGCGACACTTAAAAATAAGGCGTATGAATTGGTGATTAATCCAAACAAACTGACAACAAGTGCAATATAAATTGAAGTAATTTCCGAAGGAGTACCCAGTTGATGAAATCCTTTTCCGATAGATAGACTTGACGATACCCCAAACATAAAAATCGTGGCCATGAGGGACCAGAAAAATGATTCTTTACCATGCCCAAAAGGATATGCTGATTCAGCAGGCCGTTTGGAGAAAGTCAGACCAATCAAAAGAAAAATTGAGGTAACTAAATCAGCCACTCCCTGCATCAACTCGCTGAAAATGGTCGCCGAATGAGTCAAAAGATAAACAACAAGATTTGTGACAACATCCAGAATATTTACTAAAAATGAAACTATTAAGACTCTCTTTGTGCTTGGAGTTTTTACTGGTAATTTCATAAATTATTTTTTAAAATAATGTTTATAGGTATCTAATATTTGTTTCTTTTCCAATCCGAGTTGGAAAGAAGCTCCATGCCCGGGATAAACATCAGTCTTTTCGTCCAGTTTAAAAATTTTTAATAAAGAAGCATAGAGGTTATTTTTATCACTGTAAGAAAAATCAGTCCTGCCTATTCCCCCTTCTGCAAATATGAGATCGCCGACAAATAATATATTATTTCGCATGTCGGACAAGCAGATACTGCCCGGCGTATGACCTGGTGTTTCAATTACATTAAAATTTATTTCGCCAATGTTTAATTTAGCTTTATCGGGCAGATCCTGATTAATCGGCGGAGGAAGACCTGCATCAATTCTTAGAAAATGAAGTGCATTATCTCTCATTTTATTCACTAAAAATTGATCTTTGAAATTCACTCGAAAGGGTATCCGAAAAGTCAAACTAATAGTGAGTACAGCCATAATATGGTCAAAATGCCCATGAGTAGCAACAATCATTTTGGGAATACATTTAAGTCTTGTCAGCTGCTCGATAATATATTCCCCATCGTCCCCCGGATCTATAATGAGAGTCTCTCCACTTTTCTTATCTTTGACCAGATAACAGTTCGAACGCATTTGACCAACTATTAGCGGATAAATTTCAAATAACATCAATATTTTTTAAAGTAAAGAGAAGTTTTTTTGGAAAACACTGCTTTGGCCGGATGTAGAATTAAATTTTAATGATAAGTTGACTGATGTCACACCTGTATCATAAACACATTTACCGCTACTGCAGGTACCTAAAGTAATATCTGTCTTGTTGATTTTCTTTTCTCCTTTGAGATTTATGGTACCAAGTACACCTCTGGGTAATCCTGCGCCTGTATTATAGGTCAATTCATATTCGATAGAGGAAATTTCGCTGGTCAAGCCATTAATCGACAAATCTACAGATTTATTGGAGTTTCTGGAAATTAAATCAACTTTAATGCTTTCAGAAATTGTGGGAAGAACAACGGTTGGTGTGGGTGAGATAGTTTCTTCTTCGCTCTGTGTTACATGTCGGGATTTCCAATAAAAAAATATACCCATACTTATAACAGCAAGAATCACTGCAATAATAATTATTTTTTTCATCATTTAAATTCCGTTTAATAATTTATTAAAATGTTCGTTCAAGTCTGCTATTTTAATTCTGATCTGTTCTGTCGTATCCCTGTCTCTCACTGTTACGGCATCATCTTTAAGGGTATCATAATCGACCGTCACGCACCATGGCGTACCAATCTCGTCCTGTGCATAATATCTTTTCCCGATATTTCCCCGCTCGTCCCAGATAGTACAATGTGATCGTTTCAGGCTGTTATATACTCTGCGCGCTTTTTCTGTAATTTCCGGTTTATTCCTCACGAGTGGAAAAACGGCAACCGTATATGGTGCAAGTCGCGGATTTAACTTCAAAAATACCCGTTTATCATCTTCTTGGTATGCTGAAAGAAGTACTGCCAAAAAAGTTCTATCAACTCCCCAGGTGGGCTCTATAACATGAGGAATAAACTTTTCACCTGTTTCCTGATCGTGATATGAAAGATCTTGACCGGAAAATTTTTCATGCTGTTTTAAATCATAGTCAGTACGATATGCCAAGCCGTATAATTCCTTTTGACCAAATGGATATTCAAATTCGAAATCTATCGTTCTTTTTGAATAATGAGCCCGCTCACCGTCAGGAATTTCGTGTTCATGAATTTTTTTCGTATCAATTCCAACTAATTTAAACCAGTCCCATATTTCTTTCTGCCAATGTTCAAAATATTTTTGCCAATCCATATCTGATTTAGGTTTGGGAATAAAATATTCTATTTCCATCTGTTCGAACTCACGCAATCTGTAAAGAAAATTTCCAGTGGTAATTTCGTTTCGAAACGCCTTACCCATTTGGGCGATACCAAAAGGCAACTTTTTAGGGTTGGAAGATAAAATATTCTTAAAATCCACAAACATCGCCTGGGCTGTTTCTCCGCGCAAATATGCAGTACTTTTACTGTCTTCGACGGATCCCAAAAAAGTTTTGACCAATAAATTAAAGTTTTTGATCTCACTCCAATTTTTTTGACCGCATTCAGAACAATTTGAATTCACATCGATAAGATCTGCCCGAAACCGATTATGGCATGACTTACACTCAACTAAAGGATCAGAGAAACCGGATACATGTCCGGAGGCTTCCCACACTTTAGGGTTCATGATTATTGCTGCATCAAGTCCCAAGACGTCATCCCGCTGTCTGACAAACTTTTGCCACCATAAATCCTTAATATTCTTTTTTAATTCTGTACCAACCGGCCCGAAATCCCAGGAGTTTGACAAACCTCCGTAAATCTCTGATCCTGGGAACACAAAACCCCGTCGTTTACATAAACTGACAATTTTTTCCATGAGATCCATAGTTAAAGCAATTTATTAATAAAAATCCGTCCACTAACTAATTAGTTAGGGACGGCTCATCTATCCTAGAGTCGCGGTTCCACCCTATTTCCCCGATTTGGGGCACCTCATCAATATTTCTTGCTCCCCTATGCCATTAGGATCATCGCTCACCTATAATTATACATTTATACTATCTATTTTTGTCAATAGTGTATTACTTTTAAGATTTCTTTCGATAATATTTTCAATAAATGAAATAAGAGCGCTTCCTTCTAATATTTTATTATGCTGTAAATATCCAAGTTCCCACAAAACTCTTAAACTGAAATCCTGATGTATTATGTTTAAATCTATTTTCTCGCATTTATCCAGCTTACGCATAGTCAGCAATAAAAGACGGTAAATTTCCATATTTGGCAGATTCTCAGGACAGAGTCTATCAATTTCTTCAACCATTCTGTAAGCGTACGCAATCTTCGCAAGTTCAGATTTTAGACTGGAGTATACTTCTAGAGTCGATGCGTCTGTAATAATATCAAAAGTAGACCCCTTCACTGCAAAAAGTTTGATACAGGAAAATATTTCCAGATGAGGAGCTTTTTTACTGTTTATTTTACGAATTCCCGGCGCTCTAAGAGTTAATTTGCCCTTAGTTTTGGTGAAAATAGTGATTAATTTATCGGATTCGCCAATATTAAATCTTTTTAATACTAAAGCCTCGGCTGAATAACTTTTGAGCATTAAATTTTAAAAGTTATTTCTTTATCTGTTAGAAGTTGAATTTTTTCGATTTCGCGGCCGTTAATAATAATACTGTATTCTTGCGCATCCGTACCGGGCTGTTTTTGAATTAATAAATGATACGTCGTACCTTTACTTACTTTATTTGGTAACTCGTATTTTATGACTACCTGGGCAACTCCTTCCGGTTTGACGGTATGAAAACCTTCAAAAACGGTTTTACCCAGTTCCTCATATGATTGGGTAGTTTTTTCAGATCCGGTAAAATCTAAAAGTTTTGCGCCCTGAGAGACATATACCCTTAACCAGTTTCTTAATATTCCGTTCAAACATAGCTGTCCTGCCTCCAGATTGCAATTACTTCCCGGCGATGGATTTTTGTAGCTAATACTCAAGGTAACGGTGGCTTTCCCGTCTGACTCTGATTTTAAGTCGTATTTGACGCTTTTTTGCACGAATAAATTTGATTTTGCCCCGGCAAAATTGACATCACTGATATGAAGATAGTCACCTTGAAAGTCTTTTATTCTTCCGGCTACATTTAATGATTCGATTCCTTTTTGTGAATCTTCATCATGGAAATAAAATAAAATATGTTTTTGAGCTGCTTCATCCATGAAAACCTGAGTTAGTTGACCCCAATATTTTGATGGTGAAACGCCTAGTGATCTTTGCATTATCTGAAAAAGCAATGCACTGATGATATCTTTTCTTTCTTCACGCACATACGCCACCGGCTTTGTAGAATAATCTTCAAGTTCATAAACTGCCTTGGCACAATTACATCTCTTATCTATATCTGCACTAAAAGATCTGCCGTAGACATTAAATTCCCCAAGTATTTTAATAGCGCTTACTAAGACATGAGTATCCAGAGAAATTATACCGTCAAATTTAGGAAAATCAGAGACTGATTCAGAAAGCATTTTTTCAAAAGTTTGCATGGAAAGCATGTAATCAGGCGAGAGATTGCTGTCGCGTAGTTCCAAAAAATTTACGTTTTGGTGGTATTTTAATATTGGAGCGGGGGCGGGAAATTTTTTCTTTTTAGCTTCGTCCAACTTATAAATATCATCGGACTTCTCGACGCTGAGCTTTCCTTTGTCGACGTTAAAGACCGCATAGGCTGTGATAAATCCTCCTGTTGCTCTAAGCTCAGCATCATTTTGAAAAATCACGAGATACTTTTTTTTGTCCTTGATACCCAGAAGCTCGGGAATTTTTCTAAAAAGAGGTTTAGCATCCACAAACAAAGTCGACGTTTGCAAGACTATATCTTTAACGGATTTCAGCTTTTCCCGAACTGTCGTTGATCCGATCTTGGCGGGATATTTATCAACATCAATCTGTTTTAATTCCTGATTAACAATTGTAATTTTATCGGCGATTTTATCAATACTTGGAATTATCTTGTCCAAAGTTTCAACAGCCAGTTTAATCCTTTCATCTGCCGTTCCTGCCACAAAACTTGATTTGCCTTTTAAACCGAGGAGGTCAGAATAGGGAATCAACGTTTCGGCCGTTATTTCAGACGCCTGTATTCCGGCAATTGCCGCTGTTATTCCATGTTGACCATCTTTTACATATTCTCCGATAAACGGTAAATAACTCATCCAGTACACTTTTTTAAAATTTTTTTCTACATCCAAAAAAGCATTTTCAGTATTTTTCAATTTATTGCGGGCGTTATCCAGGTCTTTCGCTTTCAAACTTGAATATGCTTCAAGAGCAATCTTGCTTGCCTGTTGGGATGAATTATATAAATCCCGAAGAGGAAAAAAAATCACGCCTACAAAAATAATTAAAACTATCAGTACTCCAATTAAAATTGTTCCTAACAATTTAATATTAAGAGGTGTTTTTTTTGGATTTTTTGAATTTTTTACCTGAGATTCGACGACCTTTATTTTTTTAAATCCATCTGACATTTTAAACAGCTCCTTTTCCGGAAAGCATAGCTTTTGGAGTTTTTAATAATATTTTTAAATCATACCATAATGACCTTTTATCAACATAATCAGCATCCATCGCAATTCGCTTGTCAAAATTTATTTCGCTGCGGCCTGATACCTGCCAGTATCCTGTTATTCCCGGTTTTACTGATAGAACTTTTTTAACCAAGATCTTGGTCTTAGGATATTTTTTTTGCTGGTTGACCAATTCATCAGGATAATATGCACGCGGACCGATTAAACTCATTTCCCCGGATAAAACATTCAGAAGTTGTGGGATTTCATCCAAAGAATGTTTTCGAATAAACTTACCCCAGATAGTTACCCTTGGATCTTTCAGTAATTTATAGCTGTTTTTTTTATATTGTTCATAGAGGGATCTCAGTTTCGGATCTTCTCTAAGTAAAGAATGGGCGTTTTCAACCATAGAACGGAATTTAAACATCTTAAACAGCTTACCATTATTACCTACTCTTTCAGGAGTATCTGCAAAGACTGGACCCGGAGAATCCAACTTAATAATAATAGCGACAATCGCCGCAATTGGAATAAATATTATTAAAAGCAACAACGAAACACAGATATCTACCGCTCTTTTAAAATAATGGTCGTAATTGTCTCCAGTCAAATATTTCATAATAACGAAAATTATATCAGATGCTCATTGTCGGAATTAGCTAATTTTTCAACCAATTTTTTAATTTTAGGTACTGAGTTCTTATGGCAAACTAGAACTACATCTTTGGTGTTTATAACCAGAAAACCGTTGAGGTCAATAGTCACAACCAATTGATCGTTGTAATTGTACACTAATGAATCCTGGCAATCTGTGAGTAACACTTTTCCTTGCGTCACATTCTGTTCGGGCGTCGTCTGTAAAGCTTCTTTTAAGGCTTCCCAGGCCCCTACATCACTCCAACCAAGATCTTCAGGGATTACCAAAACTTCCTGAGGTCTATCTATTAATTTTTCAAGAATTGCGTTATCAAATGAAATTTTTGGTAATTTGGGATACAGTTTTCTAACGACAGAAGAAAATTCTTTCGTCTCTACGTGACGACTAATTTCTTTTATAATTTTGAACATTTCAGGTTGATACAGTCTGAATAAATTCCAAAGATACATTGGTGTTGTTACAAAATATCCCAAATTCCAGGAAAAATTTCCTTTTTTGAAAAACTCCTCCGCTTTATCTAGAGTTGGTCGGTAATAAAAATTCTTAAATGAATAAAATTTCAAGCCGTTTTTCTCTAATTTTACTTTTTCATAACTGATCCAGCCTAAATTCTGACTGGCGAACCTTGGTTTCTGTGAGATAAAAATAATTTTTCCCGGATCATTTTTGATGATTACCTCAGAAGTTAAAATAATTTTTTTAAATAACTGGGTATTTTTTACAATATGATCGCTCCACAGAATCATAATAGGTATTTTGGGATATTTTTTATATAAAATAGCAATAGCAAGACCCACAGCTGGAGCTACATCACGGGATTCTGGTTCCTGTAATATGTTTTCTGGCAATATACCCGGTAATTGCTCGTGAATAATAGATGCATACCGACTAGCTGTTGCTATATAAATATCTTCCCAAGCGATATCAGGCAACAATCTTTCAGCAGCAAGTTGCAGCGTTGACTTTTCACCTATTACTTTTTCAAACTGTTTAGGTGAACTTCTTCGTGATAACGGCCAGAGTCTTGTTCCAACTCCTCCTGCAAATATTATAGTTTTCATTTCAATTGATATTTATGCCATAATAATTCTATTGTCTGCTTCATTTCTCTTTTAAATTTGAATTTATCAAATTTTTTAGCATTATTTCTACAATTTTTTTCCTGATATAATTCTGGATGGAATCTCAATAATGCAGACTTCAGTGCATCAAAATTTGCTTTTTCGTAAAAATCACCTGTTTTTCCCTTAACCACCGTTTCAAGAACACCTCCTGACGCTAAGGCCAAGACTGGTTTTCCGTAAAATTGTGCTTCCACTGCTGTTAAACCAAAATCATCCTCACCGGGAAAGATTAAAGCCCTGCTATTCTGATAATAACAACCTAACTCTTGATCTGTCAAATTAGAACCGATAAACTCAATGTTTGAGTTTGACATTTTCTTCAACCTACTCTCTTCAATCCCGTTTCCTATTATCTTCAATTTCCAGCCTAATTCGTTAAAAGTTTGAATTGCATAATCTATCTTTTTGTATGGAACTAATCTGGAAACAATCAAATAATAATCACTGTCATTTATAGAGGATTTTTTTGGGGCTAGAAGATTTACGGGTGGATAGATTATCAACGAATTTCTTTTATAATAACTTTTTATACGCTTTTGGACGTTTTTGGAAATAGCAATATAATAATCGGGTCTTTTAGAGGCGATATAGTCCCATCTTCTTAAAGAAATGAAAACCAATTTCATAACCAGACGAGCTATGGAATTCAGCTTCCCAAAACCGGGTTGCTGTAAATAATCAAAATATCCACTCCATAAATATCGAGTAGGAGTAAGACAATAACAAACATGCATGGTAGACGTGGATGTTATTACACTTTTTGCCTCTGCAGACGAAATGGAAAATACTATATCGAATTTACTGAAATCAAAAGATTCAAAAGCCAAAGGAGTCAGCAAGGATAGAAATTCATGTTTCGACTGAAGAAATGGAATATATTTTAAAAAAGATGCTTTTATTTGAAAAATATTCGACCAGGAAGCTGCTTCAGGATCATAAACGGCGGTAAAAAGTGGAGCATCAGGCCAAATTTCGTGTAGAGTCTGGAGAATCCTCTCAGCCCCGCCGAATTTATTCACCCTATCATATACAAAAGCAACTTTCATTTAGCAATACTCTTATATAGATTTGATGTTAAAAGCGCTGTTTCTTTCCAGGAAAAGCGAGAGACTACTCTATTGGCTTTTGCAAGAATTAAAGTCTTGGCTTTGACATCCATACGAAGTGTTTTATAAATTTGATCTGCCATCTGTGTAATGTTATAGGGATTATACATCGGCAATATGTTTTCCCAAATTTCTTTAAAAACAGAAATGTCAGCGATAACCGGGATACACCCGCATAAAACAGCCTCCAAATTGGGAAGTCCAAACCCTTCCATTAAGGATGGAAATACTAAGCACTTGGCAAAATTTAAAAGGTCGATAAGTTGCTCATCATTGGCATTGCCAAAAAAAATTACATCATCCTGCAATCCTCTTCTCACAACATACTTTTTCAGACGAGGAAAGAAAAACTCATCATTCCCGGCAAGTAACAATTTTATCTTTTGTTTCTTTTTAATTAAAGCAAATGCATCTACAAGTCTTTCCAAATTCTTATGCGGATAAGCATTCCCAATATATAAAATATAATCAAAATCGTAATATTTTTTGGGTGAATGTGTATCAACTAACTCAGAAAAATGCGAATCTATGGCATCATAAGTTAAGACTATCGGAACATTTTTCCCGTAGTGATCTATTACTTCTCTTTTTGTAGATTGTGAAATTACCGCAAGAGTTGTAGCTCTCCTGACGCCAACTTTGGTGATGAAGTGATAAGCTAATCTTTTGAGTTTATATAAAACAAAGGGTAAGGTTGATGCGCGTCCGGTGTCAAAATGATCTACGATCAAATCATGAATGGTCAGTAAATATTTACCCGGATAAAATATTGGGACATTAAAATAAGGAAAATGCGCAACATCCAATCTATCCAGCAGGAATCGTATAGGCATAACTATTTGTTCTTGTAGACTATGCCACTTCAGATTAAGCAGAACTTTATGCCATTTTGAGGATGGTTCATGAAAGTCACTATATTCAGGATTATTCAGATAAATATAAAATTCATCATTTTTATTGATTATTGCAAGTTCCCGTATTAAATTACGGATGTAGCGGCCAACCCCTGTTTGCGAATATAATCTGGCATCTATTCCTATTCTCATGGTTATTATTTTAGAAAAAGTAGAGTAAGGTATTTTTTAATACTTATCCCGAATAAAACAATCCCGGTAATAAGCTTTGGATATTTATTGAGATAGTGCTTGCGATAAAAAAGACTCATTACGTCATACCGAGCAATCGTAGCTCTCTTTTTTACTTCAAAAGTAGCAGATGAAATATCTTTAGAATGTGCTTTAATACCACTCGTCACGCCTTTATGATGCATAATTGATACTTGCGGAATAAATACTACTTTTAAACCTATTTCTTTCACTCTGAAACATAAATCAAGGTCTTCACCGTACCAAAAATATTCTTCGTCAAACCAATTTATCTTTTCGCCTATCGTCCTTTTGATCATTAAAAAAGCTCCTGCACAACTGTCAATTTCATGAATTTGGTCTAAATTTTTATATCCTAAATGATATCCGTTGAAATAAATACTTTTGGGGAATAAAACCGCTAAACCTGAAAAATGACAAAACGCATTCCAGGGGGTCGGAAATCCGCGATGACAGGCGTCGTCAATAACTCCGTTTGACAACAGTACCAAACATGTAGCAATCCCAATCTCTTCATGACTTTCCATATAATCCACGATATGGAATAGAGTTGTTTTATGAATTATCGTATCAGGATTTAATATAAGTATATATTGACCTGAAGATCTTCTAATTCCGATATTATTCGCTTTGGAAAATCCTACATTCTCATGATTGTGTATATAGATAACCTGTGGATATTTTTCTTCTACGATTTTCAGCTCTTTATTCAATGAGCTGTTACTGACAACAATTATTTCCAGATTTTTTACTGGGAAGTTAGATTTTTTAATTGATGACAGACACTCATCAAGATATTTTTCACTACTGTAATTGATTATGACGACAGATAATTTAATTTTGCCCATAATATGCCTCCTGGTAAATTTTATCCAGCTTATTAGTGATGGACTGCCAATTAAACTGTTTCACCACCAAATTTCTGCCGTTTCTCACCAAACTTTTGTACAGGTCATTATCAGTCAGTATCTTTATAGTCTGATTGGCTAATTCTTCAGGTGTAGTGCCGATTAATGCATGTTTGCCGTGATTAGCGCCTAATCCTTCAATCCCCGTAGGCGTGGTTACTACAGGCAATCCTGAAGCCATTGATTCCAGTATTTTATAGCGTGTTCCTCCGGGACCGTAGATTGGAGCCAGCAATACATCCGAGTGGGCATAGACTTCTTTAATATCTGCGATATCAGATGAAACTTTGATAGATTCCGAGACATATTTTGCTATCTCAGAAGTCGGATATTTTCCGACTATCCAAAGCGTGGTATTTCTTAGACCTTTTTTAACAAAGGGCCAAATCTTATTAACAAGCATGGAAACAGCTTCCCTATTTTGCAACCATTTAAAATTTCCGACAAACAATATTGTTTTTTTCTCTCCTGGCAAATGATCTTTTAAAAGAAAAAATTCATTATCCACGCCGTTAGGTACTAAATTTACTGCAAGTTTTGGCATTAGAGTCTGCATAGCTTGCCTGTCAGCGTCTGACATAGCCACTACCCGGGTCGCCTTTTGCCAAAACCGCCTTTCCCAGAATTTTATTTTCATGACATCAAAATTCATAAGCCACCTTAAAGGTGCAATCTTAATCGTTTCTGTAAAATGTTTATAAACCAAAAATTCTATCGTCTGTTCTACAAGAATGATAGGAATGTGTACTTTACCTATATTTGGCATAACATAAAAGGTTTCAGCATGAATAAGATCTATTTCATTTTTTTTAATTTCATCCTCAATTTCCTTTTTGAGAGAATTTTTAAGATATAAACAAACCACCAGAGGATAAACCGTGACTACAGAAAGAAATAGACTGGTTAAAGACCACGGTGGCCTTTTCATAAATACTTTCACATCAGCACAAAATTCTTTTAAATGTTTTATGTATTTTCTTTCTTCATCGCTCCGGATAAAGGAGAATAATATAATTTTATGTTTTTTGGAAAGATTTTTAATCAGGTTATAACTTCTGATCTGGCCACCGGACGTCAAAGGATAAGGCAAATATGGAGTAATCATTAATATTTTCATGAGTAGGATGATTACTTGGGTAACTTGGAGTCGGGCACTAATTGAATAATTACGTAATTTTCTTTTATTTCTATCATTTTATATAAGTTCTTACTTGAATCAACATAGGTCGATTCTTTTATCAATTGTTTCGTTAGATCATCAAATGAAACGCTCACGTAATAATCAGCACCCTTGCCGATCAATTTTTCTACACTGTCCTGAACCACAGGCCAACCTGCTCTTTTCGTCTGATAGAGAAAGGCCGTATCCCCGTTATACGGAGCAATTACCAAGGCGTTATCATTGGTTAATTTTTCCACTCTGAATCCTGCCTCCACAATCTCAGGATGGTTTATATTGTAATAATCTCTGACATAGTACCAGCCAAACATCTCAATAAAAATAAAAATTATTGTAAGAATCATCATTAATTTTATCTTTTGCATCATAGTACTTCCCAAATCCAGTAAATAAACTGCACCCTTAGCCAGATAAATTACAACTATCGGAATCAATATGATTTGATAATAATCATGTCTGATATTTCCGGTAGCAAAAACGATCAAATATAACAAGACAGCTAACCCCCATAAGTCAAAAAGAAAACCTTCTTTTTTCCTTGATGATATAAAGCCCAATACAAACAAAACTACACCCCAATATCCCAAGATCAATCTCCCTAGCCTATCTGCGAATAACCAGTAGAAAAAGGCTCCTTTGAAACGAATTCCATCACCATTTAAAAGCCATGAACTTGCTGGTATTCCTTCGGGATAATGACCCATCCACCATCTCCACCAAATAAATGGAGTTAAACTAACTGCGGAAAATATTATAAAAAAGAAAATCGTTTTGACATTAAACCCTCGATATCTTATCCAAAGATAGAATAATGGGAGGAATAAAAACACTGCATAAGGTTTTACTAAAACGGCGGTGATAGCAAAAACTAAGGATAATATTATTTGTAGGATTAGTTTTACTTTGGCCTTCAAGGTTAATAATGTAAATTTAGTTTTTTCCAATATTTCTAACCAAACTATTGAAAAATAAATAAATCCTAGAGATAAAAAAACCATAAAAGGTTCGGGTAGTGTCGTCCGGGAAAAATAAATGTTATAAGGCAACACTGCAAAGAAAAAAGCGGTTAAAAAGGCAGTCTTGCGGTCAAGATATTTTCTGGTGATGAGAAAGAGAAAAATCATAGAACCGATCGAGGCTAATATTGAAGCAAGTCTGCCGGAAAATTCCACGTTATAACCCGGAAACAGTTTATCAATAACCACGCTATAGGCATTATACAAGGGAAACTCGACAAATCTTAGTCCTTTAGGGTTGTCTTTTCCTGATGCTACGTTTGATAAATCATCATAGGTAGGATATAGAAGGTTAATTCCATGCCTGACATAATTTCGAGTAACAGCAGAGGTATCCGCCTGTCTCCAAGAATGCCAATCAGCCAATGGGGTATTAATTTTATAGAGTCTGACAGATAAGGCAAGTACAATTAGAATTAGTATTAAAAAAAGATCACTGTGTAAAAAATTCTTAAATCTCGATCTGATTTTTTTACTAAATTCCTTAAAATTCTTCATCACCGGATATGGGATTTTTCCTGTCCTCTGATTTCGGGCAATTTTAATACCGGCTAAAATAAACCCCGTCATGGCCCAGAATGAAAATGCCACTTTTGAAGATTCGAACACATCAATATAGACAGCATTGACTAATAGCCCAACAATTATACCGATAAGTCCTATGCTAAGACTGAATAGAATCGGGTCTTCCAATGCCTCTATATTTCTCCAAATATAAAATATAATAAAAAACAGAATTCCGTAAAAGGTAATAAATCCCAAAATTCCAGTCTCACCTAGTGATCTTAGATAGTCATTATCTGTTGATTCGGCTTCAGTAAAATCTGTCAGATTCAATTTATTGAGGGTGGCATATCCGCTACCGGTTATTGGATTTCGTTTGAAGCCCTTTATGGCCATAGGCCAAAGTGCATCGAGTCTTATCGCTGTCG
>CAYIFB010000012.1:38094-46279 GCA_964362665.1 uncultured Gammaproteobacteria bacterium | reverse complement strand
TTTATCAGTGATATTCGGTATGTAGAAAAAGAACTGGGTTGGAAACCAAAGTTCGACGTAGAGGAAGGTATAGAAAAATTATTTTTCTGGGTACAGAAACATAAATCATTATTTAAAAATTTTATATAAAGAAAACTATGAAAAAATATAAAAATATTCTTGTTACAGGAGGAGCTGGATTTATAGGGTCGCATCTTGTAGACGGTTTGATTGAAAATGGTTATAAGGTGAGGGTTCTTGATAATTTATTTCGGCAAATCCATCCAACCGGCCAGTTACCGCAATACTTCAATTCTAAAGCTGAATTTATCAAAGGTGATGTAACTGTTAAACATGATTGGATGAAAGCGTTAGAAGATATAGACGCTATTTATCATTTCGCGGCGGCTGTTGGAGTAGGACAGAGTATGTATGAGATAGAACATTATGTCAAAGTAAACAGTTTGGGAACTGCTTTAATGTTGGATATTTTGGCAAATACAAAACACAAAATTAAAAAAATGATAGTTGCCGCATCAATGAGTTCATATGGTGAAGGATCATACCGTTGTAAGACTCATGGCATAGTTAGGCCGCCTCTTCGCAGTCAAGCAAAACTTGAAAAAAGAGACTTTCAAGTATATTGTCCAATCTGTAATTCGATCGTTGATCCTGTATCGACAATGGAAGATGTAAAACAAAATTCCAATTCAATTTATGCTATCGGGAAAAAAGATCAGGAGGAAATGGTGATGAATATTGGTGTGGCTTACAACATACCCAGTGTGGCCTTAAGATATTTTAACGTCTATGGACCAAGACAGAGTTTGTCCAATCCTTATAACGGAGTGGTAGCGATTTTTATGAGCAGAATTAAAAACGGAAAACCACCGATCATCAATGAAGATGGTTTGCAAACAAGAGATTTTATCCACATTAAAGACCTGACAAAAGTGAATATTCTGGCTTTAGAGAAAGACTTAGCTAATTATCAGACTTTTAATGTCGGATCCGGAAATCCGATTTCAATCAAAAAAGTGGCTGAAATTTTAATTAAATTATACGGAGGAAATTTAACTCCCGAAATTTCATATAAAATCAGGAAGCTCGATGTCAGGCATTGTTTTGCGGATATCGGAAAGATGAAAAAGCTTCTTGGTTTTCAGCCACAAATAGAATTGACAGAGGGATTAAGAGAAGTGATTAAGTGGAGTGAAAAAGAAGAGGCCGTGGATAAATTGGAATTCGCTATGAAAGAGTTAGAAAAAAGAGGATTGAGATGATATCTGTATCCTTCGTAATTCCGCTTCACAATGAAGAAAAAAATATTTTACCTTTGATAAAGCGAATTGAAGATTATGCTTCGAAAAAGAAATGGAATTATGAAATCGTACCAGTTGATGATAGAAGTACCGATAATACCTCTTTATTATTAAAAAAAATATCCCTGAAAAATAATAAGTTACATCCTGTTTTTCGCAAAAAAAGCATGGAAGAAAAAGGTAATACTATGGGCAAAGCTTTACTGGAGGGTACTCTGAAATCCAAGGGTGAATATATTATTTGGACCATGGGAGATTTAGCCGATGACACATCCACATATGGAAAAATAATCGATAAATTGAAAGACGGTTTCGATTTGGTTTTCGGCTCAAGGTATATGCCAGGTGGTTCCAGAGGAAACCTAGATCCTCTCAAAGCCTTTTTAAGTTCATGGGGTACGCTACTTGCGAAGGTGTTGTTCGGAGTTAAGGTGCATGATATCACTAATGCTTTCAGAGGATTCAGAAAGAAAATAATTTCAGATTTACACCTTTCTTCCAGCGGGTTTAGCATTTCACCTGAATTTGCCATAAAAGCGTTACTTCAGGGTTATAAATTGGGAGAAGTGCCAACAATTTATACAAACAGAGTGGAAGGGATATCCAGTTTTAGATTATTTAAAATGATCAGAAGCTATTTAAAGTTGTACCTAAGCTTATTCTATCAATTTAAAATTCGCCATCAAATTAATTAAGCTTTTAACCACTCCTTTTTCATTTTAAGAAATTCATCATTTTCGATAGCCTTACGGATTTGACTCATTAGAGTTGAATAAAAGTATAAATTATGAATAGTTGCCAAGCGATAGCCCAATAGCTCTTTGCATTTAAAAAGATGATTCAGATAAGATAAGGTGAAATGAGTGCAGGTATAACATTGGCAGTTCTTGTCTGGAGGGGATTTTACAAAAGAGTATCGTGATTTGGTAATATCATAACGGAATTTATTTTTTAACCCCGATGCTTTGGAAAATATCCATCCCATACGGGCAAGACGGGTCGGAATGACGCAATCAAAACTGTCAATTCCTTTTTCTACTGCAATAAAAATATCTTCTATTTCTCCGATACCTAAGAAGTGAATCGGTTTATTAGCCGGAAGTAAAATAGGCAGAGTCCAATCCAATACCTGAAAGACTTTTTTTCTAGGTTCTCGGCTATTGGCAACACTACCTACGGCGTATCCTTCAAAAGGTTTATCCGCGAAAAAGTTTGCGGAATATTTTCTCAGATCTTTAAATACCGATCCTTGGATAATGCCGTAAAGTGCTTGTTTATTTGCGAGCTTTTTTTTAACTTGGAGGCACATTTTTGCCCAGTCATGTGTTCGTTGCATCGCTCTTTTGGCATACGGTTTTTTAATCGGGTAAAAAGTACATTCATCAAAAGCCATGATTAAATCGGCGCCAAGTTTATGTTGAGCCATTATCGATTCATGAGGCCCGAAAAATATTTTTTTACCGTCCCAGACTGATTTAAATTCTATTCCCTGATCCGTAATTTTTACCAAATTATCTGTTTTTTCACTGACGTTTCTTGGCCCGTATTCACCCAGTGAGAAAGCTTGAAATCCGCCTGAGTCAGTCATAAGGGGATATTTCCAGTTCATAAATTCATGAAGACCCCCGTTATTTTTGACTGTTTCTACGCCAGGGCGAAAAATCATGTGATATGTATTAACAAAAAAAACATCAATACCGCAATTTTTTATTTCTTCAGGTGTTAGCGACTTTACGGTTGCAGAGGTCCCTACCGGTACGAAAGCAGGAGTTTTAATCTTGCCGTGAGGCGTGGTTAATACTCCTGTTTTTGCTTTAGTTTTCTTATCCCTAAATAGGACTTTAAAGGTAAAAAAATTATTAACCATAAAATTAATTATGATTGAATGGTTTCTTGACTTGTTAAATTCCGATGACTGAATTAGAATTTTATCAGATTTATTATGTTGTTTCAAAAAATATACGGTATTGTCCGTAACATTCCTACCGGGAAAGTGCTGACTTATAAAACTATTGCCTACCGTCTGGGTATTAAGGATATCCGGCTAATTGGATATGCCCTACACAGTAATCCAGATGTAAACAATATACCCTGTCATAGAGTAGTTAAAAGCGACGGCAGTTTAGCCAAGGGTTTTGCATTTGGCGGAGGAGGCGTCCAAAAGCAGCTGTTACAGCAGGAAAATATCATTTTTAATCCTGAAGGGAAAATAGACCTGTCAAGATTTCTCTGGACGATACCGAAAGAAATTTTTTAATCAGTAATATGGCTAAAAGATTGTTATCTTATAAATATATTATACTTTTGATAATCACAATCCTGGCGAGTCTATATTTATTTAAAGATTCTTTTACCGCATATTTTTTTCAGGACGACTGGTTCACTTTCAGTATCAGCAAAGCCTCAAATTTAAAAGAATTCTTCCAATTTTTCATGCCCCGTACGGACATCATCTATTATCGTCCATTGGGGATGCAGGTCCCTTTTTTTCTTATCCGAAGTTTTTTTGGTTTAAATCCGATCGCATTTCATATTTTAGCCTTTTTCACTCATTTGTTTAATATTCTTTTGGTTTACTACCTCATCAAGTTAATTATTAAAAATGAATATATTGCAGTACTATCTTCATTTTTATACGGAACTTCTGCAGTTCACTATATTCCATTTTATTGGTTCTCGACATTCCCGTTTATCCTGGGACCGACTATATTTCTAATCTCATTAATTTTTTATCTAAAAAGCATAATTAGTCATCAAAATTTATTTGGATATTCCGTAATTTTTTTTATTTTAGGGATATTTGTCAATGAATTAATGATAACTTTTCCCTTTATTTTGTTAATGATGTGTTTGTATCTCAATCAGGATAAAAAAAATCTCATTCGTATTTTGCCCTTCTTTATAATTGACATCGGTTATATCTTTGTTAGATTTATATTTTTTAGACCGCCGTCAGTGGGAGTTTACCGGATGGCGATTAATAAAGAGGTTTTACTTAATATAAAGGGTTATTTAATATGGCTGTTTAACTGGCCAGAAGAAATGAAGTATCAATTTCAGAGCTTTTTTAAAATTAATCCAGTATTTATTAAAGAATTTCAATTTTATAGTTATACATTTATTCTTGCACTTTTTATTATCTTATCCGTATTTATAATATTTATTTTGATGAACTTTTTTTTGGAAAATAAATTTACTGTCATTAAAAAATTAATAATTTTGTTTCTAATGTTTATCGGTAGTCTAGCGCCGGTCTTATTTTTTTCTTCCCATTCTTTTTCCTATTATCTTCCGATACCCTTAATTTTGATTCTCATCGTATTCAGTGATTTATTGAAAATTATCAGATCATTGGGCACTGGTAAATCTAAATTAATATCTTTTTTTATAACACTTCTAATATTATCATGGTATTGTTCATCGATTGCCGCAATCCGCTTCAATTATCTGATCCATTGGGCTCCGAGAAGAGCTCTTCTTTCTGAAAAATTAATTAAAGGAATTATGGAGGAGAGGGTAATCGAACCAGATAAAATGATATTTATTATTCAAAATACTTCTGAAAATAAATTAGCTCTCAATAACCAGGACGGCCTAAAAATTATTCTTAACGACGATAGGATTGAAACTCATTATGAATAGTTAAAAATATGACCAAGGTTAAGAAAATTATTTGGTTTGGGATTTTAGTCCTCATTATAATTAGTTTATCTGCTTTTATTGTTTCCAAAAAAAGCTACTTCTTAAGAAAATTTGACCCAGAATTTTTTGGCCAGTTATATACCAACTCACAGTATGTAATAGGTGATCGGTCCGTAGGCGGAATTGGAGATGATGGACTTTATGCTTTTGCAGGATATTATTATTTTTTTCAAAAAGGAGATGTTTCAAGTGTCAATTTTGAACATCCGCCTCTTGGTAAATACCTCATCGGTTTATCTATCTATCTTTTTCAAAATGAGAATATGATAAATCTTATTTATTTTGTTTTACTGTTGATATCGACTTACTGTTTAGCATTAAAATTAACAAAAAATAAAATAATCTCAATTCTGTCAGTTTTTATTTTATCAGTAAATCCATTGCTTTTGGATCATCTAATCAGATCACAACTGGACTTGCCTTTCACCCTTTTTTTTATTACAGCTATTTACACCTTTTTATGCAGCTTGGAAAATCATAAATTAATTTTTATTTCCAGTTTCTTCTGGGGACTGGCTTTTGCTACCAGGTTTTTTCCTATATTGATACCAATAGAATTGTATCTCATATATTTTATCGTCAGATATGAAAGAAAAATGTTGGGGAAATATTTAATCAGTTTATTGATTATACCCTTGATTTATCTTTTGACTCATATTTCTTTTTTTATTTACCATCCATCTATGTTGGAATTTATCAGGCATAAAATATGGATGCTGTCATGGTATAAAGGATCTCCAATTTTGATTGGAAATATATGGCGTAATATTTATACAGGTGAATACATAGATCCTGCAGGAAAACTGGTAATCAACGAACACTGGAATATTCAACTGCCTATTATAACCTTGCTTTCTCTGATACCTTTTTTGCAAAAAAAAGGTCTGAAACCACTTATGATCAGAATTGTTTATTTTCTCAATTTACTTTATCTTCTCTATGTTACTTTTTATACAACAGGTGTTCAAAAATATATTCTGCCTGTTTACCCGATTATCTGCATCTTAGCTGTCAAGAGTTTGTCCTTTTTTTGGTGTATAATTGATCCATGCGTGAAGAGGAATACCTCAACATCAAAGGTAAAATTGTAGCCGGTGTACTTGCGTTAACATCTCGGACACTTCTCTTACAAATTATTTCATTTATCTCAACACTAATTCTGACTATTCTGTTGTCTCCTGCTGTGTTTGGAGTTTTTTTTGTTGTATCTGCATTTATGTCATTTCTCGGATATTTTTCAGATATTGGCTTGGCTGCAGCCTTGATTCAAAAAAAAGATGACCCGACGGAATCTGAATTATCAACAGTTTTTACTATTCAACAGTTAATTGTTGGAGGGTTAGTTATTATCGGAATGATTTTTGTCCCTATAATTAACAATTTTTATAATCTAGGTCATGAAGGAGAGTTTCTATTGAGGGCATTTCTTATAGCTTTTTTCTTATCTTCTCTTAAAACCATTCCTTCAGTCATCATGGAACGAAAACTCCAGTTCAACTTACTTATTATTCCACAAATTTTAGAAACTGCCACGTTTTATATTATTGCTATTGTAGTTGCAGTTCGAGGTGGAGGGGTAAGCAGTTTTGCATGGGCGGCATTAGGACGCGGACTCATAGGATTAATTGCCATATACATAATTTATCCATGGCGTATATCATTTTCATTGTCTGTTCCGATAGCCAAAAAACTTATGTCTTTTGGTTTTCCATTTCAGGTAAATTCTATACTGGCTTTAATAAAAGATGATCTGATGACCATATTTTTAGGTAAAGTATTACCCTTTCAATTAGTTGGTTATATCGGTTGGGCTAAAAAATGGGCAGAAGTTTCACTTCGTTTGATTATGGACTCTGTTATCAGGGTGACTTTTCCGGCATTTTCCAGACTGCAGGAAAATAAAGAAATTCTTCGAAAAGCCATAGAGAAATCGATGTTTTTTCTGGCGTTATTTATTTTTCCTGTCACGGTTTTTTTAGTTGCTTTTATTAAACCGATGGTTTTATATATTCCTAAATACCAGAAATGGGAACCAGCCCTCTTGGCTTTTTATCTCTTTTCTTTTTCTTCCGTCATCGCGGCTTTTTCAAGTACTTTAGTAAACGCTTTAAATGCTATTGGGAAAGTGAAATATACACTCTATTTAATGATAGGTTGGACTATATTAACATGGATGCTGATTCCTATCTTCATAGGTTATTTTTCGTATAACGGAGTTGCTCTGGCTTCAGTTGTCATTTCATTTACCTCAATTCTTCCTGTTGTCTTGATGAAGAAATTTATAAAATTTAACATCATATCACAAATTATTCGGCCGCTAATTTTATCTATTATCACCTTTTTTCTGATCTGGTCTATTACCAATGCAATTCAAGGACTTCTTGGAATTATTGTAGCCGTGGTAATTGCAATCTTATTTTACGCTTTATCTGTATTTTTTATCTTTAGGGTTGAAATTAATCCCTATCTTCCTCAATTCCTAAAAATAAAATAATCTTAGACCCCGGTATAATTTCTTTTCAAGCTTATTATAAGTTTATTTTAACCGTAAATCCTGATACAATCATTAAAGCCGAGACGTAAATTATATGATATCCGTTGTCATTCATACTTTTAACGAGGAAAAAAACATACAAAGATGTCTAGATTCGCTGTCATGGGTGGATGAAATACTAATAATTGACATGTATTCAACAGATAAAACTTGTGAGAACGCCCAAAAATACAAGGCTAAAATATATAAACACAATTATACAGGATATGTTGAACCGGCCCGTAACTTTGGGATCAATAAGGCGAACGGAGACTGGATATTAATCTTAGATGCAGATGAAGAAATTCCCCGGACTTTAGCAGAATTTCTCCGCAAATCTGCCGAAATAAATACGTCCGATTATTTTCGGATTCCCAGAAAAAACATCATTTTTCATAAGTGGATGAAACATGCCGGCTGGTGGCCAGATTATCAGGTAAGATTTTTTAAACGAGGTATGGTCACCTGGAATGATAAGATTCATGGAATTCCTCTAACCAAAGGAAAGGGTGAAGATATTGAAGAAGGGCGATTTGATCACCGTTGGTGGCACTAAGATAAGGTTTGAACAATGAAGATAGTGAACGTAGGAAGGTCTCCTTCCGGAGAGAACGATGCAACCCTGACCGCCAGATGGGGGGCACGGGGG
>CAYIFB010000012.1:0-38084 GCA_964362665.1 uncultured Gammaproteobacteria bacterium | reverse complement strand
TTAAGTATTATTCATCATAATTATCAATCTATAGGCCAGTATCTCGACAGGATGAATCGTTACACCGGCGTTGCTTCAAAACAATTATACGAAGAAGGATATAGGTCTTCGAAAGATGATTTGTTTTATAAGCCAATAGGCGAATTTGTCAGCAGATTTTTTCAGCGTAGCGGTTATTTAGACGGATTGCATGGCTTAGCATTATCAATGCTTCAGTCTGTATCTGAACTTATCATATATTTAAAATTATGGGAATTAGAAAAATATAAGGAAGAAAAAATAACGATGGAAAATATAGAAAATAACTTTAAAGAAGAGTACAGAGTAAAACAATATTGGTTAAATTCTACTATGTTAAAGACGTCAAAAAATCTATTCCAAAAGACTATTCTGAAAGCTAAAAGAAAATTTTATAACTCATGATGATAAAAACATCTTTGGTGATTCTTCATTATAAAAATAATCAGGATACTCTAGATTGTTTGGATTCAGTTTTTAAATCAAATTTCAAGGGGCTCAAAGTCAATATTATATTAGTTATGAACGGCTTGTCTCCTGACCTTAAACTGAAAGTCCAAGAATTATATAGGAATGTGAATTTTATTATTAATACCCAAAATTGCGGTTTTGCGGCAGGTAATAATTTGGGTATAAAAAAAGCTCTGGCATTAGATAGTAGTCATATTATTTTATTGAATAATGATGCCATTGTTCATAGAAATGCCATTCTGGAAATGATCCGATTTTCCCTGACTGATGATGCAATCGGTTTGGTCTCTCCGAAAATATATTTTGCCTCCGGTTTCGAATATCACCATGATCGATATCTATCATCTGATAGAGGTAAAGTTATTTGGTATGCCGGAGGTGGTATTGACTGGAATAATATATATGCCAAACACAGAGGAATTGACGAAATAGATAAGGGACTATATGAAAGGAATATGGAAACTGATTTTACTACTGGATGCTGTATGCTCATCAAAAAAAAGGTCATTGATGAAATTGGCTTTCTCAACGAAAAATATTTTATGTATTACGAAGATCTTGATTATTCGGTACATGCTAAGTTAAAAAAATATAAAATTTATTACGATCCAAAGGCTATTATCTGGCATAAAAATGCGTCTTCGTCCGGTCATCCCGGTTCCCCGCTACATGTTTATTATCAAACCAGAAACAGATTTTATTTCGGAATGAGATATGCTTCTTTTCGGACAAAAAAATCATTACTCTTGGAAGGTATGAAAATTTTATTTAAGGGTGGTATACGATCGAAAGCAATATTAGACTGTTTATTAAACCGGATGGGTCAACAATCTTATGAAAATTAGCGCCATCATCATCGCCAAAAATGAAGCTGATCAGATTGAAGATTGTATCAAATCTCTATCATTCGTCGATGAAATCATTCTTGTGGATAATGGATCGACTGATGATACATTAAATATCGCCAAAAAATATAAAACGGAAATAGTTGAAGTTCAGGGACTTGATTTTTCATATCTGCGGAATATAGGTCGCGAAAAGGCTAAAAATACATGGTTATTGTACATCGATACTGATGAAAGAATATCACAAGAACTCCAAAAAGAAATCTTAAATTGCGTGAATAAAAAAACTTCTTTCCAGGCTTATAATCTTAAGCGTCAGAATTACTATTTGGGAAAACAATGGCCTAAAAAGGAAAATATGGTACGCCTGATGAAAAAAAATGTACTTATAGGCTGGCAGGGGGCATTGCATGAAACACCTATTATTAACGGGAAGATAGGTTATCTGCAGAACCTAATGTTTCATTATACTCATCGAAGTCTAAAGGAAATGATTGATAAGACAAACGAATGGTCAGAAGTCGAGGCGTCCTTGAGATTTCAAAATAATCACCCTCAAATGACTTGGTGGAGATTTATAAGGGTGATTATTAGTTCATTTTATCAGACATTTATTATGAGCGAAGGATATAAAGCTGGGACCATCGGTTTAATTGAAGGGATTTACCAGGCATACAGCATGTTTATCACCTATGCCAAACTTTGGGAAAAACAAAATAAGGCAGGTTTTACAAATGTCAGATAATAAACATAAGAAAATCGCAATTTACAGTCCTTATACTACAATTTTAGGGGGAGGAGAAAGATATGTTCTCTCAATCGCAAGTTTATTAAGTTCGGATAATACGGTTACTGTGTTTGCTTCTTCGCAGATAAAAAAAACTGCTGAAAAATTTCTGGGGATCGATTTGGAGAAGGTCAATTTTATCCCTCCGGATATTTTTACCTCAGGAAATAGGCTGCAAAAATTTCAGGTTTTAAAAAAATATGATCTGATTTTTTATGTTACCGACGGCAGCATCTTTTATCCTTTCGCAAAATCAAACTATTTAATAATTCAAAGTCCTGACCATATACCTGTATTTAATCTATCCAATAAAATCAAGATGCACAATTGGCAGATTCTCTGCTATTCTGAATTTGTTAAAAAATTTATCAGTCAAAGATGGTCTAATAAGATACATATTCTTCCTCCTTTCATCGATCCGCTTACCTTCAAAACGACCCAAAAGGAGAAAAAAAACATTATTTTATCCGTCGGCAGATTTTTTTCACATTTACACAATAAAAAGCATGATGTTTTAATAAAAGTTTTTCAAAATTATTTTAAAGATTATTTTGAAAGTTGGCGGTTGGTAATAATAGGGGGAACTTCTGATCTAGATTCACAAGAGTATTTACAATATCTTAAATCGTTAGTTAAGAAAGCTCCGATTGAAATTTATGATAATTTACCCTATGCAAGACTTAAGCAGTATTATCGGTTAGCCAAGATTTACTGGCATGCGGCAGGGTTTGGCGAAGATTTAGCCAAAAATCCACAAAAAGCAGAACATTTTGGTATTACTACAGTGGAAGCGATGGCTGCAGGGGTTGTACCCTTGGTATTTCATGCAGGCGGTCAGATAGAGATTGTTGATGAAAATAAAAACGGTTATTTTTGGAAGACTGAGGATGAATTAACAACGAAAACTTTAAAAATTATGAAGGACGACAGTTTACGTCAACAGATCTCTCAGGAAGCGGTTTATAGAGCAAATGATTATTCACCTCCTGTTTTTTATGAAAAACTTAAAAGAATTATTGATTAAGAACAAATTTCTTGTTTTTATAATTCTAGCGACAGTCATATTTTTTTACCCATTTTTACTGCAGGGTAAAATTCCGATACCGGCTGATACTATCTTAGGTTTATATCATCCATGGAGAGATAATGTGTGGGAGGGGAAAACTGCCGGAATTCCTTTTAAAAATTATCTGATTACCGATCCCGTCAGGCAACAGTATGTTTGGCGTAACTTAGCTGTCTCACAACTCTTAAAAGGCAGTCTTCCATTGTGGAATCCGTATTCATTTTCTGGCACTCCACTTCTAGCCAATTTTCAAACAGCAGCTTTTTATCCATTAAATCTTTTATATTTATTTCTTCCGTTTAACTACAGTTGGGGACTGCAGGTGATGTTTCAACCTTTACTGGCGGGTATTTTTATGTATTTATATTTGAGAAACCTTAAGATCAGCGAACCGGGAAGTCTGATAGGTTCCTTCGTTTATTCTTACTCAGGTTTCTCCATTGCCTGGTTGGAGTGGAATACCATAATTCATACTGCTTTATGGTTGCCTTTAATCCTTTTGATAATTGAAAAAATATCCGAGTTTATTGATCGAAAAGATTCCCGATTTGATTTAAATCTCTGGTGTGGTGCTTATATTTTAGCATTAACTTTTGCTTTTTTTGCCGGACATCTGCAAATCTTTTTTTACCTGTTTTTTCTTCAGCTTGTTTATCTTGCAGTAAAGATTTTTCACTCTCATAAGAAAAAAGAAATAATAACTCGGTTAATTATATGCAATTTGCTCATATTGGTACTGACTTTTATCCAATGGTTTCCGACTATTCAACTGATTACCTACAGCGCTCGTAGTATTGATCAGGGAAGTTTTGAAAAAGCGGGATGGTTTATTCCCTGGCAGAATCTTGCACAGTTTATCGCGCCTGATTTTTTTGGCAACCCCGCTACGAATAACTACTTCGGTATTTGGAATTATGGTGAATTTGTAGGATATCTGGGAATATTTCCACTCTATTTACTTATTTTGTCCTTTTTCTATCGAAACGGATGGAGACAGAGGTTTTACCAGCTGGTTTTTTTTCTGTCTCTTCTTTTTTCCCTTCCAACAGGCGTTAGCAAACTGCCTTATATCTTAAAAATACCGTTTATTTCCTCAAGCCAACCAACCAGGTTTATCTATCTAATAGTTTTTTCCGCCTGTATTTTACTTTCTCAGGGATTTGATTTTTGTTTTAAAGAAAAAAACTTCAAAAAAAAACTATTACCGTTATCGTTCATGATTCTTATTCTTGTAATGCTATGGATTACCGTATTATTTCCCGGATTATTTTCTCTGACTTCTATAATTTCTCAACTTCAGGTAAGCCGGCATAATTTGATATTGCCAACATTTCTTATCATGATCACTTCTGTTTTTATTTACTTAACCGGAGTCAAAAAGTTTAAATTTCCCCGAATTTTATATTTATCGATGATAATTTTGACCGTTTTTGATTTGTTCAGATTCGGTTGGAAATTTACCCCCTTTGTTGTTTCCGACTGGATCTTTCCTGAGACTTCAATTACAAATTTATTAAAGCAGGATGAAGGTCAGGCTAGAGTATTGGTGCTAGACCGTAGAATTTTACCGCCAAATTTTTCAACGCAATATCATCTGCAGGACATAGCAGGGTACGATCCGTTGTATTTAATGACATACAATAAATTAGTTTCAGCCTGGAATGATAATAAGCCGGATTTGACTCCTTCATCTTTTAATAGAATTGTAACTCCAACTAATATTGATAGCTTTATCACAAATCTCTTTGGTATCAAATATATTTTAAGTTTTGGCACTCAAAATAATCCTAAGTTTAATTTAATTACAAATGCCGGGAATACCTATTTATACTATAACCCTAAGGCTTTCCCCAGGGCTTTTTTGGTAGAATCTGTGGTAGAGGCTGATAATGATCAGGAAGTTCTTAATAAGATGTTTGAGCTGAAAGATGATTTAAAAACTACAGCAGTGGTGAGTCAAAAATTATCATTAATTTCTAAAAACTTATCAGGGAAGGAGAAAGTTGAAATCAAAAGTTACCGTGAAAATGATATTAAGCTGGAGAGTTTTAGCGAGATTAAAAGATTATTAGTTCTGACAGACATTTATTATCCAACTTGGAAGGCATTTTTAGATGGAGGACAAACGGAGATTATACCGGTGGATTATCTGTTTCGCAGTGTGATTGTGCCTGAAGGAAAACATATAATCGAATTTCGAAATACTTTCATATGAAAATCAGCATAGTTATACCGAGTTATAATGGAAAATCAATACTCGAAAAAAATCTTCCGCTTCTTTTGCAGATTATTCCGGCTGATGAAATAATTATTGTTGATGATGCGTCAAGTGACGAAAGTCTCGAATATCTGAAAAAACTGGGTAACAGAATAAAATTTATCTCACACGGACAAAATCTGGGGTTTTCATCTTCGGTTAATGACGGATTTATACAGGCAAAAAACAATCTTGTTCTTCTTTTAAACAGCGATATTACCGTTTCTAATAATTTTTTGAATCAATTGACAGCGCATTTTAGAAATCCTAATGTTTTTGCTGTCGGAATATTACAGAGATGTTTTGAAAAACAAAAAATAATAGAAAGAGGAAGAGGAGTAGGTAAGTTTGACAGGGGATTTCTACACCATGCCAGAGGCGAAATTAACAAAACAAATACTTTATGGGTATCCGGGGGAGCCGGAATGTTCAGGAAGGATATTTGGCTTACTCTAGGAGGGCTAAATAAGCTATACGATCCTTTCTACTGGGAAGATATCGATATATCATATCGTGCCTTGAAAGCTGGTTTTACAATTATATTTGATAATATTTGTATTGTTGAACATCATCAGTTACAGGGATCAATAAGACAAAATTATTCAACGAAACAGATTAAATCCATTTCTTACAGGAATCAGATTTTGTTTGCTTGGCTGAATATTACGGACATAGACTTAGTGTTTCAGCATTTTCTTTATTTACCCTATCATCTTATCCGATCAATTTTAACCGGTGACATAGCCTTTATCAGAGGTTTATTATCTGCGCTTTTTAAATTTAAAGATGTACTAAATTACAGGAATAATAATACTAAAATAAAAAAAATAAAAGACCGAGATATTCTTATTAATTTTGTCGATAACTAATAGATCAAATGATTTGATAAAATACAGGCAATGAAAAAAAACATATTTTTATTTTTATTGATTTTAATTCTCGGTGTTTTTTTAAGATTTTATCAGTTGGGTAAAACTCCAGTATCTTTGGAATGGGACGAGGTGGCATTAGGCTACGATGCTTATTCCATCCTCAATACCGGAAAGGATCAGTTTGGTAAGTTACTGCCTTTGACCTTTAGATCTTTGGATGATTATAAACCGCCTATTTATGAATACCTGACGGTTTTACCGGTTATGTTTTTTGGCTTGAATGCTTTTTCCGTTAGATTTCCTTCAGCCTTTTGGGGATCTGTTTCAATAATTTTTGTTTACCTTCTTTCCCAAAAAATAGCTGAAAATATTCCTAAGCTTGAAAATCATAAAAAAAAGATAGGCTTATTAAGCGCTTTTCTTTTTGCAGTTTCGCCGTGGAGTTTGCAGTTTAGCCGTGCGGCGTTTGAAGTCAACGTTTCTGTTTTGATTACGATAGCAGCAGTCTACTTTTTTCTATGCGGAATTAGTGACAGGCGAAAATTTATCCTGTCTGCGTTTCTCTTCGGATTGGACCTATTTTCTTATCATAGTACTAGGGTGGTTAGCCCCTTGTTACTTGCCAGTCTTTTTCTTCTTTTTAACAAAAAACTTCCTGATAGAAAAACAATTTTATCATTTATTTTTTTATATCTGATTTTTTTTATAGTATTTATTCCTATTGTCACCTCCAGCGACGCACAGATAAGATTTAAAGCAACAAACATATTCAATCCCGGCGCTAGGTATCTGGATGAAAAAGATCTTCCAAAATTATTTTTGGATAATCGTTTGGACGATAAAACCGCAGGTTATGAGTTGGCCGGAAAACTTTTTCACAATCAGAGACTGATTTATTTCGATTACGATACATTAGTTAAAGTTGCGGCCAAATATATCTCCCATTTCAATTTCGAATTCCTGTTTATAAAAGGAGATGCTCCATTACATCATGCTCCCGGAATGGGTTTATTATATCTTTGGGAATTGCCATTTATAATCATTGGTTTAATTTATATTCTCAAATATGGTTTTAACCGTTATAGCGCACTTCTTTTAATTTGGCTAATGATCGCTCCTATTCCAGCGTCTGTTACCAGGGAAGCCCCGCATGCCGTGAGGTCTGAATTATTTTTGCCTGTTTATCAAATCATCGCGGGCATCGGAATTTTATTAATTTATCAAAAAATTAAGGAGGAAAGCTGGTGGGTATCAGCTTTATTTATCAGCCTCGTAACTCTTCTTTTTATGATTAATAATTCCTATTATCTGCATCAGTATTATGTACATACTAATTACGAATTATCTGCCAATTGGCTTTATGGCAGGAAAGAAGCTGTAGAATTCACAGAAGATTATAAATCACATTATGATAAAGTATTGGTCTCCATGCATGTTGATATGCCATATATTTTTTGGCTTTTTTATAGTAAGTATTCCCCCCAAAAGTATTTAGCACAAGGAGGGACGGTGTCCGGTGGATTCGCCGATGAGCGGAATCATTTTGACAAATACGAATTCAGAAATTTTAATTATAACGAACTCGACAAGAGCAGTAAAATGTTACTAGTCGGTATTCCGAGTGATTTTCCTCCTGATGCTAAAGTTTTGCTTCAAATAAACTACCTTAATGGTCAACCTGCCATTAAGATCGCAGAAAATAAATGAGAAACCTTAAATTTAATAAAAAAATAATCTATTTATCACTCATTTTATTTAATACTGCACTAATTAGATGGTGGAAAATAGGGCAGATTCCTCAATTAATCAATCAAGGAGAGTTTCAGCAAAGAATAATATTTTCAACGATATCTCTATTAACAGTTTTTCTTATTTATATTTATTCTAAAAATCTTTTTAGTCCAAAAACCGCGTTGATCTCGGCATGGGTTTACAGCAGCTTGCCTTGGGCGCAAGAACAGGGAAGGCTTAACTCTATCTATAATTTAACTCTTTTTATGTTCTTGATTTTGTTAATAATTAGTAATAAATATAAAAGCATTTTACTAAAGTCCGCTTTATGGATAATATTTATTATTTTTTATTACTTATTAAATCCGGATACCTGGTTGTTTCATCCTCCGATGTACACCCAAAATATCTCCGAATATTTTAATAATATATTTTCTTTAATATCACCCTCTTTTTTATTTTTCCATAACACTTCTTTCTGGTGGGGTGGGATGAAAGAATTCGGAGTGATGTACATTTCTTACATTCCGTTTTTTCTTATCGGAATATTGATACTAATTTATACTAAAAAAAATTTATCTGTCATCTATGGGATGAGTATTCTTACATTAATCGGGGCTTTAAATCCGAGATTTCCTGAAGGAAGAGACATATACCTGTTAGTACCTTTTTTGACCTTCACAATATCAATTGGCATCATGAAATTGATAAAAAGAAAAGAATTGGCTTCAAGAATTATTCTATCCTTAATGCTCTTATGCGTCGTTTATGAGTTATCTCAGTTTTATCATTATTATTATGTACACTATCAACAAGATATTTTAAAAAACATTTTGAAGATAAATGAACCTTTTTAATTTTAAAAGTAAAATCTTATTGGGTTTAATCTTATTTTTAGCTATTTTATTGAGATTTATATGGCTTGATAAAATTCCCCCCTCACTTTATTCTGATGAAGCTGATCAGGGATATAATGCTTATTCAATTCTAAAAACGGGCAGAGACGAACATGGGATGTTTTTACCTGTATCCTTAAGGTCCTTCGGTGACTGGAAACCGCCTTTACCCAGTTATTTGATGATTCCAACCATCGCGATTTTTGGTTTGAATGAATATTCAATACGGCTCCCATCTGCCATATTTGGCGTTGGTTCTATAATTCTCACATTTTTTTTGGTGCGCCAAATTTTTTTAGCTCAAGTATTTAAGACGAAATTAGCCTTGCTGACATCTTTTTTTCTTACAATTTCACCTTGGCATATTCTACAAAGCAGAAGCGCCATGCTGGTTATCATATCGTTATTACTGCTGGAAGCAGGGGTTTATTTCTATATTCTTTGGCACAGACAAAAATTATTATTACCGTTATCAATCTTATTTATGGCCTTATCTATTTACAGTTATTATGGTATGAGATTGATTACGCCTTTGATTCTCATATTTTTAATGATTCAGGATTATAAAAAAATCAGCTTAAATCTAAAATGGTTCTTTTTAAGTTCATTGTTAGGGATAATGATCATGTTACCCCTTTTAATTAGCTTTATTTATCAGCCGGACGTTGTATTAGGACGAGCCCGGACCGTGAGCGTGTTTTATGATCAGGGGGTTAAACTTCGACAATGGGAGTTAATTACTCAGGATGGTATTAATTTTCCTGTCAATCTCGCCCGTTATTTTCATAACAACGTATATTTGTATGGCAGAAATATATTGGAAAGATACTTTTCCCATTTTGAGGGGAATTTTTTATTTTTAAAAGGAGATACATCACAGCCCTTTCAAATACCCGGAATGGGTATTTTGTACCTTATTGATGGTTTTTTAATCTTAATCGGAATTTATATATATTTTCTAAAATATTACAGGGAAACCAAAATAATTTTAACTTGGTTTATTGTCTCATTTATTCCTGCCGCATTTACGTTTATGACTCCGTCAAGTAACAGGACATTCAATAGTGTGGTTATTTTTGTAATTTATATATCCTTGGGTTTGATTTATATACTGAGAAACATCAGGTTCAAAAAAGTTGTAATTCTATTTATTACTTTTATATATATTCTTAGTTTTAATTATTTTTTAAAGGAGTATTATTTGGTGTTACCAGTAAAACACGCTGATTGGTGGAATTATGGGTGGAAGCCCGCAGCAGAATATGTTCAGAAGGTTCAAGCCCAATATAATAATATTGTGATAGTCGATACCGGAGGAATGCCCTATGTTTATTTCTTAATTTATAATAAGTATGATCCGCGTTTATTTCAAAAAGAAGCAATACGATCGTATGTTAGTGACAGATTTGGTTTTGAAAGTATCAGTAGTTTTGGCAAGTATGTTTTTATAAATGATCGTAACTGGCAAGAATTGAAAAAAAATCCTCTTCCGGATTCTTTATACGTCGTTCCTTTTAGCCAAGCAAAAGATGATTTAGATTATATTCAGGAAATAGAGAATCCGGATGGTCGGCCGGTAATTAAATTCTTTTCAACATGAACAAAATCATTAGATTTTTTCTTATTGCTTCAATATTAATAGGGTTAATGTTCAGATTAGTGAATCTCAGAAGTAATACTATATTTAATTGGGATCAGGAAAATTCATTATCTTATCCGGTTAAACAGATTTTGCTGGATCATCATTATCCTCTGATTGGCGCATCTACCAGCGTTGGTAATTTACATCTGGGGCCGCTCTATCCTTATTTAGCTGCACCAGTATTTGCAGTTTTTCATATGGATCCGATTGCGGCACCGGTTAGTGCTTTTGTTTTTTCACTGATGACGATCTTATTAGGGTTTTACCTGACATATTATTTTCTAAATTTTGATCTTGCTTTGTTATATACCTCAATCTATTCTATTTCTGCGCTTATCATTTCATATGACAGGATTCCTTGGAATGTTAATTTATTTCCATCAGCTTCGTTATTAGTTTTTTACGGTTTGTGGGGATTGTTATCTATAAGAGAGAAAGCACATGACAAGCAGGATAAACAAAAATTACTAGGTATTCACTGGTGTGATTTTAGTTATATATTATTAGGATTTGGAATATTACTTGGGATTAACAGTCATTTCTCAGTAATATTTTTAATGCTGATAGTAATAAGCTTCCTTTTGATCCATAGAATATTTAACCATAAAATTTATATTACTATTTTAATTGTCTTGTTGGCATTTTTCCCATTAATATTATTTGAACTCCGACATAATTTTTTACTATTAAGTAATGTTCAAACTTTTTCTAAGATTTCTATTATCGGTTTCTCGAAATTATTTTACAATAGCATATCCATTCTCAGTTTGGTTTTGATTTCAGGTGGAAAAGTAATGCTTTATGACGGAACAAATTGGAGTCAATCAGGTTTAACCTTGATATTAATTTCATTTTTATACTTTTTATCTAAAAGAACCAACATCTCCATTTATCTTAAAATATCATTCTTATACTTCATAATTTATATTTTAGGACTCACGTTATATTCAGGTATTGTCTCAGAATATTATTTGGTTGGTTTATTGCCGGTATTTATATTAGGCTATGCAATTGTAATTTATAATTTGATTCGATCTAAGAATAACTATCAGATTATTCTGATGCTCCTTTTTGCAATATCTACTCTTTATTCATACTCAACCGTGAAACAGAATACTCTTTTTAGTCTTGGGTATAAACAACAGGTTATTGAATATATTAAAAATAAATATCCAAATAGTTCGGTTCAATTAATATTTGACATGAATTTGTCGGAAAGCTTTGGATTTAATTATTTGCTCGATTATTATAAAGTAAATAAGAGTGATACCGATAATTCCCCTAAAATCTGGATAAGCTATCCGGTCGATAGATTTCCAGGTAAACCGGAAGTTTTATTTGGTGATTATGCTATTTCTACCGGAGAAAACGTATTGAGAATATATTCAACAAAGACGGTCTCTTTTTATAATGGCCTATTTAATATGCGGGTTCCCAGAGATTGGAACGTGGTGGAATGCCCATATACGGATATGGATAGTTATATTTTAAATAAAGATGCAGATAGTTCGTGTTCAAAATTACCAATCCCTAAGGCTGGCATAACAATATATAATTTACCAAACTGTAACATATGGGAGATGAGTAATTTAAAGCAATTAGATATAGGAATTAATATTCCTTTCTACGTAATTAGCTCAAAAAATATTCCCGATACTTTAAGTTTAAACAATTATATTGTCGTTACTGCATTTGAAAGAAACAGGTGCATCATATTTAATGATTTATCTGGCAATCAGGAGAATTTTTCAAAGCAGTTTTTGGAGATAATGGATAGTGCGAGAAAAAAATAATCATTAACGGGCATATGAGAGTAAATTCGTACAAGAAAATCTTCAAATATAGTATTTACCTGATTTTATTACTTGTAGTTACAGAAATACTTATTCGATTTTACTTTCCTCAAAAAACTTTCTCAATTGCTTATGAGGAGGCCATTTCATGCTTCAAAAAAAGTGATTATACTGTTTTTGAACTTCAACAGAATTGTAAGTTCCAATTCAAAAATTTTGATACAGGTGAAAAATTCGATACAAGTACAAATAATCTCGGATATAGAGGATATGATTTTAATTTAGAAAAAGATTCTTCGAGAAAGAGAATTTTAATTGAAGGTGATTCTTTTACTTTCGGCTTCGGAGTCAAAGATGATGAGACGTTCTCAAATCTTTTGGAACAAAAACTAGCAAGTACGAATAAATTAAGCGAATTTAATAATGCTCAGGTGATAAACGCCGGGTACGCAGGAGGTTTCGGACCAGATGCCTATTATATGCATTTGAAAAACGAGGGTTTAGATCTAAAACCTGATTTGGTTATTTTTTCTGTATTCATCTATAACGACTTACTGGATATTGGAGATGACATTTGGTCCGGAACTGGAAATTACGGACAGCCACAAAAAATTAAATCCAAAAAAATTGTGGTTGATAACGGATATTTATTGCCTATTAATACTCCGTTTATTTATAAAATTCCCCTGATTCGGGAATCACACTTGTTGGTTATGCTATCGAATGGGCTGATACATCTTTTTTCCAATTTTAATAATATAAAAGATAGAATTGTTTTCACGTTTTTCAAGCCTTCTTTCTTGAGCGGTGACGCGACTGACGATAACTTACCGGGCAGATACTACAGTTTTTGTATTTATAAAAACGAATGCCATAGAATTGTCATGCATTTATTTGACGATTTTATTTCCGTCCTAAAAGCTTCACAGGATTTAATAAATCAAAAAATAGGTGTTGATAAAACTAGATTTTTGGTTGTTCTAATACCGGCTGATTTTCAGCTATATCAGGATTTAGTTCCTAAATACCAGAAATATATGGATATTCCATCGGATTTGAATAAAGAATCAGACCCCTATCCCCAAAAACTGCTAAAACAGCGTTTGACCCAAGAAAATATATCCTACCTAGATTTATTTTCTATTTTCAAGACGGATCGCCGGAGGCTTTATTATGATCAGGATGGTCATTGGAACAGCCAAGGGCATGCAGTAGCAGCTGAAGCAATTTATAATTGGATCTTAAATAATTTTCATAAGTGAATTAAAATAAAAATAAGTTAAATTATTTAATAATGAATAAAAAAATATTATTAATACTAATTTTAGTATTATCAATTTTTCTCAGGGTTTTTAAAATAGAAAGTCATCCGGCTACTTTGTACGGAGATGAACAGGCTTTTGCCTGGAATGCCTATAATATACTTAAAACAGGGCAGGATGAGTACGGTGAAGCTTATCCGTTGCAATTCAGATCTTTCAATGATTATAAAGCCCCGATACCAGTTTATATACTCGTGCCGTTTATCCGTATTTTTGATTTAAATACTTTTTCAATCAGGTTGCCGATCGTGATTGTTTCAGTAATAACTGTATATTTTGTCTATTTATTAACCAGACAGTTTTTCGGATATAAAATCTCGCTCTTAAGCGCATTTCTCATGTCTATATCTCCCTGGCATATTCATCTGAGCAGGGGTTACTTTGAATCAACACTGGCTTTGTTGTTTTTTATTGCCGGAAATTATTTTTATTTAAAATATTTAAAACGTCCCAACTCATTGAAAAATATTATTATCAGTATGTTTTTTTTCGCCTTAACTATCTATTCTTATTTTACTCCCAGAATATTACTTATTATTTACCTGCCGTTTCTATTTTGGTATGGGTATAGTTATCCTTTTGTCTCGGAATATACGAAAAACCAGCTTAGAAAAACTTTTTTGAAAAACTTCGTAATGGGATTTTTCTTTTTATTAATAATTTGTTTACCGATGGTTTGGGCCACAGTTAACGGAGAGGGACTATCACGGTTTAATAAGCTTTCAGAAAGCGTTAACATGATCGTGGTTGAATCTGTCAATAAAGAAAGAAATACATCTTTATTACCCGCATTTTGGAAGACAATCATGCATAATAAATTAACTGTCAGATTAAACATCATTAAAAATAATTACTTTGAACATTTATCCGCTAATTTTTGGTATCTGTACGGTGACAATTCCCTCCGTTATTTTTTAGGAAATATGGGAATGTTTTATCTTTTAGAAATGCCTTTTTTTATCATAGGCTTGATTTATCTCCTGAGAAATAATTTTAAAAAATGCGTATATCTGTTAGGCTGGATTCTTCTGACGCCAATCCCCGCGAGTATTGTGGGTCGTCCGTTTGCTGTCAGGAGTCTAGCGATGCTTCCTGTGCCTTTTATATTTATATCAATAGGAGTGGTATATTTTATTAATTTATTTGCAAAAAAAGGAAAAATGATAGCGATAAAGGTTATTTGTTTAATGTTTGTGATATCTTTAGGATCGGTATTAGTCAGGTATTATTTCGAATATCCAGTCTATGCTGCAACATGGTGGGGTTGGGAAAATAAGGCGGCTATTGATTATGCAAAGAGTTACGAAGGAAATTTTGATAATATATTTATCTCCGATTTCTACACAGGAGCACCTCTAGCTTTTGCGGTATATCAAAAGTATGATCCGCTTCAATTTAGAAATTCTATCAATAATCCTATAACGATGGCGGATGGCCGAAAATTAATTAAATTGGACAAATATTACTTTGGGTCGTTAGATATTGATAAAAATAGACAAAACTCAGGTATTATTCCGCCTCATAGTCTCTATATTGCCAGGCCAGAAGAGGCTGACGGAGTTGAAACTATTAATGCTCCGGATGATAATCGGGTGATATTTAAAATTTATAAAAACTGAACTATTTCACCATAATAATAGCCAACTCCTAATAATATGTTATTAAATATCCTCACCGTAGTTTTATTTGTCACTTTTTTTATTTACTACCCTGCAAAAGCGTTTTTATCTTATCTCAAGATTAATTCCTTTGAAGATTATATTTGCCGATTATCTTTGACTTTATCTCTGGGAGTTGCTGTTTTAACTATATATACCATTGTTTTACAACTTTTAAAATTTAGTTTAATATTACTTTGGGTTTTACCTCTCGTGTCGATTTTTTATCTTCTTTCTTGTTTTTACTATAAAAACAAACTATCTAAATCATTTAAGCTCCACATAACATGGAAAACTTCAAATTTTCTGACATTAATTATTATTCTGATATCTGTTCTTACCCAAAATTTAGTAATGTTTAGAGGTGGTATGACAACAGAATCAGGTAAGTTGTTCCCCTCTGCTCACGACACTATGTGGAATCTTGCCGTAATCAATGAGTTAAATTTTTATTATCCGCCATCTAATCCAGCGATGATTGAAGTCCCCTTAAAAAATCACCATTTTTTTTATCATATTTTATTGTCTGATATTCATCAGATAACTAAAATTAGCATCATCGATCTGTATTTCAGGATAGGACCTGTTTTTGTGTCTTTTTTGTTTAGTACCAGTTTATATTTGGTTTCCAGCATTTTTACCAAAAAAACTTTTGTACGTAGTTTGTCTGTTTTTCTTGGTATATTTGCTGGGAATTTCGCATATTTTGTTCCACTATTTTTAGGCTCCCGCTTTGATTGGAAAGGCAATACCTTTTTTTCTGATCAGCCTTTTGATCAGATCATTAATCCATACTCAGTCATAGGTTTCAGTATGTTACTCGTAAGTATCTACTGCATTTATAAGTTGATGAATAAAGATAGGGAAATTCAAAATAACTGGGGATTGTTATGTGCTGTTTTTATAGGTGGACTATACGGTTTTAAGTCCTTTGGAGGAATAATCGCAATTGGGGCTTTTATATTGATTTCAGTCTATTTGCTGATTATTCAAAAAAAGAAAGCTATCTTACCTATTTTTTGCCTGACTATTGCTATATTTCTGTTTTCCTTTTTTCAAATTACTGATTTAGGTAAAGCAAGTCTAAATTGGGCACCAGGTTGGTTACTGACACAACTAGTAGGCGGCGAAAAATTAAATATTCCGAAACTTATCCAAATAGAAAGTTATTACAGCGCGATTCATAATTATCCGGGTTTACTTAAAATTAAATCACTTGAACTTATTATATACATCATCGGAAATCTGGGTATAAGATTGTTTGGTGTATTGTATATATTCTGGTTGATTCTTAAAAATATTCATAAAGATAATGCTCGACAAATGTCACTTTTATATATTATTTTTGTTTTTTTAATTTCTTTTACCATACCTTTATTTTTTAATTTAGGACAGAATGCCTTCAATGTAATTCAGTTTACGCCATATTCGTTAGTTTTATCCGGATTATTCACAGGATTGATGTTTGATAGTTTGTGGAATTATTACAGTTCGAAGAACAATAAGATAATAATCTGGTTATTCGTGATTATAGTTTGCGGGTTGGCCGTACCTGTAAATATTAAAAACATCATCAGTAAAATCGAAAACCCAAATGATTTAATCCCAAACGACGAAATTTCAGCTATGGATTATATAAGAAACATAACTAGGTTAAATCAGCTTATTTTAATAGATCCCGGCCAATACGAATTCGACGCTATATATGTTCCGGCTTTGAGTCAAAGAAGGATTTATCTTGCCAGTCCGGGTTACGCGATTCAAACAGGAAATTTTCCAACCGATAAATTTGCTGATCTGCAAGATTTTTATACTTATCCTGTTAAATCTTATTTGATTAATAATAAAATCGATTATATTTACCTGCTGAAAAAAGGTAATTCATATCGCAATCTGTTAAAATCTACAAATATAGGATTAAAAATCATATATGAAAATAAATCCGTAATTATATTTTCGAACATTTCTGAATCTACCCTATGAAAAAAATACTATTTCTAGTGATATTAATGGCATTAGGTTTAAGATTATTTCACCTCAGTTCCAACCCCCCGTCTATAAGCTGGGATGAAGCTTCGCTTGGGTATAACGCCCTTACTATTTCTACCACTGGCCAAGATGAGCATGGTGAGTTTCTTCCGTTAGCCAGATTTATTGCTTTTGGTGATTATAAACCTCCGGGATATATCTATGCTGCTGTTCCTTTTGTTAAATTGCTAGGACTTTCTGTCTTATCAATAAGATTACCGTCAGTGTTGGCAGGAATCGGTATGGTGATTATTACTTTTTTTCTGGTAAAAGAACTATTCGGATCCAAAAAAATGGCGTTGTTATCTTCTTTTTTTCTGGCTGTATCATCCTGGAGTGTTTTTTTATCGAGAGCTGCCTACGAATCAAATCTGGCGAGTTTTTTTAATCTTTGTGGCATTTATTTTCTTTATTTATCATTTAAGAGAAAATGGACTTTGATATTATCAGTTATTTTCTTTTGGCTTTCGTTTTATACCTTTAACGCTAATAGAATAATTGCACCTATTCTTTTTATTACTTTAATAATATTCAATTTAAAGAAAGTTGCTGGAAATATAAAATGGTTTTTATTATCGGTATTTGTCTCTGTAATTTTTCTACTTCCAAGCATTTCTTATCTTCAGAGTCGGGAAAGTAGACTTAGATTTCAGGAAGTCTCCATCTTCAATAATTTGGAACCGATTGAATTATCAAACATGAGAGTTGAGATTGACGGAAAGAGCATTACCTCCCGTTTGATGCATAACAGAAGAGTGATGTTTGCTTTGGATTTTCTAAAACACTACAGCGATAATTTTAAATTAGAATTTTTGTTTTCACGAGGAGATGTTAATCCTAGGTTGAATGTACAATCTATGGGTCAATTATACGCATTTGATTTATTCTTTATTATTCTCGCAATATATTTTATTAGTAAAAGATTGGATAAGCGAATAATACCGATTGTCATTTGGATATTAATCATACCGATTCCTGCAGGGACAGCCAGAGAAACACCGCACGCTTTAAGAATTTTATCTATCTTGCCTACTTTTCAAATTATTTCTGCATACGGTTTATATTATTTTTCTCGTTGGTCAAAAAATCATTTAAGCAAGATAAAAAATTACGTTCTTCTAACTGTTTTTGTTTTTTTTATAATTTCAAATTTATTTTATTTTATGCATGACTACTTTAATCATTTTCCAATAGAGTGGAGTGGAGAATGGCAGTATGGATATAAAGAAATGGTTAATTTCGTAACTGTCAATCAGGATAAATATGATCATATATTCGTGACTGACAGTTTAGGAAGGCCTTATATTTTTTTTGCCTTTTATAATAAAATTCCACTTCAGAATTTTTTATCCCAAAAAGTTGCAACTAGGGATTGGTTTGGTTTTTGGAAAGTTAAATCCTTAGGGAAAATTAATTTCGATCTTGACGGTATAAACTATTCAAACGGAAAAATACTAGTTGTCGCAAGCCAAAATAATTTTCCTGAAGGTTTTCGTCTATTGCGAATAATAAAAAATTTATCCGGAAATAATGTATTTTATATCGGCGAAAAAACATGACTAGAAAAATCTTATTTCTTATTTTTATACTTGCATTTATTCTCCGTTTTTATAAATTAGGAGTTAACCCTCCCTCACTTGACTGGGATGAAGCTTCTCTTGGATACAATGCTTATTCCATTTTGAAAACAGCGCGGGATGAGTATGGAAATTTTCTACCTTTATCAATAAGATCGTTCAATGACTATAAACCTCCGTTATACACTTATCTGACTACCATTCCGGTATTTTTGTTTGACCTGAATGAATTTTCTACCAGATTCATCTCTGCCTTTTTAGGAACTTTGACCGTAATAGTGAGTTATCTGCTTATTCGGCAACTGATTCCTGAAGAGTCAGAATTCTTTTATTTACTTTTTACTTTTATTTTTGCAATCTCTCCCTGGCATATTCAATTTAGCCGAGTCGCCTTCGAGGCTAACACCGCACTATTTTTTATGATTCTTGGAATTTATTTCTTCTTACGTGGAAATAAAAGCGGTAATAATTATCTCTCTTCGATGCTGTCTTTCGGGTTATCTTTGTATTCCTATCATAGTCCTCGACTAATCGTACCGATTTTGATCTTTGGACTACTCGTTATATATCGAAAAACATTAAAACACCATCTTCGTTGGATAATAATATCTTTATCAATATTTACTCTGTTATCTATCCCTATAATTAATGAGTTGCGAAGTACTACCTCAGCACGATTTGGATCGGTTACGATTTTAAATGATAACGAAATTTTAGGGAGTAGTCTTAAAGATTTAAACTACGATAGTTTACGAAATGATACTTTGGGAAAGCTTCTTCATAACAGGAGAATCATCTATGCTAAAGAAATACTCGGAGCATATTTAAATCATTTTAACTTTGATTTCTTGTTTTTGACAGGTGACGCTTCCAGTCGACATCATGCAAGCGGAATGGGAATGTTGTATTGGTGGGATGCAATTTTTTTGACGATAGGAATTGTAGTCATGATACGCAAAAATTATAAAGGCAAAAATACAATTTTTTACTGGTTTGCGATTGCCCCTATGGCTTCTGCGATTACTAAAGCAACACCACATGCAGTTCGATCATTATTTTATCTTCCGACTTACCAAATATTTATTGCACTCGGATTTCTTTATTTTTTTCGATGGATTAAAACTAAATTCGGAAAAAAAGGTATAAACTTTGGGTTATTCATTTTACTGCTTCTGGTAATTAACTTTTATTATTATCTTCATATGTATTTTATCCATACTCCTCTTGAAGAATCAAAGCAGTGGCAGTACGGTTATAAACAACTTGTTGAAAAAATTAGTACACGTTCTGACTATTCGAAAGCAATAATTACTTATAAATATGATCAGCCGTATGTTTATTTTTTGTTTTATCAAAAAATTGACCCAGTTTGGTATCAGGATCATTGGGGAAGTGGTGAGATTCAAAGAGCAAATAGAGAATTCGGAAATTATATTTTTCGTGGAATTGATTGGCCAAAAGATTCACAGTTACAAAATGTTATTATTGTCGGGACCCCAAAAGAAATACCCGCGTCAGCATCAGGAATTACTGATGAAATAAGATTTCTGGATGGCAGTACTGCATTTTATATAATCAAAAAATAATATGATGAATCATGATAAAATACATAATATGTTTACACTGAACCCTTCGAAGACTCAGGGTAAATACAGAAAGGAGCGAATGTGAAAATATTAGTTACAGGAGGAGCTGGTTTTATTGCTTCTCATATTGTTGATGCCTATATCAATTTAGGATTTGAAGTAGTTGTACTTGATAATCTGTCATCAGGTAAAAAAAAATTCGTTAACCCCCGAGCAAAATTTTATCAGGAAGACTTATTAAATCTTGATAAGGTTAAAAAAATATTATTATTCGAAAAACCGGATATTATCAATCACCACGCCGCTCAAATAAGTGTTAGAAATTCCGTTAACGATCCTCTTAATGATTCCAAAATTAATATTTTAGGTTTTATAAACGTGTTGGAGACTGCCAAAGACCTAAATATAAAAAAAGTAATTTTTGCTTCGTCGGGTGGAGCCATTTATGGTGATGCTAAAATACTTCCTACACCTGAAACTTATCAGCCATTGATTCCGCTGTCGCCTTATGGAATTAATAAACTAACGAGTGAATTTTACCTCAATTACTATTATCACCTATACAAAATACCTTTTATCGCTCTTCGTTATTCCAATGTTTATGGACCCCGTCAGAATCCTCACGGTGAAGCGGGAGTTGTAGCTATTTTTACTTTAAAACTTCTAAAAGGTATACCGTCTGTTATAAACGGCGATGGCAGACAAACACGTGATTATATTTTTGTTGAAGATATCGTCAGTGCAAATATAAGCGCCGTTAAATCTGATTTTGTTGGTGCTATAAATATTGCTACCTCGCATGAAACTGATGTAAATGAACTTTATCGATTATTGAAAATAACATCAAAAATCAACATCGAAGCTAAATTTGGTCCGGTTAAACACGGGGAACAGCTTCGCAGTAGTTTAGATATTTCTCAGGCTAAAAAGATTTTATTTAATTGGATGCCCAAGACAGATTTACAGAAGGGATTGAAAAAAACAATAGATTACTTTTCAAAATATGAAAAATAATAAATCAGTAAAACCACAACGCACAATAATCATGGGAGGAGGACTTGCAGGATTAGCCGCTTCGTACGAACTGTCAAAGGCTAAAAAAAAAGTAATTGTTTTTGAAAAATGGGAAGATGTTGGCGGTTTGGCCCGAACAATAGAAAAAAAAGGTTTTCGCTTTGATACGGGACCACATCGTTGGTATGCCAAAAACGATATGGTAAATAATTGGATGTTGAAATTGATGGGTAAAGAAGTTATACGGGTACCGAGACTGACAAGAATTTATTTTGATGGAAAATATTTTTTCTATCCGATTAAACTCACTAACGCTTTAAAAGGAATTGGACTGACTAAATCAATCAGTGCAGTTTTTGATTATTTATACTCAAGAATAAAAGCGCGGTTATTTCATCCAGAACTTCAAACAATGGAAGATGGTTATATAAATCAATTCGGAAAAACTCTATATGAAACTTTTTTTAAAAGGTACAGTGAAAAACTTTGGGGAGTAGATTGCCGTAAAATATCGATAGATTGGGTTGGTCAACGTACGAGGGGATTAAGCGTTATGACAATAATCAAAGACACTTTTTTTAAAAGCAAAGACGTAGTTTCATTAGTCGATGAATTTTCATATCCCAAAAACGGAATTGGTGGAATAGCTAATAAACTTTCAAAGGAAACTATTCGTTACGGTGGAGAGGTTTTCCTTAACTCTGATGTAACTCAAATTTATCATTCTGAAAATAAAATCACAGAAATAAATATTCAAGATGGTAAATCGAATGAGAAATATGTAGCTGATAATTTTATTTCCAGTATTCCTCTTAACGATCTGATACTAAGACTGAATCCTAAAGTTCCAGCATATATAAAATTACTCGCCGATAAGCTTAAATATAGGGATGAGTTGCAGGTCGCTTTATTTATTAGAAAAACACATATAACTCCGGACACATGGATCTACGTTCACCCCAAAAATATTCCATATATGAGGGTAATGGAAATGGACAATTGGGGTGATAAATTATCTCCTAAAGGTACAACTTCGTTGGTTTTTGAACTAGCATGTAATGAAGGAGATGCGTTATGGAAGAAAGCTGATAAAGAAGTGATTGACATGGTTTCAGAGTCATATATAAAGGAATTTCACCAGATAGATAGAAGTGATATTTTAGGAGGATATGTACATAGAGTTCCTAAAGAGTATCCGGTCTACCATCTTGATTATAAAAAAGATATCGACACCATAAAAGAATATCTAAGAAAATTTACCAATTTACAACTGATAGGTAGAAATGGGACATTCAGATACAATAATATGGATCATTCCATCGAAATGGGTTTATATGCCGCTTGGAATTTGATATGCGGGAAAAACAAATATGATATAGATTCAGTAAATATCGAGAGGGAATATTTGGAAGAAAAAAAAATAGAAAATGTCGATGACATACCTCTCGAAAAAAATGAAGAGTAAAAATTATCCGGAAAAAAAAATTGTCGTTGTAATGCCTGCCTTTAATGCGGAAAAAACCCTTCTTAAAACATATAAAGACATTCCGCTAGATGTAGTTGACGAAGTTATTGTTGTTGATGATGATAGTCAAGACCAGACCGTACAGGTAGCTAAAAAGCTGGGTCTTCAAATTTTGATTCATAAAAAAAACTTGGGTTATGGCGGTAATCAAAAAACCTGCTATAAAGAAGCTCTCGCAAGAAAAGCAGATATTATCGTGATGATACATCCAGATTACCAGTATGATGCTACGCTAACCTCTGATTTAATTCAGCCGATTATAGAAGGCAGACTTGATATTATGCTAGGAAGTAGAATACGAAGTAGAAAAGAAGCGTTAGCTGGTGGCATGCCTTTTTATAAATATATTTCTAACAGATTTCTTACTCTAGTTGAAAATTTGATTTTAGGTCTAAATTTATCGGAATACCATACCGGATTTAGAGCTTATTCTAAAAGCGCGTTAGAAAAAATTGCCTTTAATAAATTTTCGGATGATTTTGTTTTCGACCAGGAGATTTTAATATATGCACACAAACACGGATTTAAAATTGGAGAAATTGCGGTACCTGTAAGATATTTTCCTGAAGCTTCATCAATTAATTTTTTCAGATCAGTCAAGTACGGTTTAATGACAATTTATACCTTATTAAAATATGCGTTTTCAAGTATATAAGGATGAAAGCAAATAAAATATTCTGATATGCTGAAATTTATAAAAACCGATTGGCTAATAATAATTTTTATAATTATTTTATCCATTTTTACTCTTAAGGATCTGTTGCGTGTTGGTTACTATACCAGTCATGATGGTTTACACCAGGTAGCTAGGCTTTACCACTTTGATAAGGCGTTTAGAGACGGTCAAATTCCGCCTAGGTGGGCAGGCGATTTACTTAATGGATTCGGTTATCCACTGTTTGAATTTTCTTATCAATTGCCATGGTATATAGCAGAGCCGATGTATCTAAGCGGAATATCTGTATTTGACAGTATAAAATATACTTTTATCCTCGGCTTCGTATTATCAGGCATTACGATGTATTTTTTTCAAAGAGAGCTTTATGGCAGACTTGCGGCATTCGTTGGCAGCATAATTTATTTATACGCTCCATATAGATTTTCTAACATATTTGTTCGGGGTGCGATCGGCGATGCTACCTCATTTATATTTCCTCCACTGCTCTTCTTATCTTTGTATAAATTAAAAAAATTAAACCAAATTGATTGGAAATGGTTATCTTTAGGGAGTATTGCGTTAACAGGAATACTATTATCACACGCCATGATTTTTTTATTTTTTACTCTAAGCATTGTTCTTTACTTTATTTTTTTCATCATTTTCAGACAGGTAAAAAGAAATTTACTATTATCCGGTATTTTTTTGGTATTAATGACCATAGGTTTATCTGCTTATTACCTTATACCTTCCATTACCGAAAAAAGTTTAACCAAGTTTGATGATATTATGGGCCCGGTATATATCGGCAATAGTTTTGTTAATTTCAAATCCTTACTTTATTCGTCTTGGGGATATGGAACGGTTGATGCGCGTGAAGGAGCTATGTCATTACAAATTGGAATAACCCAATGGTTTATTTTTATCCTAGCTTTTTTAATGATTGTTTTCTTTTTTTTCAAGAGAAAAAAGACTGCTTCAAAGAATAATTTAATGGAAGCAGTATTTTTCTTACTACTATTCGTTATCAGTATTTTAATGACCCAACCTGTTTCGTTAATAATATGGAAATTAATTAGTCGATTTGCGGTAATTGATTTTACTTTCAGAATATTATCAATTACCGTGTTTAGCGCCTCGATATTATCAGGGTTTATCGTTTCAAGATTTAAATATCCGTTAATATTGGCTGTATTCATTATAGGTTTAGCTTTTTATGCAAACCGCAACAATTTAAGGATAAATAAAATCTTAGATTGGCCTCTGGATTTGATTTTAAAATCGGAAATAACCACCAATTCTAATGATGAATATACCCCAAAATGGATTAATTCCCATGATGTAAAAAAACCCATTCCTAAAGTCGAATTTACTGATAATGAAGCAAAAATAGTCATTAAGAAGACAAAGTCAAATTATTTGGATTTCGATATTGATGTATTGAAGAAAGGACTAGTAAAAATTAACACCGTCTACTATCCAGGATGGATTGCTTTGGTAAACGGGACAAGGAAAGATATTATATATGAAAGTAGCGGTTTTATGGAAATTCCTCTTGAGATTGGCCACTATGATATCCAGGCGAAGTTTATTGAAACACCACTCAGAAAATTGAGTGATATGATTACAATAATAACTGCGGTATTAATAGTTGTTATATTGATAAAACCAGGGGAAAAACATGCTTGACATATCAGTCGCCTTAGCCGTATTAAACGAGGAAAAGAATATTAAGAAATGTCTTGATAGCGTATCCGGTTTGGCCTCCGAGATCGTAGTTGTAGACGGAGGATCAACTGATAAAACTAAAGAGATCCTCGGGAAATTCCAGGCTCGTATCTTAGTTACTGATAACCCCAAGATTTTTCATATTAATAAGCAAAAAGCTCTGGAAATGGCCACGAGAAAATGGATACTTCAGCTTGATGCGGATGAAGTAATATCGGAAGAACTAAAAAAAGAAATTATTGATATGAAAGATGACGGATTAATCGACGGATATTATATTCCCCGAAAAAATTACTTTCTCGGGTCGTTTCTGAAAAAAGGAGGGCAGTATCCTGACTATACTTTAAGGTTGTATCGTAATGGAAAGGCAAAATTTCCCTGCAAAACCGTGCATGAGCAAGTCACTTTAAACGGAAATTCAACTTATTTAAAACATCCTCTGCTTCATTTTTCCTACCCGAACTTCAGTCACTATTTGGATCACTTTAATTTATATACGTCTATTTTTGCAGATGAGTTGAAGAAAAATAATCTTCCACTCAACAGTTGGACTTTTGTAAATTATATTCTGTGGCAGCCCTTGATTTGGTTTATAAAAACATTCATAAGACACAAAGGATATCAGGATGGTTTTCCTGGATTTGTATTTTCTCTTTTTTCGTCACTTAGATTTCCAACAGCATATATAAAATATTGGGAAATCAGAAGAATGGGTAGAGAATGAACCGCATTGCTTTAATAGTTCCAACCTTAATAGGCCACAAATATCGTGGAACAGGCGTATACACACAGAATCTCTTTCAGGAATTAAAAAAACTTAGTAATATTCAGGTAGATTTAGTCACTTTTAAAAATAACTTAAAAGAATTTGATCTTGTTCATTATCCGTTTTTTGACCCTTTTTTTTTAACTTATCCGTTATTTAAAACTAAACCTACTGTAATTACTATTCATGACCTTATTCCCCTAAAATTTCCTCAACATTTTCCCCGGGGTATCTTAGGTGAAGTAAAATGGCAAATCCAAAAATTATCAGTAAAAAGTTCTTCCGCCATTATTACAGATTCCAATGCTTCAAACAACGATATTGAAAAAATCATTGGATATAAAAAGACGTCTGTATATACTATTCCACTAGGTGTAAGTTCGGATTTTTCCATTATTAAATCAGATGATTTTAAATTGAAGACTAAAAATAAGTATTCTTTACCTGATCATTTTATTCTGAACGTAGGGGACGTAAATTACAATAAAAATAGCGAAGGTTTGATTACAGCGTTTAATTTGATTGCTGATAAATTTAAACATTTAGATTTGGTTTTAATCGGAAAGGGTTTTATTGATCCTTCATCTCAACTAATTAATTTGAAATCATTGATAAATAATTTCGGACTAGAAGATAGAATTCACCGTTTGGCTAATGTTAGTCCTGTCGATTTGGTTGCAATTTATAACTTAGCTGACATTTACATACAACCGTCATTTGCTGAAGGTTTTGGTTTACCCATTTTGGAAGCTATGTCTTGCGGATGTCCGGTTATCGCCAGTAATATTGACAGTCATATGGAAATTTTGGGTGATGCGGCCTTAACTTTTAATCCCAATAATATTCAAGATATAGTTATTGCAGTGGAAAAACTTCTCACATCCGATCAGTTAAATAAAAAATTTATAGTTTCCGGACTTATTCAAGCCAAAAAGTATACCTGGAAAACTACCGCACAACGTACATTCGATGTTTATCAAAGATTAATTAAATGAAAAAGGTTGTCATATCAAGTCTCATAACTTGGAGAATAATTCTATTTTTAGACGCATTTATCTTTTCATTTTTTTTACCCTTTAAACCAAGATTTCCATATTCTGACGTTTTTCTTCTTCCCAGTAAATTACCGTTTTGGATATGGTCTTTTGCTAATTTTGACGGAGTTCATTATTTGACTATAGCAAAAAACGGTTATTCAGCGCAATTTACTCAGGTTTTTTTTCCTTTTTACCCGTTTATTATTGGATTAATAAACAAGTTATTTCCAAATATCAATAGAATAGTAATAGGTTTATTCATATCAAATATAAGTTTTATTTTTTTTATATATTATTTTATTCGCTTGCTAAAAATAGATTATAAAAGTAGTCAAATTATTTGGATTTTGCTCTTTTTAATTTTTGTCCCGACATCATTTTACTTTGGAAGTCTGTACACGGAAAGTTTATTTATGTTTTTGATCATTTCAAGTTTTTATTATGTTAGAAAAGAGAGATGGTGGTTGGCAGGAATTTTAGGTGCTTTCGCTTCTGCTACAAGACCGATCGGGATATTATTACTTCCAGCATTGATGTGGGAATGGCATAATAAAAAGTTCAAAGTTCAGGGTACAAAGTTCAACTTTAAAGAAAGAATTTTAAAAGTTACATTCAACATGCTTCATTCTCCCATCTTATATTTAATTCCATCAGGTTTATTATTCTATATGATTTATTTACAGATTAATTTTCGAGATGCGTTAATGTTTTGGCATGTACAACCCATTTTTGGCGCTCAGAGGTCAGGTGCTGGCATTATCCTACTGCCACAAGTTTTTTGGCGATATATAAAAATATTAACAACGGTAAGTTATTTTCAAATGGATTTTTGGATAGCATTATGGGAATTGTTATTTACTCTTTTTGCGATATACCTGCTTTTATTAGCTTATAAGCATAAAATACGCACTTCATACCTGATTTTTTCCTGGTTAGCAATATTAGTACCGACATTTACCGGAACTCTATCAAGCATGCCCAGGTATATATTAACAGCATTTCCTTTATTTATTTTACTTGGTACAATATCCGGTAAATACAAGAAATCTATTCTTTTGATAATTAGCATACTCCTCATGGTAATATTTACAGCCTTTTTTACCCACGGTTTCTGGGTAGCGTAATTGAATTAGTTTCTATTCTAATTTAAAATACTAAAATGAAGCTGTTAATCGGTATCCCCGCCTATAATGAAGAAACAACTCTTGATAGAGTTATCAAAGGTATTCCAAAACATTTGAAGAGTATTGATCAGATTGATGTATTGGTGGTAGATGATGGTTCAACAGATGGTACGAAAGAGATTGTTCAAAAAAATAAAGTATTGCTATTAAGGCATCTTGTTAATCGTGGTTTAGGAGGTGCTCTGAAAACAATTTTAGCTTTTGCTTCTCAGAAAGAATATAATTTTCTTGTAACGTTAGATGCAGATGGACAGCATGACACATCAGATATAAGTAAAATTCTTCAACCTGTAATATCAGGTAAATTTGATGTGGTAATTGGAACAAGATGGAAATCAACAAGTAGAGTTCCTATTAGCAGGTATATCGTTAATAAAGTTGCCAATTTAGTTACTTTACTCTTGTTCGGTATATCGACTTCAGATTCACAATCGGGTTTTAGAGCGCTGAATAAGAAAGCTATATGTAAAATAATACTTATATCGGACGGGATGGAGGTCTCCAGTGAGTTTTTTAAGGAAATTTTCAGGAATAAGTTGAAGTTTGGTGAAATCAGTGTTAAGAATATTTATACAGAATATTCAACAGCTAAAGGTCAAAAGATAAGCAATTCGGCAAATGTATTTTTTCAATTATTATTAAGATTTTTAAGGCAATAAATGCTATGAGTATAATACAAATTGGTTTATTAATTTTTTTAATTTTTGCATTAAGTCGGGTAATTTTACGCTTCAAAAGTTCTGAAGTATCCTTAACAGGTTTTATATTCTGGTTTACTGTTTTCGGAACCGCAATTATTTTTGCAGTATTCCCTGATCTTACCAGTATTATCGCGCGCGGGTTACATGTCGGTCGTGGCGTAGATACTGTGGTATATATCTCTATAGCCTTACTTTTTTATCTGGTATTCCGATTATATGTTTATTTACAGGATATTCGTCATGAGATTACGGACATCATCAAAAAGATTGCCTTGAGAGAATTGGAAAAAACAAATGACAATAAAAATTCCAACAATTAGCCTCATTACTCCGTCTTATAATCAATCAAAATTTATCGAGAAGACAATTAAGTCAATCGTTGGACAAAAATATCCTAAACTGGAATATATCGTTATGGACGGAGGTTCGACAGACGGAACATTAAAAATATTAAATAAATATAATAAGTATCTTAAATGGTTTTCAGAAAAAGATAGAGGTCAGTCTCATGCCTTAAATAAAGCATTAAAGATGGTAAGCGGTGATATTATAGGGTATGTGAATTCAGATGATTGTTTATTACCGGGATCACTCAATAAAATTGCCGACTTTTTTGTCAAAAGTGATAATGCACATTGGGTTACAGGAAAATGTAGAATAATAGATGAAAATGAGCATGAAGTCAGGAAAATTGTAACTGCTTATAAAAATATTTTTCTCAAGTATCTCCGAAATATGAACGCTAATCTAATCGTACAGTTTATCTCCCAACCAGCAACTTTTTGGAGGAGAAGTGTTATCGAAAAGATCGGTTATTTTGACGAAAAATTATATTATGACATGGATTATGATTATTGGTTAAGAATGTGGCAAAAATATAAATTGTATTTTACCGATTCTTACTTGGCATCTTACAGGATTCACAAAATGTCAAAGGCTATGATATCGCCTTACAAACAATTTCAAATTGAATACGAATTATCCGCTAAATACACTTCTAATAAACTAATTTTAAACCTACACCGTATTCATCAATTGTTATCACTTATTGGATATAAAATAATTCATTGAATTGTAAATCATGAAATCGACGACCGAAATGAAAATTATTCTAAGAGGCTTTTTACTATTAATAATTATTTTTTTACCACTGAGATTATGGAATATTCGACAACCGATCAGCCTTTTGACTGAATTTAGACAATCTCAGACGGCAACTGTTGCTTTAAACTATTATCATAATGGAATTGATTTGTTGCGTTCAGAACTCGATTTTTTTGGAAAAGGGCCAGAAAGATACCTGACTTTAGAATTTCCTCTTTATGAAGCCATCGTTGCTGTCTTCTACAAATTTTTTTGGGTTCAGGATTATTGGGGAAAACTTATATCGGTTGCAGCAGGATTTATAGGAGCGTTCTATTTATATCGGTTGGTAAATTTAATCTTCAGAAGTAAAAAATTAGCCTTCCTAACATGTTTTTTTTATCTTTCTTTTCCTATCAATATGTATCACCAGAAAGATTTTTTGATAGATAGTACAGTCGTAAGTTTTTTAATAGCCGGATTCTTTTATTTTGTGAACTGGTTCTATTCGGAAAATAACCATAATTTATTATATGGAAGCATTTTACTGTCGATAGGATTTATCCAGAAAGTGATCTACGGACCCTTTTTACTTATACCTATAATATGGCTGCAATGGACAAAAAATAATTTATGGTATAAATCAAGATTATTATTTATAGCTATTTTGTTTCCGTTCCTAATATTCGGTTTATGGCAGAATCATGTTGACAGAATTAATACAGTCTACGGTCACGAATATTTTTCCTCTACAAACAAGGCTCAAATATTATGGAATACCGGTACTTTATCCGAAAGAATATCTTTACCAATGTGGGATTTTAGGTTAAAAAATTTATTGAACGGAATATTTCTTAAACCGGGGATTCTCATATTTCTTATCGGAATTATTGCAACTTTCTTAATTAAAGAAAGAGGTTTCGTAATCACGTGGTTTCTTGCGGAAGTTATATATTTCTTCACATTTTTTAAGATTCAATCTCACATCTATTACCAAATGATAATTACTCCAGTGGTTGCAATTATAATGGCGATTGGTATTTTATATGTCGGAAATGGAATTGAGAAGATAGTTTATAAATTCAAAAAAACTCATAAATATGATTATATAATTACACCGATATTTATTTCGATATTATGTAGTATTTTTTTATGGAGAACTTGGATTAGCTCACAATGGAATAGTCAAGTTGATTATCAATGGTTAAGCCGAATGAAACTAGTTGGAAGATCCGTCCCCAATAATTCATTTGGTATTTTTATAAGTCCCGGTTATGATTGGAATTCAGTATATACATATATACCCCGACTTAAGATGAAATTAGTTTCGATAGAAAATGTGAATGAATATGAAATTAATAAATGGATAAATAACGGGTATACATACATCGTGCTTCATGATTATCGGGAATATGATAACTATTTAAAGGATTTAGGTCTGAAATTTAATAAAAATATCTTTAAAAATTTTCGTAAAATATTAGATCTTGAAGATTTTCAGATTTACTTAGCTGATAATCAAAAATAGATGAAAAAAATATTGTCCTTTATAAAAAATAACAAAGTATTCTTACTTTTGATCCTAATCGCCGTACCATTCCGTCTTTATCATCTTACATACCCCATACTGGATTCTTTTAATTTTAGACAGGCTCAAACAGCGACATTTACATTAAATTTCTATAAACATGGTATCAATCTTTTTCAAACTGAACTCGATATATTTGGTATAGGACGTCAAAAATACCTTACTCTTGAATTTCCCATTTATGAAGCTATGGTGTCAATTCTTTACAAACTTTTTTTTGTTTCTGATATTTGGGGAAGAATAGTTTCTATTATTGCAGGATTTATTAGTGCTTGGTATTTATACGAAATAGTAAAATTATTAATAAAAAACAAAAAAATAGCAATATATTCAGTCTTCTTTTTTTTATTTGCTCCTCTAAATATGTTTTATCAGCGTGCTTTTATGATAGAACCAACAATTATTGCTCTTCTTCTGGCGGGAACCTTTTATTACCTTATATGGGTGGATTATCAGGATAGAAAAAGTTATTTCTTAGCTCTAGTTCTGTTAACTATTGGTTTTATGCATAAAGGACTTTATGGTCCTTTTTGGTTACTACCGATGGCAGTTTATTACATAAAAAAGAAATCAATCAAACAAATTTACTCTTTTAAATTTCTTTCTATTATATTTTTACCTTTAATTTTGCTTTTTTTGTGGCAGCACCATGTTAATAATGTAAACTTATATGCTGGTAATGTATTCTTTACGTTCAGTAACCCAGGTCAAATAGAGTGGAATTTTGGATTTCTCGCTGATAGATTTTCCTGGTCAGACTGGTCGTTTCGCTTGCATCAGGTACTTAATGGTATTTTCTTAAAACCTGGCCTATTATTTTTTATTTTAGGATTATTTGCCATTAAGAAAATAGATAAAAGTAACTTCTTTTTATTTTGGATGATTTCCCAACTTATTTATTTTGTTACTCTTTTTAGAATTCAACAGCAGAACTATTATCAAACCATCATGATACCTGCTTTTTCTGTGATTATGGCTATAGGATTAAACTACATAATCGATGGATTAAATAGAATGATACTTAAGAAAGTTATAAATAAAAGTTTTTCCTCATATGCTTCCAAGTTTTTTATCGTATTATTGCTTAGCATATTGATCTGTAAATCCTGGATAAATACATTACCAAGTTTTTATATTGATTGGGAATGGTATCAGCGTTTGCTAACTGTAAAACGTGTCTTACCAATTAATGCCTACGGAATATTAGTAACCCCAGGAGTAGATTGGAATTCGGTTTATACTTATATTCCTGATAGAAAAATGCTACAAACATCTATAGAAAATATAACTCAAGAAAACCTTCTTAAATGGAAAAGCTTAGGATATTCCTTTCTTATTCTGCATGAACATGATAAATACCAGGATTATTTTGCAAAAGAACTAAAAGTACCGGTTAGTAATTACCAAAAATTATTAAATGATTATAAAAAAGTCTTAGATATGCAGGAATTTAAAGTTTATTTTTTATCTCAATAACTGCTATAATCTAATCTTGTATTTCCCTGAAAAAAACTTATAAGGCAATTTATTATAAATCCAAAAATAATGATAAATTTAAAATTTTGGAAAAAGAAAAAAGTATTGATTACAGGTGCTTCATTTATCGGTTCGCATCTGGTAGATCAATTGATTGAAATGGGTTCTCAGGTCAGAGTTGTGAATTTAACAACAAAACACCTTCCCTTGATTCAAGATCATATCAAGAAAAAGAAGGTTGAATTTTATACTCGGGATTTAAGAGATTTAAGTAACGCTAGAAAAAGCGTTAAGGGAAATGATATTGTTTTTCATCTGGCTTGTGATCATGGCGGTAGGGGATATGTTGATTTACATCAAGGGGCTACCGCATCTAATCTATTATTAGATGGTTCAGTTTTTTGGGCCGCACTTAAAGAGGGTGTTGGAAAAGTAGTTTTTGCTTCATCAGGCTGTGTTTATCCTAATTTTTTACAATGTGATCCTAAAAAAATAATCTATTTAAAAGAAGAAATGGTTAAGACGCCACATGACGCAGATAATATGTATGGTTGGGGGAAATTGATGGGCGAATTGACTTTAAAGGCGTATTATAAGGATTTTGGTATGCAATCAGCATCATGCAGGTATTTTACGGTTTTTGGTGAGAGAGGTATTGAGAATCATGCTGTAATTGCTATGATTGCCAGGGCTTTTATAAAACAAAATCCTTTTATTGTTTGGGGTACCGGAGAACAAATCAGAAACTGGACTTATGTAAAGGATATCGTTGAAGGAACATTACTCGCCGCCGAAAAAATTAGCGATGGGACATCGGTCAATTTGGGTACCATGGAAAGAACCAGGGTTAGAGATGCCGTTATAGAAATACTTAGCTATTCAAAACATGATGCTGTAATCGAAACGCGTCCAAATATGCCTACAGGGCCTTATAATCGGGTCGCAGACAATTTATTGGCAAAAAAAATATTAGGTTGGTATCCAAAAGTAAAATTTATCGATGGCGTTCACAGAACGATAGATTGGTATTTTCAAACTAAAAGTAAAAGAGTGATCGCCCAAAATTTAGATAAACTTCTCACAGAAAGATAAAATTTTTATGAAAAAGAACTTTTGGCAAAATAAAAAAATTGTCGTTACGGGAGGCACTGGTTTTTTGGGAAGCCATCTGGTACCCAGACTTCGAAAATTAGGTGCAGGTATTTTTGTGCCACTATCAAAAAAATACGATCTACGTCAAAAAAGTGCATGCCGAGAGGTGATAAAAGGTCAGGATACAGTGATTCATTTAGCAGCAAAAGTGGGAGGGATAGGGCTGAACAGAGAACGTCCGGGGGAAATGTTTTATGACAATATAACCATGGGTGTTAATTTGATGGAAGAGGCAAGATTAGCTGGTATTTCAAAATTCGTAAATATCGGAACTGTATGTTCATATCCCAAATTTACCCCGGTTCCTTTTAAAGAAGAAGATTTTTGGAATGGATACCCGGAAGAAACAAATGCTCCTTACGGACTTGCCAAAAAAATGCTGCTTGTTCAGTCGCAAGCTTACCGCCAACAATATGGTTTTAATTCAATTTTATTAGTTCCTGTTAACATGTACGGTATAGGCGATAATTTTAACCCTGCCTCGTCTCATGTTATTCCAGCGTTGATTAAAAAAACCATTGAAGCAAAGGTTCATAATAAAAAAGAGGTAGTTATTTGGGGTACCGGTAAGGCGACAAGAGAATTTTTATATGTAGATGATTGTGTTGAAGCAATTATTTTAGCAACAGAAAGATATAACAAATCTGAACCGGTAAATATCGGTTCAAATTTTGAGATTTCAATAAGTGATTTGGTAAAAAAGATTTGTCAAATTGTTGGATTCAAGGGGAATATAATTTGGGATAAAACTAAACCTGATGGTCAACCTAGACGACGACTTAATACTGCTAAAGCATATCGTGAATTTGGTTTTAAAGCTGAAACAAAATTTAACATAGGATTGGAAAAGACAATTAAATGGTTTTTGTCAGAAAATTATAAATTATGATCGTATTAGGTGTTCATGATGGACATAATGCAGGAGCAGCGCTCATTAAAGACGGAAAAATTCTTGCGGCCCTTTCTGAGGAAAGACTGAATAATATAAAAAATTATGCCGGTCCACCCCTACGGGCTATATCGGAAATTTATAAAATATCTGGTGTTAAACCACAAGACACAGACTTAATTTCTATTGGTTGTAAAGTGAGAGTTGGTGTTCCGTATGCAGATCGTAATTGGCTAGGAAGGTTGCAGGTAAAAATCGCACCCCTTTTACACTCACATCTCTTTGCCAAAACTTATGTTAATCTACTTCACCAATTTCGGGAAACTGGTGATTTAAAAACATACTTCCAATCTTTAGGTATTGAAAAGAAACCGATAGTTTTTATCGAACACCATCAAACTCATGCTGCATGCGCTTTTTACCAAAGACCATGGAAAGATGAGACGTTAATTCTTACTCTTGATGGATCCGGAGACGGATTATCAGCAACAGTTTCTGTGGGTAAAGATTTCAATATGAAAAGGATCGCAGAAACTACATTCTATGATAGTCTATCCAATAATTTATACAGCGAAATAACAGCATATTTAGGCATGAAAAGGTGGGAACACGAATATAAACTGATGGGATTGGCGCCATACGGGAAAAACGACGGATTAATAGATGAACTTCGAAAAGTAATCAGGATTAATCCGAATATACCATTGGAATTTCAAAATATTTTCCATAGGTATCTTTATGATGTGACAAAAAAATTATCCAAAGTTCTTATCGGTAGAAGATTTGATAATATTGCCTGGGCGACTCAAGCTTATTTTGAAGAATTGATGGTTCAGTGGTTTAAAAATGCCATCGATTATACAGGAATTCACAATGTAGTCTGTGCAGGAGGATCATTTCTAAATGTTAAAGCAAATAAAGCTTTGAGAGAGCTTCCGGAAGTAGATAAAATATTCTTTTATCCTGCATCAGATGACGGCGGTACTCCTGTGGGGGCTGCTTTGGAAGGATATGTTAAGTGGAGTTTGCAGAAAAATATTACTCCAAATATTTATCCCATGGAGGATATCTATTACGGTCAGTCATTTACTGATTCGGAAATCGAAACTATTCTTATAAAAACAAAATGGAAAAAGAAAGCAAAATTAGTAAAAAAAGAGATTGAGAAAATAATCGCCTCGAATTTATCAAGAGGAAGAATTATTGCTAGATTTGCAGGTAGGGCTGAATGGGGTCCTAGAGCTCTTGGTAACAGAAGTATCTTAGCAGATCCGCGAGATATGAAAGTAATAAATAAACTCAATTTCGCCATAAAACAGCGGGATTTTTGGATGCCATTCGCTATATCTATTTTAGAAGAAGATTCTAAAAATTATTTTATCAATTCTCATCCAGCTAGATATATGATTGAAGCATTTGATACCACCGCTAAATCTGAAGAAATAATAGCAGGACTTCATCCATTTGACAAAACTTGCCGGCCGCAGACCGTTAACAGTTGGAATCCGGGTTATAAAAAAATCCTCTCAGAATTTAAAAAAATTACCGGGATTTCCGGTTTATTAAATACTTCATTTAATCTCCATGGATTTCCTATAGTGGGGACACCTGAAGTGGCGCTAACCACATTTGAAAACTCAGGTTTGGATATTTTAATCTTAGAGAATTGGATCATTCAAAAATAACATCCATGTTAAAAGAAATCACGTTTGTCACGCAGTATTTCGCTCCCTCTTGGGGATATGGCGGACCTCCGAAGGTGCTTTATACTTTTGCAAAAGAATTAGTTAAATTGGGAATCAAGATCAATGTAATTACTACCGATGTGCTAGATGAAGGAAGAAATAAAATATTGTATGAAGTTCTGGATAAAATTGAAATATTCCGCAGTAGAACTTTATCCAACTATGCGGCATATAAAACTAAACTAATTTACGCTCCGAATATTCTTGATCATTCTAAACAGATAATTGATAAATCTGATCTAGTATTATTTTCCGATATCAGAGCCATAATTAACTGGCAAATCTATCCTTATGTTATAAAACACAAAATTCCGTACGGAATATTTGCATTTGGTGAAATACCTCACGGATATGGAATAAAATCAATAATTAAAAAATTATTTGATGAGATCTGGGTCGATAATTTTGTAAAAAATGCGAAATGGCTTTTTGTTCAGACAGAACATGAGAAATATATGTATAAATCGGTTTTTGGAATAGTAAAAGAAAGGATTGATTTATTACCTTTGCCTGTTGAAAATTTACCAAATAAACCAAGCCAACTTTTAATTAAGGAATTTAAAAATAAATGGGATATTAAATCTGATGATAAAGTAATCATTTTTGTCGGAAGAATTAATGTCTTAAAAGGAATTGACATATTGTTGAATTCAGTTGAAAATTTATTGAAAAAGGATAAGCGCTTAAAACTGGTAATTGTAGGAAGAGATGACGGTTACTTGAAAACATTGCTATCCAGTATTTCTCCATTACTTAAAAAACAAATAATATATATTGGTCCGTTATATAATAAAGAACTTGAAATAGCTTTTTCGGTTTCTGCATGTTTTGTTATAACCCCGCGTATCTATGAAGAGACTTCAATGGCTTCTTTGCAGGCTTTAGCGAGTGGTTTGCCCGTGGTAGTCACCAAGGAAGCGGAAATTCCATATCTTATGGATTATCAAGCAGGTTATATAGTTGAAAATAATACACATAAGGTTGAAGAA
>CAYIFB010000011.1:45732-50147 GCA_964362665.1 uncultured Gammaproteobacteria bacterium | reverse complement strand
ACCGCCAGTTACCTAAATTATATTTTGACCAGAATTACTCTCGCTGGCGCTATTTTTCTTGGTACAATAGCCATTTTTCCGTCTCTAATGAAACAAATAACCGGAATATCAGCTCTAACTGTTGGCGGGACAAGTGTTTTAATTGTGGTTTCAGTGGTTCTGGAAACCGTCAAACAAATTGAAGCTCAGCTTGTTATGCGAAATTATGAAGGTTTTCTGAAATAATGCATCTTATTATTTATGGCTCCGAAGGTTCAGGAAAAGGTACGCAGGCCAATCTAATTTCCGAGAAATATCAACTGGACGTGATTACTTCAGGCGATTTAGTCAGAAACGAAGCTTTAACCAACGCCAGTCATCTTGGCAAAGTCTGTAAAGATGCTTTAGAGTCGGGTAAGTATGTGCCGGACGAAGAAATGTTTAGCCTTTGGAGTAATAAATTAGCCGGGGAAGAGGCAAAAAAAGGTTTTATCCTGGATGGATTCCCGAGAAACGTGATTCAGGCTGAATTTTTACTAACGAAGATTAAAGAATCAGACTATGCTATTGACCGGGTAATTTATTTAAAGATCAGTGATGAGGAAGCCATCAAAAGATTAAGCCTTCGCAAAAGACAGCTATTCGCAGGAAGCTCTGTGGTACACGATACTCCGGAAAGGATTAAAAGCAGATTATCCGTATACAGAGAGAAAGAAAAAGACTTGTTGGATTTTTTCCTCCGGAAAAATTTATTGACTGAAATAAACGGTGAACAGACAATCGAGAAAATTTTTCAAGACATTGTCGTAAGCCTTCAGCATATTTAATGAAGAAATTGTTGTTGATTCTAATCGGTTTACCTGGATCCGGCAAGACAACGGCCGCTGATTTTTTAGCCAGTCAAAAAATTCCGGTTGTGAGAATGGGACAAATTACCGATGAGGCGATGCAGAAAGAAAAATTAAGTTTTTCTGAAACAAATGAAAATTTTATAAGACAGGGTTTGAGGAAAAAATACGGTGATGACATTTATGCCCATCTCACCAGTTCGAAAATTAAAGAATTATTTTTAACCAACTTCATTGTAGCGGTAGACGGATTAAGGACAGAGTCAGAATATTTTCACTACCTTAAACTTTTTAAAAATTTGAAGATGCTATTTATTGAAAGTGCAACAAAATGGCGTCATCAAAGATTAAAGGGACGGCGCTTCAGGTCCATGTCAGAGATTGATACGGTTAAAAGAGACAGGTGGGAAAAAAAGATCGGTTTGGTAAAACTTAAAAAACTGGCGGATTATTTAATAGCCAATAATAATAGTAAAAAAGCATTCCAGGCAGAATTGCAGGAAATTCTCTTATCTATCACAAAACCTTTATCATGATAAAACTTAAATCACCAGCGGAGATCGAAATTATGAAAAAGGGAGGAGAAATCCTCTCAGAAGTGCTTTTTCTCACTTTATCTAAAGCGCAAGCGGGAGTAAGTCTTGCGGAACTTGATGAATTCGCCGAGAAGGAGATCTTAAAAAGAAAAGCAGAACCTGCCTTCAAAAGGGTGAAAGGCTACCAATGGACAATTTGCGTTTGCGTCAATGATGTGGTGGTACATGGCATTCCTAATGATTATCTGATACAACCAGGAGATGTAGTGGGAGTAGACTGCGGAGTTTATTTCCAGGGTTTTAATACCGATTCTTCCTGGACGATTAGAGTAGAGGGGGGAAAAGATGCAGACCTCAAAGACCGCTTTTTAGCTGCGGGTCAAAATGCCCTGCTATCAGCTTTGAAAAAAGTCACGATCGGCAATTATATTTATGATATTTCCAAATCCATGCAGGACTCTATAGAAAAGGAAGGCTACTCCATTGTCAGAACTCTGGTTGGCCACGGAGTAGGCAGAGATCTTCATGAGGAGCCTGAGATTCCGAATTTTGTCACACAAGACAGGGAAAAAACACCCTTAATTACAGAGGGGATGACACTCGCGGTTGAAATAATTTACAATCTTGGAGATAGAGAAGTAATTTATAAAGGAAATGACGGATGGACAATTGCCACGAAAGATGGTAGAATATCTGGACTTTTTGAGGCGACCGTGGTACCGACATTCCACGGTTCTCTTGTTTTGACTAAATTGGATTCTATATTGAAAAAGTTTAGCTACCTTTAAAAACTATGGTTCATCAGGGATCTTTTGAAGTAATAGGTCAAGTATTTGAGGCTTTGCCCAATACCCTTTTCAGGGTTCAGTTGACGGATGGGAGTAAAATTTTATGTCATCTGTCAGGTAAAATGAGAATTAACTATATTAAAATACTGCCAGGGGACAAAGTGAAGATTGAGATGACGCCATATGATAAAACCAAAGGCAGGATAGTCTATAGAATCGGATAAAAAATATGAAAGTAAATGCATCAGTCAAAAAACGCTGTAATAAATGCTCCGTCGTCAAAAGGCGCGGAAAATTATTTATCATTTGCGAAAATCCAAAACACAAGCAGAGACAAGGATAATTTATGTCAAGAATAGCAGGAGTTGATTTAAAAGACAGTAAAAGAGTTGATATTGCTTTAACAGTGATTTACGGAATAGGGAGAAACAATGTGGTTGACATTCTCGAGAAAGCCAAAGTAGAAAGTGGAAAGAGAGTAAAAGATTTGACCGAAGACGAACTGGGAAGACTTCAGAAAATTGTCGAAAAAGAGTATAAAGTAGAGGGAGATTTAAAGGAAGAAGTCACGGGCAACATTAAAAGATTAAAGCAAATTGGCGCCTATCGGGGCCTGAGGCACGCCAGAAATTTACCATCGCGCGGCCAAAGGACCAGATCAAATGCCCGGACCAAGCGAGGAAAAAGACAGACTGTTGGGGCGCTTAGAAAAGAGACCAGGGCAAAGTTGGATACTCCAGCTGCTAAAACGTCCGAAAGCAAATAAAAATTTATGAAAGAGAAAAAAATCCATAAAAACGTGGAAAAGGGCAGAGTCTATGTGACTGCCACTTTCAACAACACGATTGTAACCATTACTGATGAAAAAGGTAATACTTTAGGTTGGGGAACATCAGGATCCGTCGGATTTAAGGGAACAAGGAAATCCACTCCCTTTGCCGCGACAAGCGCTGTCGATCAGGTGGCTCGTAAAGTAACTACAGCTTATGGACTGCGGTCTGTTGAAGTTTTCATCAAAGGACCAGGTGCGGGAAGGGATGCGGCGCTTCGAGCTTTAAAAAGCGCAGGACTATCCATCAGTATGATAGCCGACGTGACACCAATGCCGCACAACGGAGCAAGACCAAAGAAAAAAAGAAGAGTTTAACGAAAAATCCAATCCGCCAACAGGCGGACAAATTTCAAATTAATTTATGGCAAGATATCGAGGACCAAAAAATAGATTAGCAAGACGGGAAGGCATAGACTTGGGTCTTAAAACCTCAGGCAGTCATGCCCATGCCTCACTGCTGCGCCGGTTGAAAATTACTCCCGGACAGCATGGTCAAAAGCGGGGCCGAAAACCATCAGACTACGGTATTCAACTTAGGGAAAAACAGAAAGTAAGAAGAATATACGGGGTACTCGAAAAACAATTCAGAAAATATTTTGACACAGCCAGCCGTGAAAAAGGTAATACAGGTGAGGCGTTACTGGTTACCCTGGAAAGGAGACTTGATAATGTTCTTTATAGGTTAAATCTTGCTCCAACCAGAACATCTGCCAGACAGTTTGTCTCCCACGGACATGTTACGGTTGACGGCAAAAAAGTGAACATCCCTTCCTTTTTAGTTGAAAAAGATATGGTTGTTTCCTATAAACCAAAATTTGCCGCAAATACCCTGATTAAAAAAATGCTTGAAGACAAAAGTCCCAATATCGCAGCCTGGCTTGCCAAAAAGGGGCCTGTCGGCAAAATATTAAGACTACCCACACGTGCCGATATTGGAGAAGACATTAACGAACAGCTTATTATAGAATTCTATTCCCGATAAGGAGGAAAAATGATAGAACCTTCATTTTCCGTTAAAAAAGATGTAGAAAAGGATAACTTCGGCCGATTTATTATCGAGCCACTGGAACAGGGCTATGGTCATACGCTGGGAAATAGCCTGCGCCGGGTTCTTTTAACTTCGCTCAAAGGAGCTGCTGTTACTAAAGTACAGATAGATGGCGTGAAGCATTTATTTTCTACCATCCCGGGTTTGAAAGAAGACATAGTCCAGCTTCTTCTGAATATTAAAAAATTACGCTTTAGCCTAAAGACAGATAAGGCGTCAAAAGTTTCTTTATCAGTTAAAGGAATTACTAAAGTAACCGGTAAAGATATTAAAGGCGTGGATGCAGAAGTCGTCAATCCGGAGCTTTATCTTGGAGAATTGACAGCGAAAAACGCCAAATTGTCAATAGAATTCACCGTGGAACCGGGTTACGGGTATGTGTTG
>CAYIFB010000011.1:0-45722 GCA_964362665.1 uncultured Gammaproteobacteria bacterium | reverse complement strand
GAAGCCACCAAAGAATTAGGATCGATCTCGGTTGATGCTTCATTTTCACCGGTTGTGAGAGTCAATTATAAAGTAGAATCTACCCGTGTCGGCCGCATGACGGATCTGGATAAACTCATTATCGAAATCTGGACTGACGGGACGATTTTGCCTTCTGACGCATTGAAAGAAGCAGCCAAAACCCTGGTTACCTATTTCATGCAGGTTTATGAACCAAAAGTAAAATCGGTGGATAGCGTAGCAGTGACACCGGCAATTTCCGATGAAATTTTGAAAATGACACTGGAAGAGTTAGATCTTCCGACCCGAATCGTCAACGCTCTCCAAAACGGAGGTATTGAGACAGTGGGGCAGCTTCTTGGAACTCCCAAGAAAGAATTATATAAAATTAAAAATTTAGGCGCCAAATCGATCACCCACATCGAAAATATCCTGCGAGAGAAGGGCATTGCTTTAACTGTTTAAATTTGTATGAGACACCAGGTTTTTGGCAGAAAATTAAATCGTGACGTCAAGGAAAGGAAGGCTTTATTTCGAAGTCTTGTTTCAGCTTTGATTGTAAAAGGCAAAATCAAGACCACCCTAGCCAAAGCCAGAGCGATTAGGGGACTTGTCGAAAAACTGGTAACTTTAGCCAAAAAAGATACTTCCGCCACGAGAATGAAACTGCATTCATTTTTGATAAAAAGAGATTTGGTACAAAAGATAATCAAGGATATTGCCTCAAAATTTTCAGACAGAAAGGGAGGCTATATCAGAATTAGAAGGATCGGTCAAAGAATAGGGGACAACGCAGAAGAAGTTTTTATGGAGTGGACCTACGCTAAAGAGGAAATAAAAAGTCCCAAAACCACTGCCAAAAAGACGGAAATTAAAAAAGAGAAAAAATCATGAAAATAAATTCGACTGACACAAAAACAAAAGATATTGTAAGAAACTGGCAGTTGTTTGACGTCAAAGGCAAAATATTAGGCCGGGTGTCAACAGAGATTGCCAGATGTCTGATAGGCAAAGCCAAGCCATACTTTGTGAATCACTTGGACTGCGGAGATTACGCCGTAATAGTGAACGCTAAAGAGATTGTGGTTACAGGAGACAAAGCAAATCAAAAAATTTACGAACACTTTTCCGGATATCCGGGGGGCTTAAAGAAAAAAACTTTTGCCCGGGTGCTGCAGGAAGATCCCACACGCATTGTTAGGGAAGCTGTGACAGGAATGCTGCCCAACAATAAACTGCGTGATTCCATGCTCAGAAGACTTTTAATTTATCCGGATGCCAATCATCCATACAAAAGTAAATTTATCAAAGAAAGTTAAAAAATATGCCAAGAAAAAAGAAAGAATCAGTTGTAAAAGAAACACCCAAAATTGAAAAAGTTGTCAAGACCAAACAGCCGGAGTTTTATCAGGCCATCGGGCGCAGAAAATTATCGACAGTCAGAGTCAAGCTTTATACCTCAACAAAAGAGGAAATTACTCTTGATGGAAAGACCGTAAAAAAAGGCGAGATGATAATAAATAAACGCGCGGTGGGGAATTATTTCCCGGGTGCAGTCAATGAAAAATTGTATATGGAGCCTTTTCGCACCACCAATACCGCGGGCCGGTTTATGGTTTCAGCAATTATAGCCGGCGGAGGATTATCCGGACAAATGGGAGCTTTTATTCACGGGGTTTCGAGAGCTCTTGAAAAAGTGGATAAAGAGAAATTCCGCCCCATTCTTAAAAAGAAAGGTTTTCTCACCCGTGATCCAAGAAGTAAAGAAAGAAGAAAAGCAGGCAATGCCCAAAAGGCACGGGCCAAGAAACAATCTCCAAAGCGTTAAAAGTTACTTTACCGCCCAAAATCCAAGTGCCACCTGTGGGGGTTTATTAGTTTTATCTCCAATGGCCTATTGCCTACTGTCTAATAAATACTACTGGGTGCGCAGAGACAAAACACCGTGAATATAGTCTATTTATTGTCCATATTCATGGTATATTGACAAAAGACCGTTAATATGCTATCATACGAACCATGGCCACCTCGAGATTGATCATAGATAGAATAAGAGTATTAAAAGCTCAATTTGACCGGATGCGGTCAGGTAAAGATGCATTACTTGCCATGATCGATGAGACAGAGATGGCAGAAAGTGTTTACAACTCCAACGCTATCGAAAACTCCACTCTCAGCCTTCCGGAAACGGAAAAAATATTACTTGAAATGGAAGTATCCCGACGAGTGACTGTGCGCGAAGTGTATGAAACAAAAAATTTAGCCCGTGTTGTGGCTTTTATAAGAGCGTTATCGAAAGATCGTGAGATATCCAAAGAACTTATTTGCATACTTCACGGTATGCTTCTGGTTGGGATAAACGACGCTATAGCGGGGCGATTTCGCACATCTAATGAATATGTTCGTGTGGGTGCATTTATCGCGCCTGCGTCGGAACACATAGACTTATTGATGGATCGGTTACTTGAGGAATACACGAATAATCTGACAGCGTATCCTATTGATGCTATCGCCCGTTTTCATCTGGAACTTGAAACAATTCACCCATTCAATGACGGCAACGGCCGCATAGGAAGAGTATTTATTAATCTTCAGTTACAGCGCATAGGATTTTCAAATATCATCATACGGGACAAAGAAAAACAGGAGTATTATCGGGGATTTAAGGAATATCGTGATGATAAAAAGACGCAGATTATGGAACGTATTCTCGCGCGGGCAATATTTGAGTCTTTGCATAAACGCATTACGTATTTACAAGGAGACATTATAATTACTCTAGCCGAGTATGTTAGAGAGAACCACCTCGGCGCTCCCGCTGTATTTAATGCAGCCCGCAGGCAGACAATCCCTGCGTTTCGCGAAAAAGGCGTGTGGAAAATTGGCAAAGGATTTATTCCTCATTCTTGAGGGTGTCGACTTTCCCGCGTGATCTTGCCTAATACCTAACACCTAACTCTTCTCTCCATCCCTCGCTTCAGATATGGGGAAGTGATAAAATAAATCAACAAATCCCGTCAAATTCGACCGGGTTAAAAGTCCTTTATGAAAAGTCAGCAAAAAGTCGCCTTATTTGCAGGGAAACGAATTCGCCGGCATTGGGACAATGAAAAAGAGTTGTGGTATTTTTCAGTAGTTGATGTGGTAGGGGTTTTAACGAATAGTATTGATGCAAGAAAATATTGGAATAAGTTGGCTGAAAGGCTTCGTAAAGAAGGAAGTGAGTCGGTGACAAAATGTCACCAACTGAAATTACAGTCTTCCGACGGGAAATATTATTTGACTGATGTTGCCGATACCGAGGTAATGCTTCGTCTCATTCAATCCATTCCCTCACCTAATGCCGAACCATAGCAATTGTCAGTCAGGTAGTGGAAAACATCCCCTTTTTCCCGTCCTACCTACTACTTTCTACTTACTACATACTACTATTAGCAATCCCTCGCTTCAGATTGGGGGAAGTGATAGAATTGGAGTTAATTTCACGCGAAAAGAAGCAAAAGCACTGTAAAAAAATTACATATGGATAAGCTAGATTTATTAACAAAAAAGATTATTAAATTTAGAAATAGAAGAGACTGGAAACAGTTTCATAACCCGAAAGATATAGCGATTTCATTATCACTTGAGGCGGGTGAAGTTTTAGAACATTTTCAATGGAAAAATAAAGAAGAAATCGAGGTTTATATAAAGACACATAAGGCAGAAATTGGAGAAGAATTAGCGGATGTGCTTTATTGGGTTTTGCTGATGAGTCACGATTTAAAAATTGATATTTTAGATGCACTTGAAAAAAAGATTTCCAAAAACGAAGACAGATATCCAGTAGAAAAGGCTAAAGGCAGACATATTAAATATAATAAACTTTGATAATGACAGTTTTCTATTCATCAACAAAAACTGATTTCATGGCAGATCGCGATATTGCTACCACAGTAGAAGCGTCGTTTGTTAGAGAGGTTGGATGTTCACCAACCCCTTCCCAAAGTAGAGCATTTAGGAATTCATTACCATACATGAGGATGGTTATGGAAGTTCCTGAAATACCGGGTGATGTAGGTATTGCCATAGAATATAAAATTCCCTCTACGTCTAAAAGGATTGATTTTATTATCACTGGGAAAAATGAAGATAATAAACCAGTACTAATTTTGGTTGAATTAAAACAGTGGAGTGAGAATATTTTTGTTACCAATATGGATGGTATTGTAAATACCAAATTTTATGGTGATGTTGAGCATCCGTCATACCAAGCTTGGTCATACTCAACTTTATTAGAGGACTACAACAGTAATATTCAAGATAGTCATATTGGTATTAAACCATGTGCCTATCTTCATAATTATCAAGAGGATAATGTTATTAAAAATGATTTTTATAAAGAATATACAGAGAAAGCACCAGTATTTTTCAAGTCAGATTGCGAGAAACTTCAAAGTTTTATAAAGAAATTTGTTAAATATGGTGATAATAAAGAGGCTTTGTATTCAATCGAAAACGGAAAAATAAGACCATCCAAGGCACTGGCAGACAGTCTTGCTTCAATGTTGGAGAAAAATAAAAAAGAATTTACTTTAATAGACGATCAGAAAATCGTTTATGAAAAAGCCTTGCAACTTGCCAAATTGTCAACCAATGTGAACAAAAATGTTTTAATAGTTCGTGGTGGACCTGGTACCGGAAAATCAGTTGTCGCAATTAATTTGCTTTCCGAACTTATAAATAAAAATACTAATAATAATGTTAGTTATGTTACTAAAAATGCTGCACCGAGAAAAGTATTTCAAGTAAAGTTATCTGGCGTATTTACACAAACAAGGATTTCAAATTTGTTTAGGTCGTCAGATTCTTTCCTGAATCTAGAGCCTGATATATTCGATACTCTAATAATAGATGAGGCACATAGGATTACAAAACAGGGTGGCTTTATGGGCAATTTGGGCGAGAATCAAATTATGGAGTTAATTAGGGCAACAAAATTTAGTATATTCTTTATCGATGAAGATCAAAGAGTAACGCTGAGAGATATAGGAAGAGAATCTGAAATATCAAACTGGGCTAAAAAATTAGGCGCGAACGTAAGCTTTATGGAGCTCGCTTCGCAGTTTAGATGTAGTGGTGACGATGGCTATTTGCCGTGGTTAGATAATTTATTGCAAATTAAAGAAACCGCCAACGAGACACTAGATGGCATTGATTATGAATTTAAAATATCTGAAGATGCAAAATCGATGCATGATGAAATTATTCGCCTGAACAAATATAATAAAAAATCTAGAATGGTTGCTGGATATTGCTGGAACTGGATTAGTCAAAATAACCCAGATCTAAAAGATATAGTTATTAATGATTACAATGCTACTTGGAATTTAAAAGAACATGGACAAGCTTGGCTAGTTCATCCTGAATCTGTTACTGAAGTTGGTTGTATTCATACATGTCAAGGACTCGATCTTGATTATGTAGGCGTAATTATAGGACCCGATTTGATTATAAGAGACGGAAAAGTAATAACAGATCCGACAAAAAGAGCAACAACTGACAGGTCTCTAAGGGGATTAAATAGATTGATTGAAAAAAATTCGCTCGAGGCAAGTAAGATAGCTGATAGTATAATAAAAAATACCTACAGAACATTAATGACTAGGGGAATGAAGGGTTGTTATATATATTGCACTGACCTAGAAACACAGCAATATTTTAAGGAAAAATTATCGGAAAATTCAAATAAAAACATAAGATATAATTCGGGCTCTGGTGAATCAATCAGTTTAGATAAATAATAAATTTTATGTCGAGTACAGATGATTCAAATTATAAAGGTGTTGGACATAGAAAAAGACTGAGAGACAGGTTTTTGCAGGATGGACTGGATGGTTTTGCAGATTATGAAATAATAGAATTATTGCTTACCCTCAACACGCCTCGTAAAGACTGTAAGCCAATGGCCAAAGAAGCCATTAAAAAATTTAAGGGTATAGTCGGAGTGCTTGACGCGCCAATTGATGAGCTTATGCAAATTAATGGAATCGGACCATCAAATGCAATCGGAGTTAAGATCTTTCAGAGTATTTTAGAAGTATATGCAAAAGAAAAAATTACTTCAAAAAAAGAATTAAACACACCCCAAATGTTGTTTGAATTCCTTAAGGAGAAGATAGGTAGGGAGAAAAAAGAGCATTTTTCAATTTTGTTCTTTGATACAAGAAATAAGCTAATAGTCAATAATATATCCGTTGGTTCTCTAAACGCAAGTATTGTTCATCCACGAGAGGTGTTTAATGATGCAGTATTAAAGAATGCATCTTATGTTATTATGGCGCATAATCATCCATCAGGAGACCCCACGCCATCAGAAGAGGATGTTGCTACAACAAAAAGATTGGTCGCGGCTGGTAGAATTTTAGGAATAACTATACAGGATCATATGATAGTAACAAAAAATAAATATTATAGTTTCGCCGAAAAAGGTAATTTATAGATTTTTCTGAAAGACACACAGGGTGTGGATTTAATGGATTTAATCCTTCAGCTTGGCTCAGGCCTGGCTCGGAGCATTTGGAAGACACACTGGGTGTGGATTAGCTTGACACTTCGGAAATTTGGAGACGGTCCTTGGATAGATTATTAAAACAATCTAAAAATGAAACACTTTGCTGTCAGGAACTCAACCAATAAAAGGGACGGTTCTCATATGGGCACTCTATTTATAAATTCACTCCCTATATATACTTGACAAGTTGTCAAGAAAATAGTAAAGTATTTGTATATGAATCAACTTACAGTAGGGCAGTTTAAATCAAAATTCTCTGAAGTGCTGGTGAAAGTACTGCAGGGTGAAAGTATTGGCATCACGTACGGCAAAAACAAAAAAAAGGTTGCCGCCCTGGTTCCTTATACAAAATATTTGAAGCAAAAGAAGTTCACATTAGGGTTGCTTGAAGGTAAAGCCTCTTTTAAAATACACGATGATTTTAAGATAAGCGACGAAGCATTTTTGAAATCGTGAACTATCTAGTTGATACGCATATTTTTTTGTGGAGCGTATTTTCTCCGGCAAAGATTTCGAGGAGAGTTAGAGCTCTTCTTCTTGATCCAAAGCTTACTAAGTACGTCAGTGTGGTTACCTTTTTGGAAATATCTCTTAAATTTTCACTGGGGAAGATCGACCTGAAAGGTGTGATACCGGACATGTTGCTTCAAGTTGCCAGGGAAACCGGTTTTGAGATCTTGCCTTTGGATGCAGAGACTGCGTCTTCCTTCTATAGACTCCCGAAAATTGTAAACAAAGATCCATTTGACAGAATGCTGGTCTGGCAGTCAATTGTGAAGGATTACACTTTACTCACGAGTGATAAAGATTTTGTAGCTTTTAAAGCTCATGGATTGAAGATATCGTGAATTTAGGGTTGGTCCTTGGATAGATTGTTAAAACAATCTAAAAATGAAACGCTTTAAACATCGCCTATCAATTATTCCCCTTTATTTAGACCGAGTGCAACCTTGTATTAACCTCGTATTATTTTGAATAAACAATTATTAAGTATTCCATCCTTTAAATCTATAATCTCCACCATTGACTCTTTCAAATCTGTTACCTAATGTGGATGGGTCTATATTAGATAACCCTGAAAGATCTATCCCATGATCAGTTAAAAATGATTTACCCATATCAGTATTTGTGAGAACTCCTAATAGTATTTCCCTTTCGTCTGGTGTCCCATTATAAATAACTGCTCGATCTAACTTGCTCATTTGGTGCATCACATCACCTCTCGCGGAAATCTGATCCAAGAAGTCTATAACGCCAGCCATGGTCATAAACGGAATATAGTCTGTACTTGAAGAACGTATTGGATAAGCAGTCCACCATGTTCTAGTATCCGGACTTATATCGGTAGAAATGTGATCATCGTAGATGTCATAACCCCTAAAGTCAAAGTTAAAACTTAGATTATTACCGTATTTAGAGTACAATACACCTGGTTTAAAAATAGTCGTTATCGGGAATATGACTCCCTGATTGCATTTACTATCCAAGGGTACTATTCCTTGTGCAAAATTAAAACTAGTATGTTCGTGATTATGAGGATCCTCCAAAAGAAGTTGAGACATTTGATTTTTACTATCTACATGAATAAAAAATCTCGATCTTAGAGGTTCCAGAGTTTGAGGATTTCTTCTAACAGTTGCTAAGTAAGTTGCAAATCCCTGTTGAAAATCTGTCCTCCTTCTCTCCATTAAATTTAAAACACTCTTTCTGTCACTGTCATTATTCAGAAATCGGTTTACTCCACTTTGATCAGGCGGATGACTTTCATCTGTCATGGTAAAGATTATAACATTTCAAAATATTTCAACCCGTCATGTTAATTAGCTTTCACCGGGTGTGTATGGTGATCGGCGGCTTGTTATAGATAGTTATTGTATGTCAACTTGACATACATAGTAAAGTTTAGTATGATGCAATCATATGTTTAACACTATATCTGCCAGACAAATCCAAAGAGAATACAAAAAGGTTTTAGAAAAGGCCAATAAGTCAAAAGAGCCAATTGTGGTGATGGCTCATAATAAACCTCTCGGGGCTTTAATCGGATTAGATCTCTTAGAAAAACTTCAGTTGGAGGCTGTGCTTCATGAGGCATTGGAGGAATATAAGGCTGGAAAGACTAAGGCTATAAAAACTAAAAAAGATCTCGAAAAACATTTTCAAGAAATAGACGCAATGGTTTAATTCAATGGAAATAAGATTATCACAGAAATATTACCGTTCCTTAAACCAATTCGTTAAAAAAAATAAAAGAAATGCTGAGTCTACTAAAAAAGCCTTATCGTTCTTTAAAGCAAATTCTAATCATCCTTCTCTTCATTTAGAAAAGCTGAGCGGATCAAAACTGTGGACTGTAAGAATAGATAAAAGCAATAGAATTTTCTTCTCTTGGATAAATAAAACTACAGCCCTATTTTTAGATATCGGAAAACACGATAAATATAGGAAATATTGAAATAAGACGGAGCGGTTTTCCCTCTAAGATAAGCTTTTTTCGTCTTTTATTGAGAGTGAAATTATTTGTTGTAAAACGAGGTGCAACCTCAAATTAATTTTAGCCAAATGAGGTTATTTCGAGGAATTACAGTTCCAGTAGCAAAATTTCACTTTTCCGATTATGCTTTCTTTTGGTACGAATCCAAAGTCCCGAGAATCAGAACTGTGTAGTCGGTTATCTCCTAAGACAAAATATTGGTTATCTGGTACTGTCATTTCTTGATTGTCAGCCAGAAAAGACTCTGGTCCGGTGTTAACTAATTTACTAAGGTAAGCAGATTCATCGAGTTCTATTCCATTGATGTACACTTTCCCGCCACTTAACCTAACCCTCTCACCCGGCAAACCCACAATTCTTTTTATATTATCAAAACCCCGTTTCTTCACATCAGGGAAGATGATAACATCTCTTCTTTGCGGCAGTCCGGTTCGATAGGTTATTTTGTCCGTTAAAACATATTGTCCATCGGTGTAATTTGGGGCCATACCAGTACCTTTAATTTGGTTCGGTGAAGCAAAAAACAAATAAAAGATTACCAAAATTACTAGTAGAATGGGAATAATTGCTACGATAAAAAGAATCCAGTAAAAGAATATATCTTTTTTGGAAACTTTTTCTTCTGCTACAGAAATAAATTGCCCATTACTATCTACTTCCACAACATATGTCTTGGCAATTTTATCATGCCAGGCTTGCCGTTGAGGATGTTTAAGAACATACAAAAACCCAAGATTAAACAGTAATGAGGAATATATTTTTCCGACAGATTCCCTCAAAAGAATTTGTCCTACGGCAACAGGTTGATAATCCGTATTGACCACTCGAAGCTTAAGAAGCTTTTTACCGATAGTTGCTCCCCATTTTTGAAGAAATATTACGTTATATACAATAGAAAGAATCCAAAAGATTATCTTTTCAACCCCCCCGCTTTTAACTCCTGCTGTTTCTAAAATGAAGAATAAAATAAATAGTCCGATGAAAAGAAGTACTTCATCAATTATGAACGCCATAAGGCGTTTCCAAAAACTTCCTTTTAGGTATGTCTTCATATCTTTTACATTATTTCAAAATTACAGATGATTATCAATATTAAACTAAATTTTTAGTGAAATTATTTGAAGTGTTCAATATAAGAATAATTGCTAAAGATTATCGATACGGGGTAATATGTAGATATGTCTGGAACTGCCGAGATACTGACGAGAAAGTCTCTTGTTTTAGTTCTGGCGTATGCGCCGACCGGTCTTGGACATCTGCGTGTAACTTCTTCATTAAACGATGGACTTCCCCCGGGAGTCTCGCCGGTTCTTTTAGGATCGCAGGATAACTCACTAACTTATCTTCATCGCCTGTCCAGTACAAATCCCTGGGGCAGAAAAATTCAGGAAACTATCCAGGCACCACCTTTCGAATCCATTTTTAACGCCATTTACCGCAACTTTTTAAAATCACATACTGAGGAATTGTATAAAAGACTACTGACTATTCTTGACCAGCATATTACAGAACCCAAATCCATAGTGGTTGTCTCTACCCATTTTGGACTCGGGCATCAGTTAGCCGAGCTGAAAAAGAGATTATCGAAAGAAAGAGGTGTCAAAATGTTTGTTGTAGTCGTCGTAACTGATGATACAGTGCAGCAGATTTGGTATGTAGACGGAGCAGATCTTACTTTCGTCCCGTCCCAAACAACCAAAGAAGGGATGATTGAATTTGCAGAGAAACATCATTTGATTAAAATTCCTATCGTCGTATCTCCCTATCCGGTGAGTCCGAAGTTAACCCAGCCTATTTCCGCAGAAATGTTTGAGGCGCGAAAAAAACAGGTTTCAGTAGCACAACAGGTTAAAATCCACGTGTCTATTCCTATCTCAGGAGCTGCGGTGTGGCTGGATTTTTATACCAGACTCATTACAGGACTCCACTCTTATTCCGAAAGATTTATCTTTCATCTGGTTTCCAAGGAGGCGCCCTACACTCATGGATTTTTGCAGATGATGTTAAAATATCCGTTTGTCCGGCAGTATACCAGCATTCATGACCGGGAAGTAATAAATCTTTATGAGGATATATACCGCACCAATACGATCTCACTTGAAGTGACCAAACCAAGTGAACAGGCATTTAAGGCCTTGATCAACCCCAATCAATTAGGAGGATCGGTTTTGCTGTTTTCATCGCCTGTCGGCAGACAGGAATACGATAACCTGGAGTTTTTGCGCCGCCATTTCCTACTTCCCTCCAACGAAGAAAAGCAATTACTCTGGAGGTTGTCTATGAGCGCGGTAAGACTTAAAGATGAATCACATGGGATGCAACTAATGCAATCTGCCAAAAGTTGGCGGTCTGTTGAGCTGCCCCAAAATCCCCTGGAGGCGGCTTCTTTAATCTGGTGGATGCTGAAAGAGGGAATATTTTCATCCATGATGGAGTGCCGAACAGAGACGGATGTTACTACGCGTCATGGTAGGGAACTTGGGTTTGACGGTGTCCAAAAAATTTGGGACCGCGTGGCGCAACTGATTGAAGAAGGCTACTAATATCCACTCCCGGTGTGTGCTGGCTTTACACATGCGGATTTCCGAAGGTTCTTTCTCTTTAGTTGTGACCCTCCTGAAAAAATTGAGTTAAAGTCTGATATAATTTTAGATGAAAATATGACAATAATAAACAGTACTCCTATTAAAGACGGTTTCCGCATGCCGGGAGAATTTGAAAAACACGCCGGCTGCTGGATGGCATGGCCGGAGAGATGTGACCTTTGGTATGACAAAGCAAGACCTGCTCAAAAATCCTATGCACAAGTTGCTGCAGCTATCGCACGGTTTGAACCGGTTACGATGTGCGTATTAAAAAAAGATAAAGAAACAGCACGCAACATGCTTCCTGCCTCTATCCGGATTCTGGAGATGGAATATGACGATGCCTGGATGCGGGATATTGGTCCAACCTTTGTCACGAATGGAAAGGAAATACGAGGCGTGCATTGGAATTTTAACTCCTGGGGCGGATTTCTTCCTTCGTGGGAAAAGGACAAACAAGTCGGGCAAAAAATACTGGAAACAGAACAAATGGATGGGTATAAACAAGATATGGTGCTTGAAGGCGGATCTATCCATACCGATGGAGACGGGACACTTATTACCACTGAAGAATGCCTGCTTCATCCTACACGCAATCCGCAGTTGTCTAAACAAGAAATTGAGGAAAGCCTCAAAAATTATCTCAATGTGCAAAAAATCATCTGGCTTCCTAAGGGTGTCTATATGGATGATGTCAACGGACATGTAGATAATCTCTGTTGCTTTATCAAACCCGGTGTAATTGCTTTAGCTTGGACTGATGACAAAAAAGATCCGCAGTATAAGATTTCGCTTGAGGCATTTGAGATATTAAGAAACTCGACAGATGCGAAAGGAAGAACGTTTGAGATACATAAAATTCATTTGCCAAAACCACTTTTTACAACTGTTGAAGAATGTGCAAGCCTCGAAAGCATACAGGGGAAAAAATTGACTGAGCCGGGAAAACGCCTCACTGCTTCGTACATAAACTTTTATCCCGCGTCTACAGGAGTTGTGATACCCAGTTTTGGAGATTCATTTTTTGACCAAAAAGCTCAAAGTGATATCCAAGAGCTTTTTCCGGAGAGAAAAGTAGTAGCGGTACCGGCACGCAACATTGTACTCGGAGGCGGGGGTATCCACTGCATCACATTACAACAACCCTCCATTCGATAAAACTCCGTCACCCCCTCATATTTAACAGCTTTTTAAGGGTTGCGTACCGTGTAGATACTCCCGTCACTCTTCTTGCCTGAAAGTTTATATTTGCCAGGACTGATCCTGGTATAGGTAAAGCTGCTCCCGTCAGGTTGTGTCGGAATGCTGGAAAAATATTTTTTCAGCTCTTCTAAACGGGCAGGGTACGTATTGTGGTCATCGAGGTACAGTTCAAGTGCATTTTGTATATAATCTAGGTCGACATAGATATTTTTGCTTTGTGTAGTCGTATTTGTGACAGATTTATTTGTTTTGATCTGATATTGGGCGCGCCACAAATAAGCGGAAATTGAAATAACGAAAAGGATAATGATTGTGAGAATGAGTATTTTTTTCATACGACTTATTTTCGTAGTGTGTGTATAAAATATATACCCATCTTACTCTGGTTTGCAACTCAAAGAGTTGTCAAAGCAGATTAGATGGGTGGATACTGAAAAAACAAATTGCAAACTCGAGTTTTTTTAGTATATATAGAGATACGAAATTGTAAACAGCTACTTAAGTAACTGTTTAAAATAAACAAGGATAACTAGAACAGTAAATATCAAGATAACCAATAGCCCTCGTTTTATCTGTTCTCTATTTATGTACATGTCCGCAAGAGATTCTTCTGTATATTTTTTCAGGTTATAATCCAGGTCAATATTGGGGTTTAGGGTTCTTAGTTGTTTTATTAAATCGCGCCTAAACGCTGGCGCAATAAGATTAAAGGGTGATTGAAATACATAAATAGTATCATTAAAAGTGTCTATCTGAACGGCAAATATACCTTTGTCTGGTGATATTGCTCTTAAGCCGAATGGCCCCATCGACAGTCGCTTAATTTCGTTTGCATTAATAACAACTTCTTTTCTGAAGCCTTTTAGCAAGAGTTGATTATTATTAATTGAAGCATTATAGAAATACTTCTTTTTTGGATCAAAGATTGTAAATATGTTTATTCCTGGAAAGAGATCAGATAGAATTATTAAGATTACTATTGCCAAAAGCAATAAAACTACAGATATTGTTTCCATATCTTCAATATACAACATTTATTGAAACCTTTTACGAATACCATCTCGTCATGTTGCATAGCTTTATTATTAATATCGTATTCGAATGATAGTCACTCACCTGATTTATTTGCCCACTTTGCTATAATTATCATCAATTTATGCCAAAAATTACCGACGTTATCAGAAAATTGACAGATAATGAAATTATTTTCCTGAATGCTGAAATTGCCAATTCACTCCATCCTTTATACTTTGGCAAAAAAGAATGGGATAGTGCCGATAAAATTTATACCATCTCAGTTGAAAATAAACTTGCCGGAGTTTGCGTCGCCTACAATTTAGGCAATTGGTTAAAACTGGGACCATTTATAATAGCCCAAAATTATCAAAACCAAGGTTTAGGCAGGATCTTGTTGGAAAAAATTGTTAAGGAAAATAATAACAACAATATTTACATCGGCGGTCATAATCCATATGTCGGAAAAATCGTGGAAAAAATGGGATTTGTAAAAAGGGACGCGAGTTCTTTTTTATCATTACCAAAAGAAATCTTATTTTATTATCTGAAATTTTTTGCGGGTAGAATAAATTTGAAGTGCCTGTCCGAATGGATCAGGAAAAAAAGAAAGTTCCGAAATCGCGACAAATATTTTTTGTATTTTAAATTTGCTTTTAAATAGTTAATTTACCTTATTCGTCGGTTTTCCTTTCAGAAAATTTTCGATGTTTGCGACAAAGATCTCCTGTTTTAAAATTCTACCTTCTTTGGAAACATAGCCGATGGGCGGATAAATAATACATTTTGGGAATTTCGCCAGTTTTTTGACGTCTTGGGGCTTCATTTCATCAGGATGATCAAGGATAAAAGTTATGTCGCCTTTAGCTAATCTCTTTTCAAGAGCGGGAATATTTACCTGTTCCATACCAGAAACATTGACCACAATTGCACCCGGTTTTACTTTGGACACGTCTAAAATTCCTTCTGTATCTTTGGTCGTTAAGGCGTGGAGAGATATAAAATCGCTGGTTTTTACTAAATCGTCAAGTTTTTCGTATTTAAAACCATCTTTTTTAGTTCGTGACCAATAAACAACATTAGCGCCAAAAGCTTGAGCAATTTGAGCAACTCTTCGGCCAATTCTTCCTAAGCCAACAATTCCGAACTTCTTTCCGAGAATTTCTGTGGCAGAAAATCCATTTCCGGAAAATTCTTCTTTTCGCGCAATCTGTTTTGCTCTTTCCAAATCGCGCAGATGCTCAAGAATCAGAGCAAACACCCATTCCGCTACTGACTCTGTGGCATAACCCGGAATATTACAGACAACTATCTTTTTTCTCTTTGCATAACTTAGATCAATCGTTCCGGTGCCTGTTGCCAAAAGGCCGATATATTTTAAGTTGGGAAAACTATCGATTACTTCTTTATCGACTTTGTTGAATCTGGAAAAAAGACAGTCAACATCCTTTGCGGGATTAAAGACGACGGAATTAGTTAGTTTTCTAATTCTTGCCCAGACATTTTCATCAAGATTGGATTTATCAAATCCGGTTACCAGGATTTTTTTAAATTTGGCCATATTGTTATCTTCTTTCCAGGCAATTATACATCTTTTGAAATTTTTGAAAACTTTAATATTTCCCGGTGAGTACTAGCTCGATCCATTTCCCGCTCAGTCCCGCAAGGCTTTGCATTTTTTAATGTAAGGTTTAAATCTAAAAGGTTCGTATGGCAGGAAAATTTTCTTTTTAATCAAATTGCATTAAACCTTTTTCTAATTGTGGAGATAAAGGACAAACTTCGTGCATAGCCCAATTAGGATCGTAAGGTATACTTCTCCTCAGCATATTATCAATATCCAGAACATATAATCTGGTTCGGTTTGAATCGATCGCTGCTAAAAGACCATCGCCAAACGGTATTACTTGCTGCAGCCACTCCCCAGATTCTGCTTCAGGTGATTTATCCGGAAGATTACGAAAGGAAAAAACTTTGGTAGGTAGAAGGTTCCTATCAAGGATAATACAAACTCCATTTGCAGTATCAGTAACAATAAATCCTGATTTATATTTTCGAATACCGTGGGGATGGGATAAATTATCCAGAATAGGGGTAACATCTCCAGTTTCTCTATCAATTTTAATTAATCCATAATGAAAAAGAGTGGTAAGGATAGAATTTTCATCCAGATAAATTGCTCTGTTCGGAAAGGCTGTTCTATCACCGGGTGGTAGACCTATCCCTTCCGGATAATCATTCGGACTAGAAACAACAAGAGGATTATTTACTCCATTTGAGAAATCGGCACTGGTAGCTATTGTCCTGTGTGTACTTATAGTATGTGGGTATCCATGGGTCCAGGCGGACCATTCCCAGATGGGTTCACCGGTTGCAGTATCCACTTCCATTATCCTATCAAATCCAGCCGACGCAACGAGGATTCGACTAGCGTCATCCGATAATTCTAAAGAATGAATAAAAGCAAACCATGGGTTATGCAGGGTAGTTACCGTTCTATTAATGGTATCAAAATGGTGAATTCGATTGACTGATCCGATATAAATCGAATTTCCACATGTAGTTATTCCTCGAGAGTCCGGTAATCTAAGCGTATATTCAGAATTATGTGCGGAGAGAAAATCACAGCCCGTAAGATCATTAATAATCATGATTGCTCCTTCGGAAATCGATCTTGCGATAGTGCTACCTCTTTCACCTCTAGCTATCTGATTATTTCTCCTGACAATTCTTTCCATGCGGTTAAAGCCTTTAAGTTGAAGAGCAAGTGGAATTCCATTCCCAAGCGTGTGTTCTTCTCTAAATTGGGATACATCAAAAATGTCAACGTGGGCAAGAGGTCCAGTTTCAAGAGATTTAAACATACCGTAATGATCTAATTAAAAATGAATACCATATCTTACAACACAGATTATGTAAATAAATAATTCGGGAACAATATAGTCAAAATCTAATTTTCTAATCGAAGCAGTAGACTCTAATAATTTTTTACAAAGAAGACCTCTTGTAAATACTTTTCTGGCAGGCAAAATTTATCATAAAAATTATATTAGTCGGGGATACCCGATTTGAACGGGTGACCTCACGCACCCCATGCGTGCGTTCTACCAACTGAACTAATCCCCGATAAAACTTTCATTTACCCTATATACATTCTACCTCAACCTTAGACCGATATGCCTATGGCCGAAACTAATCCCCGAATTTACTATTTTGTTCTATTTTAATCTAGTTAAACCCATTGTATTTTAGCATATCTTGTGAAAGAATGTGTAAGGTTTTAAGCGATCTGAAAGGAAAGAAAGATATGGCAGTCAGTCAAAAACTCCAGGCAATAAAAATTGCTATGGAGCAGATAGAAAAACAATACGGGCGGGGAGCCATTATGAAGCTTGGTGAACAGACAGCAGGGAAGCTGGCCATTGATGTCATCTCTACCGGTATTTTACCACTAGACCTCGGGCTTGGCGTAGGCGGTCTGCCCCGCGGGAGGATTGTTGAAATCTACGGGCCTGAAGCATCTGGTAAAACCACGGTTTGTCTCGCCACTATCGCGGAAGCACAAAAAGGCGGGGGGGTAGCAGCGTTTATCGATGCAGAACATGCCCTCGATCCTCAATGGGCTGAGACACTCGGCGTGAAACTTGATGACCTTCTCATCTCTCAACCCGATACCGGTGAGCAGGGACTTGAGATTGCAGAAACTCTTATCCGAAGCGGTGGGATAGATATCATTGTTATCGATTCCGTAGCTGCCCTTGTCCCCCGGGCAGAAATTGAAGGCGAGATGGGGGACAGTATGATGGGAGTCCATGCCCGTCTTATGTCCCAGGCTCTACGGAAATTAACTGCCGTTATCTCCAAATCCAAAACGATTGTGATTTTTACCAACCAACTCCGCCAGAAAATCGGTATCATGTTTGGTAATCCCGAGACTACAACAGGGGGAATGGCGCTTAAGTTTTATGCGAGTATTCGGATGGACAGCCGCAAAATTGAGAGTCTTAAAGACGGTGATCGCGTTATCGGGAGCCGCCACCGGGTGCGGATTGTAAAAAATAAAGTTTCTCCTCCGTTTCGGGTAGCGGAGTTTGATGTGATGCATGACGGCGTATCCCGCGAAGGTGGTCTTATTGATGTCGGGCTCGAACTTAGTGTGCTCACGAAATCCGGCTCATTTCTCAAATATGGTCAACAAATGCTCGGACAAGGCAGGGAAGCTGCAAAACTTTTTCTCAAGGAAAACGCTAAATTAACCAAGGAGATTACCGACGCCATCTGGAAAGCCGTCAAAACCGGCCAAGTTCACACAAAAGTTGCAATGGGAGTGGAGGAGGAAGAGTAATTACCTGATTTGCCCAATGGATGACCTATATCAATCATTGTTAGATGCCTCATTTCATTTTATCTCGTACCGCCCTCGGAGTGAAAAAGAAATCCGGGATTTCCTTATCAAGAAGCTTCATGGAAAAAGTGTTGCCAACGGCAAGCGTATTGAACAAGTTTTAGAGCGCCTTCGTGAGTTAGAATATCTGGATGACACCAAGTTTATTCGCTGGTGGGTCGAACAGCGCTCTACATACAGACCAAAAGGAAGGCGACTTCTCGAGCAGGAACTTCTCTCTAAAGGCATTGATAAAAGTCTCATCGTCGAGTGTCTGAACACTTTATCAACTGCTTCCCCGACTGGGGGTAAAAAAGAGTCTTTGAGTGAGGTAGATTTGGCCAAAAAAGCGATTGAGAAAAAGCTCAAACTCTGGGAAAAACTTCCCCGTTTAGCCTTCAAGCAGAAAGTCTACGCCTACCTTTCCCGACGCGGATTTTCCTGGGATACGATTCACCAAGCCATTGACTCTTCAGGTTAAAAGAATTACAATTAACTATTAAATCATGAATGAGAATTTATAATCCGGGGAAAAAAATGAATTTAGTCACTCATCAACAAAGACAAATTCTATCCGAAACACGAGAGTAATTTCGTGTTTTTCCTCGATCTAATAATCCTTCATGATATTTAAAATTTTCACAAATTTCATATTTATTTTGAAAGGAGATTTATATGCTATCAGTATTAAAAACTATACTGGACCGGCTGGAAAAAATAGAAAAACAGCTTGGTTCTAAAGCAACTTCTGAACCCTTTAAAATGGCTCCAGCGCCTAAAACTGCACCTCTTCCCGCGGTTGTTCCGTCAGTAGATATGAATTTGCTTCAACAAAAAGCCAAAGAGATATTAATTGAGGCTCGTGATGAGGCGTTTAAGATAAAAAAAGAGGCAGAAGATGAAACCAGGCAATCCAGACAGGAAGCGTTAGCTATTGAAAGAAGAATTTTGGAAAAAGAAGAAGGCTTGGATCGGCGCATGAAATCATTGGACAACAGGGAGGAAATGATCGTCCATAAAGAAAAAGATATTTTCAAAAAACTGGAAGAAGCGGACAAATCACGTACTGATTTAATCACTAAACTGGAAAAAGCAGCTCATCTCACTCGGGATGAAGCCAAAAATCTCATTCTCTTGGCGGTGGAGGATAAATTAAAAGAAGATATAGCCCGTAAAATCAGAGAAGCCGAAGAAACAGCCCGCCAAACATCACAGGAGAAAGCGCGTGAAATAATAGTTGACGCCATGAGACATGCCGCCACTGATTATGTGGCAGAATATACCGTCTCAACCATAAAGATAAGCGATGAAGACTTCAAAGGCCGAATAATTGGCAAAGAAGGAAGAAATATCAGAGCCTTTGAGATGGCGACAGGAGTTGATGTGGATTTGGATGAAGAAGGAGTTATAAGGCTTTCATCTTTTGACCCCGTTAGGCGTGAAGTCGCCCGCATCACTCTTGAAAAACTGATCAGGGATGGCAGAATCCAACCGGTCAGGATTGAAGAAGTGGTGAAACAAACACAGGCAGAAATAGATAAGATCATGTATACGGAGGGAGAAAAGCTCTGCCACGCGGTTGGTGTTTACAACATGCCTTCCGATAAGGTAGCGCTTCTCGGCCGTTTCAAATACCGGTTTTCCTATGGTCAGAATATGATTGCCCATACTCTTGAAGAAACTAAAATCGGTATAGCACTCGCCCGGGAACTCGGAGCTGATGTCAACATCGTGAGACTTGGGTGTTTACTGCATGATATCGGTAAGGTGATTACTGATAAAGAAGGTTCACATGTAACACTTGGAGTTGATCTTCTTCGTAAAAACGGTATGCCTCAATCAGTTATTGATTGTGTCGCATCACACCACGAAGATATTCCTTTTCCATCAATGGAAGCGGTGATAGTTTACATTGCAGATGCAATTTCCGGATCAAGACCGGGAGCGCGGCACGAAGATATTGAAGAATATGTCAAACGTCTCAAGACATTGGAAGATGTCGCGACCTCATTTAATGGAGTCGACAAGGCATTTGCTTTACAAGCAGGTCGGGAACTGCGGGTTATTATGGATCCGGGTACGCTGGACGATGCTTCAGTGACTATCACTACTAAAAAAATAGCCGAGGAAATAGAGAAAAAATTCCCGACTTTTCCCGGACAGATAAAAATCACCTCAATCCGTGAATTAAGAGTAGTCGAAACTGTTCATTAATCTTAATCGCTAAAAGTTGGGGGGTCCAAAATAGTCGAATTGCCATAAATTATTTTGAAATTTGGCATGTAATTCACTATTTACTGATTTCTTTTCTCCTTTTTTGGCGACTAAACTCAAGGATATTGGTAAAACCACTTCTAAATCACCGTTCTTAACTACTACTGCACTATCACTATTAATGCTCGGCTGATTGGAAAAGGCTATACTATCTTTTATATTGAAACTTGTTATTTTAAAATCAGATTCCCCGAAAGTTTTTTTTAAGTCTTCCCGGGAATATAATTTTTTGGACTCGATTGTAAGAAGTAAGTATAAATTCTCGACTTCCTGTTCCTGAAGATAATTTAAATAAAGAATGGCAATGGAAACAATTTCTTGCTTTATCTTTTTCCTAGTTGAGCTCATTGGAGCGGCTTCACCGGAAGTAGGCAGTAAGGTGATTGGGATTAGTGTAGGAATATTTTCGATGGTATTGCTAAGATTCAGATTGTTTTCCTGATTTGAAAGGTTTATGAGGAAGTAACCTGTAAAAATTATGATACCGAATATAATCAGAAAAAAAATCAGAAATTTAGTGGCAAAACGGACTGATTTTTTTGGCGTATTATTTTCATCCATATAAACAAATCTTACCTCTATTTTACACAATATAATTATTTAAATTAATCAGGAGCAGGTTATGTAATATCTGATGAGTAAAAAAGATATAGTTTGTACTTAATAATTGCATAATGGGGCTTGACAACAATAAATAAATTTACTACATTGGATTTCGGATTACTATAACAGTCTAAAAAAAATTTTCTGCCTTTCCAGTCAAACTGGGACAACAAGGGAGGTGAAATATTAAATGACAAAAGCTGATTTAGTTGCTTATGTTGCCAAAAAAGCCCATCTTACCGCTAAAGCCGCCAAAGAAGCGGTAAATTCCGTCTTTGGTACTGTCACAGATTCCTTAAAGAAAGGTGATAAAGTGGTAGTAACAGGTTTTGGTACATTCATGGTTCGATCGAGAGCAGCCAGAAAAGGTCGTAACCCGCAAACAGGAGCTCCTATCAATATTCCAGCCAGAAAAACTCCTGGTTTTACTGCAGGTAAAGCTCTTAAGAAGGCGATCCGATAAGAGGTTATATTTATATTATTAGAAGAACTCTCGAATTACTTCATGGGAGTTCTTCTAATTTCCAAAAAATAACTCCAATAGGACAAATGCTATACTATTAAAATCATGCCAGCCATCAAAGTCGAAAATCTCCAAAAATATTTTCAGGTATTTAAAAGACAAGGTGGAATACTTTCTGCCCTAAAGTCTTTATTTAACCGTAAGAAAGTCGATATAAAAGCCGTCGATAACATTTCTTTTGAAATTGAGCAGGGCGAACTGGTGGGATTTATCGGTCCCAACGGAGCAGGGAAAACAACAACTCTGAAATGTCTTTCAGGATTATTATATCCATCGTCAGGCGCGGTTTCTGTCTTAGGTTTCACTCCGTTTGATAGGAAAACTGATTATCTCAAAAAAATAAGTCTGGTGATGGGCCAGAAGAATCAATTATATTGGGATTTACCCGCCATGGATACATTTAAACTGAATAAGGCAATTTATGAGATAGAAGACCGGGAGTTTGAAGAAACGTTACAGGAGTTAACCTCACTTTTGCATGTCACAGATTTAGTAGATATTCCAACCCGTCAGTTATCTTTAGGACAACGAATGAAAATGGAACTTGTTGCGTCTCTCATTCATAAACCCAAGGTATTATTTCTTGATGAACCTACCATCGGTTTAGATGTCGTCATGCAGAAAGTCATGAGGGATTTTATTGCTGAATACAATAAAAAATTTAAAGCGACCATAATCCTCACCAGTCATTACATGGATGATGTGAAAAAGCTGTGCAAGAGGTTAATAATTATCGATCACGGAAAAATAATTTATGATGGTACTTTGGATAAGCTTGTTGAAAAATATGCCGATTCAAAATTCATCTCGGTGGAGGTTCAAAATAAAATCACTAAAGTAACTTTACAACAACTCGGATATCTTCATTCTTTCCAGCCTCCCAAAGCCGTTTTTAACGTACCAAGAAATAAGGTAAACGATTTCGTCAGCCGGATATTAAATGAATATAAAGTAGAAGATTTGATCATTCAAGAGCCGGAAATAGAAGAAATCATAAGAACAGTTTTTAAGAAAGGCAAATCGTGAAGAAATATCTATATGTGGTGAGAAATACCATTCTTGAATTTTTGGCCTACCGGCTTAATTTTCTGCTTTGGCGTGTGAGGACTGTTGTCTCAATATTAATTACCTATTTTTTATGGAAGTCTGTATTCATGACCAATAAGGTAGTCTTAGGTTACAGCGAGACGAGAATGTTGACTTATATCATTGTTATGATCACTCTTAGCGGTATTGTTTTTTCAACACAAACCCAACGGGTTGCGACTGAAATTAATCAGGGTGACCTAAGTAATTTTCTCATCAGGCCGATAAATTTTTTTAAATTCAATTTTGCCCGGGAGGCAGCCGATAAAATCGTCAATAGCTTTTTTTCACTGGTGGAAACATTTCTTTTGATATTAATATTGAAGCCGTCAGTGATTATTCAGACGGATATTAATTATCTCCTCTTTTTTCTCACGGCTGTTGTTTTATCCTCATTATTATATTTTGAAATCAGTATGATATTGTCCTTTATCGGTTTCTGGTCGCATGAAGTATGGGCGCCTAGATTTTTATTTTTTATCTTGGTAAGTTTCTTGGCCGGGACATATTTCCCTTTAGATATTTTTCCAAGCTATATATACAACTTTTTGAAACTTCTGCCTTTTACCTATTTAATTTTTTTCCCTTTAAAAGTATATCTTGGCGAGGTCAGTTATTGGCAGTTATGGTCCGGCATTTTTATTACGGTATTTTGGGTAATATATCTTCTAATTTTTATGATGTTTTTATGGAAAAAGGGGCTCAAGGCTTACACCGGTGAAGGAAGATGAAAATGCCTGAAATAGCAAGATACTTTAAAATATGGTTGAAGATGTCCTCGGCATCATTTGAATCTTTTTTTGTTTCAAGAGTTGGTGCAGTGCTTTTTTTAACAGGAAAAATTACCAGATTTCTCTTTTTCTTTGTTTTTCTTCTAATTCTTGTCAGGCAAACCAAAGCCTTAGCAGGTTACGATTTGTGGCAAGTGATATTATTTTACCTGACTTTTAATTTTATAGACTCCGCGACACAAATGCTATTCCGCGAGGTATATCAATTCCGTCAAAAAATAATAAGTGGCAGTTTTGACCTGCTTCTTGTCAAGCCGATAAATACTTTATTCCGTTCGCTTTTTGGCTGGACGGATATCTTGGATTTTATAACCCTGATACCACTTATTTTAGTGATCGTTTATTCAGCTATCAGAATATCCAAATTTAATTTGCTGGGTATTTCATTATATTTTTTACTGCTGGCCAACAGTATGCTTATTGCCACTTCTTTCCATATCATAGTTTTGGGTTTTGCGATTCTCACCACTGAAATTGATCATGCGATTATGATTTACCGCGACTTTATGGGCATGGGGCGATTTCCGATCAATATTTATGCAGAGCCTCTAAGATCATTTGTAACTTTTATCATACCGGTTGGAATCATGATGAGCTTTCCAGTAGACGCCTTATTACAGATAATTTCTGTAAAAAATTTAATAATATCACTGGGATTTGGAATTGGAATTTTTACAGTAAGTATTATCTTCTGGCGTTATTCTCTGAAAAACTACACCTCTGCCTCTAGTTAGGTCCCAAAATCGGATATCCAGAATAGATTAATATTTCGTCTAAAGTTTGCATGTTGGTGAAGTTTGTCTGTCTTGAACGGAAGGTGGTAAAATATCGGCCTCCGAAGGAGGCGTTACCACCTGGAGCGAAGAAAAACGGACAAATTTGTCGTAGTAGAAAGTGAGATGATGTGCTGAATAGAATTTAACTGTATGTAATGCTATAATGGCTACTACCACTAACACGCTGTGTGCGCAGTAAATCACAATTACATTGCACAACCTAGTCGTGAATTCTTCCATTTTATGATTTCAATATCATTATTACCTGCGGTAAAAAATATTCCTGTGTAAGAGCAAGACATAAATCCAACTCGCCCCTTTGGTGTGAATGAAATCCCCATGGACTTAAATCTTAAGATACCCGTTAAAAATAGCAAGGCAAATGTGATAAGTATTACTGAAAGCGTAATGAGTAAAATTTTCATATATCTTTTTGAAATTTCGCACAACGTTTCGGTATATATAATGTCTCGCTACATCCATATTTTATCATTTTTTAATAGCCGGAGTGAAATATGGGAGAGTGTCGATCCGAGGAACCCTCCAGATATACTGTGTTATACACCCCGAAGAGCGCAGCCAGATGCAAGACTGTACCTGGCGCAGTGTGGTACGAAGCATAGTGGAGTGAATGAAAAAAATATGTCTCGTTCTCACTATAGGATAAACTTTTCTGGTTAATTATAAATTTGATTTTTTTCCGTTTTAGCTTTTCTTCTTCCAAAAGTATTTTTGGATCAAGTAACCCACAAACGCAAAAAATAATCCAGAAATGAGGAATGTAATGATAACGACTCCCGCTACATCATCATTTGGGTTCATATATCGCAATGTTGCTATTACGCTACCAGCAACTATCTCGCCGAAGACAAAACCACTAATTACTCCTGTTTTGGCGTACTTTCCTGCAAGTTCATATGCGAGACCTGCGTTAAACAAGATGACACCGAAAAAAGCGAAAGCAGTCCAATGCCAATTCCATTCATCAACAAACATATTCCCAATGAATGGAATCAATAATATTCCTGCCGTTAAGAGTAATGGTAGAATAATAATTTTTGTATTTTGCATAATGGTAATGTTAATGACTTAAGTTTATAAATAAATCGTTTTCTGAAGTAGAGCAGAAGATAACACAATTATCCCCCTCATTAAATAAAGAAAAAATCAAATTTATTCCCCTTTGAAAGCCTATCTTCATTTTAACTCAAGAAAAATATTTTTTGAATTGCGTACAATGTATCGGGTTATGCGAAGTCCTGATTCTAATTTTATCAGGATTTGGACAGATTTTCCTTGAAATCTGTCGTATAGCCTGTGTTATGTGATGTTGAGCTAATTTCCCTTAGGAATACATTCAAATGTATAACCACCGCTGTCTGGTAATGCTATATCTATATCTTCGCATTTGCCAGTTGATTGATCGCAAAATTTGGTCTTTTGGGATGAGGAAAATTCTTTTTTATTAATAATCTGACAACCGGCCGCTAAACATTCTTTTGCTTTAGTTTCACCTTCCATATAGCCGGTACTACCAGAAAATTGACTGCAGAATTTTTTTGCCTTCGCTTGATTAGCCATTACAAAGCTAATAACCAGTAAGACAAATATAGTAATTAACAATGTATATTTTTTCATAATAAAATCAGCTCAATTTTGCCTAACCAGTTGTTATACGATTTTTTCTAAAATAACTTAATAAGTAGTATATTAGACGAATATATGCTAATCTTCATCCGTTTTAAATTTTATCTTCTTTTTTATACTTTGACAATGATTATGCAGAAACAATCAGATTGGGCAAAGCGAGGAATCATAATATAAAATGAAGCATTCTTTAGTCATAGGAATTTCTTCTGGAATTGCTGCTTATAAAATTATCGGGCTACTGCGCCGCCTTCAAGGCAAATTTGACATATCAGTCATCATGACAGATCATGCCAAATCGATGATATCACCAATGGAGTTTAAAAAAATTCCGGGTGTATCTGTTTATAGCGAACTTTTTCCCAAAGACTTCGACTACAAAAAAATTCTGAAAAAAAGAGAGGTAGAGCATATAAGATTAGCCGACGCGGCGGATTTAGTAGTGATTGCTCCTGCCACAGCCAATATCCTCGCCAAAATAGCCCATGGACTGGCTGATGATTTATTAACAACTACAATTTTAGCAACGCAAGCCCCCATTTTAATTTGCCCCTCCATGAATGTGTATATGTGGCAAAAAGAAATCGTGCAGGAAAACATAAAAAAATTAATAAAAAAAGGCCATTATGTACTTTCGCCCGATAAAGGTATGCTTGCCTGCGGATATGAGGGCATCGGGAGACTTGCAGATACAAAAAAAATTATAAGTGAAATTAACCATCTTATTACCGTAAAAAATTCTCTTGTCGGTAAAAAAATTATGATTACAGCAGGCGGGACGAGCGAATCTATAGATCCGGTTCGCGTGATTACAAATCGGGGATCAGGCAAGATGGGGTTGGCATTGACTGGAGAATGTAACAGACGGGGCGCAGGCGTTATTTTGGTCAGATCCAAAAACTCAATTGTCGCACAATCTAGAGTTGAAGAGATTCCATTTGAGACTGTTGAAGATTTATCAAAAATCATTAAAGATAGAATTAAAAATTGTGATGCCATATTTCACACGGCAGCGGTGTCTGATTTCAAACCCGTAAAAAAATTTTCTACTAAAATAAAAAGTAGTCAAAAACTAACCTTGGATTTAATACCTACAGATAAAATTATCAATAAAATTAAATTTTGGAACCCCAAAATTCTTTTAATAGGATTTAAAGCAGTTTTCCAAAAGACAGATCGCGAGATGATTAAAATCGGTAAAGATCTGTTACAAGAAACAAAATCAGATTTTGTTGCTGTCAACGATGTGGGAAAAAGCGGTATTGGATTTGGCACGGATGATAACGAAATGATCTTAATTTCCGCCAAAGGACAAATTAGAAAAATAGACAAAGCGAGCAAACAAACTGTGTCCAATAAAATGCTTGAAGTAATCTTTGGAATCTGATTATTTAATTTATTTACCGCAGTTAGGCCAAGCGCCGCGTCCACCCGCTGCAATCTTGAAAGCCGCAGTCCTTATCGCCTGTTCGGGATTAAAACGAAGCTCCGGATTGGTGTCTGCATTCATTTGTCTTCTGGTACTTATCCAGGCGGATGAAGAGAACTGGAAAAGTCCCCCGTATATACCATTTACGGCTGAAGTGTTTAAACCAGATTCACAGACGGCAATTTTTACGAGCAAACTTCGGTCAACGCTACTTTCTGAGGCGAAGCGTGTAAACCATTCATCAAACTGCGTTGAAGTGAATCGACGTGAGGGAGTCGGTGTCACTATGGGTTTGGGTGTCGGGGTAAAAGTGGGTGTTGGGATTGGCGTTTCGGTGATGATAATATAATCAGTAAGAAGTGAAAAAGGAACAGTTTGAGATTGAACACTTTCGGACTTGAATTCATCAGCGATAACCGTATTTTGGGTTAACCCTGTCTGTTTGTTCAATAGAATACCCAAAAAAAGCAATCCTAAAAATACACCTGTCAACAAAAAATATATATTTCTTTTATTCATCTATTTATAATTGATGAGGAAAATTATACAATAATAAGGCAAATAACAGAGTTTTATGAGCGACAGAAATCTCAATAGGTATATTTTTCTTTTATCAATTATTGGTATTGGTATATCTTCCTACCTGAGTTTTACATATATTACCCATTCTCCAATCGCTTGTTTTGACACCGGCTGCGAAATTGTCAGAAAGAGCAGATACGCGTATCCTTTAGGAATTCCGATGCCAATTATTGGGCTTTTGGGAAATCTAATGATTTTCCTTATTTCCTTTTTTTATACTCTGGAAAAAGCTCCCAAAAAGGTAATGTCAAAACTTTTATTCTTCACATCCCTCACCGGTTTTTTAGTAGTAGTTTATTTAACCTCGGCTGAAATATTTGATATCAAAGCATACTGCATCTGGTGTCTTGGATCTGCTTTTACTATGACTATAATTTTTATTTTGTCTTATTTTCTTTATGTCAAAAACAGAAAATCCTGAAGGAAGGTATTTAATTCTTTTACAATTAATCTTGGGTATTTTATGGTTAAAATCCTGCTACGGTAAATTTATAAACAGTGATTTTACCGATAATATTGGAAAAACACTGACATTTTTTTCCTCCAAAAATCCTGTAGGGTGGTATAAAACATTTCTCATAAATGTTGCTATACCCAACGCGAATCTTTTTGGGCAACTTTCCAGATGGGGGGAACTGATAGGGGGAATTCTACTTGTGTTATCCAGCATTTATACGATGTATGCCAACAGAAATAAAGTATCATCAATACTGGCAATAGTCGGACTGTTAATTGTGATGAATCTTAATTTCAATTTCGGCTTAGCGTCATATTGGACGTCACCCGCTAATGAGTCGCTTAACCTTCTGATGTTTTTGGTAGAGCTGATTATACTAATCTATCAGTTCAAAAGTATTCTGGGAACTAGATCTCATGAATAAAAAATCCGTTTCACTGCGCACTCTGTTGGTAATTTCCATTATTTTGATTATTCACTTATTGGCTTATTTTCTCATTAAAGACCACGGTCTTATGGTGGATGAAAAATGGCATTACGCGCAGATAGTGGAATTCACCCGTCATAACTATGCATTAAATCCCGGTTTGGCGATGTTGCCCGGTTATCATTTCGTTATTGCCGGAGTTGCACTGCTTGTTAACGCATCATCTGTTCCGGCGATCAGATTTATTTCCTTATTTTTCAATCTTATAACCATTCCGGTTTTCTATTTTATTGCCAAAAAAATAGATTATAAATCAGCTCTGGTTAAAACAGTCCAATACAGTTTTTTTCCGATTCTTTTTCCTTTTTATACACTTATCTATACAGACTTTTTTTCTTTAACTTTGATTCTATTAGCGGTTTATTTTATCTTCAGGAAAAGATATAACATAGCCGGTTTAATTTTATCCGTTGATGTTTTGGTTCGCCAGAATAATCTTATTTGGCTCGTTTTTTTTAATATTTATATTTACCTTAAAACTTATGGATTTGTATTTCGTCTGCAATACCTGAATAACCACATGAAAAATACGATGTCTTTTATCCTCGGACCAATAATTTTTGATATATTTCTTATGATTTTTCATCGGGTTTCCGTAGGTGAACAGACACTTGTTTATGCTACGGCTGTAGTTCCAAACAATCTTTTTATCATGCTTTTTATGTTTCTGATTATTTTTTTACCGTTGAATATATCATTAATAAAGCAATTTATCGTTTACTGGCGTAAGAAAATTATTTTTTTGCTGCCGGTCTTATTAGCCTTTTTTCCATTCAGTAAATACTTCCGGGTGGAAAATCCATATAACTTGAATACTTTTTTTCTGCATAATTGGCTTTTTGTCTATTTTACCTCGGGAACTTATCAAAAACTTATTTTCTTTGTAATTTTAATATTGACTGTTATGCTTATCCGTATTATAAAATTACACAGCAAAGAAGACTATCTGTTATATCTGTTTACAATAATATTTTTCATTCCATTGTGGTTTATTGATGTCAGATATTATATGGTTCCCCTTTCCCTTTTTATTCTTTTTAAAAAAAATCAAAAGAAATCAATTGAAATTTTTACAGCAGTCTATTTTATTCTGCTGTCTGCGATTTGTTATTACGGAATATTTACCTGGAAATTTTTTATTTGAAAATATATGGTCAAAGATAAATATACGGCGGTTTGGGTATCACATTCTTCGATTGGAGATTTTTTAAAATGTCCCCGTGCTTATTATTTGAACAATGTCTATAAAGACCCTGTATCTGGACATAAAATAAAACTGACCAGTCCGCCGTTAGCACTGGGACAAGCGGTCCATGAGGTGATAGAATCCTTATCGGTCATCCCCGTAAAAGACCGTTTCAAACAACCATTGATGGTAAAGTTTGAATCCGCATGGAAAAAAATATCTGGTGAAAGGGGAGGATTTAAGGATAATGACCAGGAATATTTATATAAGAAAAGAGGAATGGAGATGATAGAAAGAGCAGTTAATAACCCCGGACCCCTCCTTAATCTTGCCGTTAAAATTACCATGAACTTACCCTATTTCTGGTTGTCTGAAGAAGATAATATAATTTTATGCGGTAAAATTGACTGGTTGGAATATTTACCCGAAACAGACAGTGTTCACATTATAGATTTCAAAACCGGCAAGGCGGATGAAAAACCAAGCTCTTTACAACTGCCAATTTACTATCTTCTTGTTCATCAATGTCAGAAAAGAAGGGTGACCAGAGCCAGTTATTGGTATTTGGATAAAAACACTCATTTAACAGAGGTCGTTTTACCCGATTTGAAAAAAGCAAAAGAAGAAGTTCTCTCAATCGCCAAAGAAATTAAACTTGTCCGAACACTTGGGCGCTATTCTTGTCGGGAAAAAACCGGCTGTTTCGCCTGCCGGCCATTTGAGGCAATTTTAAGAAAAGAAGCCAAACTTGTCGGGCTTGATGAATACAACAATGATGTCTATATCGTAGACAAAAGTAATACATCTGAGGAGAGAGATAGTTTAATTCTTTAAAGTATGTCTAAGGAGACGCTTCTAAATAACAATCCCGTGTTATTTAGATTGCGTTTACACTAGTCCCGATTGAATCGGGATCATGTGCTCCTTTGTGGCGCATCCAAAATGGATATATTATTTTGGAGTGCGCCCTCAGTTTAAGGTTTCGTTAAATTCCATTATTTTAGCAACGTTCTGGTTTGTCAGAGGCTTATCGTCTTTCATTTGCAGATAAACTTCAGCAAGCAGTATTTTTTGTTTTTCCAATTGTCTTTTCTTTTCAGGGGTAAACTCATGTGGATTAATGAATTTATTGATTGCCCAATAAATCGGGTTCAGCTGGAACTGGGCATCCGCCAGAAGTTTTTTATATTTTTCTTTTTCTTTTTTAGAATAGCCTAAATATTCATCCCTGCCCCCAGGAATGGCAAACAGCTGCACCATGATATTGACGTAATATTGTTTATAGGGGCCAGTTACGACGGCTGCACCGGTATCTAATAAAGTGGGATTAAGAAGATTTTCCCTATGCATAGTACTATGCATAAATCCGCCAACAAAATCTTCAGCAGAGACTCCTCCCATACCGATATTTTCTGTAGCATAAGTAAAATGATAGTTCACTTTAGGCAGGACGGTAGCCAGAATCAGATTTTCAAAAGGATCGTAATGTGAAAAATTCTGATATTTTAAAATTGTTTCTGCCCGCATTTGAGCCGCTTTCATCATCTTTTCATTAATGCGTAGATTTGGTGAGCCGACCTTGGACCGTTCTAAATTAATATCATTGATAAAATCAACCGGGTTGATATCTTGGGCTCCAAGAACTGAAGTTTCGATTTCTGGAATTATTAAAAGATCCGGCAGATAAATTCTGGATAATTGGGGAATTGGCAAAGGCGAAAACTTGTTAATTGATTTTATTTTTACAAAATAAAAATTAAGACTGAGGAAAAGAGTTAAACAAATAACTGTAACAATGCTAAAAACATGAGATTTTTTTCCCGTTCGTCTTTTTTTATTTCTTACTCTTTGTGTTTTTTTCGTTTTCATCATAAGTTAATTATATCTAAAAAAATAAAATTAATTTAATTTAAATTCACTTATCTGGTAAAATAACAAGTTATGACCTCTTCTTATTTTATCCAAACCTTCGGCTGTGCGCAAAATGTTGCAGATTCAGAGCGTATTGCCGCCATGCTTGAGGCTCGAGGAATGAAGGAAGCTAAAAAACTCAAAGACGCTGATCATGTGATCATTAATACCTGCATGATCAGAGAAAAGGCGGAAAATAGGGTTTATGGTCTTGTGAATAATTTGGCCAAACAAAAAAACATATCCGGTAAACCTAAAAAAATAATTGTTACAGGCTGTATGGTTGGAATGGCGGTAAGAGATAAAAGTGGAAAATTCTTAAAACTTATTAGAAAAAGAATGCCGTACGTAGATGAATTTCTACCCGTTGAAGAAGTGGGTTTTGACCATGACCCAATCAGGACAGACAGTCTTCACGCGTTGGTTCCAATCAGCAACGGCTGTAATAATTTCTGTACTTTCTGTGTGGTACCTTTTACCCGTGGCCGGGAAATTAGCCGCCCTTATGATGAAGTTTTGCATGAGTGTATGTCACTAGCGCGTCAAGGATTTAAAAAAATTACCCTTTTAGGCATGAATGTAAATTCATATGGGGCGGATCTGGTGGTTGGAGCTGAAAATATTCAGGTGCTAAGAGATATTAATAAAACGTATTTTCAGCCAAAGGCTGATGGGCCTTTGGCCCATGCAATGAAAGGATATAAATTACTAGACGGCAGAATTATTAAACCGGTTTTCGTAAAACACTTAAACCGTCTTCGAATTCCAACCCTTTTTCCGTATCTGCTGGAAGATATTTGTGCGATACCGGGAATTGAAAATATCGATTTTATTTCAAGTAATCCCTGGGACTTTTCCGACGAGTTGATAGACGTGATTGCCCGAAACAAAAAAATATCTCGCAAAATCCATCTGCCCGTACAGTCTGGCAGTAACAGTGTTTTAAAAAGAATGAACCGTTGGTATACAAGAGAAGATTATCTGGAACTTGTTAAGAGATTAAGGGATAAAATTTCCGCCAAAGGCGGATCCGCCACTGGCGGAAAAAATTTAAAATTATCTACAGATATCATTGTCGGATTTTGTGAAGAATCAGATCAGGAATTTCAGGAAACGGTAGATTTAGTTAAAAAAGCAGGTTTTTATAAAGCTTATATTGCCATGTATTCGGATAGACCTATGACTGCTGCACATAAGGCATTAAAGGATAATGTACCGCATAATATTAAAAAGGAACGCTGGGAAATATTGGAACAGTTGATAAATATTCCCAATCTAAAAGACCCGGAATTTAAAAATTGAAAGGAAAATAAATTATGTTGATTGACGAGGTTCAAATTATGACCCAGGCAGGAAATGGGGGCGACGGATGCGTTGCTTTCAGAAGAGAAAAATTCATTCCTAAAGGAGGTCCTTGGGGTGGGGACGGCGGACGCGGTGGGGATGTTTACCTGAGAAGTGTTGATGATATTGGCGTACTTCGGAGATACCGCAATCAGAAAGCCTGGGTCTGTGAGTCTGGACAAAAAGGGGGTTCAGCCAGAAAACATGGTAGAGACGGAAAAGATTTAGTATTATTGGTGCCTTTAGGAACGACCGCCACCAATCTAAATGTACAAAAAATTTATGATTTCTCTGCCTCCGGAGAATTAGTATTGATCGCCAAAGGAGGGAAAGGAGGACGGGGTAATGTGCATTTCGCCAGTTCCACCAACCAAGTGCCGAGATTTGCGGAAAAAGGGCAAATTGGAGAAAGGGTTGATCTGAGGTTGGAACTGAAACTTATAGCTGATATCGGACTAATCGGATTGCCCAATACTGGTAAATCAAGCCTTTTAAATGAATTAACCTCTTCCTCGGTCAAAGTTGGTGATTATAATTTCACGACACTTTCACCAAATTTGGGGTCTTTAGACGGGATGATTTTAGCTGATATTCCGGGCCTTATAGAAGGAGCTTCATTTGGTAAGGGGTTAGGGTTTAACTTTCTTCGTCATATTGCTCGGACGAAAGTTTTAGCCCATTGTATCTCAGTTAATAGTCCTGATGTGAAAAAAGACTATCTTCTAGTGAGAAAAGAACTTGGATTGTATGACAAGACTTTATTAGATAAAAAGGAAATAATTATTCTCACCAAGACTGACTTGATAGATGAAAAAATTATTAAGGGAAAAATAAAAAAACTTCAGAAATTAAACAAAACAGTTTGGCCTGTTTCCATTTATGACTGGGAAAAGTTTAAAAAATTCAGAAGTTATTTGATGAAAATTAGAAGGTAGATATAAAACGAGCATTAACATGAAACTTCTGGTAATATGCGGACCGACAGCGACTGGAAAAACTGATTTAGGAATTTATTTAGCCAAAAAATTTCACGGTGAAATTATTTCTGCCGACAGCCGTCAGGTGTATAGAGGGATGGATATTAATACGGGTAAAGATATACCCGTAAACTCAAAACTCAAAACTCAAAACTCAAAACTCCAAATAAAAAATAAAAAGCTTGAGGTCGGATATAGAAGAAAAGAAGGAATTCCGATATGGTTGGTTGATATTGTTGGGCCGGATTATATTTTCAACGTTGGAGAATATAGAGAAATTGCACGACAAGTAATTAAAGATATTTTGAAAAGAAATAAACTCCCGATAATCGTCGGAGGAACAGGTTTGTATATTAAATCTTTATTATATCCATTACACATGGCATCAATTGGGCCGAATCAAAAATTGCGCGATAAATTATCTCAACTGGATATAATTGAATTGCAGAAATATTTGCAAAAAATAAACCCACAAAAATGGCAATCAATAAACCGTTCCGATCGGATGAATCCCCGAAGATTAATCAGGGCTATAGAAATATCCGTATATACTAAATCGTCGTCATCTTTCGACTTTAAAACTAAGGAGCATTTAAGCTTTAACCGGGTAGACCCGTTGATCATTGGTTTGATTATGCCGAAAGAAAAGTTAAACCAAAGAATCGATGAAAGAATTAATAAAAGAATAAAGGAGGGTGCGCTGGAAGAAGTGAGAAAAATATCTCAGGATAAGTTTCCCGATAATCTGCCATCGCTGAGTTCAACTGGTTATAGGCAAATTAAAAATTATTTGGAAGGAAAAATTACTTTATCTGAGGCAATATTGAGTTGGCAGAATGCCGAACATGCCTTTGCCAAACGCCAGATAACTTGGTTTAAGAAAATGAAAGATATTTATTGGTATGACGTTAGTCAAAATAATTATGCGGAAAAAATAGAAGACAGTGTGGAAAAATGGTATACTGGCAATCATTAATATGAAACCTTCAAAAATAGAAATCTCCTATAAAACAATACTCTTTACTATTTTTTTCCTGATTTTCCTATGGTTTCTTGTCTATATTAGGGATATTTTATTTATATTGTTTATTTCACTAATTATCATGTCCGCTTTTAAGCCTTTGGTAGAAAAGCTGGAGAAAACTCATATTCCACGAATCGTGGCAATCCTCACGGTGTACATATCTGGTTTGATAATTATAATTTATGTAGGAGGTACTCTGCTTCCTCCTTTAATTACCCAATCAATTAATTTAGGCCAGAGTTTGCCGAAGTATTTGGAGACGGTTTTTCCATTTGTCTCGATTGATACACAATTCATTACCCAACAGATAGCTCCAATCGGAGAAAATATTTTGAAAGTTACGCTTGGTATTTTTTCTAACCTGTTTCATATCTTTACTATTTTTATTGTTTCTTTTTATCTGCTTATCGAAAGGCGACAACTCGAAAACCATCTTGCTGGATTTATGGGTATTAAAAGTGCAGAGAATCTATTAATAATTATAAAAAGAGTTGAAGAAAGATTGGGATCATGGGTCAGAGGACAACTCACACTTGCATTGGTTATAGGTATCGCAACTTACATAGGGTTATTACTTCTGGGTTTGCCTTTTATATTACCATTATCTATCATCGCGGGCGCATTGGAAATTGTCCCAATTATTGGACCGATCATATCGGCCATTCCTGCTATTCTTGTGGCTTTGACGGTTTCGCCTCTCCTGGCTTTATTGACCGTGGCACTTTTTATAATTATCCAGCAGGCTGAAAACCATTTTATCGTTCCGTATGTTTTAAGAAAATCAGTAGGTTTGCCTCCTGTAATAACAATTCTTACCTTAATGGTTGGAGCAAAGTTGGCTGGAGTGTTGGGAGCAATGTTATCAGTACCTGTGGTGGTTATGGTAGAAACTATAATTGCCGAATATTCTAAATTAAAATCCTCTAAAATCTAATAAAAGCGTCTACGGAGACTCATAAGCCAGATTCTGTTTTTGGACAACCATTTCTCTGGGTTGATGATAATATTCATCCTACCCTCCCGCCGTCTGGCGAGATGCTCTCAAACTTCGGATCGCTTCACGCCTTTCAGCGTAAACTCGGGAAGACATCCGTCTTTATCGATCCATTCGGAGATTGCCGCAAGTGGGATTGCCAACGTTTCACTCGAAAACCATAGCCTTTCGGCTTTAGGTATTCGATCGTCTCTGTGGCTCTCTCACCCTGTCAATTCAGGAATTGTCTCCGTAGCTTTCGCGAGCGGAGCACCAGCCAGATACCATACGGTACCTGGTAACGCGTTACCGCGATTCCTCCGTCTTCTGCGGTCTGGACTTTCCTCACTGAAAAATCCTGATGGATTTTCCAGCGTGGTTATCCGGCCTCCGTAGACATTAGTATTATACCAAATATCGATTATGCAACCTATTTAGGGTTGACGATTTATAAGAATAGATGTATCTTTGATTCATGTCTAAAAAGCTTCGTATCGGTTGGTTTTCCTTTTCCTGCTGCGAAGATTCAACCATTATTTTTACGGAACTTCTTAATGAACATTATTGGCAATGGAAAGAAAAAATCGAATTCTGTTCTGCTTTGGTATTGCGAAAGAAAAATACTTTAAAAGATCTGGATGTCTCATTTGTTGAAGGAGCTATAACTTCCAAGAAACAAGAAGAAAAACTATTAGAGATCAGACGTGAAAGTAAAAAACTGGTCGCAATAGGAGCTTGTGCCTGTATTGGTATGCCGTCAGCTCAAAGAAATTTATTTGATGACAAGGCCACTAAGGAGATACAAAATATAATAATAAGATTTAATTACTCTAAAAGCGTCAGAAAATTATCAGACGTTGTACATGTGGACGATTTTGTTCATGGATGTCCGATGGATGAGAAAATATTTTTGGGAGTAGTTGATAAGTACCTTAAAGAATTTAACATTATTTGACAATTATGCATAATCTAGATTTAACTTTGTCAGATATCGCGAAAATTGAAGGCAAAGCTTCATGCGAGATTAGTGTAAAGAATGGTAAAGTCGTCAAAGTCGCCTTCAGCATTGCCGAGTACAAAAGATTCTATACCCAGGCGATATGTGGAAAAGATATGCTGGCTCTTCCTCAGTTGACCGCGCGAATTTGCGGCACATGTTCCAACGCCCATCTTCTTTGTGCCCTGAAGGCTGTAGAAAAAATTGTGAATCTTACTCCGTCTCCCCAAACTATTTTACTTCGCAAACTTCTCAATTACGGGTTAATCATTAGGGATCACGCATTACATCTTTACGTTTTTGTCATGCCTGACCTTTTTCAAAAGGACTCCATATTGGATTTTGATGAAAATAACCCTGAAGAGCACAAATACCTGGATGATACTTTTAAAGTAAAAGCGGCCGGAAACAATTTAAGCAAGGCGATTGGTGGAAGAAGCGTCCATGCTCCTTTTTTAACAGTCGGGGGATTTACCAAGCTGCCGGATCAAAACCAGATTAGTAAATTAATTCCTGAACTTCAAGGTATCCGTAAAACCGTCTTAAATTTGATTGAATTATTTGGTGAGCGTGATTTTACTCTGATACGAAATGATATTGATTTTGCGGCAATTACAGATCATGAATACTCGTTTTTATACGGCGATCTGATTAGAAGCGACGGATCAGTAATTCCCTCCGAAAAATACGGAGAATATCTGCAACATGTAGTGATTCCTTATTCTCACGCTTCAGGTTATAAATTTCAGGGAAAAGTTTATATGGTAGGAGCTTTAGCCAGGCTGAATTTGGCCAAAAAAAATCTTCATGAGAAAACTCAGACAAGCGCCCAAAAATATCTGAAAATTTTTCCGTCTCAAAACATCTTCCACAACAATCTGGCCCAGGCAATTGAGATTTTGCATGCGGTAGATTCATCCCTGGACATATTAAAAAACCTGAAAATAATCCCTGAAAAGCCAATTGCTCCTCAAAGAAAAAAAGGTAAAGGGGTAGGAGTTATAGAGGCGCCGCGCGGAACTTTATATTACAATCTGGAGCTTGACGATCAAGGCAAAATAATCCGCGGACAAATTGTAGTACCCACAGGTCAAAACCAAATCGGAATTGAAGGAAGTATCAGAGAATATCTAGAAAAAAACATGGACTTGGAAAAATCAAAAGAAGAAATTGAATTAAAAATTGAACAGATAGTCAGGGCTTATGATCCATGCATGAGCTGCGCTTCCCACTTTTTGAAGATTAAATGGTTGTCAGAATAGCTTTTACCTCTTGAAGTATTTTAGTCGTTTTGCCTGTAGCGGGAACAGCAATAATATAAACATTCTTTATTTTACCTAATTTTTTCATCAGTCCCAGTTGTAGAGGCAGATCATAATCATGGACGGAATTTTTGGGAGACAGTTCAAAATATTTTAAGTCTCTGAAAAGAGCAGTTTTTTTTAGATTAATACCCGTATCTAAGAAAATTAGATCTGAGTTTATATTTAACTCGATTTCTTCCGTAGGGTCATAAAATTCAAAATTAATATCAGAAAATTCTTTTGTGAGATGCGGCAACAGATCAAATACTTTCCTGTCAGCTTTTACCAAGGGATTTCCCAAAACAAAAACTTTTTTCCCCATTATTATTTTCGTCTATCCGTCCGGATGGTAATTAATAAATATTTGCGAATTTTAGCGAAAGATTAGTGTAGTAAACTAAGTTTTGCAACTGATTACCGGAAAGTTTTTGGCAAAAATAACCCCAGTGGTAAGAGATCCGGTCGCCGAGGTTTAATTTAGAAAACAAAATATCATTATCACCCTGACTTCGTATTTTTCTCTGGATTTTTGTCCCGAAGAGGAGTTTATCGTTCTTAATTACCAGGGGTTGTGTTTCTATAGTCAGTAGATGGTTTTTTATTTCCACGACTTTTCCCCAGTTGATTAAACACGCATCCATGGTAGCTAGGGTATGAGGGATATCAAGATATCCGGTCCGTTTATAAATATTTAAAACATGAAAAGAGTGATGGGGAGTTGCGCCCAGCGCGATTTTATCATTTATTTTCACCAGATCTTTCTTCCCGATTTTCTTTTTCAGATTGAGAGATAGATCCAGAAGTTCTACAAAATTGCTGATTTTTATCATACCCGTCAAATTATTACCGATCCAGTAAGCTTCAACAACTTTCAAATTAAAAGCATCGTTTAGTCTTGCTTCTTTAGCGATAAGACACAGGTAAGGAAAGAGCGTTGAAAATTGTGACAGCAGTTCCTCCGTCCCTTTTGTTAATTTTTGTTCTTGTGCATACCACCTCAGATCGTGTTGTCGAAAACTCGCAGATGGTCCGCACAGAGAAAGTGAGTTGGGTGGAAAGGCAAAACGCGCACAAAGGGCGAGCCCCGGCAAATCCATATTATCTGAAAATAAACTTAAATTTAGAAGTAAATTTATTCAGATAAGAGATGAGAGATATTCCGACAATAGTTATAGACATTCCTAATATCTGCTGAAAAGGAAGACTAAGGTGGTTAATAAAAACCGCCGTCAATATATTAGTGATAGGGAGGCTTAAGACGAGAATTGCTGTGACGGTTGTTGCAGGAGCAAATGAAAGAGCTTTGTACCAGGTCAAAACATAGAAAGTTAAGAGTAAAATGCTGCCGGCAATTCCAATGATCTGATTTAAGGGAATTGACAAAATCAAACCCAGTTTATTTTGAGTCAGGGCAAATCCGATTAATATCAGAGTCCCGAAAAACATGCGTGCCCAAGCCACAATATCACTCTCTATATTTTTTAGGGCAATTTTGGCGATGATATTTTCCAAAGACCAAAGCAAAGTTGCACTTAAAATCAAAAGCTCAGCCCTGCCGAAAGCAAAACCCTGAAACCCGCCGAGAAAAAGATTGCTCCAGATGATGAGTAAATATCCGATAACCTGCCAAAGATTTATTTTTTCACCAAGTACCGGTATGGCCATGGCAAGAACCCAGATAAATAGTGTTTTATGAATAAGAGCGCCATTTACTGCAGAAACGCTTCGAAGTCCTTCAAAATAAAGGACGAATGGAATGCTGCCTCCCACCGCGGCGATTAAAATCAGTTTCAACCAATCTTTTCTTTTCAGTTTCAGAAGCTTGGTAAAACTTTTTTTGTAAAGAAGAAAAAATGAGATCAGGATCGCCGTGCCTCCATTTTTTAGAATATTAAAAACCAAGGAATCAATTCCTTTGGTGACGATCAGTTTATTATAAAAAATCGAAATTCCGGATATTAATGCGGTTATAAAAGCGATTTTTATACCTAATGTGAATTTTTCTGACATGATCAGTTTTTATAAATATTATTTATAATTTTTCTTATTCTTAATCCTTCCCTTGAACTCAGCTTATCTACTGCCAAGTTTCCGCTTATCTGAACAAAATCCCCGATTTTCAGCTGCAGAAATCTATCTAATTTGATTTTTTTATTGCCTTCGACTACCACAAAACCAGATCCGATTTTTATGACTTTTAATGGAATAGCAAAACACATTAAATTATCTAGTTGTAAGATACGCGATTAAACCCAAACCGATAATTGCGCCTGTATAATAAGAAAGTATTGCGGATAATATCACAAGAAAGATATAAAAAATATTTTTTGACAGCTTTTTTTTATAAATGACTGTACTTCCGATCACAATCGTTATTAATAGCGCTATAATCTTACCGATGACGGCTCCGAGAAAAAAACTGCTGTTACCTGTAAAAACAGATACTAGAAATGCACACGTCACTGCAGTTATTAAGATAGCCAAAAGATAGACGATATAGAAGCCGATACTTTCAGCTAAATTTCTCTTATAGGAAAAATCAACAAGTTTCTTGAACATTTTTTTTAGGTTGAATTATAATTAGTATATCATTTTTTTAAATATTTTTCTTTAGGTTGGAATTATTTTATGATATGATTATATTATACTCATGGATTAGTTTATGAGAAATAAGACTTTAAATAAATTGATAATCGCTAGCCTTCTTTTTCTGGTCGGTTATTTGATCTACAGAAGTTCATCTTTAAATAAAGTTCAGGTAAATTTAAACCAGTCCAACCCAAGAAGTGTTGAAATAAAATCTACAGGATTAATATTGTCTCCAACTATAGAAGTGCCTCTAAACGAACGTAAAAAAACACCCTTTGATGTCTATATTAAAAATTCTCAATTCGATCCTATAACTATCACAATCATTGAACGATCACAAATAACTTTCACCAATTTTGATAAAGTAAATCATGATGCTCAGGCAGATGACAAAAGTTTTGATACAGGACTCATTTTACCGGGCAAAAGTCAGATAGTGACCTTTATGACGCCGGGAATATATAACTACCATAGCGTGCTAAATCCAAAGATGAAAGGAACAATTAAGGTAGATCAAATGAGGCCTTGATATTAAAAAACAAAGAAAATGAAAATAATTAATTGGATCAAAAATAATAAACTCACAACACTTCTTCTTCTAGTAGTCATATATTTTATCTATACCAATTGGTTAGCTAATTCGTTATGGTATGGCGGAGATAATTTAATGTACCAAGGCTCGAGCCGTACGAGTATGTTAAAAGTTGCGGACGGGTCTCCCGGATTTCTTGGAGGTATAAACATGCCCTATCCTATTAATCAACCTCCTCCAGCCCCGGAAGTAAAAGACAGAATGATAGTACAGGAATCAAATCTCTCGTTACTTGTTAACGATGTTGGTAAGGTCATAACTGATATTAAAAATAAAGCATCTAATCTTGGCGGTTACTTTGTGAATAGTAATCTGTCAACTCCAGATAGCGGTGCGTCAGGCCAAATCATTATCAGAGTTCCCCAAAATTATTTAGACGAAACGCTGGTCTTTTTAAGGAGTCTTGCCGTGAAAGTTGTTTCCGAAAACCTTCAGGGATCTGACGTGACCGATCAGTTTGTTGATAACGAAGCCAGAATGAAAATATTGGAAGGTAATAAAGCAAGATTTATGGAAATTATGAACAAAGCTGAGAAAGTCGAAGATATTCTGAGAGTTCAACAGGAAATATTTAATATTCAATCTCAAATAGATAATATAACCGGTCAGCAAAGATATCTTTCCAAAAATGCGCAAATGGTGAAAATAACTATTTATCTCTCGACTGATGAATTATCGCTGCCTTTCGCTCCTATACAATCATTCAGACCCGATGTCATTTTCAAACAGGCGGTAAGAAGTATGCTCACGAGCGTGCAAAAGTTGGGGAGTTTGCTGATATGGGTTGTAGTTTATGCGGTAATATGGATTCCGGTGGTTTTAATTATTTTCATAATAAAACGAATAAGAGAGAGAAGTTCTCTTTCCCATTAAACCAAAATCAGCCTCTTTTCCGGTAAAGCACAAAGCTTATTCCCATCAAAAGTAATCCTGAGACGATAAAGAAATACGTTAAGGAGCTACCGGATAATTTTTCCATAAAACCGATGACTGTGGGAGTTGGAGTAATTGTTGGTTCAAGAGTGACGGTAGGAGTTGGCGTGTCGGTTATGGTTGGTTTATTGATAATAACTTTTTTAACTTGAGTAGGTGTAGGACTTTTAGGAATTGAGGTAGGAGTATTATCTGCGGATGGAGTGGTAGAGGGAGTGGGTGTATTAGAAGGGCTATTAGGTGTTGGAGTAATTGAAACGGTTGGAGAGGGTGGTCCAGCAGTTGGTGTTTCAGCTTGGGCAAAAGCTTTATAACTTAAACCCGCAGATAATTGCCAGACAGTTATGACAAGCAGTATTAAAGAAGTCGTTTTTTTCATTTTTCTAAAATCCAGCAGTAGTATAGCAGAAATTAGAGAAAAATAAAGTTTTCCCATGCCTAACATGAAATTTGGGAAGTTATTCGTCGATCAAATCAGATATGGAGTATTATTATAAAAAAGGAGATTCTGTTGTAGGACTAAGCGTGGGAACATAAAACGGCGGCAATTTTCTCCTCATATAAATAGTCGGGGTAGGTGTAAATTTCTCCTGAAAAAATTTCTGTGTGGAGGGAGACAACGCAATTTTTATACCTAGTATTAACAGCATAACAGACAGGATCCATCCTAATATAGCTACAATCCAGAAGATGGAAAGAGATGGAAGTTTTTCATTTTTAAGTCCAACTTGTGATTGTTTATAAAGCTCAAGTGTATAGGCTAAAGAATACCATCCCAGCAGCATATTAGGTAGAATTGACCAGAGCGCAATCAGCCAATAAGTTTCTGGATCAATTCTTCTTAATAGACTTGGTAAAATGATTGTCAGAAGTATATAAATTCCGCCCAGGATCAGAATTCTAATCAGTATTTCTCCGAATCTCCGACTAATCAAAAGTACACTTTTTTTGAGAGCATTGAGGTATGATTGGTTGTTCAGAATTACTTCAAAATTGACAAACATGAAAAAGAAATAAAAAATTAAAGCAGGAAAAATTAAAAGAAGAGAACTTCCGATCATAAAAAAAGAGACAATAAAATCCGTCGCAATCAGTGGTAAAACTCTTTTCAGACTCAGTTTAAGGCTTTCTTTAAGACCGACATTATTTTCTGATTTGGCAACAACTATGACTGAGGCTATTCTTAATACATAATTCATCAATATGAAAAATACTCCAAATACAATACCAAGGACCATAACAATGATGAGAAGGAAAATAGGCAGATTAGCAAGTCCAGACGGTTGTTGGATCAGATTTTTCCCTAGTCCGCTCATAATAGCAATAATTATCATTAGAAGTCCAAAAAGAAGAAAAACTGTCGCGTTGGCCGCGATGTTGACGAGTGTCAACAAGAAAAGGTTTAACAAACTTCGGGTCAATGTATTCCAGGAATCTGAAAAAAGTTGTTTGATGGGAGGAAGTCCGGCGAGTGAATTAGAAACTTTAACCGGCTTATCATCGAGAGATGTTTTTACATCATTTTCCATAACTTACTATAACACAATTTAGTTAGTTTAAAAAATCACCTTGACAAATGCAACTAAGTTGCATTATCATACAGGGATGAATATATCAGAAAGCATATACGATAAATTAAAAAGCAGCGGATTTAAGCTGACTCGCGGCAGGAAATCCATTATTAATATATTTATTGACCGAAATCAACCGGTATCTGCCGTGGAAATTATGAAGAGACTTCATAAAAGAAAAATCAATCTCCATAAAACTACCATTTATCGGGAGTTGGAATTTCTCTTAGATAGCAAAATTATCAGGCAGTTACAGTTTGCAGACAGGAAAAAAATGTATGAAATACGTACGGCTGACCACCACCACCACCTTGTTTGTAAAAATTGTCAGAAGACAGAAAAAATTGCATCTACTCCATTAGAGATAGAAATACAAACTCTGGAAAAGGAAATTCTAGCTGATTCTAATTTTAAAAACGTCGCGCATTCTCTGGAATTTTTTGGTTTGTGCGGGCAATGTCAATAAATATGAAAAGTATATTTAAAGTTTTTATTATTATTTGTATTGTTACGGTAATTATTATAGGCAAAAATATCCTTAACCAACCAAAGCCAAAAATACCAGATTCTGCAAAAATCAGGGTAGTCGCCTCATTTTACCCGCTTTACTTTTTTGCCGAACAAATTGGAGGTGGTAAGGCGGATGTAGTTAATATAACTCCTTTCGGAGCTGAACCGCATGATTACGAACCGACGTCGATGGATATGTCAAAAATAGAAAATAGCGAGATTTTAATTATTAACGGCCATTTTGAACCCTGGATAGATAAAATTAAAAACAACCTGGAAGGAAAAAATATTACGATTGTTACTGCAGGAGAAGGCTTATTCAATCAAGAGACGCCAGATCCGCATGTCTGGTTGTCACCAAAACTTGCACGAAAAGAAGTGGAAGCGATTCTTACAGCGTATCTCAAAACCGATTCTTCAAACCGCGACTATTATCAAAAAAATGCCGACAAGCTTCTGCTGAGCTTAGATGATTTAGATAAAAAGTATCAGTTGAGGCTAAACTCCTGCCGGAAGAAAAATATCATTACTTCCCATGCGTCATTTTATTATCTGGCAAAAGAGTACGGATTGAGTCAGACAGCCATAGCAGGATTATCCCCGGACAGCGAACCGTCACCGAAACAACTGGCTGAGATCGCCGATTTTGCTAAAAAAAACAATATTGATTACATATTTTTTGAGAAGTTGATCAGTCCCAAATTCGCGGAAACTATCGCGTTCGAGATAGGAGCAAAGACGCTTCTACTTGATCCTTTGGAGGGAATTTCTCAAAATGAGATTGAGAGTGGAGAAAATTATTTTACAAAAATAGAGGAAAACCTTACCAATTTAAAACTGGCTTTACAATGCAATACGTAGACCACACCAAAAATATAATCCAGATAAAAATAACAGAAATTGGTGAAAAAATCATGAATAAT
>CAYIFB010000010.1:0-50605 GCA_964362665.1 uncultured Gammaproteobacteria bacterium | reverse complement strand
CGATGGACAACAAAGTTGGTTATACCAAAAATTCCACCGGCTATTCATGGGGAGATTTCAGGTCAAATCCATTCAACACATTCGGAAACACCATACTTGGATGCGGAGATATTCATTATACATCAAATTCACCCGGAGCATACATTTACAACAGTCAGAATAATACCAGATCCAACTGTGAGGATTGGTTGAATTACCCAAGTTTTACCGGCAGTAATACGGATATCAATTGTAATAGCTGGACTTGCGGGGAAGCTGGCCATTATCAATATTGGTTTTCCCACTTGCCTCACGCTTCAGGCACAGATAATTTGGGTCATTACAATAACTGGTGGAGGTATATAACCAATTCATCCTTTGATTTTCCAATCACGGTCACAATGACTCCGGCTCCGACTGCTACAATTACTCCTTTTGTTACCGCGACCCCCCAGCCAACACCGGATATCAATACCGGACTTTTATATTACTTTCCCATGGATGAAACCTCATGGATAAATGACTGCCAAGCGGGAACAGTTAAGGATTTCGCCAGCAGTGCCAACGCCAGGTCATGTCCGTACAACGCAGGTCCTGTAAGTGGAGTCACAGGAAAATTTGCCAACTCTGGTTACTTTGACGGAGTAGACGATTATGCTTATATGTACAACCAAAGCATCCCGTCAAGAGGAACAGGTACAGTTTCCATGTGGGTTTATCCGGAGACTCAGAGATATTCTGAAACGGATTTGATTTCTTCAGGTCCCGGAGGCAATGATTTCAGATTTCTGGTAAACTGGAATGGCGGAACCAGCCGTTATGGCTTTTATATCAGCGGAGAATATAGAGTTGCGACTTTCATCGCGCCACCCCTTAATCAGTGGACATTAGTAACCCTCACTTGGGGAAGCAGTGGATCAAAGTTGTATTTTAATGGTATTCTGCAAAATACCAACACCCTGATTCCTCCGATTTTTTCGCCAAGTGGGGTAAACATCGGGAGAAATATAAGTTTTACTAATGCTTTTAAAGGTAAAATTGACGATGTGAGAATGTATACCAGGGCATTGAATAACAGCGATGTTTCATATCTGTATAGTTATAACCCTCTTGGTCCTACGCCTTCTATAGATCCGACCGCTACTATTGCTCCGACAATTACAGGGATACCATCTTCAACTCCCACTCCCACCAGACTGCCAAGTCCGACATTTATGCCAACCTCAACTCCCTTTCCGACTTCTTCTGCCGTACGCGGAATAAATGGCGATTTATGGGCAGATAAATTGTTGGGACAACCTGATTTCGCTCAGGAAATTCCCGGGGAATTAGTTTCATTTAAGACGGCAGGCCCGGGAGGCGTGACCGTTGACAGATCAGTTCATCCCAACCGCGTGTATATTTTCGACGGGATGAATAGCAGGATATTGGGATACTCTTCACTTGGCGTTTGCTCCAATAATGGTGCTATATCCTGTACCACTGATTCTGACTGCAATAACTCAACCTGTAACGTGCAGGTAGGCGGAGAGACGGGACTTAAAAGTGCGGATATTGTCATCGGCCAACCCACATTTAACACATCAGCCTGTAACGGTGACGGGACATGGCTCAGTTACCCCTACAAAGCCCCTGCATCAGCAAGTACACTTTGTTCCATGCCGGAAAACACCTTCAGTCCTTATGAATACGGCTCATTTTCCTCTATGGTGACTGACAGCGAAGGTAATTTATTTGTGGCCGATCCGTTTAATCATAGAATTCTGAAATACAATTCACCATTTACGACTGACAATATTGCTGATGAAGTTTGGGGTCAGGATAATTTTACCAACACCAAGGCCAATAAAGATTTAATATTACCAAATTCTACAACCCTAAGTTTAATTAATAACTCACCCAGGCAAACTTTGACGATTGGGGTGGATCTAGATCAGACAGGCAATCTATGGATTACCGATCCGGGCAATAACAGAGTGCTTCGATATCCAAATCAAGACGGTATAATTTCTAAAACGGCAGATCTGGTACTGGGACAAGATAATTTTACCTCCAGATTATCCGGTACCTCGTTATCCAGAATGTATAATCCGTCAGCTGTTGGCGTACATCCCGACGGAAGAATTTTTGTAGGAGACACAGAAAACAATCGCGTGCTGGTATTTGCTCCACCCTTTACCAATGGGCAGACAGCCCAGCTATTTGGCAGCGGATTCAATAGTCCCAACAGCGTAAATTTCGAAATCAACCCTGCCGGAACATTGCTTCCGGTAGGCATCTGGATCCAGGATTCACGAAACAGCCAACTCGTTATGTTCGATGAAAGCGCAAATCCCATAAAAGTACTTCATAAAAGTTCATACAGTAATGACGGAATTTGCAATTATGTCTGTGAATCTCGCGGATCGATCGGTCTAACCTCCGATGGAGATATTATTTCCGCCAATTCCTCCAACGGCCAGAATGCATATTTCTTTAAACACCCGATTCCTCTGGCTGGATCAACTGCTTACCGCGCCCAGAATACATTTTTCTCCCCTCCGGCTGGACTGCATAATTATTTATCAGACAAGGGTTTTGCCTCTGCCAGGGGAATAACTATTGCTAATAATCAGGTAATTGTTGCTGACCAGAAACGGATCATGTACTGGAATACGCCAAACGGAATTGCTGACCTGAGCGATGGAAGGCCAGCTGATGGAGTTGCAGGGGTGGCCGATTTTAAAACTTTCCCCAATACAGATTTTGGCAGGCTCGAGGCAGATAGGAATAATAATTTGTGGGTTGCCAGAAATGATACTATGGAGCACTATTCCTTACCCCTAACCTTTGGCGAGAGGCCGGATACGGTGGTAAAAACCCGGGATTTTCAATTTTTAGGTTCAGGAATTCCTATCGGAATAAGTTTTAACATCAATGATATTGCCATTGATCCTCAAGGGAAATATTTATGGATGGCTATCCCGGGTAAAGATCGGGTGATCCGCGTCCGTAAACCTGTGAATTTAACCGGGCCTTATATCATCGACGTTATAATTGGCGGTCCGGATATTCTTCCCTATACCCATGCCTGGGGAGATAAGTGTGCTGATACGGTAGAAAATTATCCAAATGCGCTTTGTTTCCCCGGTTCCGTAAGTATGGATGGATTGGGTAATATCTTTGTATCCGATACTTCCTTAGAATATTTTGGGGATTATTTTCTTTTCCGCTACGATGCTTCAAAGTTTCCCGAGGACAATACTTCGCTTCTAGTATACTATCCCGCAGATGCCGCACAAAAATTTACCGGGGTAGGAAATTGGCAGGCAGAGTTTGATTCGAGAAATAAAATGGTCTTAGGGTTTTCCCATGTTTATTCTAATTATCCCGGGCAAATAGGGTTTGTTGAAGATATTTATTCTCGTCCGAATGGAGCAATCACTTTAGATTCTCAGCATCTATTCTCCGATAGGTATGCACAAGCTTATACGATAAAATTCGATGATGCTGATAATCTCTATGTGGCAGACCTCAATTGGGGTCGTGTCTTAGTTTATGCCAATCCTTTCAACAATCCTCCACGGCCGACAGCAACAATCACTCCGACCCTGCCTATTATACCTACTTCAACCATAACTTTAACTCCTACCCCCATGGCAGGATTCGGCAACGCTCTCTCGCTTGATTATCACAATATTGGTTATCTGAATATTCCTTACAGGCCAAATTTATCTTTGAATGGTGATTTTACCTATGAGACCTATGTCAATTTTCGGGAAACGGATAAGACGTCTATGCTGCTGGTGCAAAAAAATTATACTGATCTATATTTTCCTTATGCCTTTGCACTGGACTGGAACATTTTTTCTGCTGATGTCTCGACGTTAAATCAGGAATATTATCTGCCGTCGGTCAGTCAATTAACTTCCGGTAAATGGTATCACTTTGCGGTGGTCAAACAGAATGCTCTTTTAAAATTATTTGTTGATGGATATTTGGAAAATATGAAAGGCCTTGATTCTGCGGAGCTAAAAACCATTAGTCAGGATTTAGTTCTGGGAGCGATGCTTACGGATGGTCAAACTGATTTCGGGCTGAACGGACTGATGGACGAGACCCGTCTTTCCGATGTTGCCCGTTATACAGGTAATTTTACCCCGCCCACCACCCCGTTTTCACCTGATGAAAATACATTGCTTCTTTATCATTATGATTATCCTGACGGCACCAGATCCGTGGATGATTTCAGCTCCAATCACAATTTAGGTACTGCAGTGGGAGAGGTGAATTTTATGCCGAGCAATATTTCCTCAGGTCCGACAGCGACACCGGTGATTATCCTAACTCCCACAAGCGTCCCCTCCATCACTCCGACAGTTATTTTAACTCCGTCTCCGACAATAACTATTACTCCCGCTCCGGCTCCAAATTCCTTAACCATTAATTATTTATATTCCAACGTCTGGACAAATGTAGGTGACCAAACATTAACAGCATCACTTTATCAGGGAGGTACTCTTGTCAAAAAAGCCAATATTACAGCTAAAAATATAGGTGGAGGAGTATATCAAGCTAATTTATCTGATACACCGGTTGGCATTTATGATGTGGTTATCAAAACAGACAGGCATTTATCCAGAAGGAATGAAGGGATAAATCTCAAAGCGGGCAGTAATGATTTGGATTTTGCCAATCCTTTGCTTCCCGGCGATATCAATGCCGGATTAGGAGAAGAGAGCGATAACATTATTGACCTATTGGATTACAACCGGTTTATGTCGGAATACGGAGGCTCAAATAAAGTTTCAGATCTGGATTACAACGGAAGTGTTGATTCTCTGGATTACAGTATTTTTCTACAATATTATGGTATTAAAGGTGAATAAATTTAAAATAAATATAATTGTTCTGACCCTTTTCATTATTGGAATGATGCTTTTTGGAGTACAGGAAATCTCAGCTCAAACTTATACGCCTATTCCTACACCCACCCCCTCAGAACGGCTGACTTTTATTCCCCCTTACACGGTTTTGCCTCCCGGGGAAGTCGCGGAGATAGATATCAATCTGAATGATGCCTACGAAATTACCGGCAGTAATCTTCAACTGCATTATAATCCGGCGAAAATTAAAATATTATCTCTGACACAATCAGGGTCTCTTTTGGCGCAGACACTTCAGCCCGCGGTAATCGATGACCTAAATGGTACAGCCACCTTAGTTTTAGGATCCGGCTTGGGAAACTTGGCCAACGGCACGGGGAAAATAGCCAGCCTGACGATCCAGTCGCTGTCAGATGAAGAATTTCAGTCTTTGAGTTTTACAGATTCTGCTTATTTGACGCGTCTCAACCAGTTTAATCCTCTCTTTCCGCAGTTATATCCTCTGGAAATCAGCATTATTACCCAAATGCTGCCTCCAAATGGTACCTGTTCCAACAATCAGGCTGTTATTAGCTGGGAGGCGCAGACTGGAGCCGTAAACTATTGGGTACAGGCATGGAGCGATAGGGAGGGGGAAGTACCAATCTGGTTTGCCAATGAATGGATAGGAAACGCCAATAATTCTTATACTATTTCCTATATCGGATCTGATCTGACTCTAAAATTTGCTGTTGCCTGGACGAACGACCCGTATTATCGCAATGTTTCAAATTTCTCTGATACCGGAAGTACTTTATGTTTGGTTCCCACTTCCACTCCCACCCTTACCCCGACCCCTACTCCGACTAATACACCGACACCTACTCCCACCAACACTCCTATCCCAACTCCGACTCCTACCTATACCCCAACTCCAACACCTACCAACACGCCAACACCAACTCCCACAGACACGCCAACTCCTACCCCCACAGATACGCCTACTCCTCTTCCTACCTCTACATCCACTCCCACCAGCACCCCTATCCCCACCGCGACGCCAACCTTTATTCCGACTAATACTCCCATCCCCACCAACACTCCCATTCCGACCATGACACCAACACCGACGATTAAATTTGTACCGACCGCGACAGTCACTCCCATTCAGGCAAAAGGGACTGTTACAGGCAAGGTGGTTGATCAATCAGGAAATATCTGGGGCCATATTCCACCAACTTGTAAGGATGTAAAACAATCGCCAAATCTGAATATTTATTATCTTGACCTGAATAATATATTAAAAAATGTCATTTGGAATTGCGTTGACTCGGGTCGCATGGACTTTGTCACGAAATCTTTTAATACTCCCGCTCAAGTCAATTTCTACATGAAACCGCCCGTCAGTTATAAATGCGTCAGCTGGCTGGTTCATTATCCGGGAGGAGAGTATCAGGATAAATACGGAGAAGGGAATACCAACGGTGTATGTACATCAGTTATTCCGGTTGTTGCCGACAAAGGATCAACTCCCGGAACCGAGGTAACTTACAAAATCATTCAATTAAATCCTCCTGCAAATACTCCGACTATTACCCGGGCTCCAACCACCAAGCCCACTTCATCTCCAGAGCCAAGCTTAAAACCGATTACTCCAACACCAGCGGGGAAGGCCGGCGATGCCAATGGTGATGGTAAAGTAGACGGGGTAGATTATGTTACCTGGTTGAAAAACCTCAACAGAAAAACTACACTCGGCAGTAAAGCCGGGGATTTCAACGGCGACGGCGTGGTTGATCAGAAAGACAGGTCAATTTTATTACAAAATATTAGATTTTAATTATGAGTTATTATCTTCGGAGATATCAATTAATACAACTTGGGCACCGCCTGAAAAAGCTTCTGCCTGTCTTATTTTTGACTCTTCTTTTAGGCGTCTCCGCCATATCTTTATCCAAAATGGTCCAAAAACCGGTTGATTACCGTTCCAGAGCAGCAGTTGAAGCAAAAGAGGTAGCATTTTTGCTAAATCCCTCTATAGTGATGAGCCGCGCTGGGGATGTTTTTACGGTTACCTCGCGGTTACTCGGTCCCATGGATAAGCGCGTTGCTTCAGTTATTCTGTCTCTTAAATTTAATCCCGGACACTTAAAATTGACAGAGGTAAAAGAAGAAGGACTCGTCAATCTGACAGTACTCCAAAAGAATACTCTTGAAGAGGCTAATAAAGATGGAGTAGTCGATATTTTTCTGGGAGCCTCAGATATAGAACAGGCTCCGTCCGGTGCAGTTAATCTGCCACAATTAAAATTCTATTTGTTAACCACTGATTCCAGTGCTATTAATTGGGATAAATCCAAATTACAGGTTGTCTTCGGGAGCGGGGAGCAGGCAGTGGTCAAAGCGGATAGCAGCGTCTCAGTCAATTCACAAATCCCTTCCAATACCACTCCGGCTGCTTCTCAAATTACGGTTACCGGCAGACCAAGTACAGCACTGTCGCCAATACCCACCGTTACAGTAGTAATAATGGCGTCCTCTACTCCGGTTCCCGAGCCGACAACGTCATCGCCCAGCGCCACTCTCAATGTGACGAATTAAAATCCTCTAACATCCTTTAAAATCCCTTAATTTCTCTTTTTGACAGCATCAATTTGCATTATACTGCATAAAACTATATAATCCCATAGTAATTATAACTAATATGAATACAGTTCAACAAAAACCTAAAATCGTTTGGATGATTTCACCTGAACTTGAAGATGAAATCAAGCCTAACATCAAGCCATTTCTGGATGATGAATGGCAGCCTGTATTTATTCGACATTTTGATGATCTTGTAAATCAGTTAAGTCTTTATAATCGTTCTTCTAAACCTAGGCCGGATTTAATATTATTGGGAGGAAGAATAGGTTTAGGACTGGCAAACGTACCAGTAGAAAATTCTTGGTTATTTACTAGTATTAATCTCTGGATAAAAGATGGTCAACATTTAGATTTAATTCCATTTTATCCTGATGCTCCAGAAGATTTACCAAATTTAAATTTAGAATGTTTAAACAGCGCCGCATTCGACCTTAATCTATCGCCCAATGTAAAAATGCTAAATGTGTTAGGCGACCATCCCCGCCAGGCTATCCAGGTTCCAGCCACCATGGAGAGATTAGAAATAGCTTTAGGCCTGAGGCAAGGAATCGGGATGGAAGGACAAATATCTTCAGCACAAAAAGAGACTTTACAGGGTTGAACCCTGTAGGGTATTAGATCCATATGCGGGATAATTGTACAAAACATGACTCGTGAAGCTCGACCTATTCCGGTTGCTATTTTTAATACCGAACCGCGTCCGCAGTGGATTGCGCTTTCACGGGATAGATTTCCTAATGGAACACTCGGACATGATCTTTTCCCGGAAGGTTTGGAAGGCCGTTTACGGCCAGAAACCGTATACGACTTGCCCGCAGCCAGTCTTTTTAATCCAAATAACCACACTGCCAGAGCCCAGCTCGAGGCTGCCGGAATCCAAACCTGCCGAGATGCTCTGTGTAAGCCTTATGATCCCAAGATGGATCAGTTCGGGAAGATGGGATTCCAACTGGCACAATTCCTCACCGGTTTGACCGTGACCCCGCAGGGTAGGCTGTTGCAGGATATATGCGATTATGGAAAAACTCCGCTTCCGGCAGATAGGGAAGCAGGATTTGTCCAAGCGGTAAATATGGCCGTAGATACTCTTATCCGTCCGGATACATTAAAACTTGATGATCCTATCAGATCATGGCTGATACTGGTGCGGATGTATGGTTTGCGCGACGGTATACCGCATACCTATGCAGAAATTAGCCGCATGCCTGAATTTTCAGGCGTCACACCAAAAAGAATTACGACTCTCAGGTATCAGGCATTACGTCTCCTTTGGGGTGAAGGAGATGAAAAAGCTCCGATTTCTGGGGCAAGAAAATTATTTTTAGGCCAACCGCTTTAAGGGTCTGACCCTTCAAGGTAGATAGGTTTTCGAATTTAGAGACAGCATCGGATTGTATTTATCTCCTAAATCCCTCTGATCTCCTTTACCTTTAAAGGTGTCACCCTGTAAGGTATGTCTCAATTTGACAGAGTAAAATCCTCTAATATCCTTTAAAATCCTTTAACTTCTTTTCCGACAGCATCAATTTTCAATTTACTGTATAAAACTATATAATCCTATAGTATTAATTTGAATATATGACAACAGATCATCCGCAAAAAAGAGTTTTATGGATTGCGACCCAAGAAACGCCAGAACAACTCAAGCCACATCTTACTCCTTTTGGAGACAGGTGGGAAATAGAGGTGATGCCAAAATCAAAGAATTTGATTACATCATTGCTCTCTGCCCAGGTTGGACTAATACCCAAGCCTGATTTATTAATCTGGGGAGGAGATATTGTAGAGTTAGAAAGAGAATTTTCTCATAATGTCGGTTTGGTAGAATTTCTTAAGAGGATAAGAGATATTTATACTGATCATAAATTAAATATTTTGCCTTTTTATCCGGAAGACCGAGAAATAGATAATTCCCGGATTTTAGGGTTAATTCCTGAATTAAAAAAAGTTGGGGGTAACGTGCAACTCATCGGTGAGTTAGGTGATCATCCCCGACGGGCTATTTTAGTGCCGGCAAACATGGAGAGATTAGAAATAGCTTTAGGACCGAGGCAGGGAATCGGGATGGAAGGACCACAAACAAGCACTACTGATCCCGCAAGAAGATAATAAATTCCTCTAAATCCCTCCAACTTTCCCCTAAACTCCCCTAAACACCTCAAATCGACTTTAAAACCTTTAAAGGTGACACCCTGCAAGGGGGTGTAGCGAAGTATAACTGACATACGGCAGGAGACTTGACAAGGAAATCTTTAAACGTTACCATAAAATTATCATGATGAAAAAGGTGTCTTTGACGTTTATCTTCATCTTTTCACTCCTCATTTTTCCCACACCTCTGACTGCCCAGCAAAACGGTATGATGGAACCGGGTCTTGAACCTGAAAAAAATATAAATAACAGTACGACACAAATCTATCCTGTTCCACCGTATAGAGATAATCCTACACAAATCTTAGGACAAGATCAGGCTTATTCCGTGACCTTTCGCGGAAACGGTGAGGCAGTTGTTTCGGCAAAGGTTGTGTTTACCAATCTTACTGATAACTCTTTAGATTCAGTGAGTCTAAGGGTTCCAAAAGTTGATCCCCAAGACGTAATCGTCTTTCAAGTGTTGCGGGAAAGAGCATGTATTGGCGGTTACCGGCAGCAATCTCCTGACGCAATACCCGGAACTCCTCTCGTTTGCGGCCAATATCAGGAACCGGACTATTACGGCTATTACGGCAACAGCAAATATCAAAAAGCCCGAAGCGAACTTCATGGCGATACAATCGATATCACGCTTCCGCAAAGGGTCAATCCAAACGCCTCCGGTGCATTCCTCATCTACTATCGGGCATTCGGCTATGCCAGGAAAAATCTCGTCGGCGCTTATAACTTTACCTTTGAGACGCTCAAAGTCGAGGATAAAATCCGGGATCTTACAGTCGGAATATCAACAGACAGTGATTTAATCCTCAAGGGCGCAAAGGGTAATGTGAATTATCGATTTGAAGCTGGTATGATGGCCATGAAGTCAAGTGATTCCGGTGTCGCGATGGCAAATCCTCAAATTGACCAGTACTATCAGCAGATTGGCTACGGCACAATCACGAAAAAAGCCTCAAACTTACAACCGCTTGATTCCTATTCCGTGAAGGGTGCATATGCAGACAATTCATTACGTTTGTATGGAAAAGAGATTAGTATTGCGCTTCTGGTGTTTTTGGGTTGTCTGGCGTTTTTCATACTTTTGGGTAAAAAAACATTTTCGTGGCTCTCTTCTAGAAAACAAGAGGTCGATAATAAAGGTCTGGGCATGTCCATTATTACGACTGCAGGACTGGGATTTGTTACATCTGTGTGTATTCTTTTATACAGCGTGGGACTTATGGTCATCAACGTGATTTTGCGTCAAATGTTGGGATATAGTGAATCGCAGTTTATCGTTTATGCGCTGCTGGTGATGATTTCGATAGCCATCTACGGACTCCTTATCTTTGTTCCGTCAATAATTGTGGGGGTGAAAAAGGGACTTGCATGGGGACTGGGAACATTTGTCGCTACTGTAATATGGTTGGTGATCGATTTGATCTTTACCTTTATAATCCTCTTTTTCTTTTTCGGATTCCAAAACCGATCCATTATGAGCGGAGGCACGATGCGGTTAAATATCGATAAATCTAGTGAGGCTACACAGCAAGCTCCGTTGCCGCCGGATGCTGCTTTTGGTAATCAAACCAAATAAGTCTATACCCATCTTACTCCGGTTTGCATCCCGATTTATTCGGGAGAAAAAGCGGATTAGATGGGTATATACTGAGTAACTCATTTGCAAACCTGAGTTATCGAAGTATAAGCTTAAAATCTCCAATTTGAAAGATCTTCTGTACTTATAGCACAGGCAAACATTCTAATCCATTACCTTTCAAGGTTGAACCCTGGGGGTTAGGTTTTAGAGCTTAGAGACAGAACCATTATATTTTTCTTTTAAATTCCTCAAAATTCCTCTAATATCCTTTACCTTTAAAGGTGTCACCCTGCAAGGAATGAAACCGTGAATATCAATGGGTTCTAGTTGTTAAATATTCTACCACCTCAAATTTTCGTGCACCGCAAAGGCAATTTTTATGTACATGCAAAGTACCATCATCTAAACTAGCTTGTTCATGAAGCGCTTGGTGACCGCAGTATGTGCAAACTATTGATTGATATGCGTTACCTTGCTCTCTTTGGTTATTGAGCCAGGCAACATATCCTTTTGTACCTTCAAGAGGAGGAATTTCTGAGTTGATTCGTATCCTAAATTTGACCGCTAGGGCTAAATTGAGCATATTTTCAAAAGCCGCAGTACCGGATTCCCCAAATTCCCTACCTGCACTCACTGTAGCAGCGTAGGTTTGTGGTATATCCATACGGATTACATCAAATCCTGAATCTCTCCAAGCTAAATCCCTTAGTCGATAATTATTATCTGATTGAGCAGGATAGAATAATATTGGTGGAGTTGAAGAAGATATTGTCCCGGGGATCACAACTAGATCAAAACCGCCATCTGAGAGGTTTTCAAATGAATCGGCAGGAATTAAAACAGTGCGGCCGTCAGGGCCCGCCTGGGTGGCCGGTTGCACATTGAAACCGCTTGCAGTATTGCTATTGCCCTCATAGCGGAATATCAACACTTCACCTTTACTGCCACGGCCAACTTGACCTCGTATCTTATTAGTCTCACCGGCAATTGGTTCTTTACCATCTTTTCCGTCAAAAGCCCCCAGTACTTGGACATCATGGATATTATTATCATTCAGCCACTTCAATCTGAATGCCAGATTATCCGTGTTGGGGGGAACAATAATATGGGGCTCGATTATATCCTGTGCATGTATTTCTCCTTCTACCGTCGCACCCCATACTATAGGGTAAGATATTCCGACTTGACGTGTAGTAGCATCAAGTACCTGCACTGCTTCCAAAGTATATTTAGTGCCACCATTTGAGAAATGTAATTTATTATCTGTAATTGAAATTTTGTATTCAGGTCTCCCTCTCAAATGTTGTGAGGCTGCAAGCAGATCTGTGACTGTGACAGGATCAATTTTGAGCAAACCAGTAGTTTCTGCATCAATTAAATGCGGAAATAGTCCAGGATTAAGTAAACTTGGTTTGTATTCAGCAAGTGCTGCCATAAAATTATAGGATATTTTATATTTATCAAGTTAGATTGTCAAATCATACCTTTCTTTACTACTTATCGGAAAGGGAATAAAATATGATCAGATATCAAAACCCATGCCCAAAAAACACCTTCTTTCCTTTAAACCGCGCCTTCCCTTTAGCCAGTCCCAAAACACTTCATTACTATATATTAATGTAGTATTTTTCAATGCCTCCTGTTTCTGATAAACTAAACTTACAGTGAAACGCACAAAAAAGTCCTGGCCAATCGTAATTCTTGTATTTTTCCTTCTCTCGCTCATCTTAAATATAGTTTTCATTTACGACAGCTGGAAGAGAAATGTTGTGGTGCGGGTGGTAGACGGGGACAGTCTTGATTTGACTGACGGCAGGAGAATAAGGCTTCTGGGAATTGACACTCCGGAGAAGGGCAATTGTATGTATGACCAGGCTCGCGCACACCTCCAAAAGCAGGCCTTAGGAAAACATGTCAGGCTCAAAAACCCACTCAAAGACAGCTACGGGAGGCTTCTTGCCAATGTCATAGTTGAAGACTTTCCCGCGTGGTTTTTCTATCTTCAGTGGCGCTATTTTGCCGATAAATCATTGCATCCCTATCCTGACCCCGACCCCTATCTCAATAGGGGAATGGTGGTGGCAGGACTGGCCCGGGATACCGGATCCAATGTGCCGTCCTATAGAGAAGTGTTAAAGCAGGCGGAAATTTTCGCCAAAGATCGTCAGCTTGGTATCTGGTCTGGCGAATGCATTCAACTCTTACCTCCCTCACCTGACTGCCGGATAAAGGGCAATATCAGGCAGGGTGTCAAAAGCTATTACGCGCCTGAATGCCCGAATTATCAGCAGGTTATCGTCAACACCAGCTACGGCGACAACTGGTTTTGCACGGAAGACGAGGCCACCCGGGCAGGGTTTACTAAAAATAAAGCCTGCGAATAAAATGACCAGGCATTTTTATGCTGGAACGGCACTGCCACCTGAGTCTCCTTTGCCCCCGAGAAGTCCGTTTAGTCCGAGAGCAGCTGCCGCCCCCAACAGACCGCCTAATAACACCCACTTGGCAAACTCTCTTGTAGGAACTTTGTCAAAATCAGGCAGATCCGGATCGCGCGTGTCACTCTTTGGGCGAAGAACCGCAACCGGCACGGGAGTCCCCGTATAATCTCTCCGGAGATATCCTGTCATTTCAAGCCTGCTGACTCTGCGGGGATCCTGCGGATCATCGGGATCCGAAGCTTGGTTTATCTCTCCATACGGGATATAACTCATCCTACTATTGACCTCTACTTTTTTTCCTGTTTCGTAAGTTCGACTTTCTATTTCTCTAATTACTCTATTTTGGGTCTTATAAGGTGAGTTTACTTCTAAATCAAAGTCATTGTGTCTTTTCACTTCGACTTGATATAAGTTTCTTTCTGCCTCTGATGCGCTGGGAGGAAAATGTCCATCCAATCCAGCCGTGTAATACGGATCTAAATATGCCAGACAAAACGCATCCGGATTTGTTCGGCTCATCCGCTCCACCATAGCATCCATGATAAGCCTTGTATTTCCGGGTTGTGGCATAATGACGCGCTGAAAATCATAGTCAGAGAATTTTACCTCCTCAAGAGATAATTGAGCGGTGATGGCTACTCCCCTTTTGCTTGCCGATGTGATCCATCCGATTATTTCCTCATCAGGTTGATCAATATCAGTTTGGGTAGCAGCCTTATAATCCATTCCCACCACCATGGATTGCATGGGAAGCATATCCAGCCACAGCCCGGGCGTGGGAAACTTTTCCGCTCCCACTTCACAGGCCACCGGCTTTCCGGAACTTTTTTGTGCATAGATTAAGGGTTCAAGAATCTCTGAGGCGATAAATTTTACCCGGTTCTCGCGCCTGGACGGATCACGAAGTTCTGAGACCGTTACTGATCCGTCTTCCGGCGTTACCTGCATGGTTTCATATACTTTATTATTATCTACGACAAGGATACTGGTAGGCTCTGAATACTTTTGGGCATTCCCATCTTTGTTGATAGCGGTATAATGCACCACGACAGGCGTGAAAAACTGTTTTTTCTCACGAAGCACCTTTCTTACCTCCCCTGATATATTCAGTCCATTTATAATCTCATCAATCGTCATGTCTTCCGCTTTTTTCTGCTCCGGAGAAAGTGGAGGCCTGTTTTTTAGTACATTTCCGATTTTCGTTGCGATCCGGTGATTTGTATCGGATACTGCATCCATCGACAAAGGAAGTTCATATGCAATCGGGATTTCAAGTGGAGCATAAGAAGGAATTGCCAATGTTGCTTTGGAATGAGGAGCTCGTGGTACTCGGGGAGCCAGGACCGGAGCTGTGAATGTAAGCCCCAGCGCCTGTAATGATTGACGCCGTGATATTATTGTATTACCTAGAGTCTGTAATAATTCTGGAACCAACACTTCTCTCGTCATAATCAATTAATAACTCTATAACATTATAGGATAACGTTCGATTATACAATATATTGGTTTTACGCTCAAATTACCGGCAATTCATAATATTTGATTATTTTATAGGATTACGTCTTATACCCCGGGGGTGAGGTAGCTTTTTAGCCATTGCCCCAATCCTCAAGACAAGCGACTAAATGGGTTACAGAGGAAATCCCATTCTCTCTAATGCTGCCCGGTTTATGGCAATACTTCGATAGTCTCGTTCTTCTGGAGGTACGAGAGAGTCGAAAGCAATTGCAAATCGTAAATCTTCGATATACTCCAGACGATCTTCTGGTGTAGCCTTTAGTCCTTGCTCAATGAGACCTTCTACTGCTTGCTGTTCGCTTTCATCTAATTGATATTGTGGATTATGTGGATTCCTCAGATGGTCTCCAACACCACAATAGAAGGGTGATCCGTTTTCTGCTCCCATAATGAGTATAGTATAACAACCTTTATCACGTAATTTTCCTGACGGTTGACACCATACTATTGGATTTATAAAATACGTCAATATTATGATAAAGAATAAACCTAAAATGTCTCCCTTCGTTGCTCTGAAGTTTCGCGATTTCAGGCTTTTATGGATTGGTCTTCTGATTTCGAGGATCGGCTCGGAAATGCAGGTGGTGGCCGTCAACTGGCAGGTTTATCTGATGACAGGATCTGCCCTATCTCTAGGGCTCATTGGCCTATCCCGTTTTCTTCCCATCCTCTTTTTTTCGCTGTTTGGCGGGATCGCGGCAGACATTTTTAACCGCAGGAAAATCATGCTTTTCTCCCAGTTTCTTATGATCTTCGTCTCGGGGGTTTTGGCTTTTACAAGCTATTTCGGCCACATCAGTCCCATACTTATTTATCTGTTAATTGCCGGAAATTCTCTCGCCTCAGCCTTTGATACACCGGCCCGCCAGTCGCTCGCGCCTTCACTTTTGCCTAAAAAATACTTTATGAACGGGGTGAGTCTTAATACTATTATGTGGCAGACAGCGATAGTTCTCGGGCCATCTCTTTCGGGATTCATCATCGCTTATTTGGGTGTGACAAGTGTTTACATTATCAACTTTTTTTCTTTTTTCGCAGTCATTGTTGCGCTTATTATGATGAAAACTTCAGGCAAAGTTACAAGGAAAACAGCCTACTTCAATCTGTCTTCTCTAAAAGAAGGCTTAAGCTTTGTCATCAAAACTCCGATCATCTTTTCCTCCATGCTTCTTGACTTTTTCGCCACTTTCTTTGCTTCGGCTACAGTCTTACTGCCGATCTTTGCCAAAGACATACTCTCGGTCGGTCCTCAGGGACTCGGCTTTCTCTACGCTGCTCCCTCTCTTGGTGCGGTCATCGCAGGAACTATCTTCTCGGGCTTGGGGCATCTGAAAAACCAGGGGAAAATCCTTATTGTTTCAGTCGTGCTATACGGGAGCGCCACAATACTATTCGGACTTTCCAGATCGTTTTATCTTTCCCTTTTCTTACTTGCTCTGATCGGAGCCGGAGATGTAGTCAGCACTATTATCAGAAATACCATCAGGCAAATGACCACTCCGGATCATTTACGGGGCAGGATGGTTTCCATCAATATGCTCTTTTTCTACGGCGGACCGCAGCTGGGAGAAGCGGAAGCCGGAGTAGTGGCAGCCATGTTTGGAGCGCCGTTTTCAGTTGTTATCGGCGGAGCAGGAACGATTCTGGCGACACTAATTTTATCCGCTCTCATCCCGCAGCTTCGTAAATACCGCGGCCAGGACAGATCATGATAGAACGCCTGATAGTTTTTTCACCTGCAAGAGACAGCGGGGCTATGCCGGAATTACCGGAACGGACTTGGTTTATAAGAGGCGACTTGGTTAAGATAGATCCACATAAGCATGTTTATAAATTAGGTCTAGAATCTAAATCCGATTGTCCGAACACAACTGGCAAAGTTTACTTTATATATGGTGGAGGTGTATTAGGTGATGCCGGTTGTGCAGAAAGAGGTTGTTTGTATATGCAACAGGTTGAATTTGCGGACCGCATCAGAAGGTCATGAAGGATAATTAAAATTATGGCATTTAATACAAAATTTCCCTTTCCGGCCTCTTATATGTTACACTCACCAAAATAATAATTTGGAGGGAGGATCACCTAGAAATGAAAAGAGAACTTGATTGTCTTCGTGATTGTAACGCGGCCTGTTGCAGTAATGTTGCTTTTCAGGTTCTTACAGGCGAGCAGTTTTTTTACTTACAGGATCATGGAGTTGTGTTTCAACTAAGTCCGGAGGGGATGGGTATAGTCGGGCCGTGTGCGATGTTGAATGGTCGAAAGTGTAGAATTTATCAAGACAGGAAGCATAGACCTGGTGATTGTTTTGATGTAAAACCCGGTGATCCAGATTGTCTGATATTCCGCGCACGGGAAGGATATGTGGATGAATAAAATTAAACACCAATAACCACTTCATTACTATATATTAATGTAGTGAAATCAGGGCATCGGTTTTTACTTTAGGGACGGTCCTCAAATATCTTATTACAACTTTCCAGAAATTAAATAGTTTCCACCATCCGGGTGACCCAGCCTGGCAGCAAAATTTCCATATATTGACAAAACATACTATTTGTCATATTATTTGTTAATGAAGCCGTTCGCTTGGAATGAAGAGAAGAATGATTGGCTCAAACAGGAACGCGGTATAAGCTTTGAAGATGTCATGGTGGCCATCAATGAAGATAAAATACTTACTATTATTGAGCATCCGAATAAAAAGCTTTATAAAAATCAGAAAATATATGTTATTGAAATAGACGACTATGCATATTTGGTGCCATTTATTGAAGATGACCAAAAAATCTTTTTAAAAACAGTTTTTCCCAGCAGAAAATATACCAAAGAGTATATAGAGAAAGGAGACTTATGAGATTGTTACTAAAAAATCCATTCAAAAACCTGAAACTTGACCAGGAAGAAAAAGAGATTACCAAAGCCGTAGAATTAGGCCGCGTCCGAGTCGTTCCCGATCTCAAAAAAGAGATAAATCGTTTCCGGAAAATGGCCAAATACACGCTGGATAAAACAAAAAACATAAATATCAGAATTTCAGAGCGTAATCTGATGCGCCTTAAAGCAAAAGCAATTGAAGAAGGTATTCCTTATCAAACTCTGGTTGCTTCCATTATTCACAAATACCTGTAATCTTCCCCCTTACTTTATCTTACCTTCCCAAATCTGCCGGGCCGAAAGAGTGGGGGAGATTTCTGCTTTACAAACAACAAAAAGATGCTAATAAAGTAGAAAAAAAGCTAGGATAATGCTCTAAGGAGACGCTTCTAAATAACATGTCCATGTTATTTAGATTGCGCTCCTTTGGGACGCACCGACTGGTGCATCCCTTTGTGGTGCGAGATGAGCGTAATATTTATTCATGTTATTTACGCGAGCGCAAGCGCCCTAAGTATTGACTTCCGTTATGAAACCGTTATAATTATATTATTATGGATACAACCACACTCCAGATTCCATTATCAAAATCTCTTAAGTCAAACGCAACTAGCGTTGCAAAAGAGATAGGTTTCTCTTCGCTTCAGGATTTCGTACGTTTGGTTCTTACCAAACTGGCAAATAGGGAGCTTGCTGTAGAAGTTATGCCTGCTGAACATATCAAACTTTCTCCAACAGCCAAAAAGCGCTACGCTAAGATGACCGAAGATTTTAGATCGGGGAGGAATATTTATCAGGCGAAAGACGTTGACAATCTTCTTCGACAGCTCAATTCATGAATATCTTTTACCACAAGAGATTTTTGAAGCATTACAGAAAAAGAATTTTCGCCAACCCATCTCTAGTTAAAAGATACGAAGAAAAGATCCGCATTTTTTTTCAAAACTCTAACAGCGCAGTTCTTCAAGATCATGCTCTTACAGGAGATCTTGAAGGTTATCGGGCATTTTCAGTAACTGGTGATTTTAGAGTAGTCTACTTTAAAGAGAAAGATACGCTTCACCTATACGATATTGGTACCCACAACCAGGTTTATTGATTTATCCTGAACTTAGACTTTTTATTCGGCTTCATCGCTAAGGCTCAAACCCGTCAAAATAATCCAATTTCCGGTTGATTTCTTTTTCTATTTCCTGTATAAATACATCCAGTATGAATTTCTTTTTCCTTCTTCTCCTTAAAATCGCGTAATGGCGAGGGGAGACGTGGAAAAAAATACCTCTCGCAAGAGAGGTATTTTTATATTAAACTGGACTTAGGTTACTCAAGAAATATATGATCAAAGATAATTTAAAACTGAAGCCTCAAGATTTCGAATCTAAGTGGCAAAAAATCTGGGAAGAAAAAGGCGTCTATCAACCTGATCTGTCTAACGCCAAAAATCCTTACTACAACCTCATGATGTTTCCTTATCCGTCTGCTGAAGGCCTCCATGTCGGCAATATGTATGCCTTCACCGGAGCAGATATCAACGGCAGGTATAAAAGGATGAGAGGGTACGACGTGTTTGAGCCAATTGGTCTTGACGGCTTTGGCATCCACAGTGAAAATTACGCTATAAAAATCGGTAAACATCCGGAAGATCTGGCCAAAATTTCCGAAAAAAACTTCTACCGCCAGCTTCGCGCCATCGGCAACGGCTTTGCCTGGGAAAACCATCTGGAGACTTATGATCCGGATTATTACAGATGGACACAATGGATTTTCGTCCGGATGTTTAAAGCGGGTTTAGCTTACCGCAAAAAGTCTCCGGTCAATTTTTGCCCTTCCTGCAAAACTGTCCTTTCGGATGAACAAGTGATAGACGGAGCTTGTGAACGTTGTAAATCAAAAGTAGAAAAGCGTGACATGGAGCAGTGGTATTTCAGGATTACCAAATATGCTGATAAATTACTGCACAACATTGAGAAGCTGGAATGGACCAATAAAGTAAAAGTCGGCCAAAGGAATTGGATAGGAAAGAAGACTGGGATCAGTATTAAGTATCAGGTATCAGGTGTCAGGTATCAGATTGAATGCTTTACCACCAGACCCGATACCAATTTTGGGGCGACATTTGTAGTAATTGGACCCGAACACCCGTTCGTCGCTTCGCTCCTCAGGGCAAGTGCTTCTTCTTCACTTAAATTACCTAATTCACTTAAGAAACATATTTCCGATTACATCGAAAAAACCAAGACAACCTCTGAAGCCGACCGAATTGCCGCAGGACGCAAAAAGACAGGAGTCTTCACCGGATTTTACGCTGTAAATCAGTTGAATGGTTATAAAATGCCAATTTATATCTCGGATTTTGTCCTGGGACATGTAGGGACTGGCGCAGTGGTGGGAGTTCCCGGCCATGATTTGCGGGACTTTGAATTTGCCAAAGAATTTGATATCCCGATTATCAGGGTGGTGGTTGGCAAAGACGGGGACGCGTCACCGATTACGAAAACTGAACAGGTGCAGGAAGAAGAGGGGACGATGGTGAATTCAGAATTTCTAAACGGGCTGGATATTCATCAGGCGACGGTAAAAATGATGGATCATCTTGAAGAAAAAGGCTGGGGAAAAAGAGTGACGACTTTTAAGCTTCGCGATTGGTGCATTTCCCGCCAGAGGTATTGGGGAGCCCCGATTCCAATGATTAAATGTCCGAAATGTGATTGGGTGCCTGTTCCGGAGGATCAGCTTCCGGTGCTTTTACCAAAAGAAGTGAAAGACTGGAAGCCCGAAGGTACAGGAAAAGGCCCCTTGGCAAAAATAGATTCTTTTGTAAAAACAAAATGTCCTAAGTGTGATGGTGAAGCTGATAGAGAAACAGATGTGTGTGATACATTTTTAGATAGTTCCTGGTACCATTTAAGATATCCGAGTATAATTCAGGGGTCAGGGGTCAGGGGTCATGAGTCAGGAGATAAAAAAAATAATATAACAGATTCTGAAACCCGAAATCTGAAACCTGAAATACTCCCTTGGGATCCTCAGATTACACGGCGTTGGTTGCCGGTAACTCAGTATATTGGAGGAGCAGAACATACGGTTTTACATCTTCTTTACGCCAGATTTGTGGCTATGGTCTTTAAAGACCTCCGCGTAATTGATTTTGATGAGCCATATACCAGATTTTATGCTCATGGTCTTATTATTGCCGAGGGCGCCAAAATGAGCAAAAGTAAAGGCAATGTCGTGATTCCCGACGAATATATCAGAAAGTACGGAGCTGATACACTTCGTACATATTTGATGTTTTTAGGTCCGTTTGATATGGGGGGAGATTTCAAAGATACGGGTATTGCGGGAATGTATCGATTTCTAAGTAGGGTTTGGAGACTCGTTATTTCTGTCATCCCGAGCAACGTCGAGGGATCTCTCGCGAATGTGAGCTCAAATGACGTGCTATTGCGCGTCATGCACCATACCATTAAAGAAGTGACAGATGATTTAGAGGGACTACGCTACAACACAGCTATCGCCCACGTTATGGAATACGTTAATCAATTAACAGATAACAGACAACAGATAACAAAAAATAATATCGAGATATTACTTTTACTGTTGGCGCCGTTCGCACCATTCATGACCGAGGAGCTTTGGAATCAGTTGTCAGGGGTCAGGGGTCAGGGGTCAGTGAATAGAACATCAATACCTGAAATCCGAAACCTGAAACCTGAATTCCACTCCATCCATCTTCATCCCTGGCCATCATATGACCCAAAATATCTCGTAGAAGATGAAGCGACGATAATAGTACAGATCAATGGAAAGGTGAGAGATACGGTAAATATCCAATATCAAATATCCAATATCCAAAAAGAAGTAGAGGATTTGGTAAAAAATTCGGAGAAAGTGAAAAAACATCTGGAAGGTAAATCCATCCGCAAAGTTATCTTCGTCCCCAGCAAGCTGATCAATTTTGTCGTCTAAATTTTCTTCTTATTTCCAATTTACTCAAATCCTAGTGTGTGCGGATAAAGACTGACGTTTCTACCCAAAAGATTTGTATAAATTCCAGATAATGTAGCAGCAGCACCTTGCAGATCGTTATCTACAACAATAGGGAGATCACTAAAGGAAATAGTTGGTCTATATAAGTAAGGGGCTACGTCCATTATTGTAAAAGCAGATATACCTGGTTTTCCGACCCGTAGCATTACTTGACCGCTTTGCCCTTCCAAAGGATCCGTAAATCCAAACGCTTGTGAAGCAAATAAACAATCCCGAAAACCATCTTGAAATTTACTCCATATAACTACAGCCGGAATACATGCAACTCTTCTTAGTTGGAGTGATGTGTAAATATGTCTGATAGGTAATTCAGCCAGATCATCCACAAATCGAAATAGTGATCTTAGTTCATTTTTAGGAACCTCCGGATTATAGTGTACTGTCCAAAGCCCGCTTGGTCTTTGTTCTGTCTCTTTCCCCATATCTTAGTATCATATCATTACTTTAGCCGATTCTGAAGGCTCATTTTAGGTTTGGGACCAGATGAACCTGCTATATCGTTCTTAACCACCGCAAAAGAATCCACAGATCTCTATAGGTAGGGTACTTTTCTTGACAAAATTTCGCATATTCGGTATTTGGTCAACGATCTGAATATAACCTAAAATACCAGTTGACAATTCCACCCCGATAAACTATAAAGACAGTTGACAAAAGTCCGGGCCAAATATTGTCGGCTGCAATCAGAGACAATCCCGAGGCAAAACGGGTACCGAACGGTAACCCGTCAATCTCAGGATTGTTTTATGAAAAAAGTTTCCCTTGTCTCCATCATTTCCTTACTTGCGTTTTACCCTGCGGTTTTTACTTCACAGGTACGGGCAGTTGCTCCGCCAATTGGAAATTATGTTGTCTTAAACGGCGGATATGCTAAATTAGAGAAGCAAAATACGGTCGTTCCATCCGGTTTCAGTTTTGAAGCCTGGGTGAGTCCTAATTCTACATCCCTCAGACAGATTATTTTATCTATAGGTGAAAAGGTTAAAGATCATTTCAGTTATGAAATCGGCATCAACGGAGGATCCTTTTTTATCCATTATTATTATGGCGAGGGATCCCAAAGACTGGTGAATGCAGGACAAATCCAAAAAAACATCTGGAACCACGTTGCCGCCACTATAAATAGCTCTTCAACAGTTCTTTTTATAAACGGTAAAGCTGTCTATACTGCGTCTGGAGGAGACGCTCTCAAACCAATTTCAGGCAATATTATTCTGGGTAATTCGTACCAAGAAAATGTTCCGAAGGCTAATTATTTTAAAGGTTTGCTTGATGAAATTAGAGTGTCATCTATCAGCCGGGACATTTCCGGTCTTTGGAACAATGGAGTTTATGAATCGAGTTTAAATCCGGATTCTGATACTTTACTACTCTGGCATTTTGACCAGACTAGGGGAGAGACGACAATTATGGATTCCTCGTCAAATAATTCAATCGCCGATCTCATTGGAGGAGATAATTTAATACACTTCTTTGGAGCTTCACCTAGTCCGACACCTTTTACTTATAATTTGCGCATTCTACCAACTCTTGATCTTCGCAAAATTAGGCTGATCGGACCGCCGATTTCAATATCCGTTACACCTTCGCCCCCGGAGGTTATCAATCCAACTCCTTCAAATATTCCAAATCTGCGCGACCCAAGACGCGGTGAAAGATATTTTCAATAGAAGCTAATTGACTGCAGGAGGTTACATCATCTATACTTTACCCAATACAATATGATGAAAAACATTTTTTCAGTCTCTGACCCCAAAAAACTTAACAGGATCATCTTTATTCTTTCCGTCTTTGGCGTAATTTTAGCCATTTATGTCCTGCAAAGTTTTCTCCGCCACACGTCTATTGTCTGTCTCAATTCCGGCTGTGAAACGGTCCGCAAGAGTAGTTTTAGCTACATTTTTGGCATTCCCGTGCCTGCCTTTGGACTAGTTGGCTATACTATGCTTGCGATTCTGACTTTTTTAAAAACTACGTCAAAAGACGTTAGAATATCACAATGGATGGTGGGGATAGCCACATTTGGTATAGTTTTCGTCAGCTGGTTTTCCTTCACGGAAATTTTTATCATTAAAGCCATCTGTACCTGGTGTGCTGTTTCAGCTGTCAACATGTTTGTCATATTTTATTTTGCGTTAAATTGTTATAAGATCGAGAAATATGCAACTCACAGGTGAAACAAAATTATTTATAGGACTGATTTTAGCCACAATATTAATTATTGTATTTGGGGTTGTGGTTTATTCACGGCCGGAACCGGTTTTGAAGAAAGAGGAGTTGATTACATCAACCTCTCATACCCGCGGCAACAAAGATGCAAAAAACTATTTAGTCGAGTTTTCCGACTATCAGTGTCCTGCCTGCGGAGCTTTCAAACCGATAGTTGAGCAAATTGTTGAAAAATATAAGGATAAAATTCTTTTTGCCTACCGCAACTTTCCTCTCGCCCAGCATGAATTTGCAGAGAAAGCCGCCGAGGTGGCAGAAGCAGCAGGCGAGCAGGGGAAATACTTCGAAATGCACGATTACCTTTTTGCCAATCAGGCAAATTTTTCAGATGAAGTTTATCAGGCAGGCGCTAAAAAAATCGGGCTGGATATGGATAAATTCAATGAGGCTCTCAAATCCGGCAAATTCAAGTCTCTTATTCAGGACGATATTTCATTTGGTGTATCCCACGGCGTCAACTCTACACCAACTTTTTTTCTTAATGGCAAGAAACTGACACTTTTCAACCAGTCAGACCTCGAAACCGAAGTCGCCAAGGTTATCGGAAAGTAATATCCCCTTGATCATAAATACTATATACGTCTATACTTTTCTTAATGGCCGGATATCTTGAGTCAGATAATCTTCCAAATAGTTCAAATTCTGAAATTTTCCGCAGCATATCTCAGTATAAAATTCCAATAATCTTTACCGGAGTTGGATTTATTCTGTTTATTATCGTCATAATTCTCCAAATTAGAGGCAGTAACCAGACTGGAGAAGTTTTATTTGAAACAGCAAGCGGCTCAGCAAAACTTAAAATTACCTTTGATATTGAGGGAGCTGTCGAAAAACCCGGGCTTTACCAATTGGATGAAGGAGCCCGTATAGAAGATATTTTAATACTGTCAGGCGGACTGTCTGCAAATGCTGACCGTAGTTGGGTAGAAAAATCATTAAACCGCGCCGCGAAATTGGTTGACGGAGGGAAATTGTATATTCCTTCGAAAGGAGAAGCCACCGGCAAAATTTCAAATACATCGGAATATAATACCTTAGGAATTCAGGCAAAGTCAGTCAATATTAACTCATCTTCGCAATCCGAACTTGAATCCCTGCCAGGAGTAGGTCCGGCTACAGCTGTCAAAATCATCTCCGGCAGGCCCTACATGACTCTTGAGGAGCTGAAATCAAAAAAGATCGTAGGCAATGCTTTATACGAAAAGATTAAAGAGATGATTATTTTGTGAAAAATTGTATAATAAAGACATGATTTCAGGTATTTTGCTGATTACCATAGTCGGCTTTATCGGAATTATCGCCTACCGGAGACCGAAGCTGGCAGAGAAAGTTTTTAAAGAAGTGCCATTGATTGATTGGCTAAATATTCTGATCTTGCCGTTGGTATTATATCTCGGGATTGTTTTAGTTGTAGAACAAATACTTTCACGGCCAAAAGTAGAATTTCTGGATTATGACAACCTGCACCTTTTGCCCTTGGGCGCTCTGTTTTTGATTTACGGGTTTGTCGGCAACAGCATCCATTTCGTCAGTAAAGTCTTATCCCGTTATATCAAGCCCAATAAAAAAGACTTGGTTTACAGGATCAATGAGCTTTTCCACGGCAAATTGAGCCACTACATGACGTATTTCTGTACTCTGGTTGTGCTTTTTATCCTGGCGATTATGGAGATAAATTACCCATTGGAAATAAAGCTTACAGGTATTCAGGAATTTTTGATAATTATTTCCGGAGTTATCTTTGGCGTATCAGCCAGCAAAGCCATCTTTTTTACCAATGAATGGTTCGGAGGGCATAATAAACCGTTATTTATGGTTGTAAGTATAATGACTTTTATTGTCTACGCTCTTTTCCGGTCGCTCAATCTTCAATTCATCAATTACCCTTTTTCCTTCTTTGTTTCAGTCATTTTTACGAGTATCGTCTTCACTTTTATCTTCAGACAATTTTTAATATTTTCCAAGCTTAGTAATAAGAGAAGGTTAAAGTTTTTTGTGCGCATCTTGCATATATGAGCGTGGGTCATATAAGCACGCCCATCCTGAGCGATCCCGACGTTACGTCGGGGGAGTCGAAGGATCTCGTTAAAATAATTAAATAGTTGTGTCAAATCCGCTAGTTCAGGTAATAAACTCTCTTCTTCATGAACCTCAGGCGTCACTTTTGAACGGCATAATCTTCGGGACAAAGGCCAATATGCCCCGGGTATTTTATCAGGCATTAATTGATACCGGAACACTCCATGTGATAGCCTTATCAGGAACAAATATTTCCATACTCATCAACCTCACGGGTAAAATGACGCTCGTGTCGGGAAGAAAAGCCTCTAGTATATTGACCATATGTCTTATAGTATTGTTCGTTTTATTAGTTGGCCCGTCACCATCAGTAATTCGCGCATCTCTCATGGGTTCTTTATCACTTATAGCTATCTTTTCTGGCAGACGAGATTGGGGACTGCTAAGTCTGGTTCTTACTGCTGTAATAATGCTTCTATACAAATTTAGCCTCATTAAAGACATATCATTCCAACTTTCTTTTATGGCAACTCTAGGCATCATTTTGGCAAACAAGACAAGAGAGCGCCAACCAAGAAAAGTCTTTCCGGACCAACTAATTTATCTGTTAAAGGAAAACTTGAGGATGACTCTTAGCGCTCAAGCTTTTACATTGCCAATCATTTTATATAATTTCCATCGTATTTCCCTCATCGCGCCTTTGGCTAACCTCCTGACAGAGTGGGCAGTACAGCCGATAATGGCACTGGGTCTTTTAACAGCAGTTATAGGGTGGATCTATTTGCCCCTGGCGATTATTCCGTCATGGGTGGTTTGGATACCGCTGACATATTTTATAATGGTGATTGAGTTCCTTGCTAAGATACCGGGAGCAAGTATCGCTTTTTAATGAAAATTTCGACCAAACATCTATTATCCGGCGCGATTATTGGATTGATATTAATAACTGCGTCGCTTTTTTCTTTACCTGACGGCAAACTCCATATCTTTTTCTGTGACGTCGGGCAGGGAGATGCAGCTTATATCAGAACTCCTAACAATCAGGATGTCCTGATCGACGGGGGACCGGACAAAAGCGTCCTTAGTTGTCTGGGCCGTCATATGCCGTTTTATGACCATACGATTGATGTCGTCATGCTGACTCATCCCCAGAAAGATCATATGGAGGGACTTTCATCTGTTATCCAAAGATATAAGGTGAAGAATTTCATCATCGGTATTGAAGGTAATGATACGCAGGGGTATAAATTTCTGGTTGATATACTTGCGAAAGATAAAATCAGCATAAAAAATCTTTACTGGGGAGATAAATTCAGTTTAGGAAAAACAGTATTTTCCGTTCTTTGGCCGACCCGCGATTGGGCATTTCAAAATATTAATGCCAAATTAGCCCAGGGGGCGAACTTGAAAGGATCAGCGGTTTTAGGTTTAACAACTGAGAAGAATATCAATGACTTTTCCTATTATCTGGAATTAACTTACGGTTCTTTTAACGCGCTTTTCACAGGAGACGGAGATGTACGAATTCAGGGGGAAATTATGAAGGAAATAACACTTCCAAGAGTGAACATCCTCAAATATCCGCATCATGGTTCCAAATACGGTGCCGGAGAAGGATTCTTAAGTCTAGTTCATCCTGATCTGACAGTTATATCTGTCGGGAAAAACCCCTGGGGCCATCCCAACACCGAAACTCTTGAACTTCTCTCAAAATTATCTATTCCTTTCAAAAGGACAGACCAAAGCGGTGATGTGGAGATTATTTCCGACGGAAAAGGGTGGGCGGTAAAATCAGAGAGGAGATTAAAATAAGGTTTCGCGAATATTTAAAAACCTGCAAACCGGCAGGTAAACATAATTTAAAACTGCAATTAAAATTAATCTTCATTTTTTTAAGCAAATATTATTTTGTTATCATGTTCTAGAACATGATAACATTATTGAATATAATACTTATATTGCTCCCGTTTGCCAACGCGAAGCGGTGAAAAGCGGATTATATGGGTATATGCTGATTCAAATTACAGTAATAGAAGTATAGAAATTACAAATAAAGGATTTATTATATCAAGACCTTCTATACAGGATTATCCTTCAAAAAGCCGTTAAACTTCCTCAAGTATCCTGCAATCGGGCGCTTTCTGGGCGAGCCGGTATTATAAGCCGCGGCCAGCTCATTTACAGAAAGATCGCCGTGTTTGTCAAGCATCGTTCGATGATATTTACCAATAAGATCAATACAGACCTCAGGCTTATACAGCTCTTTAGCCTCACCTCTGAAACCAAGCAGTCTGGCAGTGCTGGTCAGGATTTGACCAAGACAAAGGCTGGCATCTTTCAGACGTGGTTCATAGCGGAAAGCATTGGGATCTCCTCGGGATTCAGTCATGATGGTGGCATAGATAAGCTGAGGATCAAGGCTGTATTTGACAGCCGTCTCAGCTATCAATTTACTAAACTCCGACTTGGTCCAGCTTCGTGTGTCTTTAGGGGCTTTTTCCTCAGTTTGAGGAGTAGGGGTAGGCACAGGCAAAAGCTTGTTCGAAGCTATATCTTCTGCCTTCACCTTGGTTAACTCCTTAATTTCGCTTGGTTCTATATTCTTGAAATCGTTTGCCAGGGATTTCGCCACTGGCAAGGTCATGCTTATTGAAAGCATTATTAAAGAGACAATAATTGTATAGATTATTTTTTTCATATATTTTTCTCAATAAATGGATTCGTCCCCTTCGTCGCTTTGCTCCTCAGGGTTCCTCACCATATGTGGGAGTAAGATTCTCCTTCGATCCGTCTCAGGATCATCAACTCCCACAAAAAAATCTTAAGCTTTATAGGCTTAAGATTATTTTGCGAATTGCAATATTTTAATTGATGAGAAGTTGAATCTTAGCATACTATAGGTTATATGTCAAGTATTGGGGAAATGACTCTAGTTAGGATTTACGGCAGGTGGATTTGGAATATTCGGGCATCCCGCAAGAAGCTGTTTTTTCTCATCGTCGGATTTACCGTCCAACTGGGTCCGGGCGGCGTCACATTCTGCGGAGGAGCGGAAAAAGCACGCTTTGGTAGGCACTTTATCAGCCGTAAAATACTCTGTTTTTTCCAATGGACAGTTGGGACAGGTCAGAAGTCCGTTGGTGGCGCAGATTTTGACAGGTATAAGACCTTCGGGAATAGGGAAGTCTTTCGGTTCCTGATTGCCGATAATAGACTCCATAATGTCATGCCAGATTGGCGCAGCGCCTGTAATACCTGACACCAGATTGCTGTTCATGAAAGTTCCATCATTATTGCCAACCCATGTTGCCACCAGATAATCAGGAGAGTAGCCGATGGTCCAGTTGTCCCGGAAATTATTGGAAGTGCCGGTCTTGACGGCAACTTTATGATCGGTAATCTCCAGCTTGGAATAGTTGCCGAAGGCTGAACGCCGTGCGTTGTTGTCAGAGAGAATATCAGTCAGCCAATAGGAAGCCAGAGGAGAAACCACCTGCTCATTATCTTTTGCTTCCACGCTTTTGATCAAAGATTGGTCTTTGTTTGAGTCATCTTTATAATAAAGATAAGTCAAATCGTCATTTTGACTGTTTTTGATAGCTTTTATAGCAATAAGATCTTTTTTGATACCTGTATTTGCGATTACTCCATAGGCCCTTGCCATATCCAGCATGGTGACTTCAGCTCCACCAAGAGTCAGGGAAAGGCCAATCGGCGGCATATTGTCCCAGCTTCTGATGCCCATTTTTCGCCCTAAGTCAATCATATTACTGACACCGATTTTATTTAGAGTTTTGACCGCCGGCACGTTATAAGAGTTGGCTAGAGCACTGCGGATTGTGACTGTGCCATGATATTGACGATCATAATTAACCGGAGCGTAAACCTCGGTTGAGCCTTTAGCCGTGTAAACGACAGGAGCGTCTTCGATAGTCGTATTGGGTGTGAATCCGTGATCAAAGGCATAGGCATAATTGACAGGTTTGATAGACGATCCCGGCTGGCGTTTGCTGTTGGTCGCATTGACGTATCCTTTATTCTGCACATCAAAGTAGTCGACCGAGCCTACCATCGCCAATATTTCACCGCTATGCGGGTCTGTGACCAGGGAAGCGGCGTTATGGATGTTGTAAGGACTTCCGAGCGAGGCAATCTGGTTATTAATGACCTCTTCAGCTTTTGACTGAATCGAGAAGTCCAGAGTAGTTGTGATATCAAGACCGCCTTCTTCCATAGCTTTGGCGCCCAATTTTTGAGTAAGAAGGTCCTTGACGTACATCACAAAATGGGGTGCCAGTATGTCAGTTTTTTGCGAAGCAAACTCAAGTTTCTCCTGCTTGGCTTCATTATACTGATTTTGATTGATCATTTTTAAAGCAAGCATGCGGTCAAGCACCAGATGCTGACGAATGATAGCCAAGTCGGGCTTGGAACCGAAAGGTGAAAATGTGGTAGGAGAGGCAGGTAGTCCCGAGAGGAGCGCAGCCTCTGCTAAAGTCAGACTGCCGACAGGTTTGTTAAAATACATTTCCGAGGCTGCTTCAATCCCGTAAGCCGGGCCTCCATAGCCAACTTCATTCAAATAGAGGGTGAGAATCTCATTTTTGCTGTATTTGCGTTCGGTAAGGATTGCCAGCATCATTTCCTTGGCTTTACGGGAATAAGTTTTCTGGTTGTTAAAAAAGCGGTTTTTGATAAGCTGTTGGGTGATGGTGGAAGCACCCTGATAGCTTTGGATATTTTTTTGAGAGAAATTATATATAAGTGCCCTTAAAATGGACTTAGGCGAAACACCCAGATGGTGATAAAAATCAGAGTCTTCTATGGCTATAGTGGCATTTTTGATGACAGTTGGGATTTCATCCCAGTCCAGATTTATCCTGTTGGTATCTTTATAGACTTTATATAAGACCAGTCCATTGCGGTCGCGGATGATGGTAGTTTGGGCGTTTGGCTTGGTTTTGAGCGCTAAGGGATCGGGTAGATCTTTTAAAATGAATTCGTAAAAGACGGCAAAAACCACTAAAAACAAAGCCAATGAAACACCTGAAACCGTCATAAAGCGGCGGTTATGCCTTAAATTAACTATTTTTTGCCCTGTGGATTTCAATTGAACTAAAACTATTGCCTTTTTTTTCTTCAATAGCTTCAAATTGCGCCTGACTTTCTTCAGAAACAGGCTTTTTCTGTCTATTTTTTTCACGACAGTTTTTTTGTGAAAAGCGGTTTTTTTCTTACGAATAGGTTTCATTTTAGCTGATCTTTTTGCTCTGGAGACAGCCTTATACTTCACCTTTGAAATAGGCTTGCGTTTCACGATAGATTTTTTAGGGGTTTTTTTACTTTTGACCATATCTTAATCTAAGCAAAACATATCACTCATTTTATTGTCAAGATGCAAAAGTAAATCGAGGCTATTTTTCGGATTGCAAAAAAAATCTTTTTTAAAGAGAAAAAGCGTGAAATGACATATAAGTTTATAGTAAGATATATTAGTTTATAGAAAATAAGGTGTTGACATGCCGTGAAAAATAGTACAAATTAAGAATAGACATGAAAAAAATTTCCTCATATCTCCGTGTTTCTTTACTGATTTTATTTCTGACATCCCTTTCTGCATTTACACCTAAAACTATCGAAGCTGCAGACAACGGCGGATTAACTCCCTCTGCACCTGCCAAAGTTTGGGCGAAATCCGGCCCCCGTCAAGGTGAAGTGACAATTTATTGGTCAGAGGCTGCTTATGCCAACAGATATGCGGTTGCATACGGTACTAAATCAAACCAATATGTTTATGGAGCAGATAATATTGGCGGCGCCGCCTCAAGATCATATACGGTTAAAAGTCTCTCTCCGGGCACGAAATATTATTTTCGCATAGCGGGAGCCCGCGATAGCTCTTCCAGTCCATTTTCAGTGGAATTTACAGGATGGGCGATGGGAGGAGCTGGCAGCCAAAAAGCAGTAGCAGTTACGCCTAAAATGGTAGGTAAAACCCCAGCCGCAGTCTGGCAAAAAACCTCAACTCCTATGCAGCAGCCCAAGCAGGGTTCCAGGTATGATTTGTGGACCAAGTCAGGTCCGAGAGACGGGGAAGTGACTTTATACTGGAAACAGGGGGAAAATGCGGACAATTACCACATCGTCTACGGAAATTCGATGGGTAAATATGAATATGGAGCCTTGAATGTTGGAAAAACAGACCACTACACTATTGGAAAACTTGTAACAGGTAAAACTTATTACTTTGCACTGGTTCCGGTCATGCATAATCAGGCACAATATACGACTTCTGCAGTGGCAGGCACGGCCAAAAGCACTGTTGCAGTTGTAGTTACGACTAAAGAGGCTTTAATTCAACCAAAAAGAGTACCTGTATCCACCCAGGGCGCCTCACTGCAAAAACCCAGCACAGCTTCAACATCTTCACCCACCACAGCCCCGGTCAGAGAAGACATCCCCGCAGGACAGTAAAAAGCATCAGCGATATAATTTATCTAATAACTATTTCAAAAAAACGCGGCTATGTTATGATATTAACATGTCAGATACTCCTGAAGGTCCAAAATCGAGAATCAAGATTCTGTCTTCAGCTCCAATATCAGCACCTGTACCACCAAATCCCGGAATAATTAATCCCGCCAACTTAGATGGATTTTCACCAGCATTTATTGAAACTCTGGCAAAATTACCAGAGGACTTTCTCAATGGTTATGTGGTAGCTAAAAATTTAGAAACTATAGAAGCTCGAGCCAGTGAATTGTTATCAAAATATGGAACAAGACATAGAGATACTTTTGTAGCAAGCAGTTTGGATGAAGTTAAAGCCGGTTTGCCTGAAAGATTAAAAGATGTAGCCGGTAAACTTTGTTTTGGGTCTCCTTTAGAAAATCCTCAAGATATAGATAAAGAACTGTTTTCCGACTCTGACGGTTCACCTAACTCAAGCGCACGCGCCTTTGCCGCATCATTTCTGGTGACTTTTCTGTCGGATGATCCTGTGGTAGCTGGTGCTCTAAAGCAAGAAAATCCGGGTGATATAAAAATAACTGATGAAGTTTTAGCGTATCAAATCAAAGCTTTCGGAGGGTTAGCTAAAGTAGTGAATCATCTTTCCTATCTATTTCCTACTGCTTTAGACATATTAGATCAAGGTCAATTAGATCCTGATAGACAAATGAGAGGATTTTCAGAAAGACTTACAACTTGGGCCGTAAATCATAACCTTCCAGGTTAAATACGTTTGAACATCTTACTTTTACGCTGTTTCTTCATCAATCATAAGGTGTTTTATCTTCCCAAGCGTCTTTGCATATTCGATATGATCGGTGACAAAATCCATATAGGCCGATGGTTTCTGTATCAAGCCGAGTATTGTTGAAGTTTCATACATAACATCCTTTCCTGGAGACATATATGCAGGAAATGATGACCATGAATATGAGAGAAGCTGTTCATCCGGCACGAGAAACGACGTGACTGGATTGAGGTGGATATATCGTGACACATGAAGCAGCTGCTCATCTGTTTCTATTCTTACAGCTTTAAAAGTACCCTGCAAAAGCGGTCCAACGCGTTTGTGCTTCGTATTAAAGAATTTGGTATAGCTATTCTGGATGTTGGCCATAAATTTCTGGACGCCATATTCTTTCTGTTGACGAATAAGTAAATGGAAATGGTTAGGCATAAGGCACGAAGCAAGGATGGAAACGAAATGCTCGGTATCACGATTGAGTTTTGCGGACATCACCTCTCTTGCATCAATCCCAAGCGCGAAATAGGCAGAAAGCGTGATGGGAAGGTGAGTATGCCGGTAATACCAAAGAGTATCAGTCATTCGCTGGTATTCGCGTTTATTCGTAAAGATAGTTCTTCGTTCTACACCGCGATTGAATACATGATAAAACTGATCGTTGGCAAAAACTACAAATCGTTTGGAAGGCATAATACCATACTGACACGTCTATAATCCTAAGTCAAGAGGATATTCGAAGCTGTTTAACCTGGAAGGTTAAGTTATTCCAACAACCGCCCCAGTCACACAAGACATCCCCGCAGGGCAGTAAAATTCCAAGTTTTTTCATCCCTTAAAACTTCACATCAACTGCCGCAAAGCACAAAATATTGACATATGAGGTAAAATATGAGGTATTAATAAGAGCAGACTCTTATTTTTAGAGAAAAAGAAGGAGATGAACCTATCCAATTTTATCCTCCCCAAGCACTTTAGCCTTTTAATTCAAAATAAATATGATTGAATCAGCAGGATTAATCTTACCAGGAGAATTAGATGCCTTAACTACTAAAAGGCCAGGTTTATTTACTTTTTTTTCTCCTCCTACACCAGAGGGAGTAAGCGAAGCAATGGGGATTATGAAAAGAGACGAGGTTCCGCTGGTAAGTAAGGTGTTGGATGTTATGCACGCATTAGATACATTGAGGCATCAAGAAATAGGAGTATTCGATAACGATCCCGTATTGGAGGCTGCTACTCATTTATCAATACCCTTACTTCTGTCATCAGTTCAGTTAGCAGCTACAACAGATTTCGGAGCATACGTTTTAAGTAGACACCCTAGAATTCCATCAGATATGAGGGGTTATTTTGCCAGTCAGTCAGCCGCCATAGAGGAATTAATACAAAGAGCAAAAGCAGGAAAAAGAGAAAATTATGACCGATCATTAGGCCAGATAGTTGCCAGAGCAAGGAGACGCTTCGTAGATCTCTGCGCCGGTGATTTATGCCGGCAACAGGGATTGGATTTACAACAAGATTTTCTTGAACCGTTAAAATTATTAGAAATGAATCTTGATTACGATCCTCATTTACCCACTATTAGAAGCAGGGCTGCAAGCACTAATCTACCAATTATGGTGCGTACGCATTCCGGTCGATTAAGATTCGCTCAGATGGCCCTTGCCCAGGGTAGTTTAACTTCAGCAGCAGCTCAAGAATTTGGACATGTGTTTGCTGTACATGCACATTTTATGAAATTAATAATGAAAGAGGTTGAAAATACTTATGCTGTTGAGATGGACTATGATGGAAAAGAATTTATACTGAAAAACGGTCAATTAAACACAGATAAACTTCAAGGATTCATCGCCTCAAATCAATTAATTCAACTACTTCTTGAAATAATACAGCGTGATTATGGAGATATTTCAGCAGGCGCAGGGAAGACCTTCGAATTATTTGATTTAAGCGCGGTACATGATTTAAAGTCCTTAAGTAGCATCGCTTACAAAATATCCATCTTGATGGTTGATCCCGCTATCAATGAAGCCCTTGTAGGATTGCCAGATATTGAAGATGCTATTACAAGAGGGGTTATTATTCCCAAGGGAGGATTATACAATTATAATCAACAACACTTATTATTAAGAATGGGAATTAGAGATAGAATATCATCAGGAGAGAAATAATATAATTGGGAATAAGGACTTGACACCCGTGATATACTACTTTTACAAGTAAATATGGCGTTGAAGAAAGAATAGTACCTGGAGAATTTATCGAAGGGGAACGAGCTTTCCGAGCCAGAACCGAAGAAAGCCGCAAGGCAAGTAGGTTCATAAATAAGGGAAAAGCTTCCTTCCGTCAAGGCATATACGGGGGATTTTTCATAGCTTTTCTAAATTAAGGTGGCACCACGGAGTTTTCGAACTCCCGTCCTTAGTCCTGATTGTATCGGGATTAGAGACGGGAGTTTTTTTATGAAAAAAAATAAGAAAATAATTCTGGCGTTTTCTGGAGGCTTGGACACAAGCTTTTGCGTTTTGTGGCTAAAAAAACAGGGGTTTGAGGTGATTACCCTTACAGTTGATACTGGAGGATTCAGCAAGGAAGAAATAAAACAAATTAAAATCAGGGCTGGTGAATTGAAGGTATATAAGCATTTATTACTGAATGCCAAAAAGGAATTCTACGAAAAAATAGTGACCTTTATCATCAAAGGCAATATTCTGCGCGGCGGCGTTTATCCGCTTTGCGCAGGACCGGAAAGAATTATTATTGCAGAGAAACTTGTTGAGGTAGCAGAAAAAGAGCAGGCAAGTTATGTTGCTCATGGCTCAACAGGAGCCGGAAACGACCAGGTCAGGTTTGATGTCACGATCAATACGCTCTCGCCAAAATTAAAGATTATTGCGCCGATCCGTGAATTATCGATCCAAAGAAATGACGAAATAAAATTCTTAAAAAAACATGGTATTAAGGTTTCAGAAAAGACCAAGTCTTATTCCGTCAATAAGGGAATGTTAGGCACGACCATCGGTGGAAAAGAAACCAAAAATTCCTGGGAAACTCCTCCGGACGAGGTTTACGAAGGGATTGCGCCAATCAGCCAAACACCTGACAAGGCAGAAATATTAACCGTTCAATTTAATAAGGGATTTCCAACAGCGCTCAATGATATGAAATTAAACGGCTTAAAAATAATTGAAAAATTAGCCTTGCTCGGCGGAAAGCACGGCGTAGGTAAAGGGATCCATCTGGGGACGACGATTTTAGGCATCAAAGGCCGTGTGGCCTTTTTCTCACCTGCTATTTTAATCCTAATTAAAGCTCATCAGGAGTTGGAAAAGCTGGTTCTGACCAAAGACCAGTTGTTCTGGAAAAATATGCTGGCTGAGGTTTACGGAAATTTACTGCATGAGGCAAAGTATTTTGATCCTTTGGCCGGGGATATCGAAGCGATGATCGAAAGCAGTCAAAAATATGTCACGGGCGAGGTAAGAGTGAAATTATTCAAGGGAAACATCATTATCGAGGGAGTAAAAAGTTTATACTCGCTTCTTGATCCGAAAGTTGCAATTTACGGAGAAAAAAATTCACTCTGGACAGGAAATGAAGCCGAAGGATTCTCTAAGATTTACGGAGTCGAAACGAGACTGGTTAATCAGGTACAAAAAGGGGAGTTAATATGAAAATGCAAATTGATAAAATTCCATCAGTCCTTAAAAACGTCCCTCTGGGAAGTTTTGTCAATATTTCCGCTAAAATTCCAGCCAAAGAGGGAACTATTATCATGGTTGAAGCCGGAACGGATGAAGGTAAGCTCAACGTGGTTGATTATGTAGGCGGAAAACTCGGGAAACTCTGGAACAAAGACAGATTTCCCGCAGTTTTAGGCTTCAGGAAAGCCCTGACCGAATTTGCAGGCGTTGTCCCGAAAAAAGTGGAAGTCGGCGACGAGCTGTATCTTCTCTGTGAGAGCGGAGTGGTGGGAGAGATTTCCGGAGTTTTTGAATCCTGGGGCAGGCCGATGAAAGTGAACGTTTTGGGCAGTATTACCGGCGCAAACAAAACTCCCTTGAATTTAAAAGATTATAAGTTGAATGTTCAAAATAAAACTTTCAAACAGGCTCCCTTAATAATTTTTTTGGGAACGAGGATGGACTCCGGCAAAACCACCATGGCCTGTAAAATAGGGCATAATTTCAGTCTATCCGGAAAAAATGTGGCAGGGGTAAAGGTGACGGGAGTAGCCTTCTCGCAGGATTTGATGAAACTCAAAGACGCGGGAGTGAAGAGTATCTATGATTTTGTGGATATGGGATTGCCCTCGACCTGCAACGGCAATAGCGATGAGGTGGTGGATTCAGCTCTTAAACTGGTTACACTTGCCAATACCCATAATCCTGATTGTATTATGGTGGAGTTTGGCGATGCGGTTTTGGGTGAATACCATGTGGCAGATATTCTGCAGAATGATAAATTTAATTCCCAAATTACAGCCGTAATTCTGGCTGCCAATGACCTGGCGGGGATAGCCGGAACTATTCAAATCTTAGCCAAGTGGGGGATTAAAGTAGACCTTATCACAGGGCCTGTTGCCAACAGCAAGATCGGGGTCAATCTCATCAATAAATATTTTCAAATTCCGGCAGAAAGCAACCAGCATGAGATTTTAAAGACTTTAGACATACTGCAACATAAAATATTTAATAAAAAATAGCATGATGACTCTGAAACACTTTTATAATACGGCAGATTTTACAGGCGAAGAAATTTTCGCCTTGATTGACATGGCTTTAAAAATGAAAAATGGTGAAATTACCAAGAAATTAAGCGGGAAAAGTTTAGCCATGCTGTTTTTCAACCCGTCCATGCGTACCAGGGTTTCTTTTAGCGTGGCGATGCAGAAATTAGGCGGATTGACGATAGATTTGCCGATAAAAGACGGCGCATATTCCTTTGAGTTTGAAGAGAATGCAGTTATGGATCAGGGGACAATAGAACACGTTAAAGAAGCAGCGCAAGTTTTATCACGCTATTGTGACGCGGTTGCGGTGAGAAGCAGTGAATTAATTACTTCTACAAAAGAAAGTGCTGAGGTTCCATCCTGGGATGAGTTGAAAACCGATAAAGTTATCAAGTCTTTTATGAAATATGCTAGTGTTCCTGTCATAAATATGGAATCAAATGTCTATCACCCCTGCCAGGGTTTGGGAGACGCCATGACCATAAAAGAAAAATTGGGCAATCCCAAAGGCAAAAAATATGTCCTTACCTGGGTTTATCATCCGAAAGCTTTACCTATGGCGACTCCGAATTCTGAGATTTTATCAGCCTGTGATTTGGGGATGGAAGTCGTGGTTGCACATCCTGTGGAATGGGAACTTGACCCGCAAATAATTAACTCCATGAAGCTAAGAGCCAAGCAAAGCGGGGGATCAATAAAAATTCTCAATTCCATGGAAGATGCGATGAAAGACGCCCATGTGATTTGTGCCAAAAGCTGGGGAGCTCTCAAATATTACGGGAATTGGAAAGAGGAGCAAAAGTTAAAAAGGGGACTCAAAAATTGGATAGTCGATCAACAGAAGATGGACATGACCGATCATGCCTATTTTATGCATTGTCTGCCTGTAAGACGCAATGTTGAAGTTACTGATGAGGTGATTGACGGCGTTAAATCAATTGTTATTAATCAGGCGGAAAACAGGTTGTGGGCGCAAATGGCTATTTTGTCATATCTTTTAGGAAGAAAGGATATTTTATGAAAACTAATGAATTTATTGTTTCAAAAATCCAACAGACATTGGATATGAATATAGCGGTCTATGACCTTTGGGCCACAAAGGTCCATGTTTTGATGCTCTTAAAGCAGAAAATAATAGAGAAAAAAATAGCCAAAAATATTCTTGCCGCAATTTCTGAAATAGACAAAGAATTGCAGACGGGAAAATTCAAAATCGATCCAGACCGCGGTCTCCATTTGACGATTGAGGCTAAAGTTATCGAAAAAATAGGCCATGAAGGATATTTTATGCATACCGCCCGCAGCCGTAATGACCAGGTAATGACGGCGGAAATGCTTTACCTTCGTGAGAAAGAATTAAATCTTGCTGATAGCCTGTTTATGTTGCTAAAGACACTTCTTGGACTGTCAGAAAAACATCTTCTTACCGTCATGCCGGGCTACACCCACATGCAGCCTGCCAAACCAACCACGCTTGGCCAGTGGAATATGGCCTATTTTGATATGTTTACCAGATGTTTTGATACATTAAAATATATTTATCAGAAGTATAATCTATGTCCTTTGGGGGCAGTGGAATCTTATGGGACTTCGTGGTCGATAGACAGAAGTTACACCGCAGATCTTCTGGGTTTTGAGGGTGTTTGGGAAATTCCGCAGGAGGCGATTTCATCCCGCGGATTTCCTCAACTGGCATATTTAGACTGTCTTAAAGATATTGCCATTGTCATCAGTAAAATTGCCGCAGATCTATTACTTTTTACGACCTTTGAATTTGGCTATATTTCACTTGGAGATTCGACAGCTAAACAGATGGGAGCTGTTACCGGATCATCAATCATGCCCCAGAAGAAAAATCCGGATGTTCTGGAGCTTCTTAGAAGCACCGCGCCACAAATCATCGGCTATGATTCAATTGCAGGTAATCTTCTTGCGGGCCTCCCGATGGGTTATAACAGAGATACCAGGGAGGTGAAAGAATATGTTGAGTCAGGTTTTTCCAAAGTGGGAATGGCTCTGGAGTCATTGACGCAGGTTTTAAAAACGATGGAGGTGAACAAGGAAAAAATGTACCAGGCCGTTTTACAAAACTATTCCTTATCAACAGATTTAGCAGATTATCTTGCTCAAAAGAAAGGTTTGCCTTATAGAAAGGTTTATAAATTGGTAGGGGAGTTGGTGAGGGATAAAATTTTCAATAAAAAATCTTTGGCCGATCTTTCCGCCCAAGAGCTAAAAGAATTAAATCTCACTGAGGGTGAATTAAAGATGGTGTTAAATCCCTTAGAAGCTGTCATGAAAAGAAAGCATATTGGCGGAGCTTCAAAACAGGTTATGGAGAAAATTGTCAGGGAGAGAAAGAAAGAGTTGAATTCTTATGCTAATTGGATAAAGGCAGCGTGGTTGAAAATCAAATCAGCTAAAGAGAAGACCGGGAAGGAGATAAACGAGTTTCGCACACACTAATTATTAAACGGGTGACGCGAGCGAGGGGTCCTATACGTAGATGTATCGAAGTATGGGATACGCGAGCGGCAGGACCCGAAATAGAATAATGCGAAACTCGAAAATATATGAAAAGCATTGAACTCTTACAAAAACTGATTCGTATTCCTTCTTTTTCAGGCCATGAAGAAAAGTTGGCCGCCTTTATCGGGCAGTGGGCCAAAAAACACGGTTTGCCGGTGGTGACGCAGGAAGGGAATGTAGTGATAAAGTTTACAGGATACGGTTCAAAGGCTCTGATCCTCAATGCCCATATGGATACGGTTGAACCCGGGAAATTAAGTCATTGGTCGGAAAAAGCCGGTGTTATTCGTGATGGGAAGTTATTTGGCCTGGGTGCGAGCGATGACAAAGCTTCGATTGCAGCTTTCCTTAATGTAGCCTTACAACTGAAGGAGTTTCCACCTTCAATTGATGTTTTTATAGTCTTTGTCACCTGTGAAGAGACAGACGGATCCGGAAGCAAAGCGTTCGTAAAATATTTTCAAAACAAGCACCAAGGACATTATCGTGAGGCGTCTGCAATCATAGGAGAGCCGACAAACCTCTCGTCGATCGAAATTGGCCATAGGGGAAATATGTTTATTAAAGTGACGACTTTTGGAGACGCAGGACACGGTGCGCAACCGGAAAAAATCAGGCAACACGCAATTTATAATCAAATTCAAGTCATCGGAACAATTAAGAAAATGGCTAAAAAATGGGCGGAAAAATATAAAGATGCGGTTTTGGGAAAGCCATCTTTTTGCCTGACAGGCCTCCAAAGCGGTTCATCTTCAGTAAATAAAGTACCCGCCGGCTGTTCTTCGACTTGGGATATCAGGACGACCCCGGCTTTACACAATGACGTAATTCCTTTACTGCAAAAAGAACTGGGAGGAAATAGCAAGATAGAATTCGTATGTAATCCAGCGCCTTATGGCTTAGCATCAGCTAAAACTAAAATAGTCGGATTATTGCAACAGCTTGTGCCGGGAATAGAAATCAAAATTTCACCCGGTTCCAATGATATCTGTGTTTTTCAGGCAGGCAATATTCCTGCAATCTGCTTTGGCCCGGGCAATAAAAATACGATTCATAAGCCGGATGAATTTGTAGAAACCGATAAAGTATATCAATCAGTTGCAATATATCTCAAAGTTATACAGGGATACGCACAGTGACTTATTTCAATAAAATGTTGATCTGTACCAATTATAATTATTGTGTTAATATTTGGGCAAGATGAATGAAAATCCTCTAAAAAAACTGATTTCGGGTGAGAGCATGACAAAGCTCGAGGTTCAGCTTCAAAAAGTACTGGATCTTACCGTATCAAAAGTCTTGAAGTCGAAAAATGTCGGTGATGTCGACTATAGGATTATACTTAGTCACCCGGCCCATGAAGACTATGGGGACTACTCAACAAACGTGGCCTTAATGCTTGCCTCCAAACTTAAACAGACACCTAGCGCGATAGCACAGTCCATATGCGATGAAATCAATGACATGATCAAGTCACATCAAAATATTACACCCATATCTTGGAGAAATGGTACAAAGACTGATGATTTCAAGGTGTCAGACGTCCTGGAGAAATGTGATATAGCCGGTTCGGGATTTATTAATTTATGGATTACCGAGATTTTTCTTATCACTCAAACCGATAGACTGCTAAAGAATAAAGAGAGCGTCATAACAACCCAAACCACTAGTTTAGAAGAGCCATCAATTTTAAACGGTACTAAAATCATGGTGGAATTTGCACATCCCAACACCCATAAGGAGTTTCACATAGGGCACTTGAGGAATATCAGTTTGGGAGAGTCTTTGGTTAGATTGTTGGGACGTGCCGGTTCGGTAGTTTTTCGGGCCAATTATGAAGGAGATGTTGGTCTTCATGTGGCAAAAGCCATATGGGGAGTGAGACAAAAGTTAAAAGATCAAAGATTAAAGATAAAAGATATGGAGACGAAACCTCCACAGGAGAAAGCCAAGTTTTTAGGGGAAGGATATGCGTTGGGAAGTAAAGAATATGAAAAAGAAGAAACGAAGAAGGAAATCATGGAATTAAATAAATCAATCTATAACAATCCGTATCAAGTAGAGCATTGGGAAGTAACCCGCGGATGGAGTCTGGAATACTTTGACACAATATATAAAAGATTGGGAAGCCGTTTCGACAGGCTGTTTTTTGAAAGCGAAGTGGAGAAAATAGGCCGGGATAGAGTCAGAGATGAGATCAGAAAAGGGATTTTTATAGAGGATAAAGACGGTTCCATCTATTTCCCAGGGGAGAAATATGGCCTCAATAACTGCGTTTTTGTCACCCGTGAAGATTACGCTACCTACGAAGGAAAAGAAATAGCTTTGGAAGAGATGGAATACAAAACCTTTCCCTTTGATCTTGATATTCATGTGGTAGCGAACGAGCAGATCAATTTTTTTGAGATCGCTTTCAAGGCGGTAGAAATGGTTCATCCCGTTCAAAAGGGGAAACAGTATCATTTGCCATACGGGATGGTGAATCTCAAGACCGGCAAGATTTCCTCCAGAACCGGCCAGGTGATTACGGCTGATTGGCTTCTGGACGAAGCAAAGAAAAGAATACTCGAAATACTAGAACATAATACATCAAACTATAGCAAAGAAGATCAGGAAGAGATTGCGGAAAAAACAGCAGTCGCCGCCGTGAAATATACCATGCTGAAAGTCGGTCCCCGAATGGATATTGCCTTTGATCTGGAAGAATCAGTGGCTTTTGATGGAGATAGTGGGCCGTATCTGCTTTATACGTATGCTAGATGCAGGAGTGTGTTAAGAAAAGCAGATCAGTTGTCAGGTGTCAGGGGTCAGGAATTTGCTAATCTGAAACCTGAAACCTACAACCCGAAACCTAACGTAGAAGAACTCTCTCTTCTTCGTACCTTTTACCGCTTTGAGGAAATGGTGAACGATGCGGTGCTGAACCTTTCTCCTAATCTTATTTGCAGTTATCTTTTTGATCTGGCGCAAAGATATAATCTTTTTTACGGCAAGCATAAAATCTTGGAATCAGAGGGATCGCGTGAGTTTAGGTTGTTTTTGACAATAGCAACAGCCCAAATCATCAAAGAAGGGTTATATCTATTGGGAATCGAAACCGTGGAGAGGATGTAGTAAAATTATTTCATTCAAGTATGGTTAAAAAATATTGGTTAGTTCTTCTCATTGTATTTATTCTTATTGTAGGTGTAGGTGTAATGATTGCCTATTCAAAATATAATGAAGTAAGTTTACGCCATGATGTTGTTTTGCCTCCTGACACACTTGAAAATGTAAAATTTGTTGTCGATTTTAATGATGGGAAGAAGTATGAAGCTTTACAAGATATTATTAATCCGGTAGAAAAAACGATTTCTGGTTATTTAAAAAAATATGGCGTCGCTTATCAGCTTGATATTATGATGAAATTTCCTATGCATCCGTCGGAGGTAGTATCATTTGATTCAAGTGATGAACTTTTAGCAATAGGAACATACGCTAACACACTAAGTCGCAAATGGAAATGTTATTTAAATGGACAAAATGTACCATCAGGTGGAACTTCCTTGAAAAGTAATGATCACGTGTTATGCAAGTATGAGAAGATTTAACTTTATACCTTTCAGGGTTGAACCCTGCAAGGTGGGGATTAACGGGTAATCGATGAGATGATTGCCGAGACGATGGAGATGACGATAGAGGCGATAATGGCTGTGAAAAGGGAGTCGACATGAAAACCGCGGACCAGACTTGAGGCGATCAAAAGCAGTATCGCATTGACGACAAAGGTAAAAAGACCAAGAGTAAGAATAGTCAGGGGAAGAGTAAGGATAATTAAAAGAGGCTTAATCAGAAGATTCAAAATTCCTAAAACCAGAGCTACCATTAACGCGGTGGAAACTGATTCAATTCTAAACCCCGGCACCAGGTAGGCAGTCACCAGAAGTACCAGCGCCCTCACAATCCATTCAGCAATAAGTTTCATATTTGTATACCCTTTAAAGGTTGATCCTTTGAAGGGTGTTTATCGAGTGTCTTCGATTATTAATCGGCCCAACATATTTTGATCATTATTATTATCAAATTCCACAAAATTCTTATATGAATTAATATTTTTTGGAATACTTATCAATTCATTATGATTAGTTTTAAAAAAAGAAAGAAGTAAATCTGTATTAATCCATTTTGTATTACGTAACTTTAGGTAATCCGCGTATGAAGAATAAGTAGAGGATATAGCCTCAGTAAATTTAATAGGATTTCTATGGATATATCTTGATAGATGGAGCAAATATGCTTCTTTTTCAATTAAAACTGCTTTATATATTCCTTGAAAAAGACTGCCGACTCTATCATTTTTTTTATTGAAATATATAGAATATCTGGTAGTAATCGAATGCATAAATTCTTTAATTGCTCGCTCAGTCTTTTGTTTTATGAGTAAATGAAAATGATTAGGCATAAGACAATAGCATAGTAATTGGATTTTTTTTTGCATGTTTTTAGGTTGTCTAGGTATACCTTTAAAGGTTGATCCTTTCAAGGATACGGTAATAGCTTTAACTTTTAAATCAAGTGGAGGAGATAAAGCCTCTTTGAGAAATCGAAGGAACACTTTATAGTCCTGGTGATCCAGAAATATATTTCTCTTATCAACCCCACGATTATAGATGTGATATATACCGTCTTTGACGTATGTCTTAATGGTATTTTTACATGGCATAAATTTATTATACCTTTAAAGGATCAACCTTGCAAGGGTTACTCATACCTGATAGCGTCAATCGGGGAAAGCTGGGAGGCTTTGCGGGCGGGAAAGACACCGAAAACAATTCCTATTAAAGATGAGACTCCAAGGGCTATTAATATTGATTGAAGATTGATATAGGCCGGGAAAAACCTTTGCACCAGTAAAACTACCAGATAGGAAATCAGAAGTCCGAGGAAACCTCCAACCAGAGAAAGTATGACCGATTCGATGAGAAACTGGTATAAAATGTCACTCTGTGTCGCCCCGACGGATCGTCTGATACCGATTTCTTTGGTGCGTTCGACTACCGACACAAACATGATATTCATAATACCTACTCCTCCGACAATCAAAGAGATGGCGGCGATAGCGACCAAGACCGCATTCATGATGGCAAAGATCGAAGAGACGGCGTTTAAAATTTCAGTTGATTCAATGACTGAAAAATCATCTTCAGTATAGCGGGTCAGCATAATTTTTTTTACCTGCTCCTTGGTGGGAGCGATATTTTCCTGTTTATCGACTTTGATGTTGATGGCAATGAATTTCTTATCAGGGTTAAATGAGTAAGATGTTTTATAAGGAATATAGGCGAAAGAATCAAGATCCGGCCCTCCAAATCCGCCCCCGCCTTTGGATTTCAAGACCCCGATCACTTTAAAGCCCTGATTTTCGATCTTGACACTGCGGTCAAGGGCCGCTTCTTTGGTACCGAAGAGTTTCTCGGCGATTTTAGGCCCCAAAACTGCGTATTTGCTTCTTTTTTCATTGTCTGTAGCTGTGAAATAACTTCCAAGATCTATCTCAAGGTTACGGATGATGAAGACGTCGCTTGTCGTAGCATAAATATCAGCGGTTTCAGTATTGTTGCCTCCTTTGATTTCCACAGTTTTGGTAAAAGCAGGCACGATAAAAAGTGCAGTTTTGATTTTCTGAAGTTTGAGTGCGTCTTTTTCATCAAAACGCTTGCCTCCAAAACTTCCCGGACCCTGCCGGAATTGGCCGTTCTGGATGAGCTTGCCCGGAAAGACAATCAGAAGATTGGCTCCAAGAGATTCAAACTGGTCGGTTATGTATTTTTTCAGGCCGAGGCCAAATGCCATGAGAAGTACGACTGAGGAGACGCCAATCAGGATTCCCAAAGAGGTGAGAAGCGTCCTGACTTTGTTGCGCCTAAAATCTTCGAGCGCCGATTTTAAGATAAAGTAAAAGTAGGTCATACGATTTCTCCGTCTTTCAATCGTATCTGTCTTTTGGTTTTTTTGGCAATATCTTTATCATGAGTCACGATAATGACTGTAATTTTATCTTTAATATTCAGATCATGCAGAAGATCCAAAATTATTTTTCCCGACTGGCTGTCGAGATTGCCGGTGGGTTCATCGGCTAAAATTATTTTAGGGTTGTTGATGAGGGCCCGGGCGATGGCAACCCTCTGCTGCTGTCCGCCGGAAATTTTATTGGGGTAGGAGTAAATCTGTTTTTCTATCCCAAACCTCCGGAGAAGCAATAGTGCTTTATCCTGATAATCAATGCCGTTTTTTTGTCGGTTATAGATGGTGGGAAGGAGTACATTTTCCAAAATCGTCAGTTTGTTGAGGAGGTTAAACTGCTGGAAGATAAAGCCGATGACTTGGTTTCTCATTTTCGACCGTTCGTCATCTTTGATGGTAGAGACGTCCCGGCCGAGGATTTTGACTTGTCCGTTTGTCGGCTGGTCGAGAAGTCCGATAAGATGCATGAGAGTGGATTTGCCGCACCCTGACGGGCCGACAATACCAGTAAATTCCCCTTCGTCAATATTCAGGCTGACATTTTTCAGGGCAAAAAAGACCTCGTCTGAGAGCGTGTACTGTTTGGAGACGTTTTTGAGAGAAATCATAGATTATTCTGTAACCACTTCACCTTCATTTACACCTGACAAAATTTCAATATTGTCATCCGTTTCGAGGCCTGTTTCCACATTCGTCTGTATTTTCTTGCCATTTTTGAGGAGAGTCACATAATTTTTATTATCTTTTTCCAGTACAAAACGTATCGGAAGATATAAAACATCATCTTTTTTTGCTGTCACAAAAGAAAGATCGCCGGTCATGCCAAGCCTGAAGCGGTAACCGGAATTATCTTTGTCAAAAAAGAATTTCACCTCATAAACTGTGCCTGACTCTCCGAGTTTGGGGGTAAAAGAGATGTTTTTGACAGCGCCTTCTATTTTTTCATCAGGAAAAGGATCAAGAACCAGTTGGCCGGCGGCACCTTCTTTCAGCTTAGTGACCTCAGTCTGGTCAGCATTGGCGCTGAAATAGACCGAATTGGGATTTACGACGTCATATTCAGCTGTAGTTGAGGTGATGTTGATACCTGCATACTTTGGGTCAGCTTTGGTTATAAATCCTTCAATCGGGGTCCAGAGGTTGGCGTACCTGACCGTAATATCCTGCAGTTCGACATCCAGGACCGCATTATTGAGGGAAAACTGGGCTTTGTCTTTAAGTCTGGTAATCGTGTCGGTCAAAGCTTTATCTTTGTAATCATCTTTTGTCGTCTGGTCAAAAGTCCAGCGGTTGGTCAGGTAGTCATTTAACTTTTTCTGGAGGGTTTTTTTGAGGTCAGATTGATCCAGAGAAGCAATAGATTGATACTTTTTGACATAATCTCCTTCTTTGACTCCGACCCAGGAGAGTCGGCCTGAAGTCTGGAATTTGAGAACAGCTTTTTCTTCTGCCTCAATCGTGCCGGGGATGGTCAAGACCTGCTCGAGATTTCCGCGTTTGACTGCAGCAGTTAGAACAACGGCTTTTTTCTTATTGAGGTTTCCGTAAATAATGATCGCAATTACCACGACTACGCCAAACAAAAATATTTTGCGGGTTCGGGATAATTTACGAAAAAAGTTAAGCATATGATGGGATTAGAGGGTATTATTTTATCACGAAGGGGGAAGAAAGGGTAGAGAGGTTACGGGAAAATTTGCGTCCTGACACGCATTTTTGCTATAATTTTCATATGACTAATCTAAGACCTGACGCCAGACCTGAAGGACGCATTGATCCTTATGATCTAGATCCAAGGCCGAGAATAGGTGCTCAGGCTGTATGTGACACTTGCGATTGGGAAGGAACCCCCTTTGCTACCCATAATGCTATTTTTCAAGCTTCAAGGCAGGCTGAGGCAATGCATAATATAGAAGGGCATATAATTAAAATCGTAGACGTTCCTCTAAGATAATTACGTTAGTTAGCTAAGGCACCTTTAAGGGTGTCACCCTGCAAGGTCTGCAAGGATTACTCGGGCAATCCCTGAAGTATTCCATTTAAAAGAGTAAGTCTTGCGGTAAATTCTTTGGCTTCATCTGATCGTATTGCTCCTTTCTCACCCAATTGCCTCAATCTTTCCCGAAGCTGTGCCATATTAGCTTCTATCACCCGAGTAAATGCCGGTTTTAACCCCTGATATTCATAATACTTTGCAGATTCTCTTGCTCTTTCCGGACTTAATTCCAAAAGTGGAGTAAGAATACTGCTAACTTGCGAATGTAAATTATCTATTTTTCGCGTTGGGTGGGTAAGGGTAGAATTATCTGGCTGTACAGGGAGGGTCGCTAGGACATCTGGAAGCGCAGTCATTTGACGGTATATGATTGGCATTAAATCAAATATTTTTGCTTGACGAAGTGGAGAATCGGTGATTACAGGTTCCCGTCTGATCCACATACCTATGTTCCCGTTATTTTCAGACGTAGGTCGTTCATATGTTAATATTGTTAAAACACTCTCCAGACTATAAGGATCAGCCAGAGTAGATAGTATGAAATTTGTTTGAGAATCATATTTTAAAACTCTCTCATCTGATTCCAGTTTGCTAACATCTCCACGTAAAGCATAACCGGCGACCAACTCATTACCACTTTTCATTATGAGAATTCTATCGGGAGTATTATCGATTTCAGTTGGAAATTTATTATGAGAGTCAGAAGAAATATTAAAACTAACAAAGTCTCTACCCGTATTAGCACCATCAAACCAATTTATTCTCAAACCCGGATGCAAGCGAAACTTTGTTGACTTACCTTGTCTATCTCTGATATCAAGTTCACCGTCCTGACCATAATTCCTTTTGTAAATAAAACCAAGTTCGTTTTCCAAATGATAAAAATTAACTGATTCTGCCCTGGAATCTGGAATTTCAACAAATCGATGCATTTGATTATCGAATGTCATACAACGATCATAACCAAGAGTATTATCGTGAATTACAAAGACCATTTCTCCGGATGGCAGCCTGCCGGATTCACCGATATTGATCCAATCGCATCTGGGACTGGAGTTGCGTTCACCTGAATTGGATATAAACCAAAAATGGCCTGCAGATGAATTATTTTTTTCATCATTTAAACCGCAAAAAATTCCTGATTGATCTGCGGGGACAGGGTAATATTCTCTAAATCGATCTATCATTGAATTGGGATCCAGCTCATCGAAATAATTATGATAATGACCATCTTCATATTTTTCAGGCCGGGGTTCATTCGGGGCATAACCCTCAGTCAGACTGCTGTCTTTCAGAACTACAGGAGCACAGTGGGGGCCTACCGCAATCACAAGATTCAAATAAGCATCAGGCAAGTTAAAATACTCTTTCAAATATGCCGCCTCAGGATGTGGAACGCGCAGAGCGTAAACACTGATCTGTCCGTTGTAAGCCAAAACCCGCAGATCAGCTACATTTTGAACCTGTTCTAACAATCTGCCTAATGTCAAACCATTTTTTTGCTCGTCACGAAGAGTAGTCAGATTTTTTGGCAATTGAAAAGGCTTACTACCCTCGCCAGCTAGCATGACTTCCATGATTTGATCAAGTTCAAGCTGTCCTTTCGGAAAACCCTCTTCTACCAGAACTCCTACATCGATGACTTTGATTTCCATACCTTTCACCCTCCCCCTCACCCTCTCATAGGTAGTCCTTATAGCAGGGTAACTTTGGAATATAGCTTCTCTTTCTTTATGGGGTAGGTATTGCTGCAG